>SRZB01000021.1 GCA_004793585.1 Hominisplanchenecus murintestinalis | reverse complement strand
CAGTAACTATGTGGCTTTCAGCCACTTTCACGGCACAGCTGTGAATAATTCAGGTGAAACGATTTATACGGTAAAAGAGCCAGAGGATTGACCTCTGGTTTTCTTTTGCATTGCTGCAAATTGGCAATGTCCGGACTCTGCTGATGGACAAACGTATCCATGGCAACTCCTTCGCTGGAATATCCCACCTCAGACAATACTTTCTGGATTACACCAAACACATCCGGTTCATAGGTGCTGGTGATCTCTCCTGCAACAATGACAATTCCCTTCGTGGCAAGCACTTCACAAGCCACCTTGGAATCCGCATCATTTTTTAGACACACATCTAAAATCGCATCTGCGATCTGGTCGCACACTTTGTCCGGGTATCCTTCTGTTACTGCTTCTGCTGTATAAAATTTTCTCATATGAATTTCCTCTCTTTCATGCAAAAAAGACAGAGTAATTGTCTACCAACAATCTTCTCATCTCTTTGCCCCGTTCTGGCTCTGATTCCATAATACGGATTCTCTCAGCCAGCGTATCCAATGTCAAAATGGCATCTGCAATCCGGTTGTATTGATCCATTGCATTTTCCGGTGCCTGAAGAACATAAGCGATGTGATTATATAACTGCTCCATATCAGCCAATGCTTCATTTGTAATCTCAACCGTATAGTGTTTCATATCAATGATTCTCCCTGAATTTTGCAAACGCTTCCGCTGCATTTTGTACTCTTCCTGCAGCTATATCGTTATAACCTTTTTCCAATTTCTGATGGAGTTCTTCTGTTGTCATGGCATCTGCGTGAATCGATACTGGTGCTTTTGGTAAAGAAACAGAAAATGGAATTCCACCAGTAAGAGAGATCTGGTTTAAATACATATCAATCGCTGTTGACATGGGAACACCTAACTGGGACAATACTTTTTCTGCTCGTTCTTTAACCGTTGGATTTACTCTTAAGTTCAATGTTGCTGTTTTTTCCATGTTCACACCTCCTTGTCCCTTATATTGTAACGCTTTTGTCGTTACAATTCAAGCGCTATTTTTCTGTTTTGTATCCGATTTTACATTTACATGATACTCCCGGATTTTCGCTTAAAAACACACTTTCGACAGATGGCAGATACATCCAGATAGCTGCAAAAGTACCCTTCTTTGAACACTTTTCACCTTTTAGGTTCTGCTTTTACTGCCACAAGAATAAAAACAGGAACGCAAACCGTTCTATATCACTCTGGTGCATACCCCATCACCCTTCTTGTAAATAATTCCTTATTACAAAACATTACAGAAACGAGAGGACTTTGTCATGCAGAAGAGCAGACCAGATATGGATATCGGCAAAAATATCCAAGCCATCCGTTATGCAAATAAACTTACTCAAGACCAGGTCATTGCAAAATTGAACCTGATGGGTATCTCCATGTCCAAAAGTACCTATGCCAAGCTGAAAACGAACCGCATGAATATCAAGGTATCAAAACTTGTTGCCCTTGCTAAAATCTTTCATACCGATATCAACGCATTCTTTTCTGGGCTTTTCTAAACCGGAAAAGTAACCGTTTCTTAAATTTCTCTTACACTCCCATTCTTTCTTATTTTTCTGTTTTTCTCCAACCGATTCATTCTGTTTTCGTATATTTCTTGTCTCGCTTTTACAACCGATTGTATTCCTAATTCCATGTAAAATCTAATAAAAGTGCAAAAAGTGAGACGAACCTGCCAACACTATTTGCAGGAGGGATTAGAAATATGCCAAAACCGAAAACATCCACCGGGGAGAAAAATCTGATCAGCCAGAGGCTCATAGAACTCCGCCGCCAGCATAATATGTCACAGCGGCTCTTAGCCTACCAGCTTCAGCTTAATGGGTATGATATGGATAAAAATGTGATTACCAGAATTGAGACCAATAAACGCTACGTCACAGATGTGGAATTAAAAGCGCTTACTGAGATTTTCAATGTTTCCTATGAATATCTCATCGAGGGAAAAGAAAAGTCATAACTTCTATCGTGAGGCTATGGCTTTTCTTTCATTTTCTTTTATTGAAGTATTCCTTAAGGCTTCTCCCTTTCCTCCTGACCTGACTGTATTTATCCAAACTAATATTTCTGGATTTCATACAAGGGAGTTCCAGGAAGGCTACAGCAGATACCTGGATGGATAAAGCGGTTAATTATGTTCTCAATCGGCGTGATACAGCGGAGACCTATCTGGAAGACGGGCGGTGCAGCTTTACCAATAATCTCAGCGAGAATGCGATCCGTCCATTCGCAGTGGGCCGCAATTATGCTCTGTATCGGATTATGTTCTGTAGTGCCGCATAGGCTTTTAAAACTGCTTACGCGGCACCACAATAAACAGAACATAATTGTATATAGAATCTAAAATACACGTTATGATGTATCTACCAATTTAAAGGAGGTAGATGCAAAAATGCAACAAACAACTATTGAAATGTTTCTGAACTTTCTACAGGAGCAAAACCATACGAAAGGCACTGTTAATAGTTATGTACGCCTGATAAGCGATCTGGAGGAACCGCCTGAAACGGATAATCCGAGGGATCTGCTGTCTTTTATTGACAATGCCCTATCATTGAAGAAAGCTGTCCTTAATCGGACATCTTTTGCTTCTGCCCGGGCATCACTCAGTTCTTTTTTCTTCATGAAAACGGGAATACACATAAAAGAATATCGGAAACAGTGCATCCCAAAAGATATGTATGATCCTCTCATGGAACAATACGGAAGCTATTGCAGAGATTTTCTTCATCTTACAGAACCGGTTACACTGGCAGCAATACGGGAGGTTAAAGCTTTTATGAAGATACTTGCTCCTGAACCTGCAAAAGTTGACTGGTCAGATTTTACGGCAGATGATATCGTTGCGTATCTTGATGCAGAGAGGTCTGAGTTACGTACTGCAAGCTTGGGTGTTACTGTAACGGCAATCCGACGTTTCTTTCGTTTTCTGGAGTATAATGACCAGCTGGTGCATCATTCTATACTTAATCTTCCGTTGTCAGTCACAGCATGGAGTAAAGGCGGCAGTCTTCCCATCATTCTTTCTGCTGAACAGCAGAAGAAACTTGAAACTTACACCTTCCCAAAGACACCTATAGGGCTTAGGGATCGGTTGATACTGTGCTGCTTTACAGAACTCGGTCTCAGATGCAGTGAGGTTGCGAACTTGCAAATGGAAGATATCCTATGGCACAGCGGTACGATAATCATCCGGTCAACAAAGACTCGAAGTCAGCGTGAACTCCCTGTTTCAGCGACATTGGGAAAAGCTCTCGAGGAGTACGTGATGCATGCCCGTCCTAAAAGTTTGGAAAATAAGCTGTTCTTCAAATCCGAACGCCAGATGGAATTACCTGCATCAACTGAAAACATAAGAAGTTCGATACGCCGTCTATATGAAAAAAACGGGATTAGTGGTTGGCACGTCGGAACACATGCGCTGCGGAGAACTATGGGGTCGCGTTTATATAATGCAGGTAACGACATGAAAACCGTTGCTGATCTTTTAGGCCATTCTTCTGTTTCTGCTACCAAAGCATATGTAAGGATCGATGTGGATTCTTTGAAGAAAGTTACATCATCCTGGCCAAGGAGGATGAATCATGAGTAATAGGATATCTTCTTTGGTTGAAGCTTATCTGGAATACAAGCATGGACTTGGTTTCCAGTTAGTCGGAGAAGCCGTATATTTAAAGGCATTTGCCAGATACACGATAGAAACAGGATATAATGGGGCGCTGACATGTCAGATTGTTTTTCAGTGGTGTGAACTTGGGGAAAATCCTTCTCTGGTCACAAAAGGCCGCCGGTACGAACCAATAAAGTCATTTGCTGACTATGCAAATGCATTTGATCCGGAATCCGAAATAATGCCAAAACTCCCGTATGGGAATCCACACAAACGAGTCCGACCTCATATATATTCGCTTGAGGAAACATGTAGCCTTATGGAATGTTGTGATAAACTGTATGCTCCAGACGGCATCCGTTCTTTAACAGTAAAAACGGCAATCGGATTGCTTTGGGCAACAGGTCTTCGGACATCTGAACTAATAAATCTTAAAGTGGCGGATGTGGATTTTACAAACAACCTGATTTTTATCCATAGTAGTAAGTTCAATAAAGACAGGTTGATTCCCATACAGCCAGAGGTTACTGCTGAACTGCGAAACTATCGTCAGAAAGTAGAAGTACTGTCCACTAATGCTATTGGAGAACCAAGCTTTTTTATAACTACCAGAGGAAGACCATTAAAACGTGATGCCCTGGAATACGCATTCCGGAAGATTCGAGGCATCATAGATGTCAGTGATTCTGGTTATGATAAAGCCAGACTTTATGATTTCCGTCATACATTTGCGTCCAGGACTGTCCTTGAATGGCTTGAGCAGGATATAGATGTAAATGCTAAGTTATATTTATTATCCACATATATGGGGCATAATCATCCGGAAGATACGTATTGGTATCTGTCTGCAACACCTGAGCTGCTGGATATGTCTTCCCGTAAATATGAAAACATTTATGGAGGTCATGACAATGGTTAAATGTGATAAATCAAAACTGTGTTCTTTTGCCCCACTGCTGGAAAAATACTTTTTATCCTATATGATTTCCCAAAGGAATGTGTCACCACAGACGATTTCTTCTTACAGGGACAGTTTCTCCTTATATCTCGGGTTCATCAGTGGTGTATATCATGTGAAACCTGATGATGTAGAAATGGAGCATTTTTCTATTGACCACCTGAATGCGTTTGCAGAATACCTTGAGAACGACCGGAAATGCAGTTCTTCTACAATCAACCTTCGGATTTCCGCAATTAAATCCTTTTTGAGATATGCTGCAATAGAAGCTCCGGAATACACGAATAGTATCCGCAAGGCCTTGGCTTTTCCTGCAAAGAAGACAGAAAAACCGGTAATGACATTTATTAAAAAGAACGAGTATGAATCTATGCTCGGGACATGTGACGGCTCGGACATAGTATCAGCGAGAGATAAGATGATGCTTATGGTTTTGTATAATACAGGATGCCGGGCTTCAGAGCTTATAAATATCCAGCTCCGTGATATTACCCTGAGCATGGATGGAACATCATCCATCCGCTTTATGGGAAAAGGAAGAAAAGAAAGCATCACACCCATATGGAAGACCACTGCATCATTTATTAAGAAATATATAACAATGCAGTGCTTAAGCCAAGATGACTATCTGATTCAAAGCAGGGCAAAAGCACCAATGACGAGATCTGGTATTGGACAAAGGATAACCGTCATTTCAGCAAGAGCCGCAGTACTATCTCCATCACTTTTAAAGAAGAACGTAACACCGCATACATTCCGTCATAGCACTGCCATGAATCTTCTGCAAGCCGGGATAGATATCTCAACCATTGCTATTTGGCTGGGGCATGAAAGTATCGAGACAACGCATCGTTACATGGTGGCTGACATCGAATTGAAAAGAAAAGCTATGGAAAAGCTGGAAGAAACATCAGATGATGCCTTTAATTATAAACCCAGCAAATCGATTCTGGCATTTCTAGATACATTGTAATTATTATGTTCTGTTTATTGTGGTACCGCGCAAGCAGTTTTAAAAGCCTATGCGGCACTACAGAACATAATCCGATACAGAGCATAATTTCTTTTATGTTCTACAGAACATAAAAGAAAGAATTGGCTGTTCAGCAATTCTGTGGACGGAGCGAATGCCAGTGCGGTGGTCTACACAATGGTAGAGATGGCACCTTGGAGTAAAAAACTCCAATCTATCAAAAATCGCATGTGAATTATAGTGAATTACTCCAACTCGCAAAGGGCTGGGGGAATTTTATATCTGACCGCGGTATTATTTGGCGGTTACGTTAAAAATTCCCTCTGCCATTCTCTGTGCCAAGATTTCCTGATAGTCGTCACTTAACAGCTTTTGACTCTCAGAATAATTTGAAAGAAATCCCATTTCCACCAAAACAGCAGGTATTTGAGCATTTCGCAAAACATAATAGTTTTCGGTTTTTGCATCCCTCGTTTTCACGTCATTGCTTAGCGAAACTGCATGGATTATGCTTTCTGCATATGCTTTGCTTTCCGTTGCGTCTGGACTATTGTAATAACATTCCAAACCTGCTATCTGCGCATCATCTTCATAATAGTTGCAATGAAGGCTGATAAAGAAATCTGCATTGGATTCGTTTGCAATAGAAGTACGCTGTGCAAGGCTTATATTCTCGTCAGAACTTCTGGTTAAGACAACTTTTATATTGTTATCCTCCAGAATCGTTTTTAACTTCAATGCAACCGAAAGGTTAATATCCTTTTCTATAATCTTTCCACTGACAGTCCCACCGTCACTTCCGCCATGTCCTGCATCTATGATGACGCAAAACTTTGAAACGTAGTCAGCTGTTGAAGTAATAGGAGCAGCGCCATTGCCAGCGTTCGTATCTGTATATGCATTGGTATCTGTATATGTATTGGTATATATATCTGTGCATATATCTGTTTTTTCATCTTCCTTTGTAAACTTTTCGCATATGTAAAGACAGCCGCAAACCATAAGTATTATCATTGTTACTGGTATCAGTATAACGACTGCCCTGAGCAGATAAGCTATCACAAGCCGTTTGACCTTTTTTCTCTTTCTGTGTTGTTTTTTATCCATTGCCGCATTTGTTCCTCATTCCTTTTTCCAAAATATATTGTTTCATAGGAAAGTCAAAAACTGGTCAAGAATTAGGCATTATTGTAACAGTTCAGACTTCGGCTTCGCTGTTACGGAATCCAGCCCATTTAAAGTTTGCCTTTGGCAAAGGTCTGGATTCTCTGGCTGAATTTACTCGTTCTTACGGACTTTGCAGTAAATGCAAAGTCCTGGGCTGAACTGTTACGAATTATTCAACGACTTTTTGATAAAACGATGTTCTCCCCGCTTTCTTTTGCTAATATATAAATGTTGCCGGCATCACAAGTAACCGACATTGCGGGCGTATCGCTAATCAATCTTTTGTTGTTCCCATCCTTGTTGCAGGAATATACACGACTTCCGTCTGTTCTGGATACATAATAAATCGACTGTTCATCAATGCAGAAATCATACGCAACTACTTTTTCATAAGTAAAAGTTTCGCCGCTTAGAACATGATACCTTGTTAAAACCGATTGCTCGTTTTTGTAAAAAATGTTTTCTCCATCGAATGAGATATTTCCACTTGTAGGGATGTCAAGTTTTGTAATGCCTTTCGTGAGACGGTTTACTTCTGTTATGCCATCATTGCCAATGAAAAATATGCTGTCATTATTTATGAAAAAACCGTAATGGAACTCTAAAAATTTCCATTTATCACCCGTCTCATAATCAATGCCAAAGAGGGAACGACCAGAATTTGTAATCTGTTCAAAAACAATTTTTTCCTCAAAGGTATCTAAATTAAGTTCTACCGCCGACACCTTTGTTATGCTGCTGTTATAGTTTCCGACACGGTTCACATAGCTTTCCGTAACCGATGTCGTATAATATAAATATGGTGGACATACACAAAACGCACATACCTTTTCTTCATCAGAAAACGCCCCAAACATAGGTGAGCGTACTAAATGAAGCATTTCTCCTGTGGAAGCATTTTTAAGATAATAGTCAAAAGTTTCTGCGTCCTGTGTTATTTCATAGCCCATACAATCATATTCCGCCGATGAATTATAAGTCAAATCCCCCGCCCCAAGGGGCGGAGTATTTGACCCTCGCGGCATTCGCCCAATATCCGCGCAAGCGCGGCTGCTTGGCTCACTGCTCGCGGGAATAAAATTCTGGCTTTTTCCGTCATCTGAACATCCTGTCATTGTCAATACGAAACTAAGTATGATAGCAAGAGCCGGAACATTTCGCATTTTCCTTGTTTTCATTTTCCATTTATTAGAATTGCTCCGTAAAATCCAAGCGGCAGCCAAAATACATAAGAATACGGATACTGAAAACAAAATCAGCAGTGTTATAGTATTAACCTCTGCAAAAACAATTTTCTCATCACCTGTAAAAGCATCGCTTGAAACAATATCTCCTGCAAAAAAGTCTGTTCCGAGCAGAAATGGCAAAGGCAGCGGCAGACGGTAAATAATTGTTTTGGATAGACCTACATAGGGAATAATGACCGATACTGCACCTGCAAGCAGGGTCACCGCATATTTTTTCGCCAAAACAGAAATAAACATAAGAAGTATTGCTAAAAACACGCTGCCAAAAAGACGGAGCAATCCTATATAAACATATCCCTCGAATAAAGTTATGCTTTTGTTGCTGCCTGCAAAGTAACTAAGGCTTTGGATGGGATAATTTCCATTCGGCAGTCCATATTTGAGGCTGTAAAATCCGTATTCAATGAGCGATATGCTTACGCACATCAAGAGGACGACCGAAATAACAATGAGCAGCTTATGCAAAGAGCTTTTCCGCCCTTCTTTTGAGGTCAAAATCAAAGCGTCCATCTGGCAGCTATACTCGGAACAGAATACGGGCGTAACAATCAGCAAAATGCCAAGGAACAGGACAAAATTAAGCGTACCTCCGCCAAGAAGCCCCGTCCATCCGTTCGTTTGAAGAAAATAACGGTTTTCAGTATTTTCGCAGGTGTAGAGATATTGCTGATATATGACCTCAAATCCATTTTGATGTTCCAGAACATTTTCAATTTCTTGGCTCTCTTTTTTATATTCACTTTCACTGATTTTGCTATCATAGTAGCTTTCCAAAAGATAGCTTTTCTTCCCCTTGGCTTCTGCAATTCTCTCTGCCTCCTGTTCCAGATAGAGAGAGGATTCATCAGTACAGTATCCATTTACCTTTTCAAGATACCATTCATATTCACTTTTGTACTGTTCCATTGCACTATTATAAGGATTGTCTGATGCAACGAGCCATACAGTTCCAAACAATAGGACAATGACGATATAGCAAAGCCCCTTTTGGTGGAGCATTATCTTTTTTATTTCGTACATGAATCCAGACATTTTATCCTCCTGTCCCGGCAATGGCAGTTCTTTTTAGAAAGTATAACCATTACCGTTATTACAGCCATTCCCACTATTACGGCAAAAATAATAGCTGCCAAAAAACTTTGTATTGGATAGCCCGCAAAACCGATAAATTCAGTCTTACCGAACAGAATGCGGTTAGTGAGCAGCGAGTATGGGTTTATTATCTTTAGCCAAATATTGCTTGAGTAACTCTGCGACGCACCTGTAATAATCAAACATAAAGCTACTCCAAAGTCAGTGACAAATGGGATAAGAGCGTTACGCCAAAACATGGAAATCAGTAGGAATACCATACTCATAGTCCATATGCCGATTGCTTTTGTAATTGCGGATAGAACTACATATTGCCACAAATTGCAGTTTACCGCAGCCGTACTGAAATTGCTGATGGCATACAAAGGAAGATTATATCCTTCCATTGTTCCAAATGAAAAGGAAAAACCAAGATAATCCAGTACGGAAAACCATATTACAACGCTTATTACAAATAAAGTAACTGCAACAATTTTAGCTAATACGGTTTTTTTACCGCCATTAGGGTTCGTCAGTAACAGCATATCCATCTGCGTTTCCTTTTCATAGACGAAAGTGCTGATAATCCCGTATAAACAAAGTAACAAAACCAATATATTTGAAAAATCATAGTTCAAATAATAGTTATACATTTCCCGATAGGCAAAAGCTGGTATATTCCGTCCAGAATAAAGATTGTAAATTACACTGTTTTTACGCACTTCAAAGTTAAGTCCTTGTTCCTTGTAAAATGCAGCATTTTCTTTTGCCTTTTTTGCCACTTCCGAAGCATAAGTCCGATAATTATAGAAATATTCCATAGGCTGTACATAGTATTTTTCTAAGATGTTTTCGTCACTATATATATTTCCCGTCATCGTATTCGGGTCATCTGTGTCTGTGCTTGCCGTCATATCAGCCGTAGCATCTACTAACGGCTGATATAAGTCAAGAAGATGATTGATTTTATCGGTAGTTATCTCTCCACGATATTTTTCATAGAGCTGCCAATACACGCTGTTCCAACTGCGGCTGTCATTCCCGTCTGCCAAGTAGGAATAGGAATGAAATTCATTATTTATTTTGAACAGATTTATTACGCTGAACAGAATAAGTACAACAAGTATTGACCGCTTGCAAAACAATTTGTAAAATTCATATCTGATTAAGCGTGTCATTTTTTCTCTCCAATGTCTTTCGACTCTCGCGGCATTCGTCAAATGCTCGTGCGAGCACGGCGCTTGACTCATTGCCCGCGGAAATAATATAAAAATACGTCTTCCAAGTTAGGGGAAGCTTTTACTGCGTTTGCTGCGGGCGAACTATCGCTTACAATTCTTACTGAAAAATTTTCGCCCTGCTGCTTCATATTGCTGACATAATATTCGTTGCTAAGGCAGGCAGCCTCTTTGGCGTTTGTTGTCACTTCCCACACTTTACCATAGATACTCTGTTCTAATACGTCGGTAGTTCCTTGCGTAATCAAAGCGCCTTCTTTGAGAATAATAATCTCTTTTGCAATACACTCGACGTCAGAAACGATATGGGTAGCCAGCAAAATTGTCCGTCCCTGTGCAAACTGTGAAATCAAATTGCGAAAGCGGATGCGTTCACTTGGGTCAAGTCCTGCTGTAGGCTCGTCTAAAATAAGGATTTTAGGGTCGCCTAACATTGCCTGGACAATGCCGACTCTCTGCCGCATACCACCAGAAAGAGCGCCAATCTTTTTATCTTTCGCATCTAAAAGATTGACAATGCCCAGAAGATCAAAAGCCCGTTCTTTTCCTTGTTCCGCAGGGATTCCTTTTAATGCGCACATATATAACAGGAAATCCATTACCGTAAAATCCCGATAGAAGATAGGGTATTGCGGCATATATCCGATTTTTGATAAAAAGTCTTTGCCCATTTTTTTTGCATCTTGACCGTCTATCAAAACAGTTCCATTATCGCCGCCCAAAATGCCGACAAATATATTTATCAGCGTTGTTTTTCCTGCGCCGTTAGCCCCTAAAAGTCCATAGACGCCCTCCGAGAGTTCCGTGGTAAAATTCTTTAGGGCATATTTACCTTTATACTGTTTTGAAACATTCTGAAATGATACTTTCATATATAATCACCCCTTAAAGCCAAATGTTGTTATCAAGGTGCTTACTTCGCCAATACCTCGCCCAAGCACAACGATACAGGTGCCTGATTCATCCAAAATTAAAATCTGCGGGACACGCAGGAAATAAGTACTGTTGTTGTCCTTGACTGTTTCAGTATGGATAACCTTTCCCGATGCTGTATCATATATATTTATTGTTACGCTGGCTTCTCCCAAAATGGAAGTAGCAACATATTTCCCTTGCTCAGAGCAGAAAACCCCGTCCTTTCCTTCGCTGCTGCTTGAGAATGTAATCTTTTTTTCTGTATTAGATACAGTATCAAGCATTAGCAGCGTTCCATTATTTTTGTTAAAGCTCTGGGGCATGACAAGTAAGTTCCCTCCCTTTTGCACTTCTTCAACATCCACTTCATAGTCGGCTTTTTTGGTGATACTAAGACTTGCATTGTCTGTGGATACTGTTCCATAAACAGAGACTCCATCCCCGCCATTAGAGCTTATTCCCATGCCTACATAAGTTAAAGTTTTATCTCCCGTAAATGCAAGACTATCCATCGTTACAATCTGCATATCATTTGCCCTGCCATTTTCGGAATAGCTCAGAATGGCACGTACCTTTTGGGAAGAAATATCATAGAGATAAAGTCCTTCTAATCCGCCGAAAGCGATTTGTTTTCCGTCCTGTGAAATGGTGACACTCGCCATTGGGAGAACAGAATCATCATTTAACAGCCCACTAAAGGAAATCGTATTCTCAACAACAAAATCCTTATTCAATAGGTATCCTTTTACTCCATTACTGCTTTGTGCCGTTGCAAATGAACCCGTGCTGCCGCTGCTATTTTCTTCACCGACAATGAAATACCCGTCCGAATAAGGCTGCACACATAACTCATTCAAAAAAATATCCGCACTTGCTATAATCTCGCTTTTCCCAGTATCATAAAGATAGAGCTTATCTGCTGCAACAATAATCCGATTGCCATCAGCGTAATAACAGCCGCTGACCTTTCCAGAGAAAGCCGAGCCATTCACTGTGCCAATATCCATAGTATTTTTATCTGTATCACGATTCTGTGGGTTGGACTTATTATTGCCGCTGCTTTCACTTCCTGTTTTTTCCGATATGTTATCTTCTTCGGATTGTGGCGCATCTATGGAGATTCCGTTTTCAGAACTATTCACATTTTCCTGACTGTTACCACAAGCTGACAAATTAAGAGCAAAAGCAAGTATAAGTATAAGCATAATGCACATGAATTTCGTTTTCATTTTTCAGCCCTCCTTATAAAGCAAAATTGAGCCTGTCTTATTTGTAGAACAATCATTGCCTGCAGCAACAGCTACCGCATAGAAAGTATTGAAGTCATCTAATTTAGAGATGTCTACGATGGCTTCAATTATCCACACATTTCCTTTGCTTAATGTTGCATCGTATGAAATCACTTTATCAAACGATATAGGCTTATGATTTAAGAAAAATGATATGCCATACCTTGTACCCGGCGTTCCGCAAATCGTGTAACGTACTGTAAGCGTATCTTTATTGGTAAGATTGATATTGTCATACACTAATTCGCCATCATATGAAATAGTCGAATAAACGCCGCTATCCAATGTATCCATAGTAATTCCATCCCAACCGTTTTTCACAAGCTCATTCTCAATAAAAGAGGAAGTAATTTTTTCTTCCGCAACGCTGACATCACGAAAAATATTTTCACTTTCTCCATAAAAGATATCGCTGTCTGGAGCATCCTCATTAAAATGCAGCTTCAGCGCTCTTTCAAGGTATTGGTGATACCAGCCGTAACTTGATGTTTCTTTCATATCGGGTTGGAAAGCGGGATTGGTAATGCTCATGATTGTAATATTTAAGGTATCACCTTTTTTTCCCGTGTTCGGTGTAAACACAAACGAAAATTTTTCTTCGTGTTTTTCTGATGTTTGGAAACAATGGAGATACTCATATTCCGCCCTCGTATCATTCACCTTGTATGCCTGCGGCTTTCCGTCCAAAAAGAGCAGGAAGCCTATGTTATCCAATTTCCCCTCTGATGTAAACTGATAGTCCAAGGTGAATTCTCCGCCGTAATACTCATATGGTAAAACACTCTGGTCATCCGCTCTGGTGGGACTCTCTTCCCCGTGGCTGAGAACACCTAAAGAACCATCTTCCTCTGATTTTGTGAATGGATTTTCTTCCGTGTTTTGCGGGGGAGCTTTCCCGTCCTCAATGTTATAATTTTCGCAAGCTGTCGTAGTGAATAGCAAGCCGCAAATCATAACTAATGATAATATTCCTTTTCGCATTGTTTATCCTCCCTGTCATGTTTGATGTATTTCAATTATAAAAGCCAAATGTCAAAATGCGGTCAAGGAATAGAAAATTACATAAGAAAAACCAACAAACTGTGATTTCTCACAAGTCTGCTGGTTCTACGTCTATGCGTCTGGCTCTTTGATGATATATTTGTTCTCTACTACAAATATGAATTTAATTACTTCTTAATTAGTCGTTTAATTTTTGGAAGTATGAAACTCCCTAACAAATATAAATTACACAGATATACAAATAGATTTCCAATATACGAATAAAGAGTAAATCGCCCTTTCGCGATAACCTGTGCAGATAATGTCTTTGTATCAGACTGAAAGTAATCGGTCTGTGCCAGCACACTACCTCTAAAATCTGAAACAATCGACATTCCGTTATTTGTATGTCTGATTATATTACTTCCATTTTCAACCCCACGCACAATCGCTGTCTTTGCAGCTAATAATGTCATTTCTTTCCAATCCGAAGCTGGAACAATTAGTATATCTACGTTATCTCTACCTGCCTGCTGTATTTTAGACAAAAATGCCATATCAGAACATATAAACGGCGCAATTCTACCATATTCTGTATCAAAACTTTTTAGTATTCCATCTCCTTTTTGGCACAATTCTCCGATTGAACGTCCATGCTTAAAATATTCTGATATAAGTTCTCCTTGTGGATTAAATGATACCGTTTTATTTTCCTTTAAGTCCACATAAGGAGTTTTCACCAGTAACGAAACAATCAAATATATTTCTTCCTGTTTTGCCATATCCGACGCTCGTTGCAGAAGCATATCTTCATCTTGTTTTAGTACCGCTCCATTCAGTTCCGACCAAAAAACAATCTTTGCACCTGCTTGTGCTTCCAACTCGGTTTTTAGGAAAAGTTCTTCAGCTACTGATGATAGTTTACTCCTTGCATTTGTAATATTTTCATCAGTAAATGTATTGGTATAAAATGCAGAATATACATCTTCATCATTATTTAACAGCTCTGAAATCGGAACGGTTACTCCTGCGATCCTAACACTTTTATCTGAATTTCCTGCAAAATGAAACATAACAACTCCATAAGCAAATACCAATCCAACTACAGAACCATATACGATGATATATTTTCTGATGTATTCTTTTTTGCTTTTATTGTTCCAAATCCATATAACCATTGCCGCTGTCCAATATATTAAAAAAGTGATTCCATAAATTCCTGTTACCGTTACCATTTGTAGCAGATATAGATTATGGTATTGTGTATAAGCGTCAGACAACCCACCCAAAATAGGGTATACCAGATAGATGATATACTCTATTGATACCATTATACTTGCAAAAATAATAGTATCTTGAAATCTCATTTTTGATTTTGACCAGTAGATATATGGTAAAACCTTCAGAAAAGACAGCAGGATTGCTACTATTATACATATCTTTATATCCATTCCAATGGCTCTCCAAAACTGGACAATAAAACCAATGGCATATATTGAACTAATTATAAGGCAGACTTTTCGAGTACGATTAAGATAAATCATACATAGAAACAAAATTGGATAAATCCACGCAAAAATCGGAATACACCATTCTCCGTTGGACATTATATAAACTAAAAAACTAAATATTATGAGAACTGCAAAGTATTTATTTTCTAAAGTTTTTTTCATTTTATAACGCTCTCCTAAATATTGATTTTGGACTCTATTTGCTCCCCGATAAAAGGGGGCTATAGTAAATAACCTATAGCAATAAAAAGATAGCTATACAAGCATTTCCTGTTTAATCTTAGATACATTACACCGCTAAGAACAGAAAACATCATAGTAGAAATTCCGTTCCATATTTCAAGACCTACCCCTCTTGACACAAAATGAAACGCTCCCCATGTCATAGCCAATATAATACCGCCAAAAGGAATTGGGCTTTCTTTTTTCAACAGAGTTTCAATCGCTTTTTGCCCGTATATTATGATTAGAATAACAAGCAAGCGTTACGATCCAACTTTTCGAGGAAATCTTATCCCTTTTGCTTCCCCTTTCTGGAAAATGATAATGCTTCCTTGAAAAAAGCAGGAGAACACCAATAAAAAACGCCCACATAAAAACCATTATGATACAATGAATACTTCTTTGCTGCATTGTATAATGCTGTATGTCTATATGTAGGAATGCAGCTTCAATCACGAATATTGACAGATATTCCAGCATAAATGCTCCAAATGAGAGCAAGCTCAGTCATAAATATTTTGTCCATCTCACTTCTCTAACCATTATCCTCACCTTATGAAATTCCGATCTCTCTTTATTCTTGACTTTTCGACAAACGGGAAGTTATCGCTTTCTGATAATCCAATCGTCATCTTGAGTTTTCCTTTCTGCATAGTAACCGCAAGGCATATCCTTTAAGGTACTAACAGAGTTATCTAAATCAAAAACCCATTTTAAAGATACTAACTTTGCTTCATCTGTTTCGTGTGTTTCTCCGCATAGAAATTGCCACATTCCGTCATCTTCATCATGTGATACATATAGAATAGGTGCCTGACGCTTCAATATATGACAACAGATAATCGTAGCAGTATCGGGTGAATCATAAAAAGGAAATTCCATGTCTGTTACTCCTTTCAAATCTCGATTTTCCAGTATGTCAAACTGGAAGTTGTTTCTTTGTACATTCGCTACTTTATCATATTAGGAATGTATTTTGATGGTTTTGCAATAAATAACAAATATATTCCGCATATCAGTTTAACCATCGCATCTGCAATGCAAATAACTGAAACTGGTATGCCCGAAAAAATATAGCCCATTGTTACGATAACCATACATACAATCCCCAACACTACCATACTCCAACCATGTACAAAAAACCACAAGAAGAAATGTATTGATGTTGCCATCAGTACACCAAGCCATATCTGCCTCCAATGCCATCCGGGGATAAACGGGCCAGCAATACAAAACATTAATATGAACAACGTAGCAATCGAAAAATAAATCATCTTTATCTGCTTTTTAGAAATATCTCCTTGAGAAAGTTTTTCTCTCACTTTTTTGTTTACATTGACTCCAAAAAAGCAGGCATAATAACCTATCAGAAACACAAACGGATTAACAAAAAATTCACCGCCACAAATGACAGCTACTATTAGTACAATTCCAATAAGAATCAACCATAAACCACATTGTTTTTTGTGGTTAAATTCCAATATTTCTTTCATTTCGTTCCTCCTGTAAATTTCGATTTATCTACTTTGCAACAAATCTATAAACCGCATAAATTACCCATATAAGCCAATAATAAGTCCATGCATCAAGCACAATACTTATTGTTAAATATCCAACGGCAACTATATTGCTATTATCCAATTCACCGTTCTTTTTTATCCATTTCAATTCCTCCAAAATAAATCTTGATTTGATTCTTTGCCAATCACTTTTTACTCCAATAAAAATATCACCCCACTTTGTTGACTGCAAGTTTAATTGTTACAGAAGCTCCACTCGGAGTAACATTTGAAAGTTCTAAACATCCGCCGTGTTTCTGGCTAAGGACACGGCTTGTAGCCAATCCCAATCCCATATGTTCACCCGTTTTATCCTCAGAATAAAGAAAGGTATTCTTTTTGCGGAGCATTGCCTTTGAAAATCCTTTGCCGTCGTCTGTAATGGTTATAGTAAGTACATCATCAATAAATGTGTATAGGAAACTCACTTTGCTATTAGCATATCGAATGGCATTGGAAAAGATATTCTCAACAATACGGTAAAATATTTGCTCATCTAATTTTACTTGACATTCGGATACGGTAGAATGATATTCAATCTCCAGGCTATGTTGTCCTGCAATAAGTGAAAGGCTTTCTGTTGCATTTTTCAAAAAATCTGGCAACTGAACGACAGAATACTTTGTTTCGGTTTCTTCAATGGTATTCAAATCACGAATATAATCTGCATAACGCTCAAGTCGTTTTGAGGTTATCGCAAGGTTGGATAGTGTATGCTGTAATTTCTCATCATTCAGACTTCCATTTGTAAAGCATTGCTGCATATATTCGACATAGCCCTCTATAATCGCAATCGGATTTCTGAGGTCATGTGCCACTGATGCCTGTAAAATTCTCCTCTGCTCAATCATATTCCATAGCTGTCGGTTGTTATCATACAAAGTTTGCCGCATTTCTTCAAAAGCTGTGCAGAGCCTGCCTAATTCATCGTTACTGTTATAATCAACCGTAAAATCAAGGTCTTGCCCCTTTATATGCTTTGTTGCATCTGCAAGAATCTGAATTGGCGGCGATAGCTTTTTCCTATAAAACCACCATGCACATAACATGATTCCTATAACTGAATAGATAAAAGGAAGCCCTACCATAGAAATGCTTATTGCTCTATATAGTAACTGTTGTTTCGGGCGAAGTGTGGAGAAGCTGGATTCTATTCTCTCTATTGTAAATTCTGTATCCCCTAACTTTTCTTCTTCCGCTTTAGCGGGGGCAAGCCTAGACACTTTAGAAGGTTCATCAAGCATCAATCTTTGCTTTGCCTCAGATACTGTCCCGTCCGCCATAATAGTCTGTGTATGCAGCCAAATTTCCTGTGAGTCGGGGAGGATAATCTTCTGCATACGATAACAAATATAAATTGTCAAAGCAGAGGATGTAAAAACAATTATCATTGTAATGGCAACCGTCCAGATAAATGCACTTTTAATAGATTTTACTTTCTTCATTTTTTCCATCTATATCCCATCCCCCAAACGGTTTCTATATATTCCTTGCCCGTAGCTTCCGTCAGTTTATTTCTGATTTTTCGGATATGCTCTTTAATAACATTGCTGTCGCCCTCAGCGTTAAAGCCCCATACGGCTTCGTATATCCGTTCTTTATCAAATATCTGGTTAGCGTTACTCATCAGAAACTCGACAATATCAAATTCACGATTTGATAAGTTCAGCTCCGCTTCTCCATAAAAAATTTTGCGTTCAGCAAGATTTACAATTAAGCCTTGTGAAGATACGATTTTAGGAGTACACTTGCTTCTCTCATCCCTCCGCAGGTGAGCCGCCACCCTTGCGGTCAATTCTTGTAAACTAAAAGGTTTGGTTATGTAGTCATCGCCGCCGACCTGCAAACCGTTTACCTTGTCCTGTTCTGTAATCCGAGCTGTCAAAAACAAAATAGGGCTGGTAACATTATTACGGATAATCTTGCATAGCTCCAATCCGTCCATTTCGGGCATGTTGATGTCAAGCAAAATTAAATCTGGATATATATTCAGCATTGATATTGCCTGCTCCGCATCTTCCGCTACAAAAGTCTCATATCCACAATCCTGCAAATGGCTTGATAATAATTCAGTCAGCATTTTTTCATCATCAACAATAAGTATCTTATATGCCATAGCAAAAACCTCCTAATCTAAAATATTATAAAGCTTAAAAGTCAAAAAGTGGTCAAGTTCCTACTTTTTTCGAATATCAACAGGCTTTTGTGCATCTTTCAGAATGAGCCATATCCGATAGATGTTTATTGCGCCCTCAATCTGATTTTTTTAGATATCCGCCGTACCCACCGAAGTGATACGTTCTATTTTTTCGCTTTCCTATGCTGCCATATATTCAAACATATCTGACTACCCAACGTACCATAATATTATATCCATCAAAAAGAACTATAACAAGTCTGCAACCGTAAATGTTCACTACAACATTATATCCCATGAACTTTGATAAGAAAAATAATCTTACGCAGTCAATGGGATGCTTTTTTGATGATATTGATAAATGCTGAGCCACGTATGCACCTCTTTTAGTCATTTCATAACTTTATTAAGCAAAGCATCATAGCTGTCTACAACATCGTAAACAACATTCTCTTCGCTAATAGCTTTAAAATGTTCTCTCGCACAGTGAATCTTGGCGTCTTCAATTCCCCTAAGTTCCAGAGTATCCATTGATCCCTTTGTCTCTGCAACAAAATAAATATGCTTCACCGTTCCATTCTTAAACGCAATTGCCCAATCTGGATTGTAATGACCAACCGGCGTAGAAATAAAGAATCCATCTGGAAGCTTCACATATACAGCGACTTCCTGACTCGCATCCAACTCCCGGGCAAACTTACGCTCATTCGCAGAGTCATATACAATATGGTCAAACAAATGCTTATCTGCCTTCATTGCGTTTACATCCAGCTTTCCTCTGATGGCCGCATCGGTAAACAAATCTGTATCATATCTGTCTTCCAACACATCATAAGTAATATGCTGAATAATAGCTGTTGCTTTTTCATTATTTATGAGCTTTGCAGCCTGAATAATAAATTCTTCCGGATTATCCTTAAATTGATTAAATACAGGCAGCTGGATTCCTATAAGAATCTGAATTACGGTCTTTCTGGTAAGACCGGTTTCTTCAACCAGCTTTCCTACCAAGTCATATTTTATACTTGTATTTGCCATAATCTTTGTCTGTCCGTATATACCAGAATCTTCTTTTACAAATGAAGCCCCCGACAACAGATCATCCTTGGATTTGATTTCCTTCATGGATCCGGTTTCTACCTTAAAAAAAATCTTTGGTACTCTCAGCTTACTATCAAGCGCTGCAACTGCTTTTTTCACAAGCTCATCGGTATCAAAATCAACCACATATGCAGTTTTTGCATTAATTTTGCCCCACAATGCCTGGAATTCCGACATCGCAAGCTTATCAGTATCAACCTTAAGCTCTACATTATTGCTTCGTGCATTTTCAGGAGCCATCTTTTTATCATCATAGATACTGTCTAAAATTACCAGAATATCCGGCTTGTACTGTTCCATATCATCCCCAAATTTTACTTCTCCGTTCGCCTTATCCTCGTAGAACTTCTCTGTCAGAGCATTATTTTCATCGATATAATCCATCTTTATCATGCAATGAATTAATCTTCTTGCCATAGCAGAATCAATGGTCTCTTCATTACCGCCCTTATCATGCACTTTTGCATTCTCAAAAATACTCTCTGTGACCTGACGTGGTCTGCTGCCGACTGCCTCTGCAATTTCAGACTGCAAACTCTTTGCAAATTTATCATAGCTTTCACTTGCGATAACAGTAAGTACATTGATGTTATGAACATCATTCCCAAGTGCATTTTCATCCATACGGTCTCCGTGTTCATTTACACAAAGACGCATACCACGGCCAACTTCCTGACGCTTGCGCACATCGCTGCTGCTTTGTTTCAATGTACAAATCTGGAATACATTAGGATTATCCCATCCTTCTCTCAGTGCTGAGTGGGAAAAAATAAATCTTACAGGAGATTTCCCCGGATTGCGATCCAGAAGAAGCTCTTTGTTCTTCATAATCAAATCATATGCATCCACATCATTAGAAGAAGTCTCTGAACGACCGACTTTACTGTTGATCATTCTTCCCTTCTTATCGATGGAGAAGTAACCTGCATGCGTTTTCTTCGCACTGATTGCCTGCAGGTATTTGATATAGCCATCCTCACAGATTTCAATCTGCAGATTCTTTACGATATCCTCATACTCTTCTTCAAACATATCCACAAAGATCCCATTCTCCGGATTTCCGGAATTGTCATATTTTCTGTAGTGTTCAACTTCATCTATGAAGAACAGGGAAAGTACTTTAATACCCTTGTAGAAAAGCTGACGCTCTCTTTCAATGTGAGAAAGAATTGTCTCTCTGATCTGGATTCTTCTGAGCTGTTCTTCACCTACCTTACCAATCACATCTCCGGCGCAGATTTTGATTCCATTTACAAACTCAATAGAATCATCACGCCCGTCAATTGCTTTGACGATGAAATTATCTCTATACTCTTCCATCTCTCCGGAATTTTCATATAAATCAAATCCGATTCCAACCTTTTTGGAAACTGTCTTAACGCCTGATGTGCCTTTCATATGGAACTGGATTGTTGCCATCGGATCTGCCTTGGAAAGATTCAATCCTTCCATATATATATAGCTGTCTGTTGCAGTTGTTCCGGATTCTTGAATACCCTTAACCATAATCTTCTTTACAAGCTTTTTATTGTAAGCTTCCATCGCATCCAAACGGTATACCATGTTATAGATGCTGTCGCTCTTGTGGGTAGCAGAATAACGCAGTGTCATCAGCGAAGAGAATTCTTCCAAGTTCTTCTTAGTCTGCTTTCCTTCAACCGACTGTGGCTCATCAATGATAACAATCGGATTGGTCTTTGCAATAATATCAATCGGTCTTCTGGAACGAAACTCATCCAGCTTCATATAAATTCTTCTGGCATCCTTACCCTTAGCATTAAATGCCTGAGAATTGATTATCATTACACTGATAGAATTATCAGACGCAAACCTGTCAATCTCTGTAAGCTGAGAAGAATTATAGATAAAGAAACGAATCTTCTTTCCATATTTCTCTGCAAAATGCTCCTGTGTTATCTGGAATGATTTATAAACACCTTCCCGAATAGCAATACTTGGAACAACGACAATAAACTTGCTCCATCCATAATGTTTATTCAGCTCATACATGGTCTTGATGTAGGTATAAGTCTTACCAACACCGGTTTCCATCTCGATAGTCAGATTGTAAGTTCCTTCCAGCTTTGAAGACGGCTCAATCTGATGTTCTCTCTGTATTTTTCTTATATTATCCAGGATCATCTGATTATTAAGTTCCGGCACAATACGCTGATTTCCCCATCCCGTATAATTCTCTTCGTCAAACAGAACTTGTTGTGTCACCTTCCCCCTATCCATCATGTAAGAAGGAGCCATGTATGGCTGGCCTGCAAAAACATCTACGACAGCTTTTGCAGCATCTGCCTGGAATTTCTGATGCTTGAATTGCAGCTTCATAGATTTTTCCCCCTTAGATAACTTTTACGGTAGTGTCTGGTGTCATAAGCTTAAAGATTTCTCCAACATTAATTTTGGAAGGGCTGTTAGCAAAACTACTGTCACGGAATACTGCACGCAGTGGCTGCATCTTGGCAATTGCCTTAATAACACTATCCGGTACATTTTCATCAAAGCATGCGACAAGATCTCCATCGTTATAATTATGCACTGTACATCCGTCCATTTTATCCGAGCTGTACGGCAGTGACAGAGGAAGTCCCCATTCAAGCAGACAACCAAACAAGAGGTCTAAATCTGTACGATCTTCCTTTATATTTGACTCCAACATGGGCAATAGATTCTGCGAATATTCCTCAGCTGAATAATATACATCCTTCATATTGGTATCATCGACTTTCAATACTCTAAATCCATAATCAATACCCGCGCCAGTTTCTTTTTTTATAAGGTCTCCGGCTCTTCTTATTCTGTCTTTTCCTATCTGGCAGATATTCCTATATCCTTGACGATATGCCTCAGTGTTGTCCGCAATTGTTTCTGGAATTTGAACCATAATATATTTTCTTTTAAGATTATCTTCTGCATTTGCCTGCATAATTGCATGGGCCAAAGTAGCTGAACCTGAAAAAAAATCCAATATTAAATCGCCTTCACTTGTAAAGGATTTTATGTGTTCCTTGCAAATGTTTACCACCTTAGGGGTATCAAAAGGAATTTTCATTTGAGAAAGCATATCTGTATCACTACCGCCATAATATAAAAGGGAAGGAATGTTTTCATACATATTATCCTTCAGCAAATATTTGCTATTTGGAATTGTCGTTTCATCCTTTCCAAATAGTATTCTTCCTTCCTCCATCATCTTTTTCATGGTTGCAGAAGGATTTCTCCAGCCTCTGTCCGGTACAGGACAAGGCTTGTTAGTAATAGGATGAATCAATGGAATAAAGTAATCATCCGGAGCTTTCTTTTTATTAGGCCATGCCATCGAAACAGGACGATACACATCTCCATTTTCATCAATCTTGTTATATGCCTTCTCACCTCCGCTAAAATCATTCTGTATTCTCATCCATGCTGAAAATTCAGCATTAGCATCATCCAGTGTATAGCTGCTTCCTAATTTAGAAAAAATCTGTATCGCTTTTTTTATTATTGTTTCAGCATTTTTCTTAGGTCTCCGCATTTTACATTTTTCAGTAAACGCTGCCTTATTCTTTGCATAAACAACTATATATTCGTGCTGATACGAAACCCCCCTTGCATCACCCTTAGGATTCCTCTTGTCCCAAACAATGGTTCCCAAATCATTTGCTTCGCCAAATACCTCAGCACATATTTTCTGCAAATTGCTTATCTCGTTCTCGTCCATATTGATAAGAATCAAACCATCCTCTGTAAGCAAATTTCTTGCAAGCATAAGTCTTGAATAAATCATTGAACACCAGTCAGAATGATATTTTCCGGCGGTTTCACTATTCTCTCTGCAAAAATTAACGTTTCCGTCTTCGTCAAAATACCCAGTTCCGTTCGCGTATTCTTCATTATCCATTATAAATGAATCCGGATATACAAAATCATGACCTGTATTATATGGCGGATCAATATAAATGAGTTTAACAGCCGCCAAATAACTTTCTTGAAGCAATTTTAATGCCTCTAAATTGTCTCCTTCTATATACAGATTTTCAGTAATATCCCAATCTCTACTTTCAGGAATATCCGGTCTCAGTGTTTTTCTAATAATCTTATGAGCCTCCGCAATTGCAGCTTTCTTTCCGACCCATGAAAACTCATAAGATTCATCTCCCGGCAACACTGTATCCGTTAACATTTGCTGCAGAACTTCCATATTAACTGCAAGCTTACAACTTCCATTTGAATCTATTATTTCAGAAACACAGTTAGGAAATAACTTTCCCAGCTGAGCGACATTATGTGAAACTATATCAATAGTTTCCATTTTCATCTTTTCCATTTCTACATCTCCCTTTTGTGCTGCCTTCTGCAAGTTGCCGGATGCTTTTATACCCCAGAAGCCTACAGTATGTTTGCATTCGATGATCAAACTCAAATATTTTCAATTTAGAAACATCATCTGACATACCGGAAACTGCTGCTTCTTTATATCCAATCCACGCCTGATCCACAAGCAATATAAATCTACTATAAATATAGAAAAGCCCGGTTTTCGCCGGGACTTTGTCTACAGTCTGAATCTGCCCTTTCAGTAAGGGCAGATTTTTTATACTTTAAATTAACGGATACTTTGCAGTCAGCCCTGCAACCAGCTCTTTCGCTTTCTCCTGGCTTGCCTCCGGGTCTTTTATCATCAGGGCGATAGCCTCTGCGATAACATCCATATCTTCTTCTTTCATGCCCCTCGCAGTAACCGCCGGGGTTCCCAAGCGGACGCCGCTGGTCACGAATGCTGATTTCGGGTCATTCGGGATCGTGTTTTTATTACATGTAATATTCACACTGTCCAGAAGATTCTCTACTTCTTTTCCTGTCCTTCCGGCATCTACCAAATCTACCAGCATCAGATGATTGTCCGTTCCGCCGGAAACGATTTTAATACCGCGGCTCATCAGCCCTTTACAGAGCGCTTGTGCATTTTTCACGATGTTCTGCTGATATACTTTATACTCGTCAGAAAGCACTTCCTTGAAACATACGGCTTTTGCTGCAATAACATGCATCAGCGGACCGCCCTGCACGCCTGGGAATACTGCTTTATTAAAGTTAAATTTCTTTGCTGTCTCTTCACTGGAAAGAATCATTCCTCCCCTCGGGCCTCGCAGCGTCTTATGCGTGGTCGTTGTTGTCACGTCCGCATAAGGAATAGGGCTTGGATGCAGCCCGACAGCTACCAGTCCTGCGATATGCGCCATATCTACCATCAGGTAAGCGCCTGCTTCGTCTGCAATTTCCCTGAACTTCTTGAAATCAATGGTACGTGCATATGCACTGGCGCCTGCTACAATCAGTTTCGGTTTACATTCCAGAGCGATTTCCCTTACTTTGTCATAATCAATCACACCATCATCATTTACGCCATACGGCACGATGTTGAAATAGATACCTGAGAAGTTTGCAGGGCTTCCATGCGTCAGATGCCCGCCATGAGCCAGATTCATGCCCATAACTGTGTCTCCTGCTTCAAGCATTGCCAAAAATACTGCCATATTTGCCTGTGCGCCTGAATGAGGCTGGACATTCGCATAAGTACAGCCAAAAATCTTCTTTGCCCTCTCCATAGCCAGATTCTCTACTTCATCTACGCACTGGCATCCTCCATAATAACGTTTTCCCGGATACCCCTCTGCGTATTTATTCGTCAACGGACTTCCCATAGCTGCCATGACAGCTTTTGTCACCCAGTTTTCTGAAGCAATCAGTTCAATATGGCTATTCTGGCGTTCTTCCTCCCGGACAATTGAATCAGCGATTTCCGGATCGACTGCCCGCACTTCCTCCAGTGAATACATAGAAATTTCCTCCTTACACTTTTATACATGCGGTGCCTCACCGCTGTGATATACCTTACTTATCTTATCTGTTTTGCACCGCATTGTCAATTTATTTCTTATATTTTACTTTGCTCTTAACTCCGGCTTTCTTAAGCCTCGTCTGCAAAATCTTCACCTGTTTTTTCGGCATTTTCTTTGTAACATATACTTTACAGTTTTTCGCTATTCCCTTAAATGCTTTTGAAGAAACTTTCGGCGCCTTCTTGCCTTTAAAGACAATCTTCTTAAGCTTGCTGCATTTAAAGAATGCCTGTGCTCCGATTTTGGTGATATTTGCCCCTATATTGACGGAAGTAATTTTTTTATTATTCCGGAAAGCCTTTGCTGCTATTTCCGTTATCCTGAAGGTATACCCCTCCCATTTAATGGTATCCGGGATATTAAGCGATTTCACTGATTTTCCTTTTGCAGCCTTAGATACCGTCACTGTTCCGCCTTTTTCATCAGACCGTGTAACTTTACACTCTACCGCTCCGGAAGGAATGGAAGTTCCCTGTTTCGGAACGGATGGTTTCGGATTACCCGGCACCGGCGGTTTGGGATCATCTGGCTTCGGATCACCCGGCACCGGCGGTTTGGGATCATCTGGCTTCGGATCACCCGGCGCCGGTTTTTTCTTAAATCTTGCCGTCAATTCCACTGCTTCCGTGACAGTGAATGTATAAGCCGCATCTTCAGATACTTTCGTTTCTCCCTTATACCATCCGGTAAACTCATAATCTTTCTCCGGCACCGCCGTAACTGTTACTTCACTTCCGATTTCCACCTTACTTACGCTCCCGCTGGCGCTTCCTCCTTCTGTGGCAGACACCGTAACGGCTACTTTTTCCTGTGGAATCTTAAAGCTGGTAACCGAATGCGCAGGAAGCGTATACGCCAGCGCTGTCCCATTCCCCGTCACACTGGTTTTCTGCACTGTTACTTTATCCGGCTCAGCCAGCGTATTCATGTCATCTACATTTTCAGAACCTAACTCCCATACTGTGATTTCTTCCCCCGTCAAATCTCTGTCATCCACAGATATACTTACAAAGGAAGTATCTGATTTCTTATTGTTGATACACAGTACATAAGTATTGCCCTTTTCATCTTTAGTAGAATAAATATTCACATTTTTGACTATACTATTGTTGCTGCCACAGTAGTCCCCGTTTCCGCTGATTTCCTGATTCACCTGTACATTCCCTGTCATATTGTTGAAAAGAGAAAACAAATGCAAAGATGGGGTCGCTACATATTTGTATCCATCTTCTGAATTATGGCACTGGATGACGCACTGATGCCATGCCCCGAGGTTATCTCCCACTGTGAAGTCCACCAGGCAATGCTTATTCTGGTACGCTGCCCCGGCATTTACACCGTCAACCATATGGTTTGCGATATAAATTGCCGTTCCCAGGGAAGTAACATAATTGCTTTGCGTATTAATGCCAAATTCCGAAATCGCTACCTTTTTACTGTTATCGCCTGTAGCCTCCATCATAGCATCCTTATGAGACGCTACATAGTCTGTCTTCTGCTTTGCAGTTACCAGAGAATCTTCATATTGAGCTGCACTTGAAAAACTGCTATATGGATGGATAATCACGCCGTCATATTTATCGTTGTATCCCTTCTGATTCATTTTTGTTATAAAACTCTTCTGATCCCTGTCTACAATGCCGGAATAAATCTCGATGTCCATTCCAATCTCATCTGCCACCGCTTTCATAGCGTCATAGTAATCCACAAATCCCGCCTGCTGCGACTGGTATGTACATGTAATCTTTGCCCCCGCTGCCGGGATATTTCCGTTCGTGCCATCACCAAATGTAATCTTTCCCGTTTCGTAATCAAAGGTACACACATTTTCCGCCCCCTGCTCTTCCAGGGAATCTACGATTCTCCATGCCGTCCCCGCCACAGATACCGTAGCGCTGTCCTCCACAACAGGAACCCAGTACACATAGCGTTCCTCATTTGGATTTCCGTCACTGTTTGACGCGGCAGCCCGCCAGTCTGCTTTCTTTGCTACGTTCGTCTTATTTTGATAGTAAGATGGCGGTCCTTCTGTATAAGTCATGATTCCGCCGTCTATGTAAGCGTCTACTGCACTCAAACTTCCTTTCCCTGACATCCAGTAATCCTGCCCCACATCGCTGAACTCATTTCCCATCTCAAAGCGAACGACTCCATAAGGCTCTTCATGCCCATTCTGTGCACGTACCGCCGCCCAGTCCACGCCGCCGCCCGGATTGCTTCCGTCATTGGGTGCATTCAGATATTCTACCAGGTCCGCTGCATCCTGGGGATTTCCCCGCCCCAGACCATAGACAAAGATTGCCTCTGAGCCTAAATCGTCATAAATCCATTTCATCGCTTCATCCACTCCAAAAGCAGGAGCTACCGGCGTTTCCCCTGCCGCAGAGTAAAAGTTATTTCCTGCAATCGTAGGATTTCTCTCCTCCAGAGGTCCAATGGCATCTTTCCATGTAAAAAGATTGGACACCGTACCTCCCGGATAGCGCACGGAACCGAATTTTGCTTCTTTAGAAAGCGCGTTAAATGCGTCCGCAATGGAATGCGTGCTTGTATCCCAGCTCCCATATCCGTCTTTATGATAACGGTGGTTAATTCCAAACATAGCAGACGGAATCTCACGCACTACATCCGTTGTGTCCACGGCTATCGTAACCACGGACGCTCTCTGATACGCCTCCACGGCTGCCTGAAGCTGCTGTATTTTCTCCTCAAGCTGTTCCTTTGACGCCGTTCCTCCGTTTAATAATTCCCTTGCTGCATTTATCGCTGCCTGCATATCTGCCGTCGCTTCCTCTGAAGCATTTCCGCTCTCAAGCAGGCCCTCTGCCTCCTCAATCAATGCACGCAGGCCCTCTGCCAGCCCAAATTCATCATATATTGCTTTCACTGTGTCTGCATTCACCACTTTATTATAGTAGCGCAGCTCATCTACATATCCCTTAATTGCTCCCACGGCATTCATATTTTTATGAATACCCACCAGAATATCTGTTGCTGTATTTACAGCCGTCCCGGCAAGCGTACTCTCTGTCACAAAGCTTCCGTTCACATAGAACTGCATCTTCTTTGCCGTATGCTCATAAGTAACCGCTATGTGATGCCAATTGTTCATGGCAACTGTAGCGCCGTCACATACCGCATCCGCCCCTGTCAGAAAAGTACCATATTTTTTTCCTGTGTTCAGATAAAGAATCGTCCGTCCGTCTGCCCCTGTATTGGATACATCTGCCGTTTGCTGAAAAAGGTTAATCTTATCACCATTTAAAGCGTCACTGTCATATTTCACCCAGGCAGAAAATGTAAAATCATCTGTGGAAGCGTTCAAGCCCGCTTCTGCCGCTCTCAGATTTAACTTAATATAAGAATTCGCAGCTTTGCCGAAATAAGCGCTTCCTCCGTCTATACCGTCCCCGCTTTTCAGCGTCACGCCGCTTCCCGACTTTTCTGCTGCAATATTGGAGCCGGACGCCCGGTTCTGTAACCGCGCCTCATCCGTATCGCCGTCAAAGTTCCAATATCCTACCAGCCCATCCTCCAGGCTGGCTGCCGCTTTCGCCTGCATGCCCCCCGCGTGAGGCAGCACGCCGCTGATTCCCAGACATACAGTCAAAACCAACGGAACTACCCGTTTAGACCTTCTCTTCATAGTTTCCCTCCTATATTTTTCTTTAAGTATACCACACAGTTTTCAACTTTAAAAGTAATATCTTCAATGTGGCCTCGTTATCGTATAGCAGTTCATTTCTCAACTGAACTGCTATACGATTCCCCCTATTTACCACCCAGGCTATCCACAAAACGTTCCATATCCTCTCGGGTATGCATCTGGCGGCTCTGTTCCACGGTTCTGTATTTTTCTTCATCCGTCATCCCTGCAAATGCCTCCATTGATTTGTGATTTGCAGCCAATGACAACCCGAACCCAATTGGCATATCCCCGCCTTCTCCAATATTCCATTTACTTTCCATAAATCTCCTCTCCGCACATACTCTGTGTACTATCTAAAAAATTTTATTGATTTTCAGAAAATTCCAGCCATTTTTCCAGCCCAATACCCCAGCCCCAGCGCCCAGCTTGAAAAAATCCCATACAGGATAACCGGTCCCGCTATAGTAAAAATCTTGCAGCCAATTCCAAATACCTGGCCCTCTTTCTGAAACTCAATAGCCGAAGCTGCCACAGAGTTCGCAAACCCGGTAATCGGAACTAATGTCCCTGCCCCTCCAAACTTCGCCAGCTTTGGATAAATTCCAAACCCTGTCAATATGACGCTCAGCAAAATCAAAACCAGAGAACACCAGCTTCCCGCGGCATCTTTATCCAGCCCCAGATTCCCGCATACATTCAGAATAAACTGCCCAATAATGCAGATTATCCCTCCCATCAAAAATGCTTTCGCCATATTTGCCGGCAGGCTGTGAGTAGGTGTTACCTGTTTGACATATTCATTATACTTCTGGTTTTTTTGTTCTTTTAATACATCTGCCATATCTTACTATTCCTTTCTCTTCTATAAGATACCCTGCTACCAGCGCATATAGAAATGCAGCAGGCTCCCGGTTACCTTTCCGACCGCCACTGCAAGCACCAGGATGCTCATTCCTTTTGTCAGTCCCAGGCGCCTGGAAAATACCGGGAAAATATTTACAATCTCAGCCAGGGCCAGAATCCAGCTTCCCACGAAAATACCACAGAACAGTCCCATAACAGCCAGACCTACGCTTCCCAGACCTGCGTTGACCCGGTAAACTGTCAAAATATTCCCTGCCAGCCCGCCCAGCAGTACCGCGTCCTCGTACAGCCACACCTTCTGCCCCGTGTGGGTAATCCCCGCATACCGGGTAATAATACCCAGGCCAACAATAAGCGCAATCACTCCGCCCGCTACAATAAACCCACTGCTTAGCCCGATAACCCCCAGTAAAACCTGCATCGCCATACCCCTATGCCTCCTCGTGTTTATGATTTCGCCCCGGCTTTTCCTTTTTTCTTCGGACTCCGGCTGCTTGATTCAATCAGCGTATTGTTAATGTCATCCTCATACAGACGCATTTCCACTTCCATAGGCGTAGGGTCGGCTGTAATCTTTTTTCCGGCAAAATGATTAAAAAACAACAAAATACCAATTCCCACACCGATAGAGTAAGTAAGCTCCAGGATCGTAAACCCATCTGACTGCCGCCCTGTAAACTGCATATAAAGCTGTCCAAACAGCTTAGGGATATCTACATCATTATTAAAAGTCATAATGGTAAACGCCGCTCCGAAAAACGCCAGAAAACATACACACACGGTCTTTAACCAGCTGACTGCTTCTTTCGGCTGCTTCGGATTCTCATATGTTATGATAAAATCCGCTTCCCCGATATTATTGACTTCAAGGCTTGGAAATTCTTTCTGTACAGCCTCTATCAACTCCATGACTGACATCGCATGGCGCCCCGGTTTCCCATTGGCAGCTTCTTTTACTTTCACGGTTTTCACCCTGTTCTCTATCTCCTTGTTACTGCAAGTGAGCTGTGCGATATCCCCCAGGGTTATATGCGTATCGTGTACCTGTACATTCTGGTCAATTTTTAAATATAAGGTATCATTTGTCATATGCAGCACTCATCCACTTTCTGCGTGAATGCACGCACCAAAGTTCCCCGTTTCTCAGAAGAACTGTTATTTACATAGGAAATATAATAGAAAATCCCTGCCAGAACTGCCACAAGTGCCAACACTGTCAGGCAGGTAACCATCTTCCTTTTTCTCATGATACATCCCTCCATCTTTCTTTTTATCATCATCCGTTTACTGTTCACTCTGTTCACAATAACCATTATTCCCTATTTTCCCCAAAAAATGCGGGGAAGTCATGAAATCCTTCCCCGCATTTTTTTTAATATCTTCTTTTCATACCGCGATACCTGCACCTGGGACATTCCAAGCGCTCTCGCTACTTCCATCTGCGTCTTATCCTCAAAGTAACGCAGCCTGATCAGCATCCGCTCCTCCTCATGAAGCGTCTGTATAACATCGTTCAACACCATATGATTCAATAATTCCTCATTCGGGTTTCCCTGTTCTTCCAGCTTGTCCATCAAAGAAATTGCATTTCCGTCCCCCTGGTATATCGTTTTATGGAGAGATTCTACCTCCGCCGCTGATTCCATCGCCAGCACAATATCCTCCCTGGATGCCCCAATCTCCTCCGAAATCTCTTCCAGGCTTGGCTCACGTCCATACTTTTTCTCCAGAGCCTCTTTTACCATATATGCTTTTCCCGCAGTCTCTTTCAGGCTCCGGCTCACCTTTATCATCCCGTCATCCCGCAGGAAACGCTTGATTTCTCCGGCTATCATGGGAACTGCATAAGTGGAAAACTTTACATCAAACGCAGAATTAAATTTATCAATCGCCTTAATCAGCCCGATACTGCCTATCTGGATTAAATCCTCCATCTCATGGCCCCGTCCTGCAAAGCGCCGCACAATCGTATATACCAGACCCATATTTTCTTCTACCAGTGTTTCTCTCGCCTCTTTATCCCCTCCGTGTGCTTTTTCGATTAACGCAAGGGTATGTTCCATTGGCCCGTCCTTTCACTGGTTAAATTCATCTGCCGGCTGCCCGACTTTCTTTCTCATAAATACGCACGTTCCCTTTCCCGGTACAGACTCTACCCGCACCTCATCCATGAACGCTTCCATAAACACAAACCCCATACCGGAACGCTCCGCATCAGGCTTTGTGGTAAACATCGGCTCCATGGCCTGCGCCACGTCTTCAATCCCGCAGCCTTTATCAATCACTGTAACCCGAAGCTCTTTCCCCTCAATCCGGCATTCTACAATAATCTTCTGCACTTCTCCTTCATAGCCGTGAACGATAGAATTCGTCACTGCTTCGGACAGCGCGGTTTTTACATCAGCCACTTCTTCCAGCGTCGGGTTCATCTGTGTCATAAATGCCGCCACCGCCACGCGGGCAAAACCCTCATTGCAGGAACGGCTGTCAAACTCCAGCTTCATTTCATTCGCGCTGCTCATCTTCTTTGCCCCCTCTCCAATACTTCCGGCTCTCCCTCATAAATTTCTATGACTTTGTGCATTCCTGAGAGGGTCAGTATCCTGCGGATCTGTTCATTTGCCCGGATTGCAGTCACCTTTCCCCCGGTAAACCGAATATTTTTATACCGCCCCATAATCAGCCCGATTCCTGAGCTGTCCATAAAGCTTGTCTTTTCAAAATCAAAAACAATGCTGCGGATGCTCTTTTCCCCAAGAATCCTGTCCGCTTCCCCACGAAGATACTCCGCACTGTGATGATCCAGTTCTCTGGGAACTTTAATCACCAGCGTAGTACCTGATACTTCCACACATTTCTCCATACAAATCTCCCCTCATGCCGATATTTATGCTGCCGCCGGCCCTCATTCAAATCAGTCAAAAAATACTTAGATGCCTGCCTGGAAAATTTTTGCTTTACAGAAAACAGACCTATCGCTTCCTGATAAGGCAAAAAGAGACGTATGCCCCGCATACGCCCCTTCCCGGAGGTTTCTCTGCCGTATATTACTCTACAAATCCCAGGCGCCCGCCGCCTGTACGGTCTATATCCCCGCTGCTGCCCGGCTCCCGGCTGTCTTCATCCCCTGCATTGTCTCCGCTGCCCGTGCCCTGGCCGCCTTCATCTTCTTCACCGTTTCCACTGCCTGTGCCCTGGCCACCTTCATCTCCTGCGCCGTTTCCGCTGCCCGTACCCTGACCGATTTCATCTCCTGCATTGTCTCCGCCGACTGTATCCTGGCTATCATCTCCGTTCCGCCTCGTACCGCCCGATGATGTTCCGCTGATATACGGACGCACTTCTGCTTCCCTTGCCGGATATTTCTGAATCAGTTCATTAAACACATCGTCTGCATTTGCCGTATCCTGCACTGCATAATAAGCATGCCCCAGATAAAGCAGCGCCCATTCATCTCCCGGCTTTGCTTCCAGCGCTTTCTCATACTGCTCAATCGCTTCCTGATAATTCTTGTTGGTATACGCCGTATTTGCCGCATTGATCGCATCATTATATACATAATCACTGATGGCTTCCATCATATGGTCATACAAATCCTGCGCCGCCCCGCTCAGGCTTTCGGCTTTAATCTCGCCCAGCGCTTCGGCCGCCTGCGCCTGGTTGTTCGGATTCGATATATACAAGTCTGCCGCTGCCAGCAGTTCCTCATAAGATTCCGCCTTCGCATTGGCTTCCTCCATTGTCTGGTTCGCTGCATCTACCTTCGCCTGGTAATCTGAAATTTCATCCTCCAGCCCCTGTACTTTGGAAGCCTCAGACGCCATTTTCGAGTTCGCATCCGTTACCTGCTTATTCGCAGACGCATTAATGCTCTGCCTGGTTCCCGGCACTACCAGAAACCATACCACTGCCCCTCCCAAGAGAACGCCCAGGAAAATATTAATAAACGTAGCCACCGCCGAGCTGTCCCGAAAAGTCGTGGGCTGAATAATCATCTCATTCCCGCTCATATAGGTAGTCGTACCCGTCAGTTTATTTACTTTTTCCTTAGCATACTTTTTCTTCCGTTTCATATCCAGGCTGGTGCTGATTCCGGTAGCCGCCTCCACTTCCTGCAGATAGCGCAGAGTCGTAGTGTTCGTAGCGTCAATGTATGCCGCCCGCTTTAACAGCTTCCTCGCCTTCTCATACTCCTGCCGTTTCAGATGCAGAAGCGCCAGCAGGTTATACGCTTTGATAAGCTGAGGGTTCTGGTTCAGTACCTTCTTAAGCTGGATAACCGCCATGTCCTCATTGTCCTGCCGGCAGTACAGTAAAGCCTGGTTGTACTTCTTTATTGTCTGGTTAATCAAATCCAGTTTATTCTTATTAGACTGGAGCTTGTCTATGTAAACATCCGCCAGATTATTCTGCGTGCTCTTGTTTTTGCTGATAACCCATTCACTCAGCGCGGAAACTACTTCTCCTGTTTCATAGTAAACAAGCCCCAGCAGGTTTCTCGCATCTATATTGTCTTTATTAAATTTCAGGCTCCTCTTCAGGCATACGATAGCCCCCGACAAATCCCGCACCATCGCCTTCTCCAGCCCCTGGTTATACAGCAGGTTGGAAATCCTGGCAATCCTTTTCAGCAGTGTGGTATCTGCCCCGCAGCCCTTACAGTAATCATGCTCCGAAAGCGGAGTCCCGCAGAAAATACAATTCATATTTACCCCTTATTTGAAATTCTTGCCCTTTTTCTTTTCGTCCATTATCAATTCCCGCAAAATATCCGTCACATCTGTCAAGTCCCTGTTATAAATGGCATCCTCTGCCTCATTTACATCCAGGCTCGGATGGAATTTCTTTAACTCCTCTTCATAATTAATCATCTGTCCCCTCCTAAAACCAACTGCCGCCCCTTCTTCACAGCCCTTTTGCCAGCAAGCCTTTCAACTCCCCTACCAGATACAGGGAGCCGACGCAAAACAACATACTGTCCCGCTTCTCCTCCAGCGCTCTTCGAAACGCGTCCTTAACCTGTGGAACAGCTTCTACCGGCGCTTTTACATACCTGCGGAATACCTCTGCCAGCCTCTCTGCCGGAACATTCCGCTCCCCGGCGATTTCCGTCACTACCACATGGGCAAATTCCGTCTGTGCGCAGATGGTTTCTATCATTTTTTCGTAATCCTTTTCCAGTACTGCCGAAAACAGCAGTGTCACGGGCCTGTCTTTCCGGACACGGCATACTGTCCGTACAAACTCGCGTACCCCGTCTGCATTGTGCGCACCGTCAAATACTACGCCGGGCATCACCGTTTCCATACGTCCCTGCCATGCCGTCTCCTTCACTGCCCGTACACATGTTTCCATAGGAATCCCGCTATCGATAACCTCCATCGCCAGCAGCGCCAACGCACTGTTGATAACCTGATAATGCGCCAGATACGGAACCGTCACCCGCGTATGTACACTATACCCATTATCCAGCCAAAAATCAATGCTTTTCTCCGTGTTCCCTAAAATTTCATACATTTCCTCATGAAGAGCACTGATCGGTGCATCCAGCGCTTCTGCCCTGGCAAGAATTACCTTTTCTGCCTCCTTGCAGTGCCCGTCATAGATAACAGGTACATGAGGTTTTATGATTCCTGCTTTCTCAAACGCGATTTCTTCTATAGTTTCTCCCAGGATTTCCGTGTGGTCAAGGCTGATGGATGTAATCACCGTGGCAATCGGTTTCTCCACCATGTTCGTGGCGTCAAGACGCCCTCCAAGCCCCGTCTCTATCACGGCATATTCCACCTGCTTTTCTTTAAAAATTACCATTGCCATTGCAAACAGCAGCTCAAAATAAGTAGGATGGGCAAAACCGTCTTTCTGCATAGCTTCTACTGCTTTCTGAACCTTGAGATATGCCTTTAAGAAATCCCCATCTTCCACTGGAACGTTGTCAATCTGAAAACGCTCATTGATTTTCACCAGATGCGGCGACGTAAACAGCCCCGTCCTTTTTCTCCCCCATACCAGCATCGTAGAAAGAAACGCGCATACAGATCCTTTGCCGTTCGTCCCCGCCACATGGATTACCTTCAGGTCCCGCTCCGGCCGCCCCAGGCGTTCCATCAGTTCTACGGTATTTTCCATTTTATTCTTCTTTGTAAACTTCGGAACGCTTAAAATATATTCCACTGCTTCTGTATAGTTCATATCTTTCACCATTGTATTTAAGTCCTTATCCATTATAATATAGCCAAAATAATATGCAAGTAAATTCTTTCGCAAAATTCGGTAGGATTCGCATAACGTTACTGCTCATGGTAACACAGAATGCCCTGCAAAACATACCGGGGTGTGCAGGCAGCGCTTTACAGTTTCATTGTCAGCGCTATCCTCTTTTTCTTCAAATCCACGCTCAGCACTTTCACATCCACGATATCCCCGACGCTCACGACCTCCAGAGGGTGTTTCACAAATTTCTTTGCAGAAAGCTCAGAAATATGAACTAATCCGTCCTGATGGACGCCGATATCTACAAACGCACCAAAATCAATGACATTGCGTACTGTTCCCTTCAACATCATACCCGGAGCCAAGTCCTTCATATCCAGTACGTCGCTGCGCAAAATAGGCTTCGGCATATCCTCCCTGGGGTCACGCCCCGGTTTCTCCAACTCCTTCACAATGTCGCGCAGGGTCATTTCACCAATCCCCAGCGTCTCCGCCATTTTTTTATAATCCTTTACCTTTTTCGAAATCCCGGCAAGTTTCCCGCCTGTAAGATCCTCTGTCCGGCAGTCCAGTTTTTCCAGCAGCAGCATTGCCGCGCCGTAGCTCTCCGGATGGACGCTGGTAGCGTCAAGAGGATTTCCGCCTCCCTGAATGCGCATAAACCCGGCGCACTGTTCGTATGCCTTCGGCCCCAGCTTTGCCACTTTCAAAAGCTGTTTCCGCTCTGTAAACCGGCCGTTCTCCTCTCGGTATGCCACGATATTTTTTGCAACTGCCTTCGATATTCCTGACACATACTCCATTAAGGGCGCAGAAGCTGTATTCAAATCCACGCCTACCTTATTTACACAGTCCTCTACCACGCCGCCCAGTGTATCCCCCAGCCGCTTCTGGTTCATATCATGCTGATACTGGCCTACGCCGATAGACTTGGGATCAATCTTCACCAGCTCCGCCAGAGGATCCTGAATACGCCGCGCGATGGATACTGCGCTCCGCTGCGCCACATCGAAATCCGGAAACTCTTCTGTTGCCAGCTTACTTGCAGAGTAGACTGAAGCCCCTGCTTCATTGACAATCACATACTGCACAGGCTCCCGAATCTCCCCAAGCATTTCTACAATGACCTGTTCAGATTCCCTGGACGCCGTTCCGTTCCCAACGGAAATCAGGCTGACTCCATATTTTTGGATAAGCTGTTTTACTGTCTCCTTTGCAGCGCGGATTTTTTTCTCATTTGTCGGCGCCGTCGGATAAATTACTTTTGTGTCCAACACCTTTCCTGTGGGGTCAACCACCGCCAGCTTACACCCCGTGCGGAACGCCGGATCCCAGCCAAGCACTGTCTGCCCTGCAATCGGCGGCTGCATCAGAAGCTGCTCCAGGTTCTTTCCAAATACTGCAATCGCTCCTTCCTCTGCTTTTTCCGTCAGTTCATTCCGTATTTCCCTCTCAATCGCCGGGGCAATCAGCCGCTTATAGCTGTCCTCCACAACCTCCTGCAAAATCGGAGAGGTATAAGGATTGTCCATCGTAATCACCTGGCGGCTAAGATACTGTAAAATATCATCCTGCGGCGCTTCCACCTTCACCGTCAAAAACTTTTCCTTCTCCCCTCGGTTCAGCGCCAGCGTCCGGTGCCCTGCCGCTTTTTGTATCGCTTCATCATAATCATAATACATCTCATATACGGACTGTGCCTCGGCATCCTTTGCCGTTGAAACAATCCTGCCGCCCTGCATCGTCATTTTACGAATTTTCATTCGGTAGGAAGGCTCATCCGAAATAGCTTCCGCCAGAATGTCTTTCGCCCCCGCCACGGCTTCTTCCAGGGTATGCACTTCTTTTTCCTCTGATAAAAAAGCTTCCGCCTCTTCCTCCACCGGACGATTGATCATCTGGAGGCGGATAAGATTTGCCAGCGGCTCCAGCCCTTTTTCCCTCGCAATCATCGCCCTCGTCCTGCGCTTCGGACGGAATGGGCGGTACAAATCTTCTACCACAACCAGAGTCTCCGCCGCCAGAATCTGCCGGCGCAGCTCCTCTGTCATTTTTTCCTGCTCCTCAATGGAGGCAATCACCTGCGCCTTTTTCTCTTCCAAATTCCTCAGATAATTCAAACGTTCAAACAGCTTGCGCAGCTCTTCATCATTCAAAGCTCCCGTAGCCTCCTTACGGTATCGGGAAATAAAAGGGATCGTATTGCCCTCGTCAATCAGTTTCACTGCTGCTTCCACCTGCCAGAACTGAACGGAAAGCTCCTTTGCGAGTACTTTATTAATATCCATGATTTCTCCTTATAACCTAAAAATTTCTATTTGATAACTCATTACTGTACAGCCCTCAATGAAAATAGGCAACAGTTCAGCCCAGGACTTTGCACCTGCTGCAAAGTCCGTGAGAATGCGTAAATTCAGCCAGAGAATCCAGCCCTTTGCGAAAGCAAACTTTAAATGGGCTGGATTCCGTAACAGTGAAGCCGAAGGCTGAACTGTTACGAAAATAGAATTGCTTCCCCAGTATATCACTTGAGTTTCTCCTTTGTCTATGCTATTATGGAAAATATACATGGCAAACTTCAGCCCGGTTTCTGAAAACGATGGATTGCGCCACACGGCTGAACGGTTTGCAAAAAGGAGATTCTATGGACGATAAATACAACTGTCATTATGACGATAATGATACATCCACAAATAATTACCGCGGAACTTACCACTATGAACCGAATTTCGAAGAACAAAAACCAGAGCCGCCGAATACTTTTGCCACGGCGTCCCTGGTTCTTGGCATCCTTTCTCTGGTACTGTGCTGCTGCTGTTACGTCAGCATTCCTCTCGGCGGCCTGGGCATCCTCTTTGCTATTCTTTCAAAAACAGGAAAAGCCATGCAGGGGCGGGCGAAAACGGGCCTCAGCCTTTCCATCGTCGGTTTATGCCTCACCCTTTTCCTGACAATCGCCATGATTGCATCCACCATATCCAATGGAGAATTCCAGCGGCAGTATCAGTATTACCAGGAGTATTTCGAAAACACCCTGTAAACTGCCGCAACAGTTTTATCTGAACCGTGATAAACCCTCTACTCTATCATGGGGTAATGCCAAATGAGCATTGCCCCATTTTTTATCAAAAAATTCAGAATCAGAAGAATTAGTCCTGTTGTTACATACCATTTACGGTAACGCATTCCGATTTTGTATTTTCCTCTGCTCAAATATTCCACACTGTTGGAAACCATAAACCACCCATAAAGCACCGCACCGTAAAGCACCAATGGATGATAATACAAAGATTGCAGGATATCTCCATGCAAAAGCAGCCGCAGCGCCCTGGTTCCCCCGCACCCGGGGCAGTATAGACCTGTAACGCTGTGAAAGATACAGGGCAGCGCCAAGCGCCCCAAATCCACTCCCAGCACCTTTGAGAGCAGCAGGCATACCGCCGCAATCCCAGGCAGCAGCCATCCTATAATATAGAGGCTCCGCCTTTCTTTTTCTGCATACTTCATAAAAATTCTCCCTTACGTATTAACAGTTCAATTTTCAAATTGCGGTTTGACTTTCCGCAGTTGCTTTTTCCCCTCTGGCTATGCTATACTTATCTGCATGAGAAATCTTAAATTTATCCTGAAAGACAAGGTGTATATCATGAAAAAATCTTCTTCTGAATTAAAATACATGGCAAAGGAACGGCTGCTTGGGCACTATGGCCTGTTTATTGGCGCCGGATTGCTTATCGGCGGTATTTCTGTTGTAGTTTCCCTTGCGCTGAATATGGTTTTTCCTCTGAATAACACAGTTTCCATGACACTGTATTTCATCTCTTCCCTGATTGTAGGACTGCTGTCCAGTCTTCTCATCATGGGATATCTGAAAATGTTCCTGAATTTCAGCCGTGGACAGGAAACGCACCTGGGAACTCTGGGCTTCGCTTTTTCCAACCAGCCTGACCGTGTAATCCTGCTGATGCTTCTGATGGCCCTGCTGATGCTTTTATGTGTTCTTCCGGGGATTCTTCTCATACTGGCAGCGAACTTTATGCATGTAATAGCCATGTCTGCGCTTGGTATTTTTGTCCTTCTGACCGGCTGCGTTATTGCCATTATTCTGGCTCTGAACTATGCACTGGCTATGCTTTTATATCTTGATGCGCCGGAAAAAGGCGTGATACAGCTGATGCGCGAAAGCCGACAGCTGATGAAAGGAAACCGGGTGCGCTTTTTCTATCTTCAGATTAGCTTTTTCGGCCTGATTCTCCTCTCTCTGCTCACATGCTATATCGGCATGCTCTGGCTGATACCATACATGCAGATGACGTCCGTCTTGTTCTACAGAAACGTGCTGCAGGAAATTTAAATTTCCTGCAGCACGTTTCTTTTACGAAAACAAAATATCCATCATCTTATGCCCTTCGGCAACATAATTCCCGCTCGCTTTTGCTTCTCTCTCATTATATTTCCATGTGTTTTTCTGTATCTTCCGGCTGTCATAGAGAATATACGGCACCGGATCGCTTGTATGTGTCCTCGCCCGGATCGGCGTGGGATGATCGGGAAGTATCAGAAGACGGTAATCTTCTCCCGACGCGTCAAGCCCTTCCTTTACCGGACGGATTACCCGGCTGTCCAGGTTTTCAATCGCCTTTATTTTTCGCTCAATACTTCCCTGGTGTCCCATTTCATCCGGAGCTTCTACGTGAATATATGCAAAATCATATCCCTGCTTTACAAGTGCGTCCACCGCCGCCTGCGCTTTCCCCTCATAATTCGTATCCAGACCGCCGTTTGCGCCCTCTACTTCAATATTTGCCATTCCTGCGCCTACGGCAATTCCTTTGAGCAAATCCACTGCTGAAATCATAACGCCTTTTTTATGATTCTTCTCCTCAAAGGAGGTTAAAATCGGCTTTGTGCCCGGTCCCCAAAACCAAATGCTGTTCGCCGGGTTCTTCCCCTGTGCTTTCCGCTCACGGTTAATCGGATGGTTTGCCAGGATTTCATAGCTTCTTTTCTGCATCTCACGCAAAACCCCATCCATAGGAAGATACTGCCCGATTGTCTGGCCCAGTACGTCATGCGGAGGGGTAAGTTCCGCTACCTGCCCTCTGTCCCATATCAGACAGTGACGGTAACTTGTTCCTGTGTAGAACTTGTAAGTCTCATTTTCCAGCTCCTTTTTCACCGCCTCCAGAAGCACTGACGCTTCCTCTGTGCTGATTTCCCCGGAACTGTGATCTATAATCGTCTTTTCCTCATACGGCTCTTCTTCCGAAAGGGTAACGATGTTACACCGGATTGCTACGTCGGTATCTTTCATCGGTACGCCGATGCTTAATGCTTCCAGAGGAGAACGTCCCGTATAATACTTTTTCGGGTCATATCCCATCACAGACAGGTTTGCCGTATCGCTCCCCGGCTTCATCCCCTCCGGAATCGTATGTACCAGCCCAATCTCAGACATTTCTGCCAAAACATCCATCGCCGGGGTCACTGCCGCTTCCAAAGGCGTCCTGCCCCCCAGGCTTTCGATGGGTTCATCTGCCATGCCATCGCCCAGCACTACTACATATTTCATATCTATCTGCCTCCATCCCTGCTGCTTATCTCACACGGATCCTGTTAATAACTTCTCCGTACTGTTCTGCCTTCTCTTTGTATGCCGCTTCTGACATCACATCTGTGATAAATCCAAACTCGCCCTCCTGCTCAGGCAGCACAATAGGCTGAACCATGCCAAATATTGTCCTTACTTTTTCTAAATCCGTCTCCGGATTTCCCTTTACGCGTACAAAAAATTTCTTCGCAGAACTGCTGATATCCGCAAGTTCCAGTTTCTCAGGACTCCAGAAGGACATAATATTTTTATTCAAATGCCTTGCCTCATCCACGATATCGGCTGCTACTGCGCTGGCTGTCGGCAATTTTCCCGCGCCGCTTCCATAGAACATTGCATCTCCCAGCACATTCCCATGAACAAAAATTGCATTGAAAACTCCGTTTACGCTGTACAGGGGATCATCTACGCCCACGATTTCCGGCGCTACCATCGCATAGATGTTACCGTCAACTTTCCGGCTGTATGCCAGCAGTTTTACAGTCTTTCCCATTGCTTTCACATATTTGATGTCTGCCGCTGTTATTCCCGTGATGCCTTCTGTATAAATATCTTCGAAACTTACCTGGCGTCCAAATGCCAGGGAGGACAGGATCGCGATTTTCCGGCACGCATCATAACCTTCCACATCGGCCTCCGGATTTCTCTCTGCATATCCTTTATCCTGGGCTTCTTTCAATACATCTGCAAAATCAGACCCCTTTTCAAACATCTCCGTCAGAATATAGTTTGTGGTGCCGTTCAGGATTCCTGTAATCTCGTCAATCTCGTCCGCGGTGAGGGATGAATTCAGCGGCCGGATAATCGGAATACCACCGCCGCAGCTCGCCTCAAACAGATAGTTGCTGTTATTCTCGCGGGCAATCTGGAGAAGCTCTGCGCCATGCCTTGCCACGAGTTCTTTATTTGACGTGCACACGCTCTTTCCTGCCAGCAGCGCTTTCTTCGTAAAAGTATACGCCGGCTCTACGCCGCCCATTACTTCTGCAATAATCCGGATTTCCGGATCATTTAAAATAATATCAAAATCATGCACGATTTTCTCCTGCACCGGATCACCCGGGAAATCCCGAAGGTCAAGCACATATTTGATGTTGATTTCCTCGCCTGCCTTTTTGTTGATGCTGCTGCTATTGGTGTTGATAACCTCCACAACTCCGCTTCCTACTGTACCATATCCTAACACTGCTACCTGTATCATCTCTAATCTTTCCTTTCTTTCGGCCCCTTCATTCCCTGGCCAGTATTTTTAAATACATAACGCCTTCTTTTCCTTCAATTTCCTTAATCATATCCGAACTGTCCCCTGTCGTGGGCAGGATGTCCACCGTCAGAGTCAGAGAAGCCACCCCGTTAATCGGGATACTCTGATGAATTGTCAGAATGTTGGCGTTATAATCCGCAACCACATGTAAAACATCTGAAAGCAGCCCCGGCTCATCATTCATCTGAATCACGAAGGTAATACTTTTCCCTCTCGCATTATCATGAAACGGGAAAATGTCATTCTTGTACTTATAAAATGAACTTCTGCTGATACCCGCCTGCTCTGTTGCCTCTTGCACCGTAACAGCCTTCTCAGATTCCAGAAGCCTTTTCGCCTCCACTACTTTCTGCAATACTTCTGGGACAGCCTTCTGCTTAACCACAAAGTATTCGCTTTTTTTCAACATAGTACCTCCCATTTGTTCGCTCTTGGAATACATCTGTTTTCACAACAAAGATATTAACACATTTAGAAAAATGGTGCAACCGTTTTTCTCCACGAAAATTTCAGTCGGAAACTGTCTCTTTTTCTGCCTGTTCTTCTTGTTTCCCTGCCTCCAGCGCAGACACCGGCTCTGCCTTTACAGATATTTCCCGAGTGAGCACAGGCTCTTCCAGAAGCCCTTTTTCCAAAAGCTTCTTCTCGGCTTTCAAATGTGCTTTATATTTTTTTTCTATCTCGCGCGCCGTCCCGGCTCCTGTCGTAAAACGGCTTTCCATACTGCCATTATGGCTCCCTGCCAGAGCGGAAGCTATCATTCCCACCAGCACGATTCCAAGCGCTACCCAGACGATTAACCGCATGCTTTCACTGCCGACTCTTATAATCGCGCTTCCCACCACAAGAACGGCTGCCAACGCATATGCACCGTTTGATATCAACGCATATCTTTTAAAAAGCCTGTTATCCCTGTCTGCTTTCTCTTCATATTCCCCGGAACTTCCCTGTTTTCTCCTCTCCGCAGATACTGACTCTTTCATCTTTTTAAACATATGACCCTCCAAGGCAAGTAAGCTTTTGGCAAGCTGCATTTTGCCGCTTTTTCTACTTATTTTAATATACTGCCTTGAATCTGTCAAATATCATGTCATCTGTTTTGCCTTCGCCGGCTTTTTCACGCTTTCTGTTATCTTCTTATGTGTTGCTTAATATTTTATTAATATTGTGTAATATAATTGACATATTTTGTCGAATCCTCTACAATAAGAGCGTACAGACATCAAACAGAAATGGAGGAATACTACATGAAAAATTATAAAAAACTTTTCATACTTACATGCGCCAGCCTGCTCTGCACAGCTATGCTTAATGGCTGTAAAGCCGCCCCGGAAAATGAAACTTCAGCCGGGACCCAGGCCGAGAGCCAGATTCAGCCTGCTACTGAAAAGCTGACAGAAACACAGGCAGTAACAGAAACCCAGAAACAGACGGAAACCATAAAACAAACGGAAACATCTACGGAAGCGCCGGACACAGAGCCTGGTTCCGACAGCGCTTCTGATGAGAAAGACCGCTATTTTTACGACGAGGCCGGAAACCGTATCCATGTTTCTCTGAATTCCGACGAAGAATGGGCAGACGAGAACGGAAAAACCTATACTTTTCTTGAACACGACATACTTGATAATGAAGGAACCCTGTACTACTATGATCCTCCGGAAGCCCGCAGCTCCACTGGAGTAAACGGCACAGATACCGGAGAGGCCGTAGACCTTTACCTCAGCGACGGTTCTTTCGTCCGTTTGACAAAAGATTCCAACGGGAACTGGGCAGACGGCAACGGCGTCACCTATACCTTAGGCGATGATGGCGCTACCGATTCAAATGGAAATTTCCATCCCTGGTAAGACGCTATTTACCATGTTAGAAATTATAAATCCGGGAACCGCTTTCTGGCAGAACCCGGATTCTTTTTATAATTGCCAAACCGGGATTTAAAAGCATCCCGACATGACCGACAGCCACAAATAAGTATAGACTTTTTAAGAAAAATGATATAGTATTAAAATATCATTCGTTCAGGAAACGATGACTTCCTATAAACTTAATCAGCAGCTCAAACAGAGCAGACATGAGGTATGAAAAGTGGAAAAGAAACGTAAATCTTTTTATTTTCTGCTAACAGTTTCTACATTGGCAATTGTCTGTTTCGTCACATTTTTTTATACTAAACAGCTAAATCAGACAATTTCGGATAATATTATCCATTCAATCAGTGAAATTGCTGAACATGATAAAACTGCTATCCAGACATACATTGAAACCTGCTGGGAGAATTTAGCTAAAATCCATCAGCGTTTTTTTTACTATAACTGCAAAACCCCACAGGATATTGAGACAGGTCTAAATCTGGAATGCGCTTCCAGCGGATTTTCACATATCTATCTTATCGCAGAGGACGGCGCCGTTTATACGGATAAGTATGCCTCCTGTATTCCCGGTGACCACGCCGCAAACGGAGCGCAGGATTTCCTTTCGTATTTTCTAAATGACACGGAAAAGGTTGTCGCACGGTTCGAAGGCAACATTCAGAATACGGACGGTGAAAAAGAAAACATCCTGTACGGCATCCGTTTGAAAGACTCCAAAATCGGCGGAAAGAAAATGTCAGCTTTGATTGGAATCAGCGACATCTCATCTATCCGTGATAATATGGTTATTGACAGTTTTATCAAGAATGGTGAAGCCCGCGGGCACAGCGCCCTTATTGATATGAACGGCGACTATATCGTAAATATTAACAAGGAAATTTACCTGAATAAGAGGAATAACCTATTTAAACATTTATCGGAATCCCGGGATTCTGAGTTTTCAAATGAGGAAGTCCGGCAGCGGCTTAAAAACCTGGAAACTTTCGGATTTTATCATGCGCATGACGGTGAAAAATATAGGGAATTATTTTATTTCATGCCATTTGGGAATGAAATAAATCTGTATTTTACTATGTCTGTAAACGAAGAAGTTTTCATGGAGCAGACCAGGGCATTTGTTACTATGAGCATGGTTATGATGGCAATCTGCATCGCGACTGTAATCGGCATGCTGCTGGTCATGATGAGATATCAGCTGAAAACCATAAGGGCATCGGAAAAAGCAAAATCCCAAAAGGAATTCCTTTCTAACATGAGCCATGAAATACGTACCCCTCTAAACGGTCTAATCGGTATGAATCACCTGCTCCTGGCAAATATCGACGATGACACCCGGAAGCCGCAGATTAAAGAATGGCTGAGAAAATCTCACAGCACGGCAAATTACCTTTTGTCCCTGGTAAACGATGTTCTGGATATGTCCAAACTTCAGGCCGGCAAAGTTGATATTATAAACGAACCACTCTCTCTGCCTGTACTGATTGATGAAATTTCTTCCATGCAGGCAGATAATATTAAAAACCGCGGTGTGGAATTTATTGTCGAAAAAAAACTGACAGAACCTTACATTGAGGGTGATGCCACCCGTATCAAACAGATTCTGATGAACATTATAGGGAATGCCGCTAAGTTTACGCCGAAAGGCAAATATATCCGTTTTTCCGTAACCCAGGAAAAAACAGACGCTATGCATGTGACCACAATTTATCAGTGCGAAGACGCAGGAATCGGCATATCAAAAGAATACATCTCTCAAATTTTTGACCCTTTCAGCCAGGAAAGGAACCGGAATACAAACGGAGTGAAAGGAACTGGGCTTGGAATGGCAATCAGCAAGCTGCTGACAAACGCCATGGGCGGCAACATCACTGTAGAGAGTGAACTTCATGTCGGAAGTACCTTTACCGTCACGATTCCCTCTGTCATTGTAAAAGATATCCCGGAACACCAGAAACAATTTGAGAAAGAAAATACTTCCGAGGACGATACCCTGGCGGCAGATAAAGAAAGTAATCGCCCCGTAAAAGTCCTGGTCGCTGAAGATGTCGAACTAAACGCTGAAATCCTGCTGGAGATTTTGGAAATGGAAGGTTTCGAAACCTCCCTTGCGAAAAACGGCATAGAAGCTGTGGAACTGTTCTCTGCCTCTGCAATAGGTGAATTTGATATTATCCTGATGGATATGCAGATGCCTGTCATGGACGGCTGTACCGCATCCATGGAAATTCGAAAACTGGAACGGGCTGATGCTAAATCCGTCATGATTTATGCATGCACCGCCAACACATTTCAGGAAGACAAAGAGCGCGCCCTGGCAAGCGGTATGAACGATTTCCTAACAAAACCTATTGATATAGATATCCTTTTGAAAAAAATAGAGAATACAGCAAAGCAATTATGAAACTCAAAAAACGCGAAAAGACCGCTGTCCATTCCAGCGGCCTTTTCATATATTCCAATCATATCCTATTGACCGCCGCCCCGTTTCTCTCAGGAATGCGCTATACCCGCGGCAATCATCCGGGCAATCTCTTCGGCAGATTCCTGTTTTCCTTTCTCCTGCCACATAAGGAACACATTGAGCAGCGCGCCTCCGTAAAAATATAACTCGTAATCCGGAATCTTATAATGCGGCAGAATCCGATTCATCATATATTCGTTCATGGCGTCAATAACAATATAATATAGCTTCGCATGAACCAGCTTCAAAATAAACCCGGCATACTGGTCAAAGTATTTCAATGCATGTATGATACTTTCCATGTCATGGAACTTCCCGTACTTCCCTTTCCCGGAAATACATTCTCTCACATATCCGGCAACAATCTCATGGAAAAAATCTGCCAGCGCATCCTCTTTGCTTTCATAATAATGATAAAAAGTCATCCTGGACACGCCTGCCTTTTTTACGATATCCGAAATCTTTATTGCACTGTACGCCTTTTTGTCCATAAGGGCAAACACGGCCTCACCTATGCACATTCTGGTAAATCTTGTCCTTTTATTATAATTCTTTGAAAATAAATTTGGCATCCGCGCGTTCCTCCGAAGGATATTCTGCTGTATATCATAACATACCTGCCGCCCTTATGGAAGCAGCCCATTGATAACCTCTGCCACAGTTTCTATCCTGTCTGATTTATATGCGTCTGCGCCGCAGAAGATTAATCCGTTTTCTGTATCTCCCTTCACCGCACGGATGAGCGATTCGGTAATACAGTAAGGAATCGCCGCCGGGTTACACTTTTTCAGGCAGCGGCGGCACTTTTTCGGTGGGATATTCTCACCGTACATAACGCGTTCTGTAAATTGGTTCCTGACTGCTCTTCCCGGCATTCCGACAGGGCTTTTTACCAGGATGATATCTTCCTTCTTTGCATCTATATAGGCTTTTTTGTACGCCTCTGCGGCGTCGCATTCTTTCGTCACAACGAATTTACTGGCCGTCTGGACGGCGTCTGCCCCCAGGGCAAATGCCTGACTGGACAGTTCCCTGCTGCTGATTCCCCCTCCCAGGACTACCGGGATTTTCTTCTTAAACTGTTCTTCATACTGACGGATCCTTTCTATCATTCTTCTGATTTCAGCTTTATAGCTGTCTCCGTTAAGTCCCTCCAGCTGTTCTTTGGTAAATCCCAGATGCCCTCCTGCCTTTGGCCCTTCTATTACAATAAAGTCAGGTACACGGCTGTATTTTTTTGCCCAATACTGAAGAATCACCCTGGCCGATTTCTCCGTTGAGACAATGGGCGCAAGCTTGATGGGATGACGCCCTGTAAGAGCCGGAAGCTCTGACGGAAGCCCTGCTCCCGATACGATAAAGTCCGCGCCAAGCTTTACTGCCTGTATGACATACTCTTTATAATGGCGCATCGCAGCCATAATATTAAATCCGAGAACGCCTCCGGGCGCAGCAGCGCGCGCTTTTTTTAATTCCTTTCCCATAGCCCGCAGGTTTGCCTGAAGGGGATTCTCGTCAAAATCCTCTTCCCTAAAGCCAATCTGCGCCGCAGAAATCGTGCCCGCGCCGCCTTCTTTTGCTACCGCCCCGGCAAGCCCTGATAAACTAACGCCGATTCCCATCCCGCCCTGGAAAATCGGTTTTTTCAAAATCAAATCGCCTATTTTTAAAGGTTCCATTTTCCTTCTCCCATACATTCTACATCCTGCGAAACCGTCCATACCTCTGACTGCACAGTTCCTCCCCGTCCATCGCGCCATAACTGTCCAGGAATTCCCGGATTTTCAATTCTATCTGGCCGGTCACTTCCTCCAGGTTTTCTCTGGAAAAATCCTCCGGCTCTGCAAAGACATGCTCTACGATTCCTGCTTCCAGAAGGTGGCGGGCTGTCAGCTTCATTACCTCTGCCGCCTGCTGCGCCCTCTTACTGTCTTTCCACAAAATACTTGCAAAACCTTCAGGAGACAAAATAGAATATACAGAATTTTCTAACATCCATACTTCATTAGCCACGGCAAGCGCCAAAGCGCCGCCGCTTCCGCCTTCTCCGATAACAATCGAAAGGATTGGCACTTTCAGCCCCGACATCTCATAAATATTTCTGGCAATAGCCTCTCCCTGTCCGCGCTGCTCGGCTTCCAGCCCGCAGAATGCCCCTGGTGTGTCGATTAGGCAGATAACCGGCCTTCCGAATTTCTCTGCCTGCTTCATCAGGCGCAGGGCTTTCCGATATCCTTCCGGCGAGCACATTCCGAAATTGCGTGCTACATTGTCCTTTGTATTTTTTCCCTTTTCCTGGGCAATGACCGTCACCGGAATTCCATGAAAATATGCAAGCCCCGCCATAACTGCTTTATCATCCGCAAAACATCTGTCTCCATGAAATTCATAAAATCCGTCAAACAGCCTGTCAATATAATCGCTTCCTGCCGGCCTGTCTTTATCTCTTGAAAGCAGCACACATTCCCAGGCGTCATCCCCCTGCCGGCATGCTTTTTTCGCCGCGCGGCCAGGCGTGCTTTTATCTGCTGCCGCCAGACATGAAGAACGCTCCTCTTTTCTATGCATCCGTAAAATGCTGCCAAGTACATCCCTTAGCTCATCCCGCTCTACAATCCTGTCTATAAATCCATGTTCCAGAAGGAATTCTGACCTCTGGAACCCTTTCGGCAGTTTCTGCCTTATCGTCTGTTCAATAACCCTGGGGCCTGCAAAGCCAATCAGCGCCCCCGGCTCTGCCAAAATGATATCACCCTGCATAGCAAAGCTGGCAGTAACGCCTCCCGCAGTAGGGTCTGTCAATACGGTGACATACAAGAGCCCCGCATCACTATGCCGTTTCAGCGCTGCCGATGTTTTTGCCATCTGCATCAGAGAATGGATGCCCTCCTGCATTCTGGCGCCTCCGGAACACGCGAAAATGATAATTGGAAGCCTTTCTTTTTCAGCTCTTTCTACAGCTCTCGTAATTTTCTCACCTACGGCGCTCCCCATGCTGGCCATAAGAAACCTGCTGTCCATGACGCAGAGCGCCGTTTCCGTGCCGCCAATCCGGCATTTTCCGGTTACTACCGCCTCTTTCAGCCTGGTTTTCAGCCTTGCAGCCGCAAGTTTTTCTTCGTATCCCTGAAATTCCATTGGATTTCCGCCTGCAAACTCCCTGTCCCATTCCGTGAAGCTGCCTTCATCTGCCACGCGCTTAATACGCTCATAAGCTTTTACCTTGAAATATCCTCTGCACTTTGGGCACACGTAATAGTCTCTGCGCACATCCTCCGCCACAATGACCGCGCCGCACTTTTTGCATTTACAAAGCAGCCCTTCCGGCACCTCCGGTTTTTTTCCTCTCGCAGTAAAAAATCTCTTATTTGTTTTCTTAAATACATGATCCAGATCCATTCCCATCACCTCTGCATATTTTCAAGAAATCCGATATCCACATTCCCTGCCAGAAATTCCGGATGATTTAAGATACTGTACTGATAGTCAATATTTGTATCTACACCCTCTATAATCATTTCCCCCAGCGCACTCTGTATTTTTCGGATAGCTTCTTTCCTGCTCTTTGCCCACACACTGATTTTTCCAATCATGGAATCATAAAAAGGCGGAATTGCATAACCGCTATAAATAGCAGAATCAACCCGCACCCCTTTTCCAGCCGGAAGATGAAGCCCCGTAACCGTCCCCGGACATGGACGAAAACCTTCTTCCGGTTTCTCCGCATTAATCCGGACTTCGATGGAATGCCCTGCAATCTTCACTTCCTCCTGCGTATAGGACAGCTTTGCTCCCGCTGCAATCCGTATCTGTTCCTTTATCAAATCAATCCCTGTAATCCATTCCGTAACCGGATGCTCCACCTGGATACGGGTATTCATTTCCATAAAATAAAATCTTCCGTCTCTCTCTAAAAGAAACTCAATCGTTCCGGCGCCTACATAGCCTGCCGCCTTTGCCGCCCGGACAGCTGTTTCTCCCATTTCTCTGCGGAGCTTCTCTGACAATGCGCCGCAGGGCGCCTCTTCAATCATCTTCTGATGATTTCTCTGGATAGAACAGTCCCGTTCTCCCAGATGAATCACATTTCCGTGGCTGTCCGCCAGAATCTGAACCTCGATATGCCGCGGACGTGTGAGATAATGCTCCACATACATGGCTGTATCTCCAAAAGCGTTCTTTGCTTCGGTTTGGGCAACATAGAAACTTGCTTCAAATTCGGCCTCATCCGCAGCCATCCGCATTCCCTTTCCGCCGCCGCCAAGCACTGCTTTAATCATCACCGGATATCCTGCTTCCCTGGCTGCTTCCAGCCCGGCTTCCGCATCATAAACCGCACTGTCACTTCCGGGAATCACCGGTACATGGGCGCCCTTCATTGTCATGCGTGCTTCCTGCTTATTTCCCAGCCTGGAGATAATCCCGGAAGGCGGTCCGATAAATACGATATTACACTTTTCACACAGCTCTGCAAATCTGCTGTTTTCCGACAAAAGCCCATAGCCCGGGTGAATCGCATCCGCACCCGATACCACAGTCGCGCTGATAATTTTCTCCATAGCCAGATAGCTGTCTGCAAGCGCCGCCGGGCCAATGCATATCGCCTCGTCCGCAAGCTTCGCGTGAAGCGCCTCCCTATCTGCCTCAGAGTATACTGCAACGGTTTCAATCCCCATCTCCCGGCATGCCCGGATGACGCGCACCGCAATCTCCCCCCGGTTTGCAACAAGAACTTTCCTAATCATGCCCATTCTCTCCTAATTCACCATAAATGTCAGCTCTGCCTGTACGACAACCTTTCCGTCTACACTGGCTGATGCCTCGCCTATTCCCACCGGGCCTTTTTTCTTAATAATTCTCGTTTCCAGGCGCAGCTTATCTCCCGGAACGACTTTCCCTTTAAATTTACATTTATTAATTGCGCCAAAGTATGCCGTTTTCCCTTTATTTTCCGGCAGGGACAGAATCGCTACTGCTCCCGTCTGTGCCAGGGCTTCTACTGTAAGCACTCCCGGCATAACAGGTTCCTGCGGAAAATGCCCGGCAAAGAAATCTTCCCGGTATGTTACGCATTTATACCCCACTGCATACTCCCCCGGTTCATAATCTTCAATAGCATCCAGCAAAAGAAACGGATGTCTATGGGGAATGATTTCTTTTATCTGATTAATATCCAAATGTTTCATCGCTTCCTCCTGTTCCCCCGGACACAGGCGTGATGACAAATAATGTCTGTCCGTACTCCACGGCGTCTCCATTCTTCACCGGAATTTTCTCTACCACTCCGTCACATTCACATTCAATTTCATTCATCAGTTTCATAGCTTCTACAATTCCCAGTGTCTGTCCTTTCCTGACTGTGTCGCCTACAGATACGAAAGGCGGTGCATCTTCTGCCGGAGCCGCATAAAAAATTCCTACCAGCGGGGATTTGACCTGCCTTCCCTCCGCAGCGGCTGTTTCGGCAGCATCCTCCAAACCCTCTTCCTTTCCTGATGTCAGTATCGCCGGAGCCGTTACCTGCGCCTTTTCCCGGCTTTTTTTCATTCTGATTTTCGTTCCGCCCTCTTCATAGCAGAAACTGTCTACTTTTGATTTTGAAACACATTCTACCAGCTTTAAAAGATTTTCAAATTCCATCAGCCAAACCTTTCTTTAATCCTTATATTCTTTTAACAAAAGCGACGCGTTATGCCCGCCGAACCCCAGGGAATTCGTAAGCACGCAGCTCAGTTTCTTTTCCACCGGGGCGCCAATTGCATAATTCAGGCTGCACTCCTCATCTGTGGCTTCTGTTCCCATCGTCTGATGGATATACCCCTCCTCTATAGACTTCACGCACACGATAAACTCTACGCCGCCTGCCGCTCCCAGCAGATGTCCTATCATAGATTTCGTAGAATTTATAACTACCTGTCCTGCCGCTTCCCCCAATGCCTTTCTGATGGCTCTTGTCTCAAATAAGTCATTATGGTGCGTGCCTGTTCCATGAGCATTGATATAATCTACCTGCGATGGCAGAACGCCCCCCTCCTGCATGGCAAGCTCCATGGCTTTTGCCGCGCCGCTTCCATCCTCACAGGGTGAAGTCACATGAAATGCATCTCCCGCAGCGCCATAACCGGCGATTTCCGCATAGATATGCGCCCCCCGCCTTTTCGCGTGCTCCAGCTCTTCTAACACGACAACTCCCGCGCCTTCTCCCAGTACAAAGCCTTTCCTGTCCTTGTCAAAAGGAATAGACGCCCTAAGGGGATTCGTCTCTGTAGAAAGTGCAGTAAGCGCCTGAAATCCGGCCACCCCCGTAGGGTCGATACAGCTCTCCGCGCCGCCCGCAAACATAATATCCGCATCGTCATATTGGATTGCCCGCAGAGCGTCCCCGATACAGTTCGTCCCTGACGCACAGGCTGTTACTACATTTGTACACTTCCCTCGCAGTCCCAACTGGATAGAAATATTTCCCGCCGCCATATTAGAAATCATAAGCGGAACCATCAGAGGATTCACCCGGTTCACCTTGCCATTCAGGATTTTCTCATATTCTTTTTCAATCGTATGCAGGCTTCCGATTCCGGAACCAACGATGACGCCTGCGCGGAAAGGGTCTTCCTTTGCCATATCCAGCCCGGAATCTTCCAACGCCTCCTTTGCAGCCGCTACCCCATACTGGGAAAATAGCTCCATACGCCTTGCAGCTTTAAAGTCCATCCTGTCGGCTCCTTTAAAGCCCTTTACCTCAGCCGCAAGCTTCACTTTATAATCCGTAGTATCAAACCTGGTAATTTCTCCAATGCCAACCTTTTTCTCCCGGATACTTTTCCAGAACTCCGGCACAGTATTACCGATAGGGGTCACTGCCCCCATTCCCGTCACAACAACTCTTCTTTTCATACTTTCCTCACTTCCGGCACATTTTCTGTTACTGTTTGCGCAGCTCATTCATTTCCTGCGCAAGCCAAGTGTCACATCACCATTCCGCCGTCTACATGGATGACCTGCCCGGTAATGTATTCTGCATCGTCTGAAGCAAGGAACCCCACTGCTTTCGCCACATGCTCCGGGCTTCCAAACCTGCCAAGCGGAATCTGCCCAATCACCGTTTCCCTTACTCTCTCACTCAGTTTCTTTGTCATATCCGTTTCAATAAATCCCGGAGCGACCGCGTTCACCGTGATGCCGCGTCCTGCCAATTCCCTGGCCGCTGTTTTCGTCATGCCGATAACCCCTGCCTTGGAAGCCGCATAATTCACCTGCCCTGCGTTTCCCGTGACTCCTACCACCGAAGCTATATTAATAATCCGGCCGCTTCTCTGCTTTAACATCTGCCGGGATACAAACCGCATTGTATAGAAAGTTCCTTTCAGGTTTGTATCAATCACGGCGGAAAAATCTTCTTCCGTCATTTTCATCAAAAGGTTATCCCTTGTAATCCCCGCATTATTCACCAGAATATCAACTGCCCCGTATTTCTCTGCTACCCGGCGTATAAACTCCTCACATGCGCTGTAACCAGACACATCACATCCATAGCTTTCCGCTGCGCCGCCTTTATCCTTTATTTCCTTTACTACAGCTTCTGCCGCTTCCTTAGCCCCATGATAATTCACAATCACATCGGCTCCTCTCTCTGCCAGCTCCAAGGCAATTGCCTTTCCGATTCCCCTGGATGCGCCTGTCACAATTGCTGTTTTTCCATTTAACATAATCTGCACCCAATATTCTCCATGTCATCCCACGTGGAAATGTGATACACGGATACTTCCTTATTTATTTTTTTCAAAAACCCTGTAAGCGTCCTTCCCGGCCCGATTTCCACAAAGGTATCCACGCCGTCCGCAATCATATACTCCATACTCTGCTGCCACCTCACCGGGGAGGATACCCCTCTGGAAAGCAGCCCGCATATCCTGTCTGCATTCTCTACTTTCTCTGCCGTCACATTCGCCACATAAGGAACCTCCAAAGGATGTACAGAAATTTTCTCTATTTCCTTTTTCAGCTCTTCTCCTGCCGGAACCAGAAGCGGTGAATGAAAAGGGCCGCTGACATTTAAGGGAACTGTTCGTTTCGCCCCTGCTGTTTTCAGCCGCTCTGCCGCCGCCTTAACGCTTTCCTTCTTTCCTGTAATTACAATCTGTCCCGGGCAATTATAGTTTGCTATGGACACGCCTTCCATCTCCCTGAGAATCTTTTCTGCCGCTTCTGTCTCCATCCCCAGTATGGCGCACATGCCCCCTTCTCCTTCGGGAACCGTATTCTGCATAAGAATCCCGCGCTTTCTGGCAAGACGAACAGCATCCAGGCTGTTAAAAGCCCCTGCCGCCGCCACTGCCGCATATTCCCCAAGACTCAATCCTGCCGTTATATCCGGCTTCACGCCCCGCGCCGTCAGCTCCAGCGTCATCGCGAGGCACACTGAAACCATAGCCGGCTGTGTATATTCCGTCTTATTTAATCTTTCATCTTTTCGGAAACATACCTCTTTTAAATGAAAGTCCAGGCAACCCTCCGCCTTATCCAGAAAGCTTTTTGCCAAGCTGCCGTTTTCATAAAAATCAGCGCCCATTCCTGCCTGCTGCGCTCCCTGTCCCGGATAAAGAAACGCTATTTTACACATATGCCCCTGCTCCTTTCAGCAAAGCATCTGTTTCTTGCACAAGACTGTCTATCAGCTGCCTGCAGCTTATTTCTTCTTTAACCAGCCCGGCAATCTGCCCGGACATTACGCTTCCATGCTTAATATCCCCCTCCTGAACCGCTTTGCGCAGCGCGCCCAGTGTCAGATATTCCAGTTCCTCAAGAGAAGCGCCCGCACTTTCCATCTCCTGGTACTTTTTTGTCATTTCATTTCTCAGAGTCCGTACCGGATGTCCTGTGCTCCGTCCGGTCACACGGGTGTCAATATCCCTCGCTTTTACAATTCTGTCTTTGTAGTTCTGATGTACCTGACACTCCTCTGTCACAACGAAACGTGTCCCTATCTGTACACCCTTTGCTCCCAGCATAAGCGCCGCCGCAATCCCTCTTCCATCCGCGATTCCGCCTGCCGCTACTACCGGAACAGATACTTCATCCGCTACCTGAGGTACTAAAGCCATCGTCGTACTTTCTCCAATATGTCCGCCGGACTCACAGCCTTCTGCCACAACTGCATCTGCGCCGCATCGCTGCATCCTCTTCGCCATAGCCACGGAAGCAACTACCGGAATTACCTTGATTCCTTTTTCTTTCCACATATCCATATATTTTTCCGGATTCCCCGCACCGGTAGTTACTGCTGCCACGCCCTCTTGAGCGATTACTTCCGCAACAGCCTCCGCGTGCGGGCTCATAAGCATTACGTTTACCCCAAAAGGATTCGACGTCCGTTTTTTTGTCTCGCGAATCTGCTCCCTGACCCATTCAGCGGGTGCGTTTGCCGCGCCGATGATTCCCAGTCCCCCGGCTTCGGATACAGCCGCCGCCAGATGATACTCCGCCACCCACGCCATTCCTCCCTGGAAAATTGGATATTTGATTCCCAACAGCCTAGTTAATTCTGTCTGCATATCTCTGCCCCGCCTTTACTTATTCCTGATGCTTTTCAATATACTCCATAACATCCGCCACTGTCTGCAGCTCCTCCAAATCCTCAGAAGGGATTTCTATACCGAAGCTTTCCTCCAGCGCCATTACCATTTCAAACAAGTCAAGGGAATCTGCATTCAAATCCTCTTTAAAAGAAGTCTGCACAGTAATCCCTTCTTCCTCTACGCCTAAATTTGCTGCTACAATTGCTCTGATTTCTTCAAACATGTCTTTTCTCCTCTTTATTTTTCTTAATAATCTGCAATATCTTAGCCCTCTGCCCGGGCAATCGCGATTTCCGGGAAAGTTTACCGCTTACATCGGCAATCTACTTCCATGTAACAATCACTGCTCCCCATGTAAGCCCGCCGCCGAATCCGGCAAGAACAATCCTGTCGCCGGAGCGCAGCTGCCCCCGTTCTTTCATTTCATAAAGCAGAATCGGAATGCTTGCAGACGAGGTATTTCCATACTCCTGCATATTCATGGGGAATTTGGAAACAGGCTCTTCCAGGCGTTTTGCCGCGGCCTCCACAATCCTTTTATTTGCCTGATGAAGAATGTAATATTTAATATCGCCTTTCTTCATCCGGTTTTCGGAAAGAACGTTTTCAATAACCTGCGGCACTTTTCTTACCGCAAACTTAAATACCGCCTGCCCATCCATCTGCATGTAATATTCTCTGCTGCCATAATCTTTTCCGCCTTCGTTAAAAGGACTCCTGTCGTGCCTGCTCTGCAGAGTAAGCGCGCTTCCCTGGTTCCCGTCGGAATAAACTGCCGGAGCGAACGTTCTTCCCTCTGCCGCCGTAACCACTGCCGCCCCTGCTCCGTCTCCGAACAAGATGCAGGTTCCTCTGTCACTCCAGTCTGTAAGGTTTGAAAGGCATTCGCTTCCCACGATTAAGATGTGCCGGAACATGCCGCTTTCAATATAAGCGCATGCCGTGATATACGCCATAAGAAACCCACTGCACGCTGCGCTCAAATCAAAACACGCTGCATTTGCGGCTCCTATTTCTTTTTGCACTTCACAGGCTGTACAGGGCATAATCCTCATAGGGGAAATCGTAGACACGATAATCAAATCTAAATTTCCCGCCTCCATGCCCGCATCCTCCAGCGCCCCTTTCGATGCCTTTACCGCCATAGAAACTGTAGTGTCCTCCACTGCGATATGTCTTCTCCGGATTCCTGTTCTTTCCAAAATCCATTCATCGCTGGTTTCCACAAATCTCTCCAATTCTCTGTTATCTATTGCATTGTGCGGCACATAAGCACCAATTCCTTTTATCTTGCCAGTCATCTCACAGCCCCTGTCATTTATAGTTATCACTTCCAACAGGATAAATTTTACCAAAACTGTTCCCAAATACAATTTACAAAAATGGGGGAAATGTAAATTTTTCCCTCTGCAAAAAAAATAGAAGCACTAAATGCTCCTATTTCTTAACTCAGTCAAAGCCCCCGCTGCAAGCAGCAGGGCATCAAACTTGAAACGCCCCAAAGGGCGGGGTATTTGACTCTCGCGGCAGTCGCCAAATGCCTGCAAGCAGTCACTTGGCTTATTGCTCACGGGAATAAATTGCTCAAAAGCGCCGTATCTGGTCGGTATCCTCTTCTCCTGTTTTTGTAATCGAACGGATTTCCACATCGTAACTGTAATTTTCATTTACTTTGACGGTTACGCGCTCTCCTACCCTGTGACGCAGGATTGCCTTCCCAATGGGAGACTCCGTGCTAATCAGCCCCGCCAGTGAATTTCCCCGGATACTTGTAACCAGGCGGTACGTCTCTTCTTCATCGTCATCCTCACAGTAAACTACAACCGTATCATTGATGCCTACCTCATCCGGCCTGGATTCATCTGAAATAATCTGGGCATTCTTTAACATACGCTCCAGATAACGGATTCTGCTCTCATTTGCATTCTTATCCTTTTTCGCCGCGTGATATTCAAAGTTCTCGCTCAAATCTCCATGCGCCCTGGCTTCTTTTACAGCCTCCAGCGCTTCTTTACGCACCACCAGTCTCCGGTGCTCAATCTCCTGTTCAATTTTCTTTACATCGCTTCTTGTCAGCTTTTCTCCCATTTCCTGCCTCTTTCTTCTACGCGAGATACTCTTCCCACTCTTTTTCCTTAAAGCCTGTGAGCACAAACGTATCTCCCACCACTAATGGACGCTTCACCAGCATCCCGTCCGTTGCCAGAAGGGCATACTGCTCTTCCTCTGTCATTCCCGGCAGTTTATCTTTCAATCCCAGCGCCCTGTAGCTCTGCCCGCTGGTATTGAAGAAACGTTTGAGCGGCAAATTGCTTTTCTGATGAAATGCCTTTAATTCCTCTTCTGTAGGACTTTCTTCTTTGATATGCCGCGATACGTATTCCACCTCATGGGCATCCAGCCATTTTTTTGCTCTCTGACAGGTCGTGCATTTCGGATATTCTATAAATAATACCATCTTATTCTCCAGCCTTTCTCTCTGTCTCTTTCTTCGTCTCAGATTCCTTTTTCGATTCCGGTTCCTTCTCCGTCCCGGACTCTTTCTCTGTCTCAGTCTCCTTTTCTGTCCCACTCTCTTTTTCTGTCACGCTCTCTTTTTCTGTCACGCTCTCAGCTTCTGTTTCGCTCGCCGTCTCAGACTCTGCCTGTTCAGCGGCCTCCTTCGCATCTGCCATTTCTTCAAAACTTGGAAAATCTATAACAGAAATAATATTCTGCTCGCTATCCGAAATATCCCCGGTATAAGATACCACGATATTCCGCCCCTTCTTCATGCCCTTAGCAAAATACATCCGGGTATTCATAATCCCAAATGTCCATTCCTTATTGCTGCCTGTGATTGTAATGGTCATGTTGTTGCGGTCTATGGATTTGATTTTCCCCTTGGTATTCTTTATTTTCCCGGCATCATCTTCTGCGGCGCTTTCCGACTCAGGCTCCGAGGTCTTGCTTTCCGTTTCTGCTTCGCTCTCCGTCTCGCTCTCTGTCCCTGTTTCTGATTCCCTTTGGCTCTCCTGTTCCGTACCGGTTTCTGATTCGCTTTTCCCTTCTGTCTCTTTCCTGCTTTCTGTCTCACTCTCCGGCTCGCTCAGCTCCTGTACGTCTGCAGAATCTGCCGCCCGTAGAACTACAACATCTGTATCCCTATTATCTGCATACAGCTTTTCTCCCATATACTGCACCGATACCAGATTTCCCACACGGAAACCTCCCCGGAAATCCAGTTCTACATTTTCTATTGGAAAAATAATTTCATTCCCATTATCAGACAATACCGTAAGCTGCTGTAAATCTATATCCACCAGCGAACCTACTATCGTATTCACCTCCCAGGACGCTGTGGCTGCCTCTGTCTGGGTTTCCGTCTCAGTTTCGGATTCCGTCTGCGTTTCCGTCTCTGTCTGGGTTTCTGTTTCTGTCTCTGTTTCCGTTTCTGTCTCCGTCTGTGTTTCTGCCTGTGTCTCCTGCTTCATAACCTCTTGTGTCTCTTCCGCCTTCTTCGTACTGCATCCCGCAATAGACAGACACACTGCAAGCATCAGACACACTGTTCTTTTTTTCATAAATAATCCCCTCCGTTTAGACTCTGCTTTTCATATCTCTAAATCTCCTTACGATTATAGGCTCATACGGGGACAAATACAAGCAAGTTCAGAAAAATTTCAGAAAAAAATTGCGGTTTATCTGTCCTCAAAAACCGCTCTGCTTTTTGAGGGTTTACAGAAAATAAATTCAGTAGTATAATTTATCGGAAAGAACTGCAAAAGAACGGGCGAAGGTATTCCTTCGTCCTCTTTTATAAAAGCAATTTGGTAATATGTCAAGAGGAAAATGAAAAAGATTTTCGTGAAAAAGGGTAACCTTAATAAACCTACGGCCTATTAAGAACGTAAGTTCGATGCGCAATATGGATTACCTACTCTTGTCCGGAGAGTAGAGTTGGCTCTTGTCCAGCAGACCGAAGAGCAGACGTATAAATTTACGGGAAGTCAACGCGAGTGCTCGTTTATGCTGATGGTTTCTTGTTTCAGCATATTTCTTGTCATAGAAGGCTTTGTATTCAGGACAGTGCCTTATAACACTTCCGGCAGCTTCTATGATGTAGTAGCGCAGATATCTGTTGCCAGCTTTGCTCATGTGTTTGTCTTGGGCTACGAAGTCGCCAGAGTTATTATCGTTCCAAACGATACCACAGTATTTTGCGAGGGCATTGGCATTAGGAAAA
>SRZB01000020.1 GCA_004793585.1 Hominisplanchenecus murintestinalis | reverse complement strand
CAGTAACTATGTGGCTTTCAGCCACTTTCACGGCACAGCTGTGAATAATTCAGGTTTATCTTTATTATTTTTTAGAAAATGCAATCGTTACCACCGTTCCCACATCCACAGTACTTTCCAGACTGAGCTTTGCATGATGGTACAGAGCACCATGCTTTACTATGGCAAGACCAAGACCTGTTCCACCTACCTTTTTGGAATGGCTTTTATCCACCCGGTAAAAGCGTTCAAACACCCTGTCCTGATGTGATATAGGAATCCCGATTCCCGTATCACGCACAATCACATTCACGCCATCTCCCGTCTGGTTTACCAAAACATCCACCGTACCATTTTCCTTGTTATATTTAATCGCATTGTCACAAAGGTTATAGAGCATTTCCTCCAAAATTTTATGCACGCCTATAATCTCTGCCCTGCCGCCAATCAAATGAAAGGTAATATTCTTCTTATCGGCTTCTTTTTCCAACCGTCCGATTACTTCCTTTGACAATTCATATAAATCCACCGTTTCCTTTTCATAAGGAATACTCTGCCCGTCAAGTTCAGAAATCTTAATAATATCATTGACTAACGTAATCAGCCGCTGTGCCTCATCATAAATGGATTTTGAAAAGTCAGTCACATCATTTTCCAGAACATCGCCTGCTTTCATCAGTTCGGCAAAGCCAGAGATAGACGTCAGCGGAGTTTTCAGTTCATGGGAAACATTTGCCGTAAACTCCCGGCGCAGCATATCCCTTTTTTCACGTTCCGTAATATCCAGAATAACCACAACGGCCCCAATTACGGATTCCTTCTCATAAACCGGATTGGCAATCAGACTGTAACTGCGTTCCTCCCGCACCATCGTATTCTCTGCCTTTATTCCTGACAATACATCGGATATAACGCCTCTGAACTCTTTTGCCCGGCAGAACAGCAGGACACTCCTGTCTGCCGGAGGGGTAATCTCAAGCAGGTTTAATGCGGCAGAATTATAGGTCAGGAGATTGGCGTCTGCATCAATAACCAGAAAGCCCTCACTCATATTTTCTGTAATAAGGTTAAATTCTTTCTGTTTTTTGCGGGCGTCCGCAAGCTGTTCCCCTATCGTTTCTTTCTGGTCTGCAATTTTCCGTAACAGAGGTGTTAATTCCTCATATGTGTCATTATTTTCCGGTATTTCCAAATCCAGTTTGTTAATTGGTTCTATAATGGCTTTTGATACCCTTGCGGAAAGCACCAGTGTTAAAATCAATGCGACAAACATAATGAATAAAATCGGCTGAAGCATCCCCATCAGAATGGTTACTACCGTATACTGTTCTGTCGAAACCCGCAGTATGCTGCCATCGGAAAGCCGTATGGCATAATTCACTGTTTTTTCCGTCAGGGTTTTGGAGTACCTCGTACTCATGCCCTTCCCCTCTTTCATTGCCGTTTTAATTTCATCCCTGTCGGCATGATTATCCAGTTCGGACACATCTGCCCTGCTGTCGAACAATACCGTTCCATTTTCATCAATCCATGTGATACGGTTATTTCCGGCAAGTCTGTTATTCTTGTTATCAAAACTGTCAAAATATCCGGCTCCCTCATTTTCAAGAGCATGTGCCAGAAAGCCGGCCTCATTGGCAAGCTCTTTCTGTATCTGCTTTTCAAAAAAATGAAACAAAAGCCCCATAATCAATGCAATGGTAGCTGCCAATACAAGACAGACGGTAAGCAGTGACGAACGAAAAATTTTTTTATTCATTCCAATCGCCTCCTAATTTATAACCGATTCCTTTTATAGTCTGAATGAGTTTTCCGGCATCCCCCAGTTTTACCCGCAGTTTCCGGATATGCACATCCAGCGTCCGGGATTCTGTATAATATTCCCCCCAGACACTGGTTAAAAGCCTGTCACGTTCCACTACATTGCCCTCTGCCTCCAGCAGAACCATCAACAGCAGATATTCCTTATAGGAAAGCGATACCGCTTCCCCTGATACCGTAATAATATGTTTTGCAGGATTAACATACATCCCGCCAATCGTATACGTTCTGTCATCCTGCGTTTTTTGGGAACGCCTCAGTACCGCCCGGATCCTTGAAATCAGTTCCATCGTTCCAAAAGGCTTTGCCACGTAATCATCCGCTCCCATATCAAGGCCTGTGACCTTATCAAATTCACTGCCCTTTGCGGTAAGCATAATCACAGGGATATGCGCAGTCGCTGCATTACCTTTCAGTTTATTCAGAATCGACAACCCGTCTTCTTCCGGCAGCATAATATCCAGCAAAACCAATTCCGGCAGTTCCGTATTTAGTCCCTGCCAAAATTCCTTTGGAGAAGAATGCCCCTGTACTTCAAATCCCTCTTTTGACAGCGCATAGCATACCAGCTTTCTTATATTATCATCATCTTCCAGCAGATAAATCATGTTAACCGATTCCTCCTTTGGTGGAGCTTTCCTTATTTTCAGGTCTTTTCCGATGCTCTCCGGTAATGGAATAAATAACCCATTCCGCAATATTTTCTGCATGGTCGCCAATCCGCTCAAAATATTTTGCAATCATCAGCAAATCCATAAGAGCCTCCGCATCGTCGTGTCTCTCCGTTATTGATTTTATCAACTCCCGCTTTACCTTGTCAAATAAATCATCCACGATATTATCATGTTCAATTACCAGCCAGGCAATATCCAGATTCATTTTTACAAAAGATTCAATACTTTCTGACACCATTTTGATCGCTGCTTCTGCCATTTCCCGGATATGGGTTTCGCCAAGCGTTCCCTTTTTTGCCACATAAGGTGCAATCTCCACAATATCCGATGCCTGATCTCCAATCCGTTCCATATCGGATATCATTTTCAAAGCGGCTGAAACAACTCTCAAATCTTTTGCCACGGGCTGCTGCTGCAAAATCAGTTTCAGGCAGAGGGTTTCGATATCACGCTCTTTTTTATCAATCTGCGTATCCGCATCCAGACACATATTTTTGCTGTTTTCTTCATTATCCGTAAGATATTTTACCGCATTGGTAATTGCCTCCTCGCATAAGGCTCCCATGGTAACAAGTTCTGTATTAAGCTGCGATAACTGTCTGTCAAATTTATTCCGCATTATCCAAACCTCCCTGTAATATAATCCTCTGTCCTCTGGTCAGACGGTGTGGAGAACATGGTCTGCGTATCATCAAACTCCACCACCTCGCCCAGCAGGAAGAATGCTGTCTTATCTGCAATCCGCACTGCCTGCTGCATATTGTGGGTTACCATAATAATCGTATATTTTTCCTTCAGTTCCATTGCTAAATCTTCAATCTTTGAAGTGGAAATAGGGTCAAGGGCAGACGTCGGTTCATCCATCAGAAGGACTTCCGGCTCTACCGCCAGTGCCCTTGCAATGCAGAGCCTCTGCTGCTGGCCGCCACTCATGCCCAATGCACTCTTTTTCAAACGGTCTTTGCATTCCTCCCAGATTGCCGCCTGCGTCAGGGAACGCTCCACGATTTCATCCAACTTAACCTTTGATTTGATTCCATGTATTCTTGGACCATAGGCAATATTATCATAAATACTCATTGGAAACGGGTTCGGTTTTTGAAAGACCATGCCAACACGTTTCCGCAAAATGTTTACATCAATCCCCTTGTAAATGTCAATGCCGGAAAGCATAATTTCTCCTTCGATACGGCAGCTTTCCACCAAATCATTCATCCGGTTCAATGTTTTCAGATAAGTGGATTTTCCACAGCCAGAGGGGCCAATCAGCGCAGTGATTTTCTTTTCCGGGATTTCCATGTTGATACTTTTCAGGGCATGGCTCGCACCATACCATAAGTTTAAATTCTTTGTCGTGATAATGTGTTCCATAACTTTAACCTCGTTTCTGTTTCAGTCTAACCGCCGCTATCTTTGCCGACATATTGATAAGAAAGGTAAGTACAAGCAATATAGCGGCAACCGCAAACGCAACATCAAACTGCCCGCGCTCTTTCGCATATACATACATGGCAACGGTCAGGGTAGAACCCGCATTTCCCGCCTGCACTGCCTCTGGTACGGACAGCAGTTCATTTGCCATCCCTGCCGTAAAGAGAAGTGCGGCACTTTCACCTACCACTCTGCCCACCGATAAGATACAGCCGGTAACAATCCCATCAATGACACAGGGAATGACAACTGTACGAATCATATACCATTTGCCTGCCCCTAATCCAAGCGAACCTTCCCGGTATGCTTTTGGCACCGTTTTCAGGCTTTCCTGTGTGGTGCGTATAATCGTGGGCAATGTCATGATTGCCAGGGTGAGCGAACCGGCCATCAGACTGGTTCCCAGAGAGAAAAACTGCACAAACAGGAGCATTCCCACCAGTCCATATATAATTGATGGGATTCCGGCAAGGGTTTCTGTTGCCAGTTCAATGACCCGTACCAGTTTTTTATTCTTTGCATATTCGTTCAGATAAATCGCAGCCCCTACCCCAAGCGGCAGTACAATTACAAGCGTTATGATAATGATATATAAGGTATTCAGGATGTTTGGCAGAATCCCGACCGTACCACGCAAAAGGCTTGGTTTCGTAGAAACAAGCATCCATGAGATATGTGGAATGCCCCGGTACAGGATATATCCAATCAGTCCGAGCAGGAGAGAGCAAATCAATCCTGCTGATAAAACCATCATCAGCTTTAAGATAGTATCCTTAATTTTTCTTGCTTTCGATATTGTATCAGTCACATGTATTTCCTCCATTTTCCTCAAGAACGCTGTTTTTGCGTTCTTGATAGGTTTGCCTTAGTTCCACTTGGCATGGTATTTTCATGCAATAGTGGAACTTCAAACCTTTTTTTTAATTACTACATTTAATATCAGGTTAATTGCCATAATGAACAGAAAAAGCACCAGTGCGATGGAAAATAATGCCTGTCTCTGTAAGCCGGAAGAATAGGACATTTCACTGGCAACAGCAGTAGTCAGAAACCGGACGCTGCCAAACAGTTTCGGCATATTGGCAACATTTCCCGCTACCATCATAACCGCCATCGCTTCCCCGACTGCCCTGCCAATGCCTAATACAACCGCAGTGACAATGCCGCTTTTTGCGGCAGGCACAACCACCTTAAATACGGTTTCCGTCTTTGTCGCCCCCAGAGCAAGAGAAGCCTCCTCATATTCCTTTGGCACCGCCCCGATTGCCGTTTCCGATACGGAAATGACAGAGGGCAGAATCATAACAGCAAGGACAAGAATTGCCGAAAAGAGGTTTGCACCATCCGGGAGATGAAATATCTCCCTTACGCATGGAACAATGATGATCATTCCCACCAGCCCATAAACGACAGACGGGATTCCGGCAAGCAAATCTACCACATTCCTTACTGCACTGCTAACTTTCTTTGGGGACATCTTTGCCAGAAAAATAGCACATAGCAGTCCAATCGGAACTCCTATGAGGATTGCCCCCAGAGTTCCGTATACGGATGTCAGGATAAAGGGAAGGATTCCATAGGAAGGCTTTGCAGAAGTAGATGCCCAGACCTTCCCAAACAGGAAATCTCCCAGACCGATATCCCGTATTGCCGGAATGCCGCTTATCAAGAGAAATATAGTAATTAGGACGACAAACAGTATCGTCAGCAGACCGCATACCAAAAACAACAGGTTCATTGCCCTTTCCATCCACCTTGCTGTCTTTTTTATCTTTTCCATAACAGCCCCTCCTGTAATTACCGTTTGACAGGAACAGCACCTGCCTCTGTAATAAGGCTGTCTGCCTGTTCGCTGGTAGCGAAGTCGAAAAACTCCTGTGCAGCTTTAGAAAGAGCAGTGTCCTTTTTTGTGACCAGCACGAAGTTTCTCTGGACTTTGTATTTCCCATCCTGAATACTTTCTGTTGTCGGGCTTACCCCTTCCACGCTGACCATCTTTACCGTATCACCAACCGAGGCAACCGATGCATAGCCAATGGCATTTGGATTGCCGGATACCGTCTGCACGACATCGCCCGTAGACGTAAGTTCCTGTGAATACTTGCATTTATCCTTTGTGCCTGTCACTTCCTCAAAACCGTCTCTTGTGCCGGAAGCCGCCTCACGCCCAATACAGACAATCGGTGCGTCGCTGCCGCCAACCTCTTTCCAGTTGGTAATCTCACCACTGTAAATCTTCCCTATCTGATCAATTGTTAAATCTGTTGTCGGATTATCAGGATTGACTATGATTCCGATTCCATCAATGGCAACTACCGTTCCCTGTAAATCTGCTGTTTCATCTTCCTTCAGGTCACGACTTGCCAGTCCGATATCACATCTTCCTTCCGCTACTGCCTGTATACCGGAACTAGAACCCGTTGGATTGTATGTAACCTTTATATTTCCATGTTCCTCCATATAGGCTTCACTCAAAAATCCAATGACTTTCTCCATTGAAGTGGAACCGTCGGTGGCTATTGTTTGTGAACTCTTAGTTGTCTCATTTGCTGTACTTTTGTCAGTGAACGAACCAGCATTGCCGCTACATCCTGTCAATACCCCTGTCATAAGTGTAAAAACGGTTGCAATCATAATAAATTTTTTCATATTGAACACACTCCTTGTTTTTTTTGTATGAACCAAGTATACCGTCCCCAATGTTAACTCTAAAAGTGCATATATGTTAATTGTAAGTTAATTGCACTGCAAAAGGCATAGAATATTTCATCTATGCCTTTTAACAACGGAATTATTTATCTGCCCTGTATATATTCCTCGTTTTGTCTCTGATACATAGGACGGTTCTCCCTTGTACGTTCTTCCGGTTCCATATCCTCCATGAAACTCTCCACCGCCTTTACATACACCTCTGCCAGCTCTAACGTACATATCCGGTTCTCCGGCATGATTTCCTCTCTTATTTCAGAAACCTTTACAGCCTGCCGAGAGGGGTATAGCCATAAGGGGAGGCGGCCCGTATATCCTTTTTTTCTTCTACAAACTTTGCAAACTCCCGCACCAGCGGAATCATGGATAACAGCTTATAAAAGAGTGCTTTGAGTTTATCCAGTACGTTGATGAAATCCAGACGCTTTTCAAACTCTTTATCCAACACACCGATATCCTCTAAAAATCCCTCTTTTTTTACCTGTATTTGTTCCTTTTCATCTGTTGCTTTCCTGACATCACGCAAAAGACGCTCTTTATCAGAATGAAGGATAAGCGTATCTGTTTTTAAGGACAAATTTTCCTGCTGTATTTCCTCCTGTTCTGCCATCAGTTTTTGTTTCATTTCCCTGCCTTCTGTTTTTATCTGTATCAAATCTTCCTCTGCTCCGATAATCTCTGTTTTCGTGTCAGACAACCGCCTTTCTGCTTATCTTTTACAAGCACTCCGAAGTGGATAAGCATTTCTACGCTTGCGGTCTGACGCAGGCTGTTCTGTAAAATATTCTCCAGCGTTTTCGGAGTGAAAACAGAGCGTTTGGAAACCTTTGTTTCCAGCCCGCGCTTAAATCCCCTGCCTATGGGAACGCCTACAACGTGCATATGCGGGCTTGCTTCATCAAAGTGGACTACCGCATTTGCAACTTTGAAATCCGGCATTTCTTTCTGCTACTGCTCCAGTAAGGTGTCATATACCTTGCAGATATTTTCTTTGTTTTGCTTTTCCTTATCTGTTTCCATAAAGACATCTTCCCAGAAATCCTTATCCCCGCACTGGAAAATAATCTCCACTGCCATGTCTTGGTTCTTGCCGGACAGATGTTCAAAATAATCGTCAATCCGTCGGTCTGCCCTTGTCTGTTTTTGGTTATACTGCTCCAGTGCTTCTGAAAAAGTGTCCTGATAGACTTTTTTCACATCCCGCATAAGATTTGTACTGCCAAAGAGCAGGACAATGTTCTCCCTGTCATACTCTTTGGAACGGTATTTCCGCAGGTTGTGTTTTGCCACACCGGACAGCCTGCCTTTGCTGTTGAGGGCACTTTTCCCGTTGCTGATATGGGCACTGTATGATACTTCATTCATCACATCCCCCTCTCTGCCGGAGGAATTTTTTTCTTATTTGTCATTTCCTTTCCGGCTGGTTTCCTTATCAATCATTTTACGTCTCCGATTTTCCTTTGGGCTGATGGGAACGTGGCGGGGTGCGGTTATCATTTCGGCTCTGCCGATAATGATAACCCCCTAGCATTTTTGTCAAGCCAAAAATGCGGGGGCCCTGCCGGGGGCTTGTTCAAGCGGGTGTATATCCAGCTTTTGCCTGTTATTTTGCCTGCCGGAGAAACCATCTGCCGCTGACCTGTATTCTGCCAAAGTAAAATACTGCGGATAAACATAAGTGCCAGCATGGTGTAAGCATACTGCCTACAGGTGCAGGCACTTTTCCCATTGATTCCCCTGTCATGGTGTAGTTTTGATGTAGGCTTTGCCCCAAATGATGCAGGAATGGTGTAGTATTTCAAAAAATGATGTAGGAACGGTGTAGAAAAAATCTACACCATTGCTACACCAAAACTACACCATTCCTGTCCTGCCAAAGAAAAATTCCGGTTGATAACCGGAGAAGTCTGTGATACACTTATCTTGCGTGTAGGTATATCAAGACTCCGGTCTGATTGCCAATGGGGCAGCCGTTATGGCTGCCTCTTATCATGTCCGGACAGTTTTTACTTCCGGGCGGTTCCGCAGGTCTTTCCCCTCATTTGCTGCCATAAACCTCTCCAGCACATCCCTGCGTATGATTGCTTTCCGTCCAATCCGCAGCACCGGGATTTTCTCCCATTCCACCAGTTTCCGCATGGTGTTCCTGCCAATGCCCGTATATTCGGACGCTTCCTCTATCGTCATTCCAATCTTAATCTCTGCCATACAAATATCCTCCCTCTTTTCCGATAACCTGTTTTTCCTGCATTTTCATTCCTGCTCATATCCGTATCCCCTTTCTTGTTGATTTACAATATTGCATTATGCAACGCTGTAAAATACATAATAAATAAATACGATGGTTTTGTCAAGTCCTTTTGCGGTTATTTCTATTTTGCATATTGCAATATCTGTTTTTGTGTGTTATTATAGTCTTGTAACAACGAAACAGATTTCCCTTTAACAGCTTATAACAAGCAGGGGGAACGCAGTGCAAGGAGGTCACGATGGAGAAGAAAGAACTTCGCAGGACAATCGGTGAACGGGCGAAACAACGCCGCAAGTCGCTGAAACTCCCCCTCCAGTATGTTGCCGGACAGATGGACGTGAACAAGACCACCATCCAGCGGTATGAGAATGGGAGCATTGACAACACAAAGAAACTGATTGTTGAGGGATTAGCGGATGCACTTCATGTATCAGCGGCATGGCTCCGGGGCGAAACAGAGGATATGGGGGCGGATATGTCGGACAGCAGGGATTTTAAGATTGAATCCGCCATGAGCCGGATAATGGGCGATTTCCCGCTTGACATGAAAGAGGAAGAAAGCGATTTCTCAAAGGATTTGCTGCTTTTGTTCCTTTATGAGTACCGTATGTTTAACCAGTCTTTTACCCATGCGGCTAAAGAGTATGGTAAGGGCGGGGATTTCAATGAGGCAATGTCAAAGGTCATGGGATTTGAATCTGAACAGGAGTTTAACAACGTCATGTTTCTGCGGGAGGTTATGCGTTTCATCAACAGCACGAGTGAAATCAGCGACATTGTAAGGGTGTATGCCAAACAGCCGGAACTTGCGAGGACGAGGCTGAAAAATCTTCTGAGTGAACATTCCTTGTGACAGGGCAGCCGGAGTTTTGATATGCCTACACGCAAATAAGCATATCTATCAGTTCCGATTGCCAACGCAATAACAGATTGCGTCTAGGAAAGGAGAAACTTCTCCGCAAGGCAATGGAGGATTACGAGGAAAAGAAGTTTGTGGCAAAGACGGAAAATATCACGCTGGGGGAAATGCTGGATATATGGCTGGAGGAAGAAGTAAAGCCCGGTACATTAAGCACTGGGACGCTGATTGCCTATACCACTACCGCCAGACAGATTAAGAAACATCCTATCGGACAGCGTAAGCTGAAAAGCATAACTGCCGACCATTTACAGGAGTATATTGATTTCCTGTCTTTTGGAGGAACAAGACCGGACGGAACGGAGGCTCAGCCCATCAGTAAAAACTATATGCTCCAGTTTTCGGCAGTCCTGCGGGGCTCGTTCCGGTTTGCGGTATTCCCGAAACGCTATATTACTTTTAATCCCATGCAGTATGTACGCATGCGGGTAAAAAAGGAGGAAGTGGAACTGTTTGAGGGAAATGCGGAAAATGAGACAGACATCCCGACCATTACCCATGAGCAGTACACGGAGATAACGGATTATCTCCGTAAAAAAAGAAATCCGGCACTCCTGCCGGTGCAGATAGCCTATTATACTGGATTACGCATTGGCGAGGTATGCGGGCTGGCATGGCAGGACATCAACCTTGAGGAACAGTATCTTACCGTCCGCCGGAGTATGCGTTACAATGCCACCCGCCACAAGATGGAAATCGGTGCAACCAAGCGGAAAAAAATCCGTACAGTGGACTTCTGCGACACACTGGCAGAGATACTAAAAAAAGCCAGAAAGCAACAGCACAGAGAGCGTTTCCAGTGTGGCGAAATGTATTTCCGCAATTACTATCAGAAAGTAATGGAAAAGGGAAGGACGCATTATGATCTGTATTCTTTGCAAAGTACGGAGGAGATACCGGACGATTACGAAGAACTGTCTTTTACGAGCAATCTGTTATCAAACGGGGCAGCCCCGAAAGATGTGCAGGAACTTCTGGGACACTCTGATGTAAGTACCACAATGAATGTTTATGCCCATGCCACCAGAGAGGCGAAACGGACTTCCGCAAGGCTTTTGGATAAGGTGGTGGGCGGTAATTAAAAACTTTCCCTTGTTTTGGTCCTATGAGGGCAAAAACAAGGGAAAATGGTTGATTTGATGATGTAATGGGTTTGATAGATTGCGTAAAATGGGGATTTTGGTAGGGAATGATAGTTTAATTTGAATTTTCCAAATCAATTCCCCATCCTGAAATCATATATTTTACTTGTGTTTTGTATTGTTTTTGTATATATAATTATAAATACATATAGATACTGTTTATTATTTGTTTAAAAATAACTTTATAATTTTGCGGAGGGAAAAACGTTGAAAAAATCAGTGTCCTTAACAGCTATTGCATATGTATTAGCAACAATATTCTTATTGATAATACCTATAAATGTGCAAGCAAGTCCAATTATTGAAAATGAAAAATTTATTAAAGAGGGTTACACCGCAGACGGTATTAAATATTCTATTTATGAACTTATTATCCCTGATAATGAAACAGTAAGCCGTATTGCTGTATCAAAATGGGTGAGTATTGTCGTGTATTATGACGGCGATGTAATACCATCCTCAACATATCCTTATGAGGCGTATGACAATGAATATAAAACCGTTATGAAGGGAACCTTAAGACGCACCTCTTATGAGTATTTATTATTCGGCAACCGCACCCGTACAGTCTATCAAGGAACAGTGCACGGAAACATTTAACTCAATATCATTAAATGACAGTATCTATATGCGTACTATTACCTCGAAAAAATTATTTATTAAACTGCAATATTTTATACTATATATGGATGTTATATGTATAAGGAGGTGTTTATGAAATTAGATTTTATAAAAGAAAAGCATGATATCGAAAATACCATCAAGAAGTATACAAACACAATATCAAAAATCGCTTATTCATACACCAAAAGCAAAGAAACCGCAGAAGACATAACCCAGAATGTTTTTCTTAAATATATGATAAGCGAACACACTTTTCACGACGATGAGCACAAAAAAGCATGGCTCATACGGGTTACCATTAACGAATGCAAAAAACATTTTCGCTGGCTGAGTTATCAGCCAAAAAGTTATCCAAAAACACCAGAACCTGAGGAATATCATGACGTATATTCTGCAGTAATGGATTTACCCCAGAATTATAGGATGGTGATTCATCTTCATTATTATGAGGGACTATCTGTAAAAGAAATGAGTTCCATCTTGGAAAAAAATGAAAACACTATCCTGTCTCATCTGCATAGAGCCCGAAAAAAGTTAAAAAAGATTATGGAGGTAGATTATGAATATAAATATAGATAAATATAAATATGCAATGGATTCTATAAAAATGAAAGAATTTACTGTAGAAGAACTGGAAAATATTTTAATTAAAAAACGACGCCGCAGCAAACACACAGCAATTGCGGCGGCATCCGGTACGATACTGCTTATTTTTATAATATCTGCCGGACTTCTTTTCAAAAATGATTTTGCAACCATCACCGTACAGGCGGAAGCCGGTGAAAAAATGGTTTTATCCTCAGAAAATACAATTTACAATTTAAGTTCGGCTATATCTACAATACAATTCTCAAAAAATTCAAATTCGGCTACTCTGAGTCTAAAACTGTTTTTTGAATCCAGGAAAAAAAACATAGATCAAATTACTGTTAGCAGCTCAGAAGATAAAATTGAGCGTAAGGATTTGGAAAAAGTAAATGCCTATTTCATTAAAACCCAAAAGCTGAAAGTATCTGATTACGGCGCCTTCTCTCAAGATATCCAAAAAGATGACACTTTCCTGTGGAGCCTTTACGACCAGCAAACACACGAGGTCACTTTCAAAACTTTAATAGGAAATTCCTACACCTTTCAATATGAGGAACAGGACAATGAATCCTATGAATTGGCGTTAAATGTATTAAAAGATGAAAACGATACGTTTTCAATTGGAGACATTATATTAAAAATCAAAATCAAATACCTTGATGGGACAATGGAAAATAAGAAGATCAAAATCGCCGCAAATGATGATATCTCCTCCGGGCTTCAAATGAAAATCTTATAAATACTTCCTTACAAGATTTTCACCGAAACCACCTTATTATCCCTCCGTGACGAACTGACAATAAATCCAATACCGTCCACTTTCGCCTTCGCCAAAATTTTTTTATTCCATGAAACCGGGGAAATCGTCACGCTTTTTCCCCGGTAGATGCATTTCCCGTTCCACTGCCGGTTCTTTTTCACCGGATATTTGAAAGTTACCCGAACTTTCCAACGGGACACTGCCTTTTTTCCGCAGTTTGACAAAGATACCCGATATAGTGCACACCAACGGTTTCCATCCTGCCAGGAACCATCCTTTTTCACACTTGCCCGGCAGGACTTCCTGGAAGCTTTCGTTCCGGCAGGCTTCGGATTTTCAGGCTTTGGCCGCGGGGCAGGTTTGGGTTTTCCAGCAGGCTTCACATTTGATGTTCCGCCCAGTTTTCCTTTCATGGCGCTTACCAGCCACTTCCCCGATTTAGACAAGTCCGATTCCGTCCAGCCTGATTTCTTCTGGCAGCTGCTTTTTAAAAGTGAACTGGATTCCGCTTTATTTGAAAGGTTCCATGCCATATAGCTGACTCCATATGTATTCAGCAGTTTCATCCATTTGTCCGCTTCTTTCTGATTAACCGCACCGTTCCCGGAAGCATCACAGATTCCGAATTCACTGACAAACAGAGGCACTCCCGCTTCAAGCGCCTTTTTCGCTTTTTCACGATACGTTTCCCTGTGGGTATCCGCATAAAAATGCAGCGTATACATGATATTTTTATAGCCTTTCAGCGGATTTGCCGCCGCAATATCCACATCCTGCGACCAGTTAGGCGTCCCCACCAGGATAACCGCATTTTTATCAATCTTACGTATTTCCTTTATGACAGTTTCTGCATAGGACTTTATCTGCCCCCAGTCCGTGCCTCCATTCGGCTCGTTGCAGATTTCGTAAATGACATTTTTATACGCCTTGTATTTTTTCGCCATCTCCTTAAAAAAAGCAAGCGACTCCTTTTTGTAAGTATTCGGATTCCCATCGCTCAATATATGCCAGTCAATAATCACATACATCCCCAAATCAGAAGCCGCTTCTACCCCGGTATGGATAAGCTTCTTCAAAGCCTTTCTGTTTCCGGCGTCTCCGGTGCAGTAGCCGTTGTATTCTGCTGTATACATAGCCAGCCGGACGGCATTCGCCCCCCAAGAGTCGCGCAGATTCTGAAACGCCTCCTTAGATACATACTCCGGAAACCAGGACAGCCCGTGAGTGCTGACGCCTTTCAGCTGAAATACTTTTCCTTTCGCATCCACCAGATTCGTTCCCTTCACAGACAGCCTGCCGTGGGCGCTAAGCGGCGTGGCGGCAGAAACTCTGCATGGTAAAAGTATTATAAAAAATAATATAGCTGCCAGTCCGACACGCGTACGATTTTTTATTTTCATGAAACTGCTCCTTATCAAAAACGCATTCAAATATTTTCTTCTGTTTCAATAGTTGTCTATCCCCGCCAACATATTGAAGTTGTTTTACATGCGTTTGTAATAGCATTATACCTTTTGCGTTAAAAATTATCAATGGGTTTGCACTAAAAGCCCCTCAGCAAATGATTGACTTAAACCAGACCTATACGTATAATAATAGTAACTGTATATTGTGCAGAAAAGGGCAGTTTCCTACCCAGCTTTTTATTCATAAGCCCCTTCTGTAAATGGGGACGCTATCATCTATGGTGCAATCATCTCTATAATAAAATGTCCTCGCGCCTGCAGTACCCATAGGCAAGGCAGCGCGTCAAGAGCAAAATCCAACAGAAGCTTTTCCATGTGAAACTCTGGCAGATAAGCTTTCATAGCGAAAAGGAATGCGAAAAGCATGCCGTGTCTGAAAGCCTTATATGAAGGCTAAAGATTCCAAGAAAATATCATGAATGAAAGAAAGGGTGAAAAAAGATGTTAAAAAGAATGAAACAACTGGCTCCAAACATAATAGCCATAACATTGGCAGGAGCGGCAGCGTTCACTTCTCTGCCCGTATCTGCCGCGCCGGAAACAGTCGCCGGCGGCTATGTCATTGATATGGAACGGCTTCCGAAGGTACATTTTTCCAAACACAAGGATTGGGAAACGCTGTATCAAACTGCCTGGAACAGCCATAAAAGCAATATTACGCCGATTACAAAGGCTCTGAATCCTGAACTGACAACAGATGACACGACGTCTTACTATGTGGACGAAGCTTTTGATGAAACTATTTTTCAATGGGATACACTGTTTATGATGATGTTTGATAAATACGGCATCCACGAATTCCCAACATTAAATTCCATGGACAATTTCTATTACCATCAGACGGATGCAGAGGATGATTCGGATGGTTACATTTGCCGAAGAATCAACCAAAGCAACGGACAGTTAAGTTACAGCAATTATCTGACGGTAGACGCCATCAATCCGCCGATGTTTGCCTGGGCAGAATGGGAACAGTATCAGATTCACGGAGATCTTTCACGTTTTACGAAAAAAATCAAAGAAAAAGCAATCATTGACAGGCTGGATGCGTACTGGCAGTTTATAAAGAGAACAAGAACGCACAAGTCTGGTCCGGCCAAAGGGCTGTATGTTTCAAATGGACAGGGAAACGGACTTGACAATACGCCAAACCAGGATTGGCACGGGTGGGGACAGGCGGCAAACGATATGTCCATCCAGCAGGTACAGGCTGCACATTACCTTGTTAGGATTTTAGAGGAAATCCTTGCAAAAGATGAAACGCTTACACCAGCAGACCGGACAAAATACCAGGAGATGAAAGAGAAATACCAGAGAGAGGAAGCGGATTTAAAGCAGCTCGTACGGGAAAAATTATGGTCGGAAGACGGAAGCTTTTTCTTTAATATGAATGCATCGACGGGTGAATTTACAAATATTGCAACGCCGACAGGCCTGTGGGCTCTTGCGGCGGGCGTGGCTACAAAAGAACAGGCAGACCGCATGATTAAAGAATATGTTTTAAATTCCAATAAGATGTTCCGTCCAAACGGACTTGCTACCGTATGCTATGATTACAGTACATTTAAGCCAACAGGAGGATACTGGAACGGGGCGATATGGTCTCCGACTTCCTATCAGTGGATTAAAGGCCTGCAGAATTATGGATATGACGAACTGGCATTTAAAGAAGCGGTACGCCATACCAACGCGCTTGCAGATGTCTGCGTTAATGGGGCATATGACAGGTACGGCAAATTTCTGCATACGCTTTGGGAAAATTATTCTTCGGAATACTCGATTCCGGGTTCAACAGAACATTCGGATACGCAGCCTTCCAGATCAAATTTTGTAGGATGGGCAGGAGCGCTCGGAATCGGTTCTGTGATTGAAAATATTGTAGGCATTACTATAAAAGGAAATGAAAACGTCATTGAATGGGATATTAAGCTTACGGAGGCGTTCGGCGTGGACAATCTCTATTTTAACGGCGCAGACGGTGAAAACTTTGTAAATCTTTCATGCAGCGAACGGATGAATGATACCTCAGGGGCAACGCTTACAGTAAAGGCAGACCATGATTTTGAACTCCGCGTAAAAGTCGGCGGAAAATCACAAACCATACAGGTGGCAGCCGGAAATCATGAGTATTCCATTGACGGGGCAGACGGAAATGAGACTTATCTTGGCATCCGTCCAAACAAACGCGCAGATGCATCTTTTACGGCAGAACAGATAGACGCTGCTGACAGCGCCATACTGTTTGGAGATGAAGGGACTTCCCCCCGGGCGGATGGGCTTCCAAATCAGATTGAAAAAGGAAACAAAAAAATCTTTAATGTGAATACCGTCGGATATCATCGGACAAACAGCAAATATCCCACCAGTTTAAGAGACAGCAAAGTAATGCGTGCGCTTGGCTCAGAGAATGCAAAAGAATATTCAAAGACAACGTCTCCACACGGCTCGGAAGGATTTATGTTTATGGTTCCCGCATCAAATACGATGCAGACAGCCAAAGCTCTCATCGGTGTAAAAAACGGCACTGCCAAAGTGGAAGCTGACCTGCTGGACGCTTCTGAAGTGACGAAAACAGCAGAATTAAAAGGCTCCGGGGAAGAGACGGTCTATGCGGTAGAAATACCAAACTGCGCCTCAAAAGATACAGACATGATGGTTACGGTTACCATGAAACAGGATGGAAAAGAACAGGGAGAAATAAGCTTAAAGGCTATCGTTTTGGAAAACGGCGGCAGCAGAGTCCTGGAAGCCCCAGTGCAAGTGAAAGCAGAATCAGAAAATACCGCGCTTTTGGTCAGCGCGTCCGCACCGGAAGGCATTTCTTATGACAGCTACCGTGTCTACTATAAAACAGCAGACAACACTTCCTGGAATGTAAAAAATACAAAAACGCTCCCATGTAAATTAGAAGGGCTTTCCAATTATAAACGATATGATGTGTTGGTTACGGGTATCAAAGACGGCACGGAGTCTGCAAATTCCGAAAGCGTCTCTGAAATTCCAGAGGAAGTAAAGCGCACGGACGCACAGCGGGCATACTATGACTGGCTGGAAGTTCAGGAAAAAGTGCTGAACGGAAACACCGATTTCTCCAATATCATAAGTAATTTGAATTTTGACGTAAAAGGCCCGACATATGGAACAAAATTCATATTTTCAAGCGACAGCCATTTGTCAAAGTACGGACTGCGAAATAACGGAAGCGTAGCAAATCCGGTTCTCCCGCTCCCTGACATCGCAACAGTACTGAAAGCAGACGCTTCCTGCGGAGGAAAAACGATAAAAATCACAGTTCCTGCCGTTGTAAAAGCAATGGCTGCAAATGCGATACCTTATGTGTCCGGTAAAAAGGGAGAACTCACATCCGGAACGATCAACCTGACAGCGGAAGGAACAGTGGATTGGGCACAGTTCCACAGCGAGAGCACGGAAAATTACATCCGAAAAGAGCAGGCAGAGACAAAGATTAAGAATTTTCAAGTAATCGATGGCATAGACGGAAAAATCAATGACGGTACATTTTCTTTTGAATCGACAGACGGTACGGGAACTCCGGTAGACCGTTCAGGAATCAGTGCAAGAAGCTTGCATGACGGATTTACACTGGAACTTCCATACAGCGACAAGATGCAGGAAGCAAAATTTTATGCAAATGCCTGGGGCGGGGATGTGACGCTTGAGATAGCGGTAAACAATACGGTTTTCTATTCCGGAACATTTGGAAAAGACGACTCTTCAGGAATGGCGGGGCAGGAATTTGTCATTACTTATAAAGTCCCGTCCGCTTCGGACAAAGTAACAGCAAAACTGTACTGCAGCAACGATTTGGGACAATGGGGCGGATGCGTAACGGCGCTTCAGGCTCTAACGATAAAAGAGACAGAAGAGAGCATTCCTATTCCGGAAGCAGAAGATTCACAAGTCGTATTCGGGACACATACTGCGCCGGAATCAGTGAATCTTACAGAGGAAGGAGCTGTTGACTGGAATCTGTTTACTGTCACAGATTTGGAACAAATTGAAAAAAAGACCGGAAGCAGAGGCATTGCAAACCTTTCTGCTATCCAGGCAGTTACAAAGTTAAATCCGAATTCTTCCGATACAATGTTTTCCTTTACAGACGGAACGAACAATGCTGCCGGTAATTACAGCAAAGGAATCGTCTTTGAAAAGGCAGGAAACGGCATTACATTTGATCTTCCGTATTCTGCAAGGAAACAGACTGTCGGGATTCATCTTGGCGCATGGTCTGCAAAAGTGAAAATAAACGCTTCTGTAGTAAAAGACGGGCAGACACGAAAAGAATATACACAATTTTTTGACACTGGCGCACAGGCAAACAGCGAGCCGGCAAAATACGGCATGATTTCCATGGAATATCTTCTAAAAGATGCGGATTCACATCTGCATATGGAAATCAGCAACGATACTTTATACGATGGAACCTGGGGTAATTTTAATCTTGGAGCAATTACACTTAGCGGCAGTTTTTATGTATCTGCGGAACAATCGGAAAACGGAAACATTTTTATTACAAATCCGATTGCATCCCCGGGGGAAACGGTTACGGTTTTTGCCGTTGCGGACGCGGGATATGAGCTTGCAGAGGAAAGCCTGAAATATTATACAGAAGAAAGTGTAAATGGAACAGCAGTCAAAGACGGCGTGTTTGTTATGCCGTTAGGAAATGTTACAATAAAAGCTAAATTCTTGAAAAAACCGGAGATTGCTGACAAAAAAGAATTGCATGCAGCCATTGAGCAGGCAAAAAATCTTCAGGAAACCAATTATACGCCGGAGAGCTGGGCAGAATTTCAGAAAGTTTTGGCGAAGGTAACAGCCGTGCTGAACAATAAGGAAGCCTCCGCAGAAGAAGTAAAAGCGGCAGAAGCAGAGCTGCACGCAGCGTTAAAGAACCTTGTTATAAAGAAAGCAGAGCCACCCAAACCTGTACAGGCAGCGTCCATTTCCATCCATGCCCCATCAAAGAAACTCGCGGCAGGTAAAAAAGTAAAACTGACAGCCTCCATCCTTCCTGAACAGACAGCAAATAAAACAGTAACCTGGAGCGTCAGCAATACAAAATATGCGTCAATCAGCCAGGCAGGGGTCATTAAGCTAAAGAAAGCCGGCATAGGCAAAACTGTTACGGTAACAGCCGCTGCAGCAGACGGCAGCAAGAAGACGGCAGTTTATAAAATCAGGATTATGAAAAGGGCAGTCAAGAGCATTAAACTTTCTGCCCCTGCAAAAAAAGCCAAAGCCGGAAAAGCAGTAAAACTCAAAGCCAAAATCAAGACCACAGGCAAGGGAACTGTAAACAGGACGTTGACATGGAGCAGTTCAAACACCAAATATGCCACGGTCAATCAGAAGGGCATCGTTAAGACAACGAAAGCCGGAAAAGGAAAGACTGTCACGATTACAGCGGTATCTACTGACGGAAGTAACAAAAAAGCAAAAATGAAACTGAAAATCACATAGAGCCAGAAATCATCTCTGAAAACAACAAAACAGGTGAAACGAAGGAGTTGTTGTAAAATAGCCGCTATATATACAAGGATATGGCACTTAGACGATACAGGTCTTGCCTATATACTGTAGATAATCCGCGTTTTGCAACAGCTCCTTTATTTTCTAACACTTTCAGCAGCCAGTACTGCCGTCCCTCTCCTGCAATTTCTAAAAAGGACCCTTAAACTCCCCCTCCAGCACAGTAGAAATCTGTTCGAAATAACGCTGGTTGCGCTCGGCGTTCAGATAAACCACGTCATCCACATCATACTGCGAAAACAGTTCCGGCGTATAAGATTTGAAGGTAGAAAAAACAGCCGTCTGGTAAAGCTGGGGCAGGTAAGAGGTCATGGCGTTACTGAAAGAATCCCCAATCACAAGCAGCGTCCGCTTATTTGACGAATTGGATTTGAAAACCTGGATTCCGGAATCTTTATTTTCTTGGGATTCAATTTTCTCAACTGTAATCTCCGGCAGATAGCCTTCGATCATAAAGTCCGTATCGTCATGAAATTCATTCACCATATTCAACATCGAAGCCATATCCCCCGAAACTTCGGCTCCGGGTAAAATATTCACTTCCTCTAAGGAAACGCTTTCGCCAAGAAGAACTTCTGCAATCTGCTGGCTGGCAATAAACGCCCCCAGCATATTCCAATGCGTATCATATTTATAGAAGACCTGATAATCCTCGGCATATTTTCTTAGTGAATCCGCCAAATCATACACCGGAAGCCCTTGTTCCTGCAGTTTGGGAATGATGATATCCAGGCGGGATTTTGGCCCATAAACATCAATATTTTCGGGCATATATTTTCCATAAATACGTTCTTTACTGGGCGCTTCAAACACATAAAAGCGGATTCCCCGCTTCTCCATTCCTAAAACAACGCTTTGAATATTCTTTGAAATTTCCTCCTGCCGCTCCATTGTATAGATGTTTAGATGCTGATAATCCGACAGCGCGTCTTCTCCCTCTGCATCCACCGTATAAAACAGCCAGTTATCCGTACCTACCGTAACCGACCCCACGGAAACCGCACCAAAGAGTTTCTTTTCCAGCTTGGTATTTAACTTAACAAAAAAATTTTTGTACGGCGCATGGTCATTGAGAAATTCCTCAAATTCTCCCGGAATCTGCTCAAAATTATCCCACGCCAGGCGCGGAAAAGAAGCCAGCGTACGGTTTTCATAATTTTCCGTATCAATCCAATCTTTTACCAGCAAAAAACTTGCAGGCGGGACGATAAGGCTTAGGATAAACAGTGCGATAAAAAGTTTTTTCTTCATAAGCTTGTCCTCATTATTTCTTGAAGTTAAAATCGAAAATAAATAAATGGATTATATGTATCATTCACCAGAAGCATCAGGGAAATCCACAGCACGGCCATATAGCCGGCCATTCCCACCAGGGAAATCCCGCTGTCTCCCGCAATCCGAATCTTTTTCCGCTTAAGTATACTCTGGATCATACCGCTTCCCAGGATCGCTATCACCATATACAGTATCAGCTTTGTATCAAAAAACCTTTCAATACGCAGGACGCTTTCATGAGGAACAAACATATAACGGATATAGTCCAGCGCATAGGAAAAATCAGGCGCGCGGAAAATCACCCAGCCGATTAACACCACAAAAAGGGTGTAGCCGCGCTCCAGAATCTTCCACTTTCCTTTCCCCATCCATTTCCCCAGAAAACACCGCTCCAGAATATTAAAAAAGCCGTGGTAAAATCCCCAAAGAATAAACGTCCACCCGGCGCCATGCCAGATACCGGTGAGAAAAAATACAAGAATCAGATTGATATATGTACGCGCCGTCCCCTTGCGGTTTCCGCCAAGCGGAATATAGACATACTCACGGAACCAGCTGGAAAGAGAAACATGCCATTTCCGCCAGAAATCCCGAATAGAAACCGCCGTATAAGGCAGCAGAAAATTTTCCTGGAACGAAAAGCCGAACATCCTGCCCAATCCAACCGCCATGTCTGAGTAACCGGAAAAATCAAAATAAATCTGCAGCATGTAAAGGACGGCTGTACCCCAGAGCAGAAGACGCGAAGCGTTCATCGGATGATCCGTAAATACAAGGTCTACAACCTCCGCAAACGTATTGGCCAAAATCACCTTTTTTCCCAGTCCCATAATAAAACGCTTAATTCCATACGAGAACCCTGACAGGGTCGTTTTACGGTTTTCTATTTGCTGTTCAATATCATGATACTTCACAATGGGACCGGCAATAAGCTGGGGAAAAAACGAAATATACAGCATCATATGCAGGAAATTTTTCTGCGCCCGGTTTTCTTTTCGGTACACATCCACCACATAAGAAAGAGCCTGGAACGTATAAAAAGAAATCCCGATGGGAAGGGCTGCCGTCCGTACAGAAAGTTGTACCGTACTCCCCGCCAGCCCGTTCCAGATTTCAACAAAGAAATTAAAATATTTAAAATACCCCAGAATCAGCAGATTCGCCGCCACACAAATAACCAACATCAAAAGCTTCTGCTGTTTCCTTTCAATCAGCAGCCCGAAGCTGTAATTAATCAACACTGAAAGTAACATCAGAAGGATATATCTCGGTTCTCCCCAGGCATAAAAAAATAAACTGAATACTACCAGGATAAAATTCTGAAACTTCAGGCAGCTCCCGGCTTTACCACAAAATTGCGGAAGATAATAGGCAGCCAGAACTACCGGTAACAATACCCATAAAAACAGAATCGAACTAAATACCATACATTGGCGCTCCCTTCACTTTTTACAGCATACAAATAAGCGGATTGCCTTATTTATAGCGCTTATATATCATTATACAGGAGGCTATTTGTAAATTTGTTTTTCTATTCTGCTAAAAATCTTCATGTTCCTTTTCAAACATTCTCGATTCCACCCAGCGGTCTGCATTTGCGATTATATCAAAAAAGAGTATGTATAATTCTTTCATGCGTTTATCTCGGAAAACTTAAATATTTAATACATGGAAAGTACTTCTATAGCAAAAAGCTTCTAAATTCTATTTTGGTACTTTACCTCTCATAGGATTCCCTTAAACACATTTTTCATCTATTTTGCTTCCAATCCGTACTTCTTTCCCCCGGAATGCAAACCCGTATTTCCGTATCCTCCCCTCCGGGATTCCCTTCGCCCGGAGCGCGGCGGCGTAATCTTTTTCTTCTATCTGTCTCAGCGCCGCCTGGACGGTGTCGGAAAGCCCCTTTTCCTCCTCCGTATCCTGCACTTTAAACTCTATGAGGATGGCGTCGTCCTCCTTTTTCCTCGGCTCCAGCATCACGTCATACCTGCCGAAGCCGCTTTCCCTGTTGGAAGTAAGGATATATTTATCGTTTAAATCCACCATCAGCCCCAGTACAAATCCGTGGTAAAAACGCTCCGGTTCTTCACTGGACGGATTTTTCCCGGTATCAAAATAACTGAACGTCGCCAGCGCCACCCGGTTCATGTAACCGTTCATTGCCCTGATATCATCTGCCAGAAGCGCTTTGATGAAATCGTTATAGTCGGAAGAAACACACCCGAACCATCTGCGCACCATCCCCTGGAACATGGTCTTTACTTCAAAGTTCGTCAGCTCCAGCTCATACTCTTCTTTCCATTCCCCAAACTCCGTCTCGTAAGCATCAAACCGTTTCACTTTCAGATAGCCGCTGGCAAGCAGGAGGCTCCAGATTGCCTGTCCGTCGCTTCCCAGCTGGCTGTACACAATCTGCTCATCTATTTCTACGCGCAAAGATTTCCCCTGCATCAAATTCTCAAAAGAAGTTTTTATTCGCTTATCCCCCTCGCGGATTAGTTTCCCTGCAAGGCTGTTTGAGCTGGTGTTTGCCCAGTAAGCCGCCAGCCTCCCTGTATCCAGATAGTTCAGGATAGACCACGGGTTATAAATATCCGTAACCTTTCCGAATGTGAAACCATCATACCACTGCTTTACCGCCGTTTTTCTTTCAGGCATCCCGTACTCATCCAGGGCAGAAAAGACCTCTTTCTCCGTAAACCCAAAGCTGTCCGTATATTCATTGGATGTAACTGTTACCACTTTCAGGTTATTCAAATCTGAAAAGATAGATTCCTTACTCACTCTGGTAATCCCGGTCATAACCGCCCGCTCCAGATAAGGGTTTGTCTTGAACGTGGAATTAAAAAGCCCACGGATAAACTCTGTCATCTCCTCCCAGTATCCGCCCACATATGCTTCCTGCAGCGGCGTATCATACTCGTCCAGGAGGATGATGACCTTTTTTCCGTAATAGCGGCTTAGGAAACTCGACATTTTGTGAATTGCCCATACTGCGTCCACTTCTCCCATATTCCCGGTTATATTCCTGAAATAAGCCTTTTCGTTTTCCGTCAGAAGATTCCCTTCCAGCAAAAAAGCTTTCTTATTGTACAAATCCTCCAAAATCCGGCAGATACACTCCTTTGTACGCTGAAAATCCTGCTCTTTCACATTCGCAAAAGAAAGGCTGATAACCGGGTACGTCCCCTGAAGCTTTCTGTACTTCTCATCTTCCCAGACAGAAAGCCCCTTAAACAAATCTCCCCGCCCCGCATAGTCCACAGAAAAGAACTGTTCCGTCATACTCATATTCAGCGTCTTTCCGAACCGTCTCGGCCGGGCAATCAGGGTCACGCTGTCTCCTCTGCCCCACCATTCTTTTATAAAATTCGTCTTATCAATGTAAAACCAGTCGTTCTCCCGTACCTGTTCAAAATCCTGGTGCCCGATTGCCACAGTTCTTGCCATAGAATCACTTCCTCCCATTTTCACCGTCCATACCTTCCGTTTCTTCAAGCCAAAGCATCCAAAAGACCTTTTTTTCATTATAACCAATCCGTACTTACTTTTCCATAGAAAACACAATTTTTTCATCAAAACTTTTTTAATGCGCATCTTATTGTATAAGAGTTTCCCCGCAGGACGAAATACGGCAGACAGGTCCTTCCCTGTCTGCCGTTTACATTTCCCTGTATTCTTTTATTTTATCCTTACTTTCGAACCCGCGCCCCCGGCTCTGAGCAGTTTCCGGTAGGCTTTGCGTTTCGCTTTTGGCGCTTTTACAGATGCTTTCGCATAGATTCCTTTAAAAGCGTTTTTCCCGACCTTTTTCAGCTTCGCAGACTTCACCGTGATTTTCTTCAGCGCCCGGCATCCGTTGAATGCCTTTGCCCCAATGGACGACACATATTTCCCTATCACGGCGCTTTTCAGCTTTTTGCAGTTCTTAAACGCGTTTTTTGCGATAGCGGTTACTTTAAAGTCCTTTTTATTGATTTTGACTGTGTTGCCGGTTTTCAGGGAGGTGAGTTTCTTTGCGTCCTTTTTACCGGCGGTTCCTGTCAGCGTGACTTCGCCTGTGCCATCTGCGCGGACTTTGCTTACTTTGTATTTCAGGCGTCCAATTTTAACGGTCTGCCCTTTTTTGACGGAAGGTTCTGCCGGGGCGGGAGCGGGGGGGTGGGATGCGCCGTCCTGCTCTGTTGGCAGGGTTTCTGTTGGCGTATCATTATGTTCTCTATCCAACGCAGAGATGGACGCAACCAGAACATTTCTTTTATCATACAATTCAGCTGTTCGAAGCTCTGAAAGTTTAATCTCATTTATCCAAAATCCTAACTCCCCATCCGTCACAGTTGAAACTGTATCTGTATATACATTTTCTCTCCCCACTGTGTAACCTTTAATTGTGACAGTGTCCAGATATGACGCCATATTTTCCTGCTGTGCTTTGATGAAAATATTATTCTTTCCGTCCACTCCCTGGTATACGCCAACGTAAGAATCGCCATATTCTTTGGACATCGTAATTTTATACCCTTTTTCTCTCACCAGCCTTTTTTCAAACACTGCTTTGATTTTGACATTTTCCAATACGGTAAAACGGTATGTTTTATCTGATGACACCAGCCTATCCCCGACGTACCATCCTGAGAATGACCAGCTATCGTCCTGTGCGAGCGATACCAGCTCGGTGCCTTCTCCCTTTGGATATTTCCCTTTTCCAAGCACAATGCCCCCTTCCGTTGTTTCAACTTCTACCATAACGGAAGCTGCCATATCTTCTGCCGAAAGATATTCATCTGCGTAAATTGACGTCCCTCCGCCTGTAAGCGGAAACAGACTTTCATCTGATGACAACGGCGTTGACTTTGGTATCGTCTGTATGTATTCCCCGCCATTTTTCAGCGGTACATGATAGTAATTTAAACGGCCGGTTTTCTCACCATCCCTGACTTCTTCAACTGTATAATTCATCTCCCCGTCATCCGTCGCGATAAGTTTAAGCCATACGTCTTTGTCTTCCGGGACGTAAATATACTTCATATCGCCTTTTACCTCAATATAGATTCCTTCAGAATAGTAAACATACTCTTCATGCGCATCTGTGCTGTCTACATAACCAATCAGGGAATCCGACGCATTATACACTTCAACATCCACAGGGCATTTGATTCCCAAAAATTTATAAACTTTATCAACAAACCCTTCTTTCTCTTCATCCACATCATAAATTTTGTTATACAATGCCGTTGCTAATTTCTTTCTCGCTTCTTCCAAAGTCTGTAAAGCCTTTTTTATCGTTTTTTTCTTTACTCCTTCTTTTGAGAAATCTATATTTTCTATCGTATCATAAAGACTTTCGGATTTCTTCAAAACAGTTATCAGAGAGATGCTTTTTGTTGCATGGATAATAGACTTAATTGCCTGATATCCGTCCTGCACATTCAGAAAAACTGCAAGGACATTCCCATAACCGCTCTTTTGCAGTATATCAATTTTATCGCTCAAAATTTCTTTAATTGCTTCCTCCGTCATCTCTGCTATGCAGCTCACATCCCTCAATTCTCCAAGTATAGAAAACAGCGCGTATTTATTCGCATCCTTTACAATATCTGACAGAGCTTCAAGATACTGACACACTAACTCTTGCGTTTTTTTAACCGTCGATGTAATAATCCCTTGATACGTATGTTTTTTTCCGGTTACGGTAACCTTCCCTGTAAAAGATGTCCACATATTAGACGTGTCAAAGGAAACTTCATATTCGCCGTATTTTTTTGTGAAACTCTCACTGCTTATTCCATTTCTGACATAGTTTGCGATCTCTATAGCATTTAAGATACTACTCTTTGAAAAATCTATATCCATCTTCAGGTCTACCGTTTTCTCTACCGAGTTGCTCAGAAAATCGGCAAGGGCATAATATACGCTATCCATAGCTTTATCCGGGATCTCATCATCATTCATCGTGATATACCTGTCAAAAGTTTTTTCATCTGCCTCTCGCAGTTCTTTTCCTAATTTTTTCAGGTCTACGATTTTATCTTCCCCGCCCAATTCCTTTATAGCTTCTGCCCTGAAGCATTCCAGATAATTTTCTAACGCTTCATTAAATTCCACCGCCGCGTCCTGGATTTTGGCTTCTTTGGTTTTTCCGTAAGTTTCAGCGCCATAAAAGTTATTAACGACAACGCCCGTATTTCTGATTATTTCTAAATCATTCCCGCCAAGCGTAACTGTACCCGCCCATGTATACAGATTCGATGAAAGGTTCAGGTTCAAGGCTGGGCAGACGCCGTTATTATAATGGCTGACATTACTTCCATCTGCATTAACTGCGCCATAATAGCTGACATACGCAGCGTTAAGTTCACCACGTCCCGGTGAGCGCAGCCAACAGGAACTATTTCCAGCGTAATCCGTACCGGCATAGCCCCACACTCCCATCGCTTTCGCCCAAGTACTGCTCTTGAAACGGCGGGTTTCGTCGCTTATGTTTCTGCCTTTCATGAATCCATAGGACTCGGCTCTGTCTGTACTGCACATATCTGACTCAGACAGCAGGAAAACCTTATCTGTGGTATTACTTCCGCCGTCTGTTCCATATTGCATATTGCCAGCATTCTCCAACAGGGAACTTGCTATCGCCTCCCGCTCCTCGGCAGAAAATGCGCTTCCTATAAAACTTTTCCGGCTATAATCTTCCGACTGTTTATTACTGCCTGCTCCATAGCCGTTCAGCCAGCTCCGTATTGTACTGGTTTCCCAGGTGACATTTTCATATCTTGTATGGTATGCCCGGTTATCCAAAGCGATATCTGACAAAAGCAACGCCTGGTTCCCATCCGTGTGCAGTACCCTCCATTTGATTGGCTCATATTTGAAATAGTGATAGCCTGCGCCGCCGCCCCACTGGTAATAATTATCAGAATTATCCGCATAGACAGCATCTTCTTTTCTTACCCTCCGGTATTTCGCGCCGTTCAGGGTAATATCATTACTTGCATCCCAGCCGAACGCATTTTGCAGGGCGGAATAAATGCTGTCTGATATGATAACATCTCCGTCCCTCCGCCAGACATTATTCAGGGCATCATACTTCACATTACTGGAGATAACCTCTGCCTGCGGATAACTCCCGAAGTATACACAGTCCCAGGTAACTGTCTGGCATCTGTCCATGTCCGGGTTCTTTACGATGCGGGGATTAGACAAAGTAATGCCTCCGGGAATCCCCGGTTCAGGCGTCTCCCCGCCCGGCGGAACCGTCCCGCCGCCCACCTCTGTATCTGTCCCGTCGGAACACACCGTCCCCGCGTAGGTGCAGAGATTAGGAGATGAGAGATTAAGATTCAAAGCCGGCCGAATGCCGTCATTACTGTTGTAGACATCGCAGCCATTATAGCTGACCCAGCCGTCGCGGCTGACGAACATTGCATAGTATGAATAATAGCCCGGCGAGCGCAGCCACCAGTAGCCGTTCCCGGCGTAATCTGTACTGGTACTACTCCACATTCCCATCGCCTTTGCATAGGTGCTGCCCTTACAGCGGCGGGCTTCATCATGTGTACTTCTGTCCTTCACAAACCCATAAGATTCCGCCGTATCCGTATTACACACGTCCGACTCGGAGAGCAGGAATACTTTATCCGTGGTATTGTTCCCTCCGCTTGTTCCCCAGTTTATGCTGTCGGCATTTTCCAGGGATGAATTTACGATTGCCGCCTGCTCAGAAGCAGTAAATGCGCTACCGATAAAGTTCTTTCCTCTATAATCTACAGACTGCTTGTTACTCCCCGCCCCATAGCCATTCAGCCAGCTCCGCGCAGTGCTGGTCTCCCATGTAACACTTTCATATTCTGTATGGTACTTCTGGTCGTCGAGCGCCACATCCGACAGGAGAAGCGCCTGGTTCCCGTCCGTGCGGAGCACCCGCCATTTGATTGGCTCGTATTTAAAGTAGTGGTAGTCTGCGCTGCTGCTCCATTTATAGTAACCGCTGCTGGTAGATGTGCAAGTCGCATCTCCTTTTTTCATCCTCCGGTACTTTGCCCCGTTCAGGGTGATATCATTGTTAGCGTCCCAGCCAGACGCATTTTGCAAGGCAGAGTACACGCTGTCGGAAACGATAACATCCCCTTCCCGACGCAGACTTTCATCCAGCGCGGTGTATTCTACGCCGCTTGGTATCACCTCCGCCTGCGGGTAGCGCCCGAACCACACGCAGTCCCAGGTGACCTTCTGATCTGCTATCATACTGTCATCCGCCACGATGCGGGGATTTTTCAGCGTGACATCCGCTGCTTCTGCCTTTTCCGCCGCCCTCTCCGGCATCGCCGCCAAGAGCGGCGATAGAGTCAGCGTTGCCGTCAGAAGCAGGGACAGCAGACGCTTCGGCTTACCTGATTTGTTCTTTGATTTTCCTTTCATGTTCTTCCCTCTCCTCCTTTGTCTGTTTCGATAAGACAAGATGGTTTACTATATTTTTCTGCAGATGGTATGTATTCCCGTGGGACAGATGCCCCCGGTAGCTTGCCAGGCTGCGGGAGACGGCTTCCATATCCATGACACCGTTCCGGTAGGCGTGGCGGTAGCGTTTCAGCTTCCGCTTCAGCCGCTTTTTATTACTTGTACGCAGCTTCCGTATCACTTTCCCGGTATCTGTCAGATAAAAGTGGAACCCCAGATAGTCGACGCCCTGCGAAAGCGGCACGATCTGTGTTTTCTGGTTAAATTCCAGCTTTCTCTCCTGTCCGATATACGCTTTCATCTGCGACAGGCAGTATTTCAGGTACTCCCTGTCCTGATGCACCAGAACGCCGTCGTCCATATACCGTGTATAATAGCGTACCTGGAGCTTCTCCTTAATCAGCCTGTCCAGCCCATCCAGATAGTACAGCGCAAACCACGAGCTGGTCTGGTTTCCCAGCGGAAGCCCTTTTGATGGGGCGCACTCGTAGCTGTCGATAAACTGCCGCATTATCAAAAACAAGATGCCTTTCCATAAAAGGCTCTATCACATTGTCGCACAGTGTGTGCTGGACAATCCGGTCGCGGTACTGCAGGGCATGAATCATGCGCTCTTTCGGGTCGTATATTTTAAACTGTCCATACCTGCGCGGCCTGTATTTCCCATTCAGCAGCTCCCACTGCAGTTCATACAGCTTCTGCCCCAAATCCATTTCAAACGCTATCACGTCCTTCTGGCATCTCTTTCCCCGCCGCGACTTCAGATGCGCCCGGTACAGATTTTCAAACCTGCACATTTCCTCATAAGTCATTTCTATGCTTTTTCTTCACATCCTTTCCAGAACCGCCGGGCAGCCCTGCCCCCATAATGGTTAAGAAACAGTATGCTGCAAAGAAGGAAAAGTTTCCCGTCCCCTCTGTCCGGCGGTATGTGTTCTTCCGGAATATTTCACCCGGAAAGGGATTCGATTCCTTTGAAATAAGGCACGGACAGTGTTTCCTTAAACACCGTAACAGGCCGTAGAAATCTCAAATCCGGCCGAATGCCGTCATTATTGTTGTTGACATTGTTGCCATTATTGTTGACCCAGCCGTCGTTGTTGACGTTCATTGCATTGTTTGAATTATTGCCCGGCGAGCGCAGCCACCTTCAACCTTATCCCTTATATCTATTCTGGTCACTCCGCGACCATGCCAGCAGCAGACGTGTAACCTCTGTTGACTGGATAGATATCTGTTCGTATTGCTTCGGCAGGATACATCCCTGCTCCTTTGCCGCCAGAGCCAGAAAGCCCAGCAACTTTAGGGCCACATAAGCATTCCTCTGGTAATCTTTCCTCTGTGTGATGTGAACCGAGTCTTCCTTATCCTTTACATACACAAAGTTCGCCCGGTACAGGTTGTCCAGGATATCCAGGCTCAAGTTCTGTATGCGGCTCACAAATGTAAAGCGGAACTTTTTCGGGCTCTTATCCATTACGGTAAAGATATAACTCCCTAAGTCCTTTGCCTTTACAATCACAGACAGTTCGCTTTCTTTTTTTCTCATAGGGTTCAGACCTTATCTACTTTGTAATCCGGACTTTCTTTCCCTGCCCTTTCTTTTTCAGCAGCTTCTTATAAGCTTTCAGCTTCGCTTTCGGCGCTTTGATAACTGCTTTCGCATGGATGCCTTTGAAGGCGTTTTTCCCGACTTTTTTCAGCTTCGCGGATTTGATGGTAATTTTCTTTAATGCTTTGCATCCGCTGAATGCTTTTGATCCGATAGACGTCACATTTTTTCCGACCACGACGCTTTTCAGCTTCTTGCAGTCCTGAAACGCCTCTTTGCCTACTGACGTGACTTTATAGGTATTGCCATTCGATTTAACTGTATCAGGAATTTTAAACACTGTTCCAGTATTGCCAACCCGAATCAATGCCGCTGTTCTTTTTCCTGTCGGCTGATAACTGCTTTTAGCATATTTAAAAACCTTATTATCTTTTTTTGTATTCAAAGCTCGAAACTTTATACCATTTTCTTTTGCATATTTTTCCGCGGCTGTATTCGGATATCCGATTATAATAAAATTCTTATCACGCACCCAATGCCCCTTTTCCAGATTACCACTACTATCTACACCATCTACATATTTTGAAAAGCCAAACGCATTTTCTCCAATCTTTGATACACTTTTGGGGATCGTAACGCTGCGCATTGCATCGCAGTAGGTAAATGCCATCGCTCCAATTTCTGTAACTCTGTTTGGTATAGAAACGTTTTCTAGGCTACTACATCCAGCAAATGCATATCGTCCGATTTCTGTAACTCTATCTGGTATATGAATACTTTTTAAACTGCTACACTCTTGAAATAAGCCAGTGCTGATTTTTGTCAAATGAATCGGCAGTGTAACATCCAACAATTTCTCACAGCTACTAAATGCACGATCTTCTATTTTTGTTACACTGTCTGGTATCGTAATACCAACCAGTCCTTTACAGTCTCCAAAGGCTAATTCATCAATAATTTTTGCACCAGGCATAATTTCAATATGATAGGATGTACTTATATCTTCTAACGAGAATTTATAGCCACTTGAAGGATTTCTTATTTTAAAATATGTAAGATTTCTACACCCAGGGAATGCGGCACCATTACACTGTTCTGCTATTGAGAGATATGTCAAACTGCTACAATTCTCAAATGCACCATCTTCTAATTCCGTAACACTGCCTAGTATTTCTAAACTTTTCAAACTGGTGCAATTCTCAAACGCACCATCCCATTTCACATGCCCGCCGTACCCAGAATAGTTTCCTTCTATTATTCTAACACTGTCGGGGATCACTATACTTGTCAAGCTGGTACAATCCTTAAATGCTTCATGTTGTATTTTGGTAATACTATTTGGAAGTTTTATACTTATCAGACCCGTACACCCCTCAAATGCACCATACCCTATTTCTGTAACACTATTCGGTATTTCTACACTTATCAGACCCGTACACCCCCTCAAATGCACCATACCCTATTTTTGTAACACTATTCGGCATTTCTACACTTCTCAGATCAGTACATCCGCTAAACACAGAAGACTCAATCTCTATCAGTGACTTCGGCAAAGTTATTGTTTCAATGTTACCCCATGAGTAACTATCACTACCATTTGCCATTTCTGTTACCGGATACCCATTAATTGTCTCGGGAATTATAATATTTCCACTTTTCTCTTCATAACTACCCGTTATCTGTACTACTTTCCCACCATGTTGTTCTGAATAGAATTCTGAATAGACCCATCCGTCATAACGTTCGTGATAAGCATCTTTTGCTTTCACATCCCCTGTCTCGCAAAGCATAAAAAACGCCATTGCCACAAACAAGGTTGTTATAAATTTCATCTCCCGCTTTCTAATTTCCATTCGCTTTTACCTTCCCTTTCCGCTCATCCGCTCACAGAGCATTTTAATCTTTATAATTCCTATTTTGCGATTTTACCAACGCTCTCTCCGCCGCGTCAACCACTCTCCCTATTTTTTCCATATCAAAAGCCTGGCAACAGACCTGGCACACATTTCCATTTTCTTTGTGGTCTCAGGCAAATATTGCTTTTTTTAACGCTTCATCACCATTTATCTATGATTATGCCCTTTCTCCCATCCTCCCCGAAACGCAACAAGGATGCGATTTCCCGCATCCTCAAACACACTTTCTATTTACATTTTCATAAAAAGGATATGCTTTAAACATTAATTCATGATTTCCATAATTACTTTTATGCATTCGCTTTAATTTTTATTTCTATTAACATTGTAAATGTGACATGCAATCTCTTTTTTATACTTTAATAATTCAATTACCTCTTTGTTATAGTATCGCGGAAGATAGCCCAATACTTTTCCTGAAACATCCAAAAACCGCACAGCGTTTTGATCATAAATGTTATCTGGTTCTTTTTGTAAAAACACCTCGTCCCCACGCGTAACTTCGATAGACTGCGCGCCGTCTTTTCCATCACAATTTAGATAATGCCGGACGCGCGCCGCTTCTCTTCAACAGCATATAATCATTATATTCCTTCAGACCATATTTATCCAAAATTGACTGGATATTTTTTCTTTTCCTGTCTGGTAAACGGCTCGTAAAAACCGCAAAAAGCCTGTCATTTTTATATACTTTATTCAAATCCGGAAAACAAAGCAGAGGTTTAAAGCCATCAGCTATAGCAGACTATACTTCCTCTCCATATTGGAATTCATAATGACCATTCTTTGTCAATTGACCGATAATATATTATTTCCTGGTCTGTTCAGATTTCCAAATCAAATAAAGGTAGTCTTTCCCATCTTTAACTGACATGTTATTCCTCCTCTTCTCCATAAACTTTCCTCAGTAGTTGAACCTTTGATAAAATATACTATAACCCAGCCTCTTTTTCTAGAGCGTATCTGAAAATTCACTATAAAATCCCATACTCTTTTGCAAACTCCCTCAGCATTTCCAGCGATTCTTCTGAACTGCACAGAAGCTTCCTCTGCTCCAGATATTCCACAAACCTCCGGAACGCCGAATAAATCCCCTTTTCTAACACCTGAACCTGTGCAAACCCTTTTTCTGTTATCGGCATAACCCGCATAAAAAATATCTTCTCATCCCCCAGATAAAAGAAAATATTTGCCGGGATTTCTATATTTGCAGATAAAATCCGGTAAACACTGTTTCCTTCTTCTATCTGGCGAAAAATCCTTCCTAGAACCAGCTTCCTTTTCTCCATCGGAAGCGGCCGATACAACCCTGCTGGAAATTCGCGGACAATCCCTGTTTCCATAAACTCCCTCAGCCCTTCCATCTGAAAATAGCTGGTTGTCTGGATTTCCCGTCCCGTCTGCTCACAGACGCGCTTCAGCCCCTCCCAGTCGCCCCGATCTCCGGCCATCGCCTGGATAAAAGCATCTTTCCCCGGAAACGGATAAACACATTCTTCATAAATATTTGAGCATATGCACGAACCCACGCACGGCTGAAAACCTAATGTCTCCAACATCATCGGATTTTCCTCATCAAAAACTTTTTCTTCTATTTCCACATAAAACTTCAGCGCCTCGTCCACTCCGTCCAGCTTTACCATCATCCTCTGCGTCTGTTCCCTCATCTCCCCATACTGTTTCCTAAAGACGCTGATGATATTTTCCTCCTGAAAAAACACCCCTCTGAGCATTTTGTAATCAAACAGCAGCGCCTGGGATTCTGTCAGTATGACATTGGGCATCCAGCACATTTCATTAAAATGGCTGGAAATAGCATCATAATAATACCTGGCCTCGTATACGATGTCCGCAAATCCCAGCGGCAGTACCAGCCCCAGGACGTCAAGATTTTCATGGCTTTTCCAAAAATCCTGATCCAGGCAGATGATCTGCTCTACCTTCACACTGCTTCCCTGGAACACCCGCTGCACCTGCTCCTGTATCTCCCTGTAAACAGGCTGAACCAGCAGATATACCTCTTTGTTCTCCTGTTTTGCCGCCTCAAACAGCGCCGCGGCGCACATTTCAATTTCTTTTCGCGACTCCAGGCAGATATTCCCTTCCGTCCCCAGCAGCGCGGCTGCCTGTTTCCACTTTCCCACATCCAGGCATACTTTTTCTGTAACATTCTTCAGGTTCCCCAGCAGTTTCCTGACATACTGGTAACTGTTCACTGTCTTTTCTCCCAGCGTCGCCCTGTCATATTCCTCGAGCAGACGGATTTTATCTGAATTCTGCATCTGCAGGGCATTTGCTATTTTCCGTACAATATCTATATCCGACGGAGCTCTCGTCCCTGTGGTATAACGGAATACGGTACTTCTGTCCATCTGCATTTCCTGCGCCAGTTCCGCCGCCGTGATTTCTCTTTCCTCTAAATACCTCTTTAAATATTTTGAAAATCCCGACATAATTTCTCTCCCTGTATTAATGTTCCTTTCGCTTTATTAATTTATCGTCCGAATTTTTATTTTTACTAAATATAATATATATTAAAAAAGATTTCAATCATTTTGACAGGGGAAATTTTTACATTATATTTTTCCCAAATTAGTATTCTGTTTATTATCACTTTCCCCTTTTTCCCTGTTTTTCATATTCTAAGTATTTCATCGTAAAATAGAGCATATAGATTTTCAATTTCTATATGCCCTAATGCCATTACTATATTTTATTTTGATTCACATAATTTCTTGCACAAGCTGCTTTTACCCTATTTCTTATACAGCACCCGCACCGAATTCAGCACGCAAATCATCGCAACCCCTGAATCCGCAAATACCGCCGCCCACATGGATGCAAACCCGCAAAGTCCCAGAATCATGACAAGCACTTTAACTGCCAGTGCAACGACCACGTTCTGCCTGGAAATTCGGCAGCTGTACTTTGCAATAGCAATAGACTGGGGAATCGCTTCCATCCCCGACGTCATAAATACCACATCGGCAGCTTCTATCGCGGCGTCGGCTCCGCTTCCCATAGCCGCTCCTACGTCCGCGCCTGCCAGCACCGGGGCGTCGTTGATTCCATCTCCTACGAACATGACCTCGCCTTTCTCCGCACGGATTTTCTGCAGCTCTGTAAGCTTATCCTGAGGAAGAAGCTTTGCGTGGACTTCGTCAATCCCCACTTCTGAAGCCACTGCCTGCGCGCTTCCCTGCGCATCTCCTGTCAGCATGACTGAAAAAATCCCCTGGCGGTTCAGTCTCTGGACTGCGCTTTTCGCATCTTCCTTTATCGTATCGGAAATCAGCAGATATCCCGCATATTTCCCGTCAATCGCAACCAGCACTTCCGCCCCATAGGCATCATTTTTATATTCTTTCAGGGAAACTTTATATTTCTCCATCAGCTTCCTGTTTCCACAGAGTACTTCACTTCCCAAAATCTCCGCACGTATGCCATGTCCCGCAATCTCCTCCAGCTCTGCAGGACTTTCCAGCTCCAGTCCCTTTTCCTTTGCCGCCGCTGTGATACCGATTCCTATCGGATGTGTAGAATTCTGCTCGCAGCTTGCGCAGATTTTCAACAGTTCCTCCTCTGTCATCCGTCCGGCGCTCACGATTTTCTGGAGCACAAAGTTTCCTTTCGTAATCGTTCCCGTCTTATCCATAACGACAGCTTTTACATGGTTCAGCGCTTCCAGCGCCACGCCGCCTTTGAAGAGAATCCCCTTTTTAGAGCCTGCGCCGATTCCTGAGAAAAATGAAAGCGGGACGCTCAGAACCAGCGCGCACGGACAGCTCATTACCAAAAATGACAGCGCCGTATAAATCCAGTAATTCCAGTTCCCGGTTACCAACGACGGCAGAACTGCCGTGCCCAAAGCCAAAACAATCACTACCGGCGTATAGACACGGGCAAACTTCGTAATAAAACGCTCCATCTGCGGCTTGCTTGCCGCCGCGTTCTCCACGGAATTCAAAATTCTCGTCACCATAGATTCCGAAAGTGGTTTTTCCACACGGATCTTTAACTGGCCGGAAGTGTTCACGCATCCGGAAAGTACTTTATCGCCTGTCTCTGCCTTTACAGGAACCGGCTCTCCTGTAATGGGTGAGGTATCGATACGGCTTTCTCCTTCAACCACCACGCCGTCCAGCGGAATCCTGTCTCCCGGCCGCACCAGAAGCACGTCTCCTATTTTGGCTTCCTCCGCGCCTATAATCCTTATTTCTTCCTCCTGCACCAGATTCACGACCTCCGGGCGCATATCCACCGCATCCATAATCTGCCCGCGGCTCTTCCTCACTGCCAAATCCTCAAAAAACTCTCCCACGCGGTAAAACAGCATCACTCCCACCGCTTCCGGGTACTCCCGGATCACAAATGCTCCGATTGTAGCAAGGCTCATCAAGAAATTTTCATCGAAAATCTGTCCTTTTCCAATATTCCTGACCGCTTCCAGCACTACCTTCCCTCCCAGGATCAGATAAGCAATAATAAACGCCGGAAGTACCGCCTGCTCACGGAAGCCCATATTCTCCAAAACGATACCCACCGCAAAAAGCGCCGCTCCTGCCAGGATTCCGGCTATCTCTCTTCTCTGCCCGGACTTTTCCTCTTTCTCTTTCATCTGCTGCGTTTCTTTATCTTTCTTCACTGTGGATGCTATCATATCACGCGGCACTACCCTCACTCCCGACTCAATCGAAGAGCAGATATCCTGGATTTGTGGAAGCATCTCTGCACCGTCCCTGGCATAAAGCCAGAGCTGCTTCGTCGAATATGTGATAACTGCATCCTGCACCCCCGGCAGCTCCGAAATCTTCCTTTCCATTTTCGCCGCGCAGTTCGCGCACCCTAAATTTTCTAAAATAAAGACGTGCTTGATGGATTCATCTCCCTCATATGGACGCTGGTTATGCACATGCCCCTCTCCATGAGCGTGACGATGCTCATGGCTGCACGCACATTCCTCCCCATGCTTATGATGGTGTTCATGGCCGCACTCACATTCTTTTTCATGCTTATGATGGTGTTCATGGCCGCACTCACATTCTTTTTCATGCTTATGATGGTGTTCATGGCCGCACTCACATTCTTTCTCATGCTCATGATGATGTCCGCAGCCGCAGCTATCATCATGCAAATGTTCCATTGGTTGGAAAAATTTCTTCATAATATAATAACCTCCCTTATCTCCAGACAAACGTATGAATAACTGTTCATATGTTTATTTAAGCACATCCATATCTCTTTGTCAATCACTTTTCACCATATAGCTCCGCACACTTCTGGGATAGGCGGTAAACTCCCCCCGCAAACCACAATTTACATTTGCTTTCCCGCCCCCTTTATGCTACAATTCAAATAATCATCCGGCAGTCATATACTGCCCACAAAATCACACGCGTGTCATTTTTGCCGCCGGGTAAAAATATCAGGCACTGGGTTCCATATCGATAGGCCTTAGAAGATATGGACTCCCGGTGCCTTTTTTGGCGCAGCATACAAGGAGATACTTATGAATTGTTTCAAAGAATACACAAAATATGCATTTTTTAATGTCCTCGGAATGCTCGGGCTTTCATGTTATATCCTGGCAGATACCTTTTTTGTAGCAAAGGGGCTGGGAAGCAACGGCCTTGCTGCGCTAAACCTGGCGATTCCTATTTACAGCTTCATTCACGGCAGCGGACTGATGCTGGGTATTGGCGGCGCCACAAGATATTCCATTGCCAAAAGCCAGGGACAAACTGACAGGATGAACCTCATTTTTTCCCACACTGCTTTTTCTGTGTGCGTTCTTTCTATCGTATTCTTCACTGTAGGGCTTTTGGGTGCAGACGTCATCACCCGGATTCTGGGCGCTGATGACGCTATATTTTCCATGTGCAGGACTTATCTGCAAGTTCTGCTTTTATTTTCACCTCTGTTTATGCTGAACGATATGGTATTGTGTTTTGTGCGAAATGACGGCGCTCCCAGGCTTGTCATGGTTTCCATGCTGGCGGGAAGTTTTTTGAATATTTTTCTGGACTATGTCTTTATCTTCTCTTTCCGCATGGGAATCTTCGGGGCAGTGCTTGCCACGGGATTTGCCCCAGCCATCGGGCTTGCCGTCCAGTCAACATTTTTTATCCAGAAGAAAAACCATTTCCGCCTTGTGAAGCGCCCGCTGCGCCTGCAGCTCCTGGGACAGATTCTTTCAACAGGAGTACCTTCGCTGATTACCGAGCTTTCTTCCGGAATTGTTATTATGGCTTTTAATGCTATTATCCTGGGGTTGATGGGAAATATCGGCGTGGCGGCTTACGGAATTATCGCCAACCTGTCTATCGTGGTAATTGCCCTCTATACAGGCATCGCCCAGGGCATCCAGCCTCTGCTGAGCAGATACTATGGAGCCGGAACCGACAGGAATGTACAGTCTGTTTTCAAATATGCCCTGTATACGGTAATTCTTCTGTCCGGAATCGTCTATCTCGGCGTATTTCTCGGCGCAGACTGGCTCGCGTCCGTTTTCAACAGCGAGGGCAGCCATACACTGCAGACCATTGCCGTGGATGGCATGAAGCTTTACTTTACCGCCTGTGTTTTTGCCGGAAGCAATATCATTTTCTCTATATATTGTACATCCACAGACAATCCCCGTCCTGCCAGTATACTTTCTGTTCTGCGGGGATTCCTGCTGATTCTCCCTATGGCATTTGTGATGTCCCGCCTCTGGGGGATGACCGGGCTGTGGCTTGCTTTTCCCGCTACGGAACTCTCCGCCGCTGCCCTTGGGATCTTCCTCCTGCAACATTCCGTGAAACAGCAACGTAAAACATCCAGTACTTAAACGAGTACAGAAGTCCCTTTACAAAAGGATTTTTCTAATCAAATTTTACAGATTTCCACCCCCTAATGGAAAGAAAAAATTTATTTCGGCGGATGGATTTCTGGATTCCATTCATCCTGTTTTCCGTATCCTTTTTATTTAAATTGACAGTAGTTATTGAAAACAGGACTTTTCCCCTGATTTTTGACGAATTTAAATATGAAAAGATGAGCCGGCTCCTGCTTTTGAACGGAGGATATCACAGCGTACAATACCCTCTCTTCTACCCGCTGTCGCTGATGCCTGCCTATCTGTTTGGAGAACATTATTATGTGGCAATGAAAGTGCTGAACAGCTTCTACTCTTCTTTCGTACCTGTATTTACGTATATGATTTGCCGTTTATATATGGACGAGAAGCCCGGCGGAATCTGCGCGGCTTTTTCCGCAGTGATTCCTTTCCAGTACATCACCCCTATGTGCCTGATGAGTGAAAATCTCTGGTTCCCTATGCTCCTGCTCGCCATCTATCTGGTTCTGCGGAAACACAAACGGGAACTCCTCGGCGATGCGGCGCTGGGGATTACGCTGGGACTGCTGTTTATGACGCGCCATATTACGCTGGTGATTATCCCGGTCTTTGCCCTGGTGTGGATTATGAAACAGAAAGAACTGGGAAAAAGCTGGAAGTTGATTCTTGGACGGGGTTTTCTGGTTTCAGCCCTTCTCTGCCTGGCTTATTCCCCCTGGGTATACAATGGAATCAAAGGCGGCTACAGCCTAAAGAAAATCATCGGATTTACCATCGCCTCCAAGACGAACCCTGAGCAGCTTACGCTCTCCCGGCTGATTACCTCCGCCGGATATTATCTGGGCTACTTTGCCCTGATCACAGCTCCCGTCCTGGGTCTGGCTGTAAAGTCTATCCGCGCCCTGGATATCGGACGCACAAAGATTTTCAGCGCGTACAACCAGCTCTGGGTAACCGTGTGCGGCCTGGCAGGAGCGATTTTCGTAGCCGTCACCCGGCATTCCTGGCGGGCTTATTACAACTACCCCGAATTTACCAAAATCAAAGGGCGGTATGTAATTTATTTTACGGTTCTGTTCGTCATACTGGGAGCCGTGGTAATGTTCCACAAGAACCCCCGTTTCAAACACAGATGGATAAATATCATAACTACCTGGCTGCTCCCGGCGGGTGCGATCGCTCTGGCATGGCTTGTCATCGTGAAACAGGCATGGCACCCGATTCCGGGCGGGAAAAATGCAAAAAATACCTTCCTGCTGCTTTTGCCGCTGTCCTGTTGCTCACTGAACTGTGGGGCGCCGCGCCCTACCTGGACGCTGTACACCGCAACAACGAAACCGCGAAACAGACTTCCCAGCGCTATGCCGCAGAAATGTCAGAAACCTTAGCAGAGCTGTACACTGGGAAAAAGTTGTATGTGCTTGCAGAAAATGTCCCAAGCGAAAAAATCCTGCTTCACGCGCCTGTCTTTTATCACCTGGATAAAGTCGTCGTCACCACTGACAGAGAAGCTGTTAAATCAGATTCTTACTATGTGCTGACCGATCAGCGGGAGAAGTACAGAAACGCAGAAAAACGGCTCGTGGCCTCGTATCATTGGGAAGATAAAGAATATTGGATGCTTGAAGTATCAAAAAAACAGCCCTCTATCCAGGGGGCTGTTTCCCTGCCAGACGAAGCTTTTCTTCTCTGGAAAGCTGCTTAATTTCCCATTCCCGGCGCATCGCCTCCTGCTTTGTATCAAAGCGTTCCGCATAGATTAGCTCCACCGGCCTGCGGCTCCGGGTGTATTTGGCTCCTTTTCCGCTGTTGTGCGCTTCCATACGCCTGTCCAGGTCTGTCGTCCAGCCCGTATAAAGTGTGTTGTCACAGCATCTTACGATATAAGTATAATTCATCTTCCGCGCACCTCTGTTATGTAAAGCGCATACCCCGCGTGTATGCGCTAAATTTATGAAAAGCAATCGATAAAACCTGTATTTTACCCATCAGGAAACATCCTTCTGCCGCCGCTAGCCCCAGGGCTTTTGGGCAGCTCCCATTTCTATTCGCCCGCAGGCAGTGTATAAAAAACGATTGCGGATTTTCCTTGTCTTTCACTAATAGTATACTACATTTTTTCGCTTTTGTGTATGTCCGAGGGAGGGCCGCCGATATTAGCAATATCCCATAGTTTGTCAAACTTTACTTTCCCTCATTAATATCTGATTTTTACCGTACTTCTTTGTCCTTTTTTCGCTAGCATCTTTCGGTAAACAACATACTTCTTTTTGGGGACTTTTATCTGCGCGCTCCTTGCAATTCCGCGAAATGCGTTTTTACCGACTCTTTTTAGCTTTTTGGTTTTAATGAAAATCTTTTTTAGTTTTTTGCATCCCCGAAACGCATCTTTCCCAATTTTCTTTACATTTTTCCCAACCGTTGCCGAAACCGCTTTCTTATTGTTGGAAAAAGCGGATTTTGCCACCGATATCACCTTGTAGCTGACGCCGTTGATTTTTACTTGATCCGGAATCTGAATCTTTTTGCTTTTGGGATTTTTGGCCCCTATCACCTCCGCTTCTTTTCTTTTGATGTTTAACACTTTGTAACAATAATTTTTATCTTTATGGATGGCTGTAAGGAAAAATCTTTCTTCCAATTCTTCTTTTGTCGGCGTGTCAGGGGAAACGATATCTGCCGGCGGATTATTTGTCTCCGGAGGATTATTTCCTTCCGGCGGTCTATTTCCTTCCGGCGGTCTATTTCCTTCCGGCGGTCTATTTCCTTCCGGCGGGTTATTCCCCTCCGGCAAATCTTTTTTCACCGTTGTAATCTCTGTCACGGCGCTGGCGGGCGAGGGCATATAGTTTTTTGTTCCGCTATAGCGGGCCGCAAACGCATATGTTGTATTTGGCATCAGTCCCGAAAAAACAGGGCTGTCCTGCCATGTGCTTCCTCCGTTTTTGCTATACTGCGCCTTTGCGCCGTTTGCATTGTCTTCGATTCTTTCTAAGGTTATGCTGCCCTCTGTTTTCTCTTTCTCAGCCGGAGGCATAGGCGCATTCTGCGGCGCGGCGGAAACTGTAAAGCCAACTTGAGCGGACGCCCGTTTCCCTCCGTCATAAGTTACGACAAGCTCTGCCGTATACGTTCCCACGTCTGCATTTGCGCAGGGACAAATGGTATACCCGGCGTTTTCTCCATTTGCCAAAACAATCGCGCTTCCTGTCTGATTGAGCGTAAAATAATCCGCTCCTTCTCCTTCCAGCGACATCCTTTCTATTGTTATGTCACTGTCTCCCTGATTGAACAGGGAAATAACTTTTTCCGCATATCTTTCTCCATACACGGTCGGATGAAACACTGGAGCCGCGACCGTCAGATGAGCCGGTCTGCGAATGGTGACTGCTGCCGCTTCTCCTGCAAAATTTCCACTGCCCGCCTTGATCCGCACCTTGTATACACCGTAAGCCAAACCGGTCATTTCTCCATTAGCGTTTGCCGTTTTGTCTGTCCATGCAGACGTCTCTCCCTGTGATATCTGATATGTGCCATTTGGCGTCAGCCCCGTTATTTTTCCACTGTCCTCCCCGCTTCCGCCGCTTTCTCCCCGCAAACCGGACAGAGCCTTTGGACGGCCCGGAACTTCCAGCGTCTGCGGCTCGCTGTTTATTGCCGCACCGCTTCCTTTCTTTACAATGGAGACCGCACCTCCCATCCACTTCGGCAAGATTGGCAATGTCGTTTTATCTGCCATGACATACTCTTCTCCATTGATAACGTATACTCCGCCACGGATGAAGTTTGTCAACGTCTCTTCTGCATAATCAATCGCAACGGCAGGCGTTTCCTCCGCCGCAGGAGGATCGACAGGCATATCCGAGCCTGCTTTTGTATAAGCCTTAATGCGCGGCGTCTGATTGAGGCTTCCCCATGTGCCATAACTGGACATTTTATAACTTTTACCCTTGTCCAGCGACAAACGAAGGCGTGCCGTATTTCCTGCATTTGACACCGTTGCCACCACTGCAAAAGAACTGCCTTTCGTCAGCGCTACCGGCTGGTCTAAATGAACCGTGTAATATCCGGGGCGCTCCAGAACATCCGTCGTTTTTTCGGCGGACAGTGTGCCGCTATCCGGCTGGCTGATATCTGTAAGATTGGTATACACTTTTACATGACACGTCACATTTTCCCCCAAGAACGCCACGTTGACTGCTTTGAGCCATTCCGTCCCGTTTTCAGAGCCTTTTTTTGCTTCAAACACATTTGCGCCGCTTGTCACATTCATAGAATAGCTCATCCCAAAATCTTCCGCGCTTGCATCATAGAAATAGTTATAATCATACGCGTCTTTGGGAAGATAACTGAATGCCCATGTGGCATTTGAAATGCTGCAGTCATAAGAAAGCCAAAAATAAGGAAGGGAGTCGTAGCTGTTTTTGACAAGCCATCCGCCATTTTGAGACGCGCCTCCCGGAGAAAATTTTTCGGCAGGTATCGTATCATCCCAGCCAATAATCGTACAGGCATGAGGATACGATCCCGTGCCAGGTTCGTTTTTCGGATTATAAAAATACGTCTCACGGACGTTATTGTAAGAACCGGTGACTGCGCCATATGCCGCAATGGCCTTTTTCATGCGTTCTCTTAAAATGGAAGCCGTTGCGCCGCTTGAATACAAATGCAGTGCAGATTCCAGCCGATACGCACAGTTTTCATACGCTGTATTAGCATTTCCGCCAACGGGCACAGGCGCCCACCACTGCGCAAACAGCGCAGGCGTATAAGCAGTATTTCCCGGAGAGCTATACCAGTCCTGATTCGTATTCTCCCCTTTCGTATTGTTCAGCGGATCTGCCCCCCTCTGATGCCGAACCTGCGCCAGCAATTCCGGTGAGAGACGTAAAGTATTGATGTTGGCATTTGGATCTATGCCTGTTCTATGTATGGAAATTTCAGAAGCCGTAATCCCGGCGTAACACCAGCAGATATTCGATCCACCCTGGTCTTTGACGGGCGGAACGATGCCATAATTCCGGCTGTCATACCGGGGAAGCTTCGCCACTTCAGACGGCAGAGAATTTTGTAACTCTAAAAGGGTCTGGGGCGCCAAAGCATCCGGTTTACCCACTACTCCTTCGCTCCAATCTGTTCTCTGCACCTCTTCTGCCGCACAAACCGGCTCCATGCCAAAAGGAAGCATAATTGCAGAACCAAACATCCACAGCGCCAGAAACCAGCATCCCATACGAAACTTTTGTTTTCCAGTCATGATAGAAGCTCCTTTCTCTCATTTCAAATACAACAAAAAATCCTGCTTTCATTATATAAAATCAGGATTGCATTTGGCAACGTATTTCTTTAAACAACGCCCCTTTTCTTTTATTTATCAGAAAAGGGGCGGGGCTTTGACTTACCTCTATTCTCCGTCCAGATACAGGAACGGGTCTACCGGAACTCCATCCTTCTTCATCTCAAAGTAAAGGTTGCTGCCCTCTTCACAGTAGTATTTGGTAGGCTCGCTCACATAGCCCAGAAGCTGGCCTGTCTCTACCACTTCGCCGACTTCCGCCGTCACTTCCTTCAGCTGCCCGTACACCAGCTCATACTCATTTCCCAAATCAAGGGTGAGGGTCGTGCCTGTCTCTTCATTTACATCAACAGATTCTACGATTCCCCTTGCGGCAGCTACTACCTGACCACCTGTTTCTGCACCGATAATCAGCGCCGGATTGTACTTATACTGATCTAGTGTCGGGAAATAAACCGTCGAATCCATGCTGTAGTCCAGAAGCACGTTTCCTGCCACCGGCCAGGTAAGCGGTATCGAGTCGTCAAATGCCACCGTAGGCTGAATATTTGCAGAGGAAACATCCACCGCCTCTTCTGTCTCCATCTCCGTAACCGGTTCCGTCTCTTCCTCTTTTACCAGCGTGGCAGGGTCTACATCCATCTCGTTTGCCAGAGGAAGGTCTGCTTTCGCATCTGCCGCATTTGCCTTCTGTGCCTCGGAAGCTTTCTCCTTCTCAGCCTCTGCGCGGGCCTCTTCCCGTATCTCCGCATTCAGATCCATAAGACGCTGCTTCTCTTCCTTTGCCTTATCCGCACGGTCAATTGTGTAATAAGTAGTAAATGCCGCGCCCCCTACCAGGCAGAGACTCAAGATTACCATAGCTCCCTTTTTCGTCGTAAATCCTTTTCCTTTCTTATTCTGCATAATCTTCACCTCATACTATAATCTACGTACTCCTTCGGAACAGCGGGTATTTCCCTCCTGCTGCACCAACAGCTACGCCTAATCATAGCATTTCCAAAACCTATGCAATTATACACTTTTCAAAATAATACTGAAGAATTTCCCGGTAATCTGACCCCGCCTCCGCCATACGCACAGCGCCATACAGGCTCATCCCCAGCCCGTGCCCAAGCCCTTTTGTTGTAATCCTGATTTTCCCCTCATTTTCTTCTATATAAAAGCAGCTCGACGACAGCCCAAGAAGGCTGCGGAACTTTTCTCCGGTAATCTTCTGCCCTCCCACCCGCATGGCTGTCACATAGCCGCTCTCATCCCTGGATAAAATCTCTATCTGATCCAGCAGCGCCCCCTCTGTCAACGCCCCGGGACATCCCTCGTCAATGCATGTCCGCAGGGCTTCCGGTTCCAGCAGCGTCACCGAAAGATACCACTCCGATTCCACATCCTGGCGGCTCTCCACAGCCGTCAGCCAGGGATATTCCGCCGCAAGTCCCGCATCCTCACCTGAGCGTGTCCTCCCGCTGCTTACCGCATGGAACGGAACCCGAATCAGCTTATTCTCAAAAGTAAGAACCTGCCCGTTTGTCTCTTCCACCGCCCGCAGCATCTCCTCCAAAATCCCTTTTTCCTCCATATCCTCCAGCGTCATATACTCCTCCGACAACAGTGTTCCGGGGTTGTCCTCCTGAAATTTCTTAAGGTTCGTCCGCACCACTACCATCTGCGCCTTCGCCGCCTCTACTCCGCAGTTCTCCCCCAGCTCCCGCGCCGCCACTCCACACACATAGTCCTCAAACCCAATCTCCCGGATTCCGTCCCTTGTATGAATAGAAATAAAATTTTCCGAGGCCCTCTGCAGCGCATACGCTTCCTGCTCCTCCTTCGAACCAAGCGTCACAATCACATAAGGCACCAGAAAGACAATCACCAGCGCGGCAGTCAGCCTTTGAACACTTCTCCACATAAACACACGCACCCTTTTTCATTTATCCTATGACTTGTCCATGAAAAATATGCGCCTGTCCATATGATTTGCAGATTTTTTCTTTTTCGATATTTTTCCGCAAATATAAATGCGCTGCGTAAAATGTATCTTCAATTCCTTAAGAATCCTTAAATTTATTTTACCACCATTGACATATGTTTTTAATAATTGTATTCTTGTTTTAAGGCAAATTAATTTAATTTTTACTTTTAGGAAGGGGTGTGATAAAAGCTTTTTAGGAACCATTTCACCCTGCACCATGTAAAGGAGAAATTTTATATGAAAAAGATGAGAGCATTATACGCCGCCGTTCTGGGATTCTCTCTGCTATTGGGGAATATTGGCTATGCGGCCACTCTTTCCTTTGCAGACACTTCTGTAACTGCCGGAAAGACCTATTACTACCGAATGCGGGCATACCGTACAGTTAACGGCAAAAAAGTGCTTTCAAATTTAACAAGCATCGTGTCAAAAAAAGCAAAATAATATTTAGAGAGGAGCTTTCTATGAGAACAAAAAAATTTACATTTCTATTCTGTACATTGTGCTTTCTCTTTGCAGCTTTCACTCTTCCCGCAGCCGCAAAGTCAAAAAACATACCGAAAAAACTGTTTCTCAGCCGCAAAGAAATTCTGCTATACGTGGGCGAATCAAAAAATCTTTGGGTTGAAAAAGTACGTCCTGCAAAAGCTTCCCAAAAAGTCACCTGGAAATCCAAAACCCCAAAAATAGCTTTTGTCTCCAAAAATGGAAAAGTTACTGCAAAGAAAGCAGGAAAAACCGTTATTACTGCGGCTGCAAAGAAAAATCCCAAAGTAAAAGCCCTGGTAAAAGTAACGATTAAAAAACGTCCAAAAAAACAGGAAAAAGACTGTGCATTTCAGGCAAACTTTTTTTCTGACTCCATAAGACTCCCCTCACAGGCTGGGTGGCGCTATGGAGAACCCATAATTATCCGGAGCAAAGAAGATTTTGATGAACTCTTCATCAACTACCATCTAGATAAAGACTTTGAGAATTATAAAAATATGGATTTCAAAAAAAACAGCTTAATCGTGCTCGATACAAAGATTGGCAGTGGAGAGGTCTTGTCTTGTTCCACAAAGCTGGACGCTTCCGGAAAATTGCAATGCCTTTTAAAAGTGCGACTTCATAGTTATGGCTCTCCTCCTGACGGCACATATTATTTAACCTATATACCTGATTATAAGATCGCGCTTAAAATAAGCCGAAAGGATGAAGCCATGATTGATTACTTTCAGATTAATTTGTTTTAGCTAATCATATACTATCCAAAACAAACTCATGGACGGAAATCTCTGCTTTCACTCAAGAAATGCTTAAAATTCCGTCCATGCCATAAAGGAGAAGCCTATGAAAACGAAAAAACTTACACTCTTGCTCTGTACACTGTGCTTTTTTCTGGCAGTTTTTACCTTGCCCGCAGCCGCCAAATCAAAAAGCATACCGAAAAAACTGTTTCTCAGCCGCAAAGAAATTCTGCTATACGTAGGCGAATCAAAAAATCTTTGGGTTGAAAAGGTACGGCCTGCAAAAGCTTCCCCAAAAGTCACCTGGAAATCCAAAAAGCCAAAGATAGCTTCTGTATCAGGAAACGGAAAAGCTACTGCGAAAAAACCAGGTAAAACTATGATTACCGCTGTCTCCAGGCAGAATCCCTCCGTCAAATCTGCTATTCGTATAATCGTTAAAAAGCGTCCAAAAAAACAGAAGGTTTCCTTGCAGAATATAAAAATATGAACTTTACAAAAGAAAGCCTTGTTCTATTTTTTTCTGAAGCTCTTCCTTTGCAAATCATATCTGCCAACACGCAATTTGACGCCCTGGGAAAACTGCAATGCACTGTAAAAGTTCAATTGAAACATGATAAATCTAATGATTATCCAAAAGTCACCTGGTATCGTCCTGACTCTGTCACTGCCCTCCGCATAAACAGGCAGGATGAAGCTATGATTGATTATTTCCATTTTGAAGGTGAAACCGTGAAATAAATCTTATAATAAAAATAATTCATCAGTAACTAAGACCAATACATACCATTAAAATAGAAGTCCCTACGTTCTTTCAAAAAAACATCGGGACTTCTATCAATACGATAAAAAAGAAGGGGTTCTTAGCGCTTTGCAAGGTATTTCTGTCTCCAGTTCTTCTGCCAGGTATGCATCGCTCGTGCAGTGTATACCTTTTATATCCCACCTGTAATAGCAAGTGGCAAACATCTATTCCTGCCTACAGTATATATAGATTCTGCCGAAATAATCAACCTGTTTTTCAATTTTTTTACTTCTCTTTTACGTTTGGCTTATCATTCGACGGTTACTCTTCCACTGCCTGAAACTGATAGTAATCTATCATTGCTTCATCCTGCTTGCTTATCTTTAACGTTGTTGCATCATAAGTAATAACTGCCGGTACAGCTATTCCCGGTTCCAAAGGCTCTGACGAACGCGGACGAAATCTTATGATTCCCTGAAGTTTTCCAGCATCGTCAAATCTCGTCTGCAAAGATACTATATTCGTATTGCGATCAAAGAAAACAACAAGGCTCTGCTTCTTAAAGTCCATCCCAAAATATTCCGATAGAAATGTCCACGACAGCATATTGCGCCATTTTCTTTCGTTCCAATTTATTTTTTTCTTATAATAGAAACTATATTTATTATATGTATAATCTTCCATATATGCTTCTTTTATATATGTCAAAATATCCTCTTTACTTCTGAAAACAACAGAATCCAACCGCTGCATTCTTGCATAATTATTTAGCAGTGAGTTACTCTCTTGTCTTTTCACTCCAAAAACACATTCTTTCTCTTTTTTCTCCGGCCTCTTTTTTACAATTACCTTTACGACTGCTTTTAACTTCGCATTCTTTTTTGAGATTGCTGTGATCGTTGTCTTTCCCGGTTTCCCGGCTTTCAGTTCTCCTTTCGGGGATATCGCTGCTACGGCTTTCCTTTTTGACTTCCATACCACTTTTGCAGACGCCTTTTCCGGCTTTATATATTCTACTCTCAGCTTTCTCTCTTCCCCCGGATAGAGCAAGAGCTCCGTCCGGTTCAACACGATTTTCTTCGGCACATTCTTTTTTGCTGCGCTTTTTCCTTTCGCCGATGCCGGCATGATAAATATCATACATATAAAACATATATTTAAAACAAACCATATACCTCTTCTTGTCCTGTTCATACAAATCCTCCTTACAAATCCCCTCTGCCTATATAGCCTTTTCCCTACAATACCAGAATATTCAGAAAATACTCCCGTTCCATTCAATTTTCGGTAAGCACATACCCTATAAATAACATTCCATTCCTTCCCTTACTACTTTTCCGGCTCCTCTTCCACTTCCTGAAATTGATAATAAAACTGATAATAATCTATCATTGCTTCATCCTGCTTGCTTATCTTTAATGCTACCGTATCAATCGCAGTAACTCCTAATCCAATACCCCTATTTCTCTCTCCTATTGTTTGGAAACCTATAATCCCCTGAAGCTTTCCGTTAACATCAAATTTTGTTTTTAAAGAGATTACCTGATTACATCGACCAAACAAAACCAAAAGACTTTCCTTTTTAAAATCCATATTTAAGTATTCGCCCAAAAATGTTCTTGATGTTTCTTTATACCATTCTCTTTTGTTCATCTTTATCACTTCATCATACGTATCATAACCTTTATTGTTTTTTACATCTAATATTCTTGCACATCTTACATATTCTAAAATATCCTCTTTATTCCTGAAAATAACCGGTTCCAAATGATTTATATTTGCATATACATCTAGCCATTCATCGCTACTATTGTAAGCATGTCGTTTTGTCTTGAAAACACATTCCTTCTCTTTTTTCTCCGGTCTCTTTTTTACAATTACCTTTACGACTGCTTTTACCTTCGGATTCTTTTTTGAGATTGCTGTGATCGTTGTCTTTCCCGGTTTCCTGGCTTTTAGTTCTCCTTTCGGGGATATCGCTGCCACGGCTTTCCTTTTTGACTTCCATACCACTTTTGCAGACGCCTTTTCCGGTTTTACACGTTCTACGCTCAGCTTTCTCTCTTCCCCCGGATAGAGCAAAAACTCCGTCCGATTCAGCACGATTTTCTTCGGCACATTCTTTTTTGCTGCGCTTTTTCCTTTCGCCGATACTGGCATGGCAAATATCATACATACGAAACATATACTTAAAACAAACCATATCGTTTTTCTTGTCCTGTTCATAAAATCTCCCTCCTTACAAATCCCCTCTGCCTATTTTGCCTTTTTCCCTACAATACCAGAATATTCGGAAAACACTGCCGTTCCATTTGGTTTTCGATAAGCGCGAACCTTATAATAATACGTCTTTCCAGCCTTCACTGTAGTATCATCGTAAGAAACGGTTGCTCCGCTTGTCAAGGTATGAATCCGTTTATACGTTCCCGTTTTGGTGTCTGCGCGCCAGATTTGATATCCCTCTGCTCCATTTACTTTTGCCCAGGAAACCTTCATCTTTCCTGTTGTTGGCGTCAACGTCAATCCCGTAGGTGCATTCAACGTGCACTTTATGGAAATCACCGGACAGTACTGGCTATGGCTGAATCCACTTTGGTATGCACACACCGCCCTTATTTTATAATAATACGTAGTTCCCGTAGCAAGCCCCTTATCTGTAAAACGATATCTGCCGAAAGAACTCGTATACGTGTACCAGTCCAGAGCATGAATAGATTTTATTTTTGTATATTCCCCATTCGCACTCGTAGAACGGAAAATCACATATCTCTCTGCCCACGGCACGGCGTCCCATCCCAGTTTTGCCGCCTGATAATCCACACACTTTACAGCCGCTTTCTGAGGATACGTCTTGCTTAGCCTCCTTGTCTTTAATGTTTGAACTGCCAGGCCTACATTCAGCAATCCGCTTCCCGTATAGATATCCTTCCCAGGCGTTCCCAAATCCGTAGCCGTTTTTGTAAGTATTTCTTCTATTTCATCTGGCGTTGTTTCCGGATACATGGAACACAAAATCGCAGCAGCGGCTGATACCACAGGCGCTGCCATAGATGTTCCACTATGCTTGTAATAATCCCCATTCAAAACACAATTATAGATATCTGTTCCAGGAGCCGCAATATCAACAAACTTATTATATATTGAAAGTTCCCCTCGTTGGTTTGAACTATCTACATTGGCAACGGAAATCACATGATTACAAGCCGCCGGATAATTTGTCACATTTAATGTCGTTGCATCTATAATATAATTTCCATTCGCATCCTTAATATAATCTCCTTTTGCATCTCTCTTATAATCTCCATTGCCTGCTGAAGCGCATACGACTACATTATTAGCATGTGCATAATCAATTGCTTTTTGGTAACATGGGCTATTATTCTGGTCTCCCAAACTCATGTTGATAACATCTGCGCCATTATTGGTTGCATAATAAATCGCAGTAATCACATCTGCATAATTAAACATACAAGTATATCTTTTATCTTTCTCACTCCATGTTCTATATGCCGCATTAATTCCCATTATTTTACAATTCCCGTACATTGCGTCTACTTCTTTTTCACAGATAGACGCAATTCCTACCACCCCTTTATTATTCCTTGCCTCTGCAGCAATGATTCCCGCAACATGCGTTCCGTGATAGTCTGCATATGCGTTGCGTACATAACAATTCGAAACATTCATCGGTACTATCTGGGAACCTGTTACCACACAATTATTTTCATCTACCTTACCGCCTGTGATAACCACACTTCTATCCGGCAAGTAAACATTTTTCAAATCCACATGGCTGATATCCATCCCCGTATCTATCACAGCCACCCATGTTTCTTTAAATTCATATGCCTCCTGACCTGCTTCATTCCACGCTTCCCATGCAGCCGGAAGATTAATCTGCTCTAGATACTTCTGCTCTCCTACATGCGTATCATTTACCCCGAGCACAGACGCCAATGAATCAGGCTCTATATCCGTATAATTTTTCGAAGTATCCTCCACGCTGGACAATTCCTGCAGTATCTCTTCCGCACGCCCCACAGACTTATCCAGTCCCAGATGAATGGAAACTATTTTGGGAAATTCCTGTCCTTCTGACTCTTTCAGGCGTTTTAACTTTTCCTCCGGCAATGTCTCGTCTATGGTAAAATCACTGAGTATTTCATAATAAACGCCGATTCTGTTCGCCATTGCCCCAATCTCTTCATCCGTCACGCTGCTGTCAAAAGTAACGAGCACTTCCCCTGTCTCGTAATCCAGATTTGCCCGGTTATCCCGTTCTTCTTTTGCCTCTTCATACTCTTTTAAGGTTTCCTGTGCTCTTTCGTCCGTTGCTTCCGCAAACTGCTCAATCTGCCCTTCCAGGTTTTCTTCATAATATTTATCCAGAACCTCATGAAGCGCCGCATCGTAGACCTTCTCGTCTGTAATCTCATTTAGCTGCTCTGCCGCAAGCGCCGCATCGTCGGCCGCTTCGGCAATGACGTTTTCCATCATCCTCTCTTCACTCCTGGAAAAGTCCTTACGAACTGGAAGCATCTCCTCCAGAAGCGTGATGTCCGAAGCCGCCAGTTCTTTTACTCCCTGCACTTCTTCAACTGCTTCTCCCCCCTGCCAGATAACGCTTTCTTCCGCCGCATAGCTGACATTTCCTGCCGTCAACGTCAGACTTAAAAACAACGCGCAGCTCCTCTTTAATCTTCCCACTTCCAATCTCCCTCCTGTTTACGCTTTAAAATATGGTTTCGTATCAATTATTCATAATTTTATATTAATACTGGTTACATAAATTGTCAATATTTTTATTTTTAATATTGATTTATGTATGTAATACATACATTTTTGCCTTTTTTCACAAATTAAGGCTTCCTATGAGTTACCCATAGAAAGCCTTATGAAAAATCTTTATTCAATTTTTAGAAATCTGCAATTACATGGATGAGCCTTTTGCAAATTCCTTTTGTTTCCTGCACCCTGGCTTACAGTGTCACCTTGTCAAGCTTCCAGATTTCATCCACATATTCCTGAATGGTTCTGTCGGATGTGAATTTGCCGCTGCATGCCACATTCAGCATGGCCATCTTTGCCCAGCGCGCTTCATCTCTGTAAGCTTCTTCTACTTTCTTCTGTGCCTCGGCATAGGACTTAAAGTCCGCCAGGATAAAGTAAGTATCAGCTTTGTCGCTGCACTGTGTATTCAGCAGTGAATTATACAAATCACGGAACATCTCAGAATCATTTCCTGAGTATTCACCGTTGATAAGCTGCATCAGCACACGGCGGATATCCTGGTCGTTGTTGAAGTAATCCATTGGGCAATAACCGCCGTTTTTCTCATAGTTGATAACTTCATCTGAAGAAAGCCCGAAGATGAATGCATTCTCTTCGCCAACTTCCTGTACGATTTCCACGTTTGCGCCGTCCATAGTTCCAAGCGTCGGAGCTCCGTTTAACATAAACTTCATGTTACCTGTACCGGAAGCCTCTTTACTTGCCGTAGAAATCTGCTCGGATACGTCTGCCGCCGCAAAAATCATCTCTGCGTTGGATACTCTGTAGTCCTCAATAAATACGACTTTCAGCTTGCCGCCGATAGACGCGTCATTGTTAATTACATCGGCTACTGTATTGATCAGCTTAATCGTCTGTTTTGCACGGCGGTAGCCTGCTGCCGCCTTAGCGCCAAAGATGAATGTCCTCGGATAGAATTTCATCTCCGGATGATCCTTAATCGTATTGTACAGGTGCATCACATGAAGGATGTTCAGAAGCTGGCGTTTGTACTCGTGAAGCCTCTTTACCTGCACGTCAAAGATGGATCGGGGATCTACGTCGATGCCGTTATGCTCTTTGATGTATTTTGCCAGACGCACTTTGTTCTGGTATTTGATATTCATAAATTCCTGCTGCGCTTTCTTGTCATCTGCAAACAGCTTCAGCTTGGAAATCTTTGACAAATCGGTAACCCACTCGTCGCCGATGTGCTCTGTTACCCATTTTGCCAGAAGCGGGTTTCCGTGAAGCAGGAAACGTCTCTGGGTGATACCGTTCGTTTTGTTGTTAAACTTCTCCGGCATCATCTCATAGAAATCTTTCAGCTCCTGATTTTTCAGGATTTCTGTATGCAGGGCAGCCACGCCGTTTACGGAATAGCCTGCTGCGATAGCCAGATGCGCCATCTTCACCTGTCCGTCGTAAATAATAGCCATCTTGCGGATCTTCTCCTGGTTGCCCGGATATTTCGCCTTGATTTCCTCAACAAACCTGCGGTTAATCTCCTCGACAATCTGATATACACGCGGAAGCAGCCTGGAAAACAGCTCAATCGGCCATTTCTCCAACGCCTCTGCCATAATCGTATGGTTGGTATATGCACAAGTCTTTGTCGTAACTTCCCACGCCTCATCCCAGCCAAGGCCTTCTTCGTCAATCAGGATACGCATCAGCTCTGCAACTGCAACGGTCGGATGGGTATCATTAAGCTGGAACGTAGCTTTCTCATAAAACTTGCGGATATCGCCGCCGCGGCTCTTAAACTTCGCGATTGCCGCCTGTACGCTTGCGGAAACGAAGAAATACTGCTGTTTTAAACGCAGCTCTTTTCCTGCATAATGCTCATCTGCCGGATAAAGCACTTCTACGATATTCCTTGCCAGGTTCTGCTCCTCAACAGCTTTCATGTAATCGCCCTTATTGAAGGAATCCAGCTGAAAGTCACTTACTGCCTCTGCATCCCATACGCGCAGGGTATTTACGATGCCATTTCCATAGCCGATAATCGGAATATCATAAGGAACCGCGCGCACAGACTGATAGTCTCTCTGGATAAATTTATTTTCTTTTGTTTTCGGATCATATTCTACATGCACATGACCGCCGAATTTTACTTCTTTTGCATATTCCGGACGGCGCAACTCAAATGGGTTTCCGTTCTTCAGCCAGTTATCCGGCACTTCAATCTGATAACCGTTTTCGATTTTCTGCTTAAACATACCATAGCGGTAACGGATACCGCAGCCGTATGAATCATATCCCAGAGTTGCCAGAGAATCCAGGAAACATGCTGCCAGCCTTCCCAAACCTCCATTTCCGAGAGCCGCATCCGGCTCCTGGTCCTCGATAACATTCAAATCAAGTCCAATCTCTTCCAGAGCCTCTTTCACCTCATCGTACTCGCAGAGATTAATCAGGTTATTCCCCAGGGCGCGGCCCATCAGGAATTCCATGGACATGTAATACACAATCTTCGGATTCTGCTTCTCATACTGCTCCTGCGTCTCCAGCCAGTTGTCAATAATCGTGTCCTTTGCCGCATAGGAAACTGCCTGGAAAATCTGCTCCTGTGTCGCCTCGTCCAGATTTTTACGGTAAAGGGTCTTTACATTATCCTTTACCTCTGCGATGAATTTCTTTTTGTCAAACTTTTTCTTCATTTTCCGTCCTCCTCCCGAACGCCCCTTTCCGGGCGCATCCGGTCTTTTTATGAATTCTGTTTTTTTACACCCATCGTCACTGTCTCGCCATTGATGTTCCATTCTTTCACGTAACCGTCCACAGATTTCAGGACAATCTCATCCGCCAGTACCTCCGACTGGATTCCATCTGCGTTTTTCTTCAGGATTTCCTCAATCCTCTCATTCCCTGATGCATAAATTAAAATTCTGTCAGTCACTTCAAACCCTGCTTCTTTTCGCATGGTCTGGATTTTACTGATTAACTCGCGCACAAACCCTTCTTCCATCAGCTCCGGCGTCAGGTTCATATCCAGAACTACGGTAATCTCTCCTTCCTGGAGGGATTCATATCCTGCTATCTGTGCGGTGTCAATAAGCAAATCATCGTTTAATAATACAACTTCCTGCCCTTTGATGTCAAGCTTCAAACAGCCATTTGCATTTAATTCATCCATCGCGGCATTTCCGTCCAGTTTTGGAAGCGCCTCACGGATTCCGCCAAGAAGCTTTCCGTACTTCGGACCCACTGTTTTAAGCTGAGGTTTAAAGCTGTAGGAGGTAAAATCCCTCACATCATCGGTAAACGTTACTTCCTTAGTGTTCAATTCTTCACGGATAATATCGGCAAAGAAGTCCGGTAACTTAAACGGAGCTTTTACAAACATATTTGCAATCGGCTGCCTGTTCTTGATATTTGCCGTATTCCGGCAGGCGCGTCCCATCACGACTACTTTCAAAACCTCGTCCATGTTGGCTTCCAGTTCTTTATCAATCTGCCCCTGGTCTGCTTCCGGGAAGTCACATAGGTGTACGCTTTCCGGTGCATTTTTATCAATACTGCACACCAGATTCCGGTAGATATCCTCTGCCATAAACGGAATCATCGGCGCTGCCGCCTTGCTTACATTTACCAGTGCAGTATACAAGGTCATATAAGCATTAATCTTATCCTGTTCCATGCCCTTTGCCCAGAAACGCTCGCGGCTGCGGCGCACATACCAGTTACTCATGTCATCCACAAATTCCTGCAGCGCCCGCGCTGTCTCCGGAATCCTGTAATTCGCCAGGTTTGTGTCCACTGCCTGAACCATCGTGTTCATTTTGGAAAGCAGCCACTTATCCATAACCGAAAGCTTTTCATAGTCTAACGTATATTTTGTGGCGTCAAATTCATCAATATTCGCATACAGTACAAAGAACGCATACGTATTCCACAGAGTCCCCATGAACTTGCGCTGTCCTTCCTGCACGGCCTTCCCGTGAAAACGGTTCGGCAGCCAGGGCGCACTGTTGATATAGAAATACCAGCGGATTGCATCTGCACCGTATTTTTCCAGAGCTTCAAACGGATCGACAGCATTTCCCTTAGACTTGCTCATCTTCTGCCCGTTCTCATCCTGTACATGTCCCAGTACAATAACATTTTCATACGGCGCTTTGTTAAACAGCAGCGTAGACTCCGCCAGCAGGGAATAGAACCATCCCCTCGTCTGGTCTACCGCCTCGGAGATAAACTGTGCTGGGAACTGCTGCTCAAACAGCTCCTTATTTTCAAACGGATAATGATGCTGCGCAAAAGGCATAGCTCCTGAGTCAAACCAGCAGTCGATAACCTCCGGCACACGGTGCATCGGTTTCCCGCACTTTGGACACTTAATTTCGATTTCATCAATATATGGGCGGTGCAGTTCCACATCCTTCGCCCGCTCGTTGCCGCTCATCTCGAACAGCTCCTGACGGCTTCCCACGGAATGCTGATGCCCGCACTCGCACTCCCAGATATTCAGCGGAGTTCCCCAGTAACGGTTCCGGCTGATTCCCCAGTCCTGCACGTTTTCCAGCCAGTCCCCGAAACGTCCTTTTCCAATGCTTTCCGGAATCCAGTTAATGGTGTTGTTGTTGCGAATCAAATCATCCTTCACTGCCGTCATCTTGATAAACCATGACTCGCGTGCATAATAAATCAGCGGCGTATCACATCTCCAGCAATGCGGATAGCTGTGCTCAAACTTCGGTGCGTCAAACAGAAGACCTCTCTCATCCAGATCCTTGAGCACCATCGGGTCTGCTTTCTTTACAAAAATACCACCGAACGGCGTATCTTCTGTCAGATTTCCTTTTCCGTCCACGAGCTGTACAAACGGCAAATCATAGCTGCGTCCCACCTTCGCATCGTCCTCACCAAACGCCGGGGCGATATGGACGATACCCGTACCGTCTGTCAGCGTTACATAGGAATCACATACCACAAAAAACGCTTTCTTCCGCTGTTTTGCCGCCCTGTCTGCGGCGCAGGTATACAGCGGCTCGTATTCCTTATACTCCAGGTCTTTTCCTACACAGGTTTCCAGAACCTCGTAAGCATCCTCACCCAGTACCTTATCGCTAAGAGCGTGCGCCATGTAATAGATGCGTCCGTCCTCTTTCATTTTTACCTTTACATACTCCTCAGAAGGATTCACGCAGAGCGCCAGGTTGGAAGGCAGCGTCCACGGCGTAGTCGTCCATGCCAGGATGTACGCGTCCTCGTCCTTCACCTTGAAGCGCACGATTGCAGAACGCTCCTTTACATCCTTGTAGCCCTGCGCCACCTCCTGCGAGGACAACGGCGTACCGCAGCGCGGACAATAAGGAACAACCTTAAAGCCTTTATACAAAAGCCCTTTATCCCAAATCTGCTTCAGCGCCCACCACTCAGACTCAATATATTCATCATGGTAAGTAACATATGGGTTATCCATATCCGCCCAGAAACCTACGGTTCCTGAGAAATCCTCCCACATGCCCTTATATTTCCAGACACTTTCCTTACATTTATCAATAAAAGGAACCAGGCCATACTCTTCAATCTGTTCCTTTCCGTCCAGTCCCAGAAGCTTCTCCACTTCCAGCTCAACCGGAAGCCCGTGGGTATCCCAGCCTGCCTTCCTCGGCACCATCTTTCCCTTCATCGTCTGGTATCTCGGAATCATATCCTTGATAACACGGGTCAGCACATGCCCAATATGCGGCTTGCCGTTCGCAGTCGGCGGCCCGTCATAAAAAGTATACGTCTCACAGTCTTTACGGGATTCGATACTCTTTTCAAAAATGTGATGTTCTCTCCAGAACTTTTCCGTCTGTTTCTCACGTTCCACAAAGTTCAGGTCTGTTGAAACCTTCTCGTACATACTTTACCTCCATTCCTTTTCGTTTTCCTGAAATATGTCCGGCCATTCACAGTCCGCGCTCTGATATCTACACACGGCCAAACACCAGCAAAAAAGGCTTCCGCCCTGTAACAGGACGAAAGCCAATGCCTACGCAACCACCTCTCACACATACCGTCATACGCGTTCCCTGTAACGGGGGAAAACCGTCAAGGCCTACTCCTCTTTCAGCCCGCAACTCAAAAGTGATCTTCCATCTGCCCTACTCGCGCCGGGATTCCACCCTCCCCAGCTCTCTGTGCCTTTCCGATAGATGTACTGTCTTTCTCATAGTCTTTTTCAAGTCAAGTGCTATTATAAATTTATCAATGAGAAAAGTCAAGGTGTTCTCTTATATTCTTTTTTCAATTCGTAACAGTTCAGCCTGCGGCTTCACTGTTACGGAATCCAGCCCATTTAAAGTTTGCTGTTCGCAAAGGGCTGGATTCTCCGGCTGAATTTGCGCATTCTCACGGACTTTGCAGCAAGTGCAAAGTCCTGGGCTGAACTGTTACCTCAATTCCCCGCGCTGTAGTAAGTCCCCGGACGGGTCACGCGATCATAGATGTAATAATTCTCCGGTTCTTTATCGGTATTAGCATCCAGATTCATAGCAAGCGCCTCATCCCTTGTAATCGTACAGGCGTCAATAAAGTTCTGATCCTCTATATCCTTGTAATTATATTCTTCCCGATACTTTATACGATTGAGAATATCTGCCTTCCATGTCTGGCTTCCGGAATCATAGTAATACGTCGTAAAACCACTCCACACACCTGTCTCAGCATTATATCTGCTTACCTCATCCATCGCATCGTAATTATAATAATAGGTTTTTCCGTCATCAGGAAGCTTGATGCTTACATCTTTCATGATGATAGAAGGCGACTCCGTTTCAACGGTATCCTCGAATTTGGCGCCGGGATAATAATACTCCCATTTATTAAAATACCTCCCGTCATACCACGCGTTTGAAAAATGTCCGACGGATCCCCAGCCCTGAAAGCCTTCGCTGGTACTGCCATTATCATACATAAATGTATAGCCGTCTGCACTTCCCCCAAATATTGAGGTCAGCAGCGTAAGCTTTACATAGCTTCCCTCTTTGCCGACTGTCTGCCGAACAGACGCCCATGTAAGCTCCGGCTGGTCTGTAGGTTCTTTCGGAACTTCCATTGCGCTGTACTCCCGGATCATTGCCGCGACGTCCTTTAGGTTACGCTTTCTGTAAGCATCCCCGCCGGAACCGTCAAACGAATACCAATATTTAATCTGATTGGCATGGATTCCCTGTCCTTTGCCTGAACCCTGGCCGCCATAGGACCTGGTTTCGCCATTATAGGTTACATCTACAAGATAATGTGCCGAAGAAGACCACTCAACAGTCACTGCGCTGTTAAGTTTCTTAGCAACCGACATCATGACGGACGGAAAACCTATCGAGTCACATTTCATTGGATGCAGCGCTGATACGAGCATGGACTTGCTGTCAGCCCTGTAATATGGGCTCTGAATATAAAAAGCCTGGTCCACATGCGGTGAAGTCGAAAGACCGTAGTATGGCGCTGCTGTACTCTTTTTCTGCTCGCCCAGCACATATACGCCGCTATAAAGAGATTCGCTGCTAAAGCCACTCTGGATTCCCGATAGATTATCAAAATATGGCTTCCTGCTGTCTCCATAAGTTGATATCAAATAATCGACAACATCCTTAAGCCCGGCAACTTGAACCGTGGCCTTAGTATCTTTATATTCATAGTCTTTTTCTATGGTCGTCTCGCCTGTTGTTATATTGTAAACCGAATGTGTTCCTGTTACTTTTCCTACCTGAAGACTTAGTTTTCCGCCATCTGTCTCGCGTCCTTCTGCAATATATCCTCCCTTAACCCTCTTCGTCTTAATATTTTCGTATTTTACATCAGAAAAAACAGTGTCCGTCGGGGTTACGCTTCCCGTCTTGCCTTTATCCGCATATTTAGTCTCCTTATCCACAAACCGGAATGAGTCAGGATCCGGATTATTTGTCTTGATGTAAAAATATGAATTAAACGGCGGCATAAGCGGAATCACCTCATAGGAATATCCCCCCTCATCCGTTTTTGCTTCATTTGGCGATACTGACGGTTTCTTTTTAGCCACAACCGTCACTTTACATGTGTATTTTTTCTTTCCGATTACCGCCTGAATTTTTGACTTACCCTTTTTAAGCCCTTTTACTGTTGCATATGTTTTTGATTTCTTTACGATTTTAATTCTTTTTTTACCTGCTATAACCTTCCACTTAACTTTTTTCCTATTGTTCTTTAATTTTACCTTGACAGTTTTCCCAACCGTCACCTTTGCTGATTTGGCAATACGCACTTTCTTTGCTTTCGCCTGTAGATTAGGAGCAGGATGAAACATTACTCCTCCCAAAACCAAAGCAACTGCCATAACTGCTGCCACCGCTTTTTTTAATACCTTATTCATAAATCCCTCCCTTTCCGCCCACACATGCAAGCAGGCATATCCATTCCCCGTGTCGTGCAAAACCAAACGGTGTTTGATTTTGCACAAATAGCTATACTATGTTACTTAGTTTCTCTATATTTAATATAGCACAACCCCAGGCAAATGTATAGAAAATCATTAAGCCAAATCCAGATGTGAGCGATTGTACATTTTGCGCAAATGGCATCAAAGATATCCATGCACTCAAAAAACACCCGCGCAACGAAACACGCGAGTGCTTTTCAACCGCAATCAATACGGCTATCTCTGTATCAGTATACTACCATATGCCCGAAAGTTAAAGCCCTTTCTACGTTTTTATTTATTGTATCACAGAAGCTTTCTGCAAAGCATAGGATTCGGGCTTCTATTCTGTTTCTATTCTGTTTCCAATCAGTACTTCCTTCCCCCGGAATGCGAACCCGTACTTCCGTATCCGCTCCTCCGGGATTCCTTTCGCACGGAGCGCGGCGGCGTAGTCCTTTTCTTCTATCTGCCTCAGCGCCGCCTGGACGGTGTCTTCCATGCTCTTCTCCTTCGCCGGCTGGTATATTTTAAATTCCAGTATAAACGCATCATCTGGTTCCTGAAGCGGCTCCAGCATCACGTCATATCTTCCGAATCCGCTTTCCCTGTTGGAAGTCAGCACATACCGCTCGGACAGATCCACCATCAGTCCCAGGACAAAGCCATGATAAAATCTTTCCGGCTCCTGCCGGGACGGGTTCTTCCCCGTATCAAAAGAGCTGAATGTTACGGCGGACACTGTGTTCATATATTCATTCATCGCATCCAAATCTCCAAGAAGCAGCGCTTTGACAAAATCATTGTATGCATAAGAGACGCTTCCGAACCACCTGCGCACCATCCCCCGGAACATGGTCTTTACTTCAAAGTTCGTCAGCTCCAGCTCATACTCTTCCTTCCAGTCCCCAAACTCTGTCTCATACGCGTTAAACTGCTTTACTTTCAGATACCCGGCGGCAAGCAGGAGGCTCCAAATCGCCTGCCCGTCACTGTCCAGTTGGCTGTACACAATCTGCTCGTCTATTTCCGCGCATATGGATTTTCCCCGCATCAGATTTTCAAAAGAAGTCTTAATGTTCTTATTTCCTTCACGGATAAGCTTCCCTGCAAGGCTGTTCGAGCTGGTGTTTGCCCAGTATGCCGCCAGTCTTCCCGTATCCAGATAATTCAGGATAGACCACGGGTTATAAATATCCGTAACCTTTCCAAACGTGAAGCCATCATACCACTGTTTTACTGCCATTTTCCTTTCAGACATTCCGTATTCATTGAGCGCGGAAAATACCTCTTCCTCCGTAAACCCAAAGCTGTCCGCATATTTATCAGAGGTAACCGTCACCACCTTCAGGTTATTTAAATCTGAAAAAACAGACTCCTTGCTCACCCTGGTAATCCCGGTCATGATTGCCCGCTCCAGATAAGGGTTCGTCTTGAACGTGGAATTAAAAAGCCCACGGATAAACTCTGCCATCTCCTCCCAGTATCCGCCCATATACGCTTCCTGCAAAGGCGTATCATATTCGTCCAGGAGGATGATAACCTTTTTCCCATAATAGCGGCTTAAAAAATCTGACATCTTATGAACGGCTGATGCCGCTGTCACCTCTGACATATTCATAGAAATACTTCGGAAATACTCCTGCTCTTCCTCTGTCAGCAACCCTGTTTTTAACAGAAAATACTTTTTATTGTACAAATCCGTCAGAACCCGGCAGATTCCCTGTTTTGCCATTTCATAAATCCCTTCTTTCACATTCGCAAAAGAAAGGCCGATAACCGGATATGTCCCCTGGAGCTTCCTGTACTTCTCCTCTTCCCAAATGGAAAGCCCCTCAAACAAATCTCCCCGCCCCGCATAGTCTACAGAGAAGAACTGTTCCGTCATGCTCATATTCAGCGTCTTTCCGAACCTCCTCGGGCGGGTAATCAGGGTCACTTCATCTTCTGCTTCCCACCATTCACGGATAAAGTCTGTTTTATCAATATAGAAAACATTTCTCGTCCTCATTCTTTCAAAGTCCTGCCGCCCGATTGCTATCGTCTTTGCCATAGAATCACTTCCCTCCATCCATTCTGTTTCCAATCAGTACTTCCTTCCCCCGGAACGCAAATCCGTACTTCCGTATCCGCTCCTCCGGGATTCCTTTCGCATGGAGCGCGGCAGCGTAGTCCTTTTCCTCTATCTGCCTCAGCGCCGCCTGGACGGTGTCGGAAAGCTCCTTTTCCTCCTCCGTATCCTGCACTTTAAATTCTACGAGGATGGCGTCGTCCTCTTTTTTTCTCGGCTCCAGCATCACATCATACCTGCCAAAGCCGCTTTCCCTGTTAGAAGTCAGGATATACTTATCATTTAAATCCACCATCAGCCCCAGCACAAAGCCGTGGTAAAAACGTTCCGGTTCTTCACTGGACGGATTTTTCCCGGTATCAAAATAGCTGAACGTCGCCAGCGCCACACGGTTCATATAACCGTTCATCGCCCTGATATCATCCACCAGAAGCGCTTTTATGAAGTCATTATACTCGGAAGAAACACACCCGAACCACCTGCGCACCATCCCCCGGAACATGGTCTTTACTTCAAAGTTCGTCAGCTCCAGCTCATACTCTTCCTTCCAGTCTCCAAACTCTGTCTCATACGCGTTAAACTGCTTCACTTTCAGATACCCGGCGGCAAGCAGGAGGCTCCATACTGCCTGCCCGTCGCTGTCCAGTTGGCTGTACACAATCTGCTCATCTATTTCTGCGTGTAAGGATTTTCCCTGCATCAAATTCTCAAAAGAAGTTTTGATTCCCTTATCCCCCTCGCGGATCAGTTTCCCTGCAAGGCTGTTTGAGCTGGTATTCGCCCAGTAAGCCGCCAGTCTCTTCTTGCTCAAATAGTTGAGAATTGACCAGGGATTATAAATATCTGTAACGTTTCCGAACGTAAAGCCATCGTACCACTGCTTTACTTCCATTTTCTTTTCAGACATCCCATATTCATCCAGTGCGCAAAAAACTTCTTCCTCCGTAAACCCAAAGCTGTCCGCATATTCATTTGAAGTAATTGTCACGACATTCAGGTTATTCAAATCTGAAAAGATAGATTCCTTGCTTACTCTGGTAATCCCTGTCATAACCGCCCGCTCCAGACAAGGGTTCGTCTTAAATGTGGAATTAAAAAGCCCACGGATAAACTCTGTCATCTTCTCCCAGTATCCGCCTACATATGCTTCCTGCAGCGGCGTATCATACTCGTCCAGGAGAATGATGACCTTTTTCCCATAATAGCGGCTTAAAAAATCTGACATCTTATGAACGGCGACTGCCGCTGTCACCTCTGACATATTCATAGAAATACTTCGGAAATACTCCTGCTCTTCCTCCGTCAGCAGACCTGTTTTCAACAGAAAATACTTTTTATTGTACAAATCCGTCAGAACCCGGCAGATTCCCTGTTTTGTCATTTCATAAGTCCCTTCTTTCACATTCGCAAAAGAAAGGCTGATAACCGGATACGTCCCCTGGAGCTTCCTGTATTTCTCATCTTCCCAGATGGAAAGCCCCTCAAACAAATCTCCCCGTCCCGCATAGTCTACAGAGAAGAACTGTTCCGTCATGCTCATATTCAGCGTCTTTCCGAATCTCCTCGGACGGGTAATCAGGGTCACTTCATCTTCTGCTTCCCACCATTCGCGGATAAAGTCTGTTTTATCAATATAGAAAACATTTCTCGTCCTCATTCTTTCAAAGTCCTGCCGCCCGATTGCTATCGTCTTTGCCATAGAATCACTTCCCTCCATTTTCGCCTCTGCCCATTCCTTCTATCCGAAATATCCCGAAAGCCTTTTTTTCATTATACCCAATCCATTCTTACTTTTCCATAGAGAACATACTTTTTTCACCAAAGCTTTTTAATATGTATCTTATTGTATAAATTTCTCTATGCGGGATGAAATACGGCAGACAGGTTCTTCCCCGTCTGCCGCATACGTTTCTATGTGTTCTTCTATATTTATCGCACTTTCCGACTGCTGTCTGCATCGATTGTACATTCTGCGCAAATGGCATAAAAGATATGCTTATGCGCAAAACTCTTGATGAAGAATCTCTTGTCTCACTTCTACAACCGCTCCTATCCTTACTACCAGGTAAAATTAATAAAAAAGTGCAAAAAGTGAGACGAATGCTTTTTGCAGGAAAGGACAGATAGATGCCAAAACCAAGAACCGCTTCCGGTGAAAAAAATCTTGTCGGCTCCCGCCTTATTGAACTGCGCAAAAGAGACGGGCTGTCACAGCGCGCTCTTGCCTATCGGCTGCAGCTCGCCGGATACGACATTGACAAAAACGTCATTACCCGGATTGAAACAAACAAGCGATATGTCACTGACCTGGAGTTAAAAGCTTTTTCAGAACTTTTCCATGTTTCCTACGATTACCTGATTGATGGGAAAAATGACTGAAAACGGTACGCTGGTATTCTGGGTGACAGAGCAGTGGGCGGACTTACATTCCCTCTATCAGCACTTCCTTCCCCTGGAATGCCACCCCGTACTTCCTTATCCTCTCCTGCGCAATTCCTTTCGCCCGCAGCACAGCGGCATAGTCCTTTTCCTCTATCTGCTTCAGCGCGGCCGCGGCCGTATCTTCCAGGCTCTGTTCCTTTCTCGGCTGGAATACTTTAAACTCCAGGATAATCGCATCGTCGTTTTCTTTCTTCGGCTCCAGCATCACATCATATCTGCCGAACCCGCTTTCCCTGTTTGAAGTGAGGAGATATCTTTCGCTCAAATCCACCATCAGCCCCAGCACGAACCCATGATAAAACTTCTCCGGCTCTGCGCCGTAAGCGCTTTTCCCCGTGTCAAAACAGCTGAATATATTCAGCGTCACCCTGTTCATATACTCATTCATCGCGTCCAGGTCGCCAAGAAGCATCGCCTTAACAAAATCATTATAGTTCCCATCCCTCTCCGAAAACCATCCGCGGATCATGTTTTCAAACATCAGCTTGACTTCCCTGTTTGTCAAAGCCAGCCAGTATTTCGTCCTTCCCTCCGCTTCTGTAAACTCCGTCCTCACCACTTTCAGATAACCGCTGGCAAGAAGCAGGCTCCAGATAGCGTTTTCATTTCCTGAAAGCTGATTATAGACAATCTGCTCATCCAAAAATATTTCCATAGCTTCTCCCTGCAAAAGCCTTTCGAAAGTCTGCTTAATCTTTCCATCTCCCTCTCGGATTATTTTTCCGGCCAGGCTGTTGGAGCTGGTGTTTGCCCAGTAAGTCGTTAATCTTTTTTTATCCAGGTAATTCAAAATCGACCAGGGATTATAAATATCTGCTTTGTCCCCAAACGTAAATCCATCATACCATCTCTTCACATCCTTTTTCATCTCAGGCAATCCAAACTCATCTAATGCCTGAAATACTTCTTCTTCTGTAAATCCAAAGCTATCCTCATATTTTTTTGAAGTAGTCGTTACGACCTCCAGATTATTTAAATCTGAAAAAATAGATTCCTTACTCACTCTTGTAATCCCTGTCATAACTGCGCGCTCCAGATAAGGATTCGTCTTAAACGCAGCATTGAACATATTTCTGGTAAAAGAAACCATATCGTCCCAGAAACCATTTACATAAGCTTCCTGCATCGGCGTGTCATACTCATCCAAAAGGATAATAACCTTTTTCCCATAATAACGGCTCAAAAAATCCGCCATCTTGTGGATTGCTATCGTAGCCGATACCTCTGCCATATCCATAGAAATACTCCGGAAATATTTCTGCTCCTCCTCCGTGAGCAGGCCCGTTTCCAGCAGAAAATAATTCTTATTATACAAATCCGTCAGAATCTGGCTGATTCTCTGCTTTGTCATCTCATAATTCCTCTCTTTTACATTTGCAAAAGAAAGACTGATAACCGGGTAACTTCCCTGTAATGTCCGGTACTTCTCCTCTTCCCAGATAGAAAGCCCCTCAAACAAATCGCCCCGTCCTGCATATTTCACTGAAAAGAACTGCTCCAGCATACTCATATTCAATGTCTTCCCAAAGCGCCTGGGACGGGTAATGAGCGTTACGCTGTCCGCATTCTCCCACCATTCTTTGATAAAATTTGTTTTATCGATATAAAACCATCCGTTTTTTCTCAAATCCCCGAAATCCTGATGCCCAATGCCTACTGTCCTTGTCACAAAATCACTTCCTAGTATAATAATGGTGTAGTCAATCAAGACTACTTGTTTAATAAGTTTCTATA
>SRZB01000001.1 GCA_004793585.1 Hominisplanchenecus murintestinalis | reverse complement strand
TGCTCAAAAGGAAAGGGGGTGTTTATAGACAGAGCCACAGAGCAGCCGCTTCCTGCGGACGGAGAGCAGGTTTTATTCGAGATTGAATTCACCCTGGAGCAACCGGATGGTTCCGTGAGCCTCACATAAGACGGGCAGGAAAGAATACATTCTACAGCACATCAGAAGAACACGCTGATAGAAGAAAAGCTGGGCATATCAAAGTGCATTCTCCTTGATGATGTATTGCCATACCAGCGGTGCCGCCTGTTTACAGACGGCAGGCCGTGAGCAGCGGGAACCCATGGGGCGGCGGGCTGTCACGGCCAGCGGACGGGGCGGGAACATACCGGGGAGAGAAAAAGAATCCGGCAGAAGCAGAGGATTGTTCTGTATCCTTCTCCCGGCATTGAACATGGCAGCATAAGGAAGGTGTGCCGAAATCCGGCACGCAGGAAAAATAACCGCGGTGTAAAACGACCTAAACAGACCTGGACGGCGTGCTGCCTGGGTGGTATGATAGAATTGGCAAAGAAAATAAAAAGCAGGAATGCATTTGAATAGCTGTAAAACAGTGAAATCAGCTATTTGACAACTTAATAAAAGCGGAGAGAGGGAAATGCGCGTGGCGTGTTTCCCTTTTTACAAGACCTTTCGAAAGACGGGTCTTTTTTTGTACCCAAAACACAGAAGCGTGCCGAAATCCGGCACATACAGGGGCAGAACCCCAAGGAGGAACCGTATGGAAAGAAGAAATTTGTTAAGGAACATCGCCACTATCATAGGCTTCGTCCTGGCAGTAGTAGCGGCGTTTGTCGTAAGGGCATGGATGCCCGCAGAATATGCCGCCTATGCCGGGCTGGCATTTTTCGCAACCATTTTAGTAATCGGCGGGCTGGCAGCATTCGCAGCCTCAAAATTCATCAAATAGAAGGAGGAAGGAAAAAGATGTTAGGATTCAGAAAGAAAGAAACCGCCGCAGGAAAAGCGGCAGGAAAGGGCATGCAGGAACATAAGGGATGCAGACGGCGGGAATGGATGGCGCAGGCAGCCATCCTGTGCCTGCTCGTTGCCATATGCGTCCCCATCCAGGTACAGGCAGCGACAGGGGCGCAGGCGGTGACGGCAGGGCTTAAAAACCTGCAGGACATTGTGACCTCTTTCGTATCGTCAGTGGGCGTGATTATCGTCCTCTGGGGGATTTTTGAATGGGGGAATGCCATGCAGTCCCAGGACGGCATGATGCAGTCCCAGGCGTTCAAACGGATAGGCGGGGGGATTGTCATGACGCTGGGTCCCCAGATCCTGACCGCCGTCGTAAGCATCTCATGACCGCGGGCGGAAGAAAGGGGGCGGGCATATGAGCGAAGCGCTGCTGCTGTTCCTTACAAATGCAGTGTTTTTCAGCCTTGGGGATTCCGTATGGGGCTGGATGATGGGCATGGTGATGGGCGTGCTGGGGCTGACGCCGGAGACGTTCTCAGGCGGCGCCTGGGGGTATGTGTCCGGGACGCTCTACCCTGTCACCCTGTCCGTGGGCGTGCTGTTTTTGAACATTACGTTCCTGGTGGGCTTTTTCAGGCAGTCGTCCAATATCAAACAGAACTTCACATTGGAGATCCTGATGGAGCTTGCCATCAAGGCGCTGCTTGCCAACGTGCTCATGCAGGGCGGGCTGGGCATCATGCAGGGGCTGTTCCGGGCCGCGGCCGGGCTGGCGGACGCAGCCGGCGGGGTGAAAGACTTTTCCGCAGCCGTGGGGGACATTGATGCGGGCACGACCCTCTTCGGGTGTCTGTTCGGCATCATCTATTTCATGGTCTGCCTCGTGTGCGGCGGGATGATTTTTCTGTCGGTGTACGGGAGGTTCCTGCAGCTCTATGTGCTGACGGCGTGCGCCCCGCTGGCGCTGCCTTTCCTGGCAGGCGGCCAGGGCGTGGAGCGGACAGCTGCCTCATTCATACGCGCTTTCCTGGGGAAATGCTTTGAGGTTGTTGTCATCGTGATCTTCCTGGGCGTGGGCACCCGGCTGTGCCGGGGCATTGACTGGGGCGACATGGACGGCGTGGCCGGCTGGTTTGACGGCGCGGGCAAGTGCATGCAGAACATGGTCACTATGGTTCTCATGGCGGCTTCCGTCAAGGGGGCGGACTCCTTTATGCGGCGCGTGTTCGGGCTGTAAGGACAAAGTATGGGAAATCCGCACACCGTGCGGGGAAAGGATGGAAAGAATGGCTTTTATTAATGCGGGAAGCGCATTTTCAAAAAAGAAGCAGGCGGCCGCCCTGGCTATGGGCGTGCCGAGGAATGTAAAGGATACCCTGAACATCTGCCGCGCCTGGGAGGATGGCGTATTCCAGGTGGGGGACGCGGGGATGGCAATGTATGACAGGGGCTATATTTTCGAGGACGTGAACTATATCAGCCAGGATGAGGGGAAGAAGGAAACGATGCTTTTGCAGCTCATGAAGTGGATGAAAGCCCTGGGGAGCCAGTGGAAGGTCACCATAGCCAATGAGCAGGTGGACATGGAGGAGTTCATGGCGGAGGCATTCTCCCCGGCCCACGGGGAAGAATACCCGCAGATGGGCGAAGGCATCGGGGAATGGATCAATGAGAAGGTGCAGGACGGGACAAAGGACATCGGCAGGGTGATGTACCTCACAGTCACCTGCCGGGCAAGATCGCACGAAGAGGCGGGGCTTTATTTCCATACCCTGGACACCACCCTGCAGATGCTTTTCGGGGCGCTTGGGAGCCGCCTTTACCGGATGTCCGGGAGGGAGCGGCTCCTCGCCCTGCAGAGGTTCTACCAGATGGGGGAGGTGCGCATACCCTATGGCGGGGAGCTTGGCGGGGAGGCGGACGGGTGGAAGAACCATATCCTCCCGGCCTCCATACGGCAGCATAAAGGCAGCCTGGAGCTGGGCGGCATGCATGTCTGCGTCCTGTTCGGCCACAGCTACGCCGCGTCGCTGGACGAAGGGAACACGCTGCACGCACTGACGAACGTGCCGTACCCCATGTATGTTACCGTGGATGCGGAGCCGGTGGACAAAAAACTGCTGACGGACAAGCTGAAAAACGCGCACATGAACAACGAGAAAGCCATTGCCCAGGAGACGGACCGGATGCGGCGGCAGGGGCAGTACGGTGCGGGCATGTCCTACCAGAAAGGGAGGAAGAAAGACGAGCTGGAGGACTACCTGTACCAGGTGGACGAAAATGATGAGCTGGGGCTGTACATCGGGCTTCTGGTGGCCGTGGCGGCAGACACCCCGGAGGAGCTTGCAAAACGCACCAGTTCTGTCCGCAGCATTGCGGCGTCCAGCGGGTTCACGCTGGATACGTACAATTACCGGCAGCTTAAAGCGCTGAACACGGCGCTGCCCACCGGGGGGAGGCAGGTGGACCATATGCGGTTCTTCCTCACCTCGTCAGCGGTGGCATTCAACCCGTATTATGCGCATGACCTTACGGACAGGGGCGGGATGTGCTATGGGCTGAACCGGGTCACGAAGCACCTGATCCGGGGGGACAGGAAGCTGCTCGCCAACCCCCACGGGATGATCGTGTCCCACAGCGGGGGCGGGAAATCCTTCCTGATTAAAATGACGGAGATTGCCCAGGGGCTGCTCCTCACGGATGATGACATTGTCGTCCTGGACCCGCAGAACGAGTTCGAGTCGCTCATCCGTGGATGCGGCGGGCAGTTCTTCGACTTCACGCCGAAATGCGGGATATACCTGAACCCTTATGAAATCCCGGAAGATGTGCTCCACGGGGATACGGCGGCAAGGGAACAGTTTGTCGCATCCAAGACGGAGTATGCGGTGTCCTTCTGCACGGCGGTGATGAAGAACATCACCGTGACGCAGGAACACGCGGCAGTGGTCGGCAGGGCGGCCAGGAAAGTGTATGGGGAAGCCTTCGGCATGCGCCGCCTGAAACGGCAGCCAACGCTCATGGACATCCGGGACGCCATTGGGGCATGGGCGGAAGAAGGGCAGGACGCGGAAGGCAGGCGCGTGGCAGGGCAGATCCTCAATTCCCTTGAGGAATATACCACGGGCGCCTATGACATGTTCGCCCACCCGTCAAACCTGGACATCAGCAAAAGGCTGGTAGGGTTCGGGCTCAGGAATGTGCCGGAATCCGTCTGGGAGCCGGTGATGCTCACAGTCATGCATTTCCTGGCCGGGCGTATCGAGCACAACCAGGGGGGGCGCGTGGCCACCCGGCTTGTGGTGGATGAGACACAGGTGCTCTGCAGCAGCGCCAGCTCAGCCGCCCAGCTTTTGCGGGCAGTGGAAACCTACCGGAAGTTCGGGGGCATCGTCACGATGGCGGTCCAGAACCTGTCCAGGGCGCTGGAGCTGCCGGACCTGCGGGACATGTTCTCAAACTGCGCCTATAAGTGCTTCATGGACCAGGGCGGCGTGGACGCGGCAAGCCTGCGGCAGATCCAGGAGCTGTCCGAGGCGGAGTCCCGTTCCCTTGATGAGGACACCCCGGGGCGGGGCGTCATGGTCTGGGGGAAGAAGGTCCTGCTCTTTGACGCATCCATGGACAGGGGGAACCCGCTGTACAGGGAATTTTCCACGAACTTCCATGAGCAGGAGGAAGGCGGCGGGGCATGAAGATACAGAAACAGAAAGATACGGGGCTGAAAAAATCCAGCCCCAGGCTTCAAAAGTCCGGCGTCCGTTTCCGGAAAGCCGGGATGTGCGCCCGGGTGGCAGGAGGGGCAGCCGGGGACGCTGTCCGGGATGCGCAGGATAAAGAAGAAGGGGAGGAAGAAACCAGGGGATACCTGAGCCACATGGAACGGCGCGCATGGGACAGGCTTACCCAAAGGAAGAAGCGCCGCTTCCTTGAACAGGGGAGGCGCACAGGGGAAAAGGCCGGGAACAGCCCGGCAGGCGCGCCAGCCAGTAAAGGGGGAGGCGCAGGCATGCCGCCCGGGTGGCGCAGGGCGGTGGAAGCAGCCCCCCAACCCCCCGGGACAGGGGGGAAGGCAGTGCCTGCCGGGGCAAAGAAAGCGGCCCTGGCAGGAAAAGCACCCGGGGCGGCATCCATGCCCGGGAAGGCTGCCCGGGCAGCGCCCGGCTTTGGGGCAGCAGCCGCAGGAGGGGCGGCCATAGGGGCCATAGCGGCAAAAAGGGCTTCCGGTAAGTTCCGGCAGGCATTCCAGTCGGCACAGGCAGCGAAGGACAGGGCGTTCCAGGAGTGGACAGACGCAGCCGCCTTCCGGATGGAGGAGGCGAAGAAGGCTGACACCTTCGGGGGCATGGCCGTCGGGATGGCCGTATCCATTGGCATGTATGCGGCGGTAAAAGTCATGGCGGCCCTCGTGGGCGTGATGATGACGTTAGTGGGCATCCTGGCAAGCGTGTTCCCGGCGGTCATTGTCGTGGCGCTGGTAGTATTGGTAGTCGTGGTCCTGGTGCCGCTGCTTGCAGGCACTGTCCAGATCAGGAACATGGCCATGGTGGACACCGCCCGGCAGGAGCTGGAAGTTTCCGGTGAGAATATCGGCGGCACAAAATATAAGGAGTGGTACGGCTTAAACGGGAACTGGTGCGCGATGTTCGTCACCTGGTGCGCGGACCAGTGCGGCTACATAGAGTCCGGCGTCGTCCCAAGGACTGCATCCGTGGCAGAGCTGCACGCATGGTATGACGCGAAAGGGGAGTATCATGGGAAGGCAGGCTACATCCCGAAAGCGGGCGACCTCATCCTTTTCGAGGGGCCGGGGAGGAGCCATGTGGGCATCGTGGAGTCCTGGGACGCCGCCGCCTCCGTGGTGACGACCATAGAGGGGAACGTGGAGGGGAACCGCGACCATACAAAATCGCGGGTGGCAAGATACTGCTGGCCCATTTCGTCCCCGGACATCACGGGCTTCTGCGCGCCTGACTACCCGGCAACGGTAGGCAGCCTGTCCGGGGGCTCCAACGCGGAGAAGGCGTACCGGGCGTTTGTGGATGCGGGCTACACGCCGGAAGCGTCGGCGGCCATATGCGGCAACCTTGCGGGGGAAGGCGGGGTGGACGCCTCAGGGGACCTGGTCATCAACAGCACGGAAAACGGCGGGCAGGGGCCGGGGATCGGCATCTGCCAGTGGACGTCCGAAGGGAGGAAGTCCGGGTTCCTGGCATATGCGCAGGAACGCGGGGAGCCGTGGCCGGAGACCGGGCTGGCGGTACAGCTGGAATACATGATGAAGGAAATGTCCGGCAATATCTGGCTCTGGACCAGTATCGGCGCGGAGTATGGGGAGGAGTACCACATCTCCCATGCCGAGTTCAAGGCGTGCAGGGATCTGGAATTTGCCACAACGGCATTCTGCGCGAACTTTGAGATCTGCCATAAGGCAAATGCCCACCTGGAGAACCGTATCGCCTACGCACAGAAGGTGCTCGACAATTTCGGCTCCTACAGGGGCACGCCGGGCGGGCAGGAAGGGCCGCCCGGGACAGAGACAGGGCAGGAATAAAAGAGGAGGATGCAATGCATATAAAAATTAACAGGGATTTTGATACGGATTACAAAGACGAGCTGTTCCGCGGGATGAGCGTGAAGGAGACTGTAAGCCTGGCGGCAGGGGCCGCCGTGGCAGGGGTTACGACCTTCCTGCTGGATAAATATGCGGGGCTGCCGCCGGAGGTGGGGATCTATGCAGGGGTGTTCTGTGCGGTCCCCATCCTGGGGGCAGGGTTCGTGTCCATCCAGGGGCTTACCCCCATAGGCTACCTGAAAGAAATCATTTATTTTTACAGGAGCAGGACGCTGGCGTACGCTGCGGATGAACTGCCGCGGGGACACCAAAGGAAGCGCGCCTTTATGGAGAGGGAGCAGAAAAAGAGCTGCCGGCGGAAGCGCATACGGGCGGGAAGGCCCGTGCCGGATTCCGGCACGCATGGAAAGAAAGGGGGAAGGAAATGAGGAACGGGAGGAAAAGCGGCATAGCTGCCAGGGTGTTCCTGCTGGTGGCAGTGTTTCTGGCGCTTGCCGGCATACTTATATATAAAGCGCATACCGGGGAAAAAGGAGGCCGGGGGACAGAAGGATACCGGGAGATAAGCCGCCGCCCGGAGGAAGGCGTGCCTGACGGGCAGGCGCAGGAAGATACCGGCGCGGCCATGCAGGAAGAGGAAGAGACGCCGGGAAGGGATACGCCGGACATAGAACACCCTGCCGGGGAAACGGGACAGGGTACAGGGAAAACAACGGAAGCGGCATGGCAGCCAGCGGCAGAACAGGAGAAGTATGCGGTAACGGTCACGAATGCGGATGAGTTCGCAAAGCAGGTCATGGCCTCCCGTACCTGGCTTTTGGACAAATACCTGTCGGCATATGTGGAAAAGAAAAAGCTGCGGGCAGGGGAAGGGCGTATCCTGGACGTGGCTGTTCCGGATGACAGCATACGCTGCACGGAATTTTACGTAGAGCTGGACAATAAGAAACGGACGCTGGTCACCCTCCGGTGGGATCCCTATGCCTGTACCGTCACAGCTTCCAGGTGCCGGTATACAAGGCAGGAGGTTGAAGGGCGGGTGTGGGACAGCCGCGGGGCGGTGACCGACATCAGCCGGGAAGAGGATGCCGCAGTGATAGAGGCACAGGGGGAGGCACATGCACCGGAAGGGGCAGTGCAGGGACCCGGGAAGGAAACCATGGTGGAGTAATGGGGAACATCAGTGAACGCGTGGGGAGGGAATTCCGGCGGTTCCAGCTGGACATGCTGCGGACGAGCCGGGACAATATCTTTGCCCACGCACGGGAGATTGACGTGAAGAGGCAGGCGGTGGAGGATATCTGCCGCAGTGCGGAAGCAGGGGAGATCACGCCGGAGGACGAGGAAAAGATTGGCAGCATATGCAGCATCCTGGACGCCGTGTACTGCTGCTGCGAAAACGAACGCGCCGAGGGCAGGGCTGCCCCGGCACAGGGGGCCGCGCTGCGGTGGCTTGCAGGGCTGCGCCGCCAGGACGAAAAAAACCGGGAGGAATAGAATATGGATGGTATATGGGTGCTGCGCCTGCTTGGGATGGTAGCTGCCGTTATTGGCATGGGATTTATCGCCGGGGGGAGAGCTGTCTGCGCAGGCGTGAAAAAAAGAATGGCATGTTGCACACGGAAGGTTACTGCAGAAGTCGCAGAAGTAAAGAAGGAGAAGGAATACGTATGCGGCGAAGTCCGGTATTCCTATCATTATATTTATGAATATACCGTAAATGGGGAAAAGGTGAGAAAGCGTGACCAGACAGGCCGTGACTACCCAAGGCTCAAACAGGGGCAGCAGGTATGCTTATATGTAAATCCTGACAACATAGAGCAATATTACTGTTCGGAGGAAAAAGAGGAACAATTGGGCATGATTTTTCTTGCAGTAGGTGCAGGGGTTTTTCTATTAGGGATTGTGGTTACGGTTGCAGGGTTTATTCTGTTTTAAGATTCCCGCAATTTTACATTCCGGGAATCTTGTAGATAGTGTTTACCGTGTGGGAATCGATATGAGGAGGTTTGAATATGGATATAATAAGGCATGAGACATATGCTGGGAGGCAGGAGAGGCTGAAGTCGGAATTCCACAGCGCCAGGGCTGAGGCGGTAAGGGCGGCGTCAGACGAAGGGCAGTTCATAGAAGAGATGGCAAAGCGGGGATACAACGTGAGTGTTGAAGACGGAGGGTTTCATACAAAGAGTTTTTGGTGTGAGATGCAGGAGGATCCAACCAAGAGCTTCGTACTTAACCATTCTGAGATTATGAGGCAGATCAGCAGGAGCGGGGAACAGCAGGAAAGGGAACCGGGGATGAAAGGGCCAAAATTGTAAGGCTCGACAAAGTTTGACAAATTGTATGGCATTGATTAAAGCGGGATGGCAACCGGACAGCCTTGGCAAAATATAAAAACGGAATTAAATATTTAAAAGCCATGCACAAAAAGGTGCGTGGCTTTTTTCGCAGCGTCACTTGCGAAATGTCCATGGCGAAGCCGGCAGTATATAAACGGGGTCTTAGGGGCCGCCCCCTAACAAGATGTGCTTTGTCATTTTCACGCCGTGAAAATGTGGGACAAAGTGCGTATCTTGCAAATACACAGTTTCCGGGAATCTGCAGGTGTCCCGGAAAAGTCCCGGAAAAGCCCCGAAAAAGTCTCGGAAAAGTCTCGGAAGAGACGCAAAGTGTCATGAAGATGCCGCTTTATGCCCGGATAATGGCCTGAAATGGCTGGGAAATGCCATGAAAAAGCCGCAGGATGTCCTGTAAAGTCCTGCAAAAGTCCCGTAAAAGACGCGAAATGCCGCCCAAATGGCGCACAAATGACGTACAAATAAGACATAAATGGCTGGCGTGGAAAAGAGGGTTACATGCCGCCGCGCAGCCGAAAGGAGGAGCTTATGGGAGAAGGAAAGGAGTACATGTATGCCGGCCGGCGGAACCTGGCGGGGAACCGGAAGCCTATCGAATATGCCGGCAGGGAATACCTGAGCGGCAAGGGGAGACGCGGGATGAAGATGATAGATATGGAGTATGTATACAGGCAGATTGATTTCGGGCGGACCGTGAAGGAAATCGCAGAAGAGATGGAGGTATCCGTAAGGACGCTGCAAAGACACCATAAAAAATACCAGGAAGAGGCGCGCCGGATGGCGGAGGCAGGCGGGAGCCTTTTCAGCGGGATAGGGGAGGACATGGAATGATGGCAGGCTGTCCCGAAACGCAGGAAAAGGAATGATGGAGGCCGGGAGAATTAAGGAGGACAGGAGATGGAAGAGAGGATCAGGAAATGGCAGGAAGAGATCGAAAGGATTACTATACGCCAGAAAGAAATGAACCAGAGCTATAACGAAAAAATCCGGGAGCTGAAACGGAAGATTGAGGAAGCGAGGGAACAGATTAAGATGGAACAGGACCAACAGATCGCCCGGATGGTGCGCGGCGCCTATGGGCAGATCACGCCGGAAGCGCTGGAGGAACTAAAAGTGCTTTTGGAGATGGCAGGGCAGGAAACAGGCGGACAGTGAAGCCGGGACAGGCGGAAAGCAGGCGCACGGTAAACTTAAAAGTGCGCCTGACTCCGGAGGAGCTGGAACACCTGCGGAAACGTGCAGAAGAGGATGGGAGCGCCTCTTTCCGGGGAGGCAGAAGGGGGACAAATTACAGCGGGTACTTCCGTGCCCATCTTCTTTCTGAAACAAACTATAAAAATACCGAGCTGCTGAAGATACAGAAACGGCTTGCTTATGAAATACGGAAGATAGGCGTCAACATCAACCAGGCAACAAAAAAGATCAACGCAGGCTATGGGATGCCGTCGGATGCGCGGAGGCTCCAGGAATCCCTGGCGGAAGTGGAACGGCTGTTTGCGGAGACAATAAAGGAGTGTGGGAGAATTTGGGAATCACAAAGCTGATGCACTTAAAAGAAAGCAGCCCGTCCAGGCATGCGCACCTGAAGAACGCGCTGCACTACATCCTCAACCCGGAAAAGACGAAGGACGGGCTGCTGGCCGGGGGCAACAGCAGCACGGACCCGATGGAAGCCCTGGTAACATTCCTGCAGACGAAGCAGGAGTTCGGGAAGCCGGAAGGGCGCCAGGGCTACCATTTCGTCATTTCCTTTGCAAAGGGGGAGACGGATGAGCAGACGGCGTATGGGGCAGTCCAGGATTTCTGCAGGGAATACCTGGGGGACGGATACGATTATGTATTTGCCATACATGATGATACAGAGCATGTACATGGGCATATCATCTTCAATTCCGTCAGCCGGGTTTCCGGATATAAATACCGTTACCAGAAAGGGGACTGGGAAAAACATATCCAGCCCGTGACAGACCGGGTATGCCTGCGGCATGGGCTGAAACCGCTGGAATACGACAAAGGGGAACGGATCGGGGAGTCCTATGCGGGATGGAAAGCGCCGGTGACCAACCGGATGATCGCGAAGGCAGATATCGACTTTGCCATTGAGCATGCCGGCAGCATGGACGGTTTCTTCCATGAGCTGGGGAAGCTGGGGTATGCAGTCAGGCGGCATGGGACCAGCAGGGCCGGGGGGAAGGAAGAGGAGTATTTCTCCATGCTCCTCCCTCCGGACAAGGCCGTGCGCCCAGGCAGGGATGGGAAGCAGGCGAGGGCCATGCGGAATACGAGCCTGGGGGAAGCCTATACGGTGGAGGCCATCCGGGAGCGCATCAGCAGCCGGGCATATATGCGCAGCTATGAGGAGGCTATGGAGAAGATGCGCGGGACTGCGGGGGAATTCCTGAAGCCTATGGCGTCCTTCCGCTCAAAAAGCCAGGCGCGCATTTTCCAGGCTGCGAATTATTACAGGCTGCCGAATCCGTATGCAGTGCCTGCCTGGAAGGTGCGGGAGGACATGAAGAGGCTGGATGCCCTGGCGGCACAGTGCCGTTACCTGAAACAGCACGGAATCACTTCCATAAGGCAGCTTGAGGAACGGCGGGAATTCCTGGAGCGGCAGGAAAACTTCATCAGGGAAGAGAGGAGGGGGCTGTACCGGATTGACGGCGGCATGGATAAAGAAACGAAAGAAAAGTGCAGGCGGCTCCAGTTCCTGGAGGGGCAGCTCTCCAGGGCAGACATCCCGGATGCGCTGTGGGAGCAGTTCGCGGACGAGAAGGAGATGCTGGAAGCATCCCTCCCGGAAAGGATGGCGGATGCCGGGCATGGCATCCAGGCAAAGACGGCGGCATTGAAAGGGCTGCGCAGGGAGCTTAAGCTTATTGGCAGCATCCTGGAGACGGAGCGGCAGGCAGTTCTGCCAGTGCAGATGCCGGGGGTGGGAACACCCCGGGAATCCGACCTAAAACGACCTATACGTTGAAACTCAAAAATGCTATACTATAATTGAAACAGGAGCCGGATATCCCAGGGAAAGTTATGGAATATCCGGTTCCTTATCATATAATACAGGCAGGGAAACCGTTCCGGCAAGAGCCGGGGCGGTTTTTTCGTACAGGAAAGGGGCAGGCGAATGAAAGGGACAGGCGCCAGAATACGGGCGGAACCATCCAACGTGCCGCAGGGCTCGGAAGGGAATATGGAGCAAAGGAACAGAACCAGAAGAAAGGCGGGGAAGAAACCAGATGAAAAGAGCAAAGAAAATAATCCTGATGCTGATGGTCTGCATGATAGCAGCGTCAGGCACGCAGGCAGGGATGTCTGCAGATGCGGCGGCGCATACCCACAAATGGGCAGTCCACAGCGTCTCAAAAGCTTCCTGCACACGGGACGGCTATATCAGGCATGCGTGCACGAAATGCGGGAAGCATAAAAGCGCTTCCGTTAAAAAACTTGGGCACTTTTATGTGACAGACAAAAAGGCGGCCACATGCACGGCGTCCGGGCACAGCAGGAAATACTGTGCGCGCTGTGGGAAGAACGTTTCAAAGATAACATACAAAAAGCTTGGGCACGACTACCGTGCGCGCAAAGCCACTGCCGCTGAAAAGAAGGCATACGGCTGGGGGACCACCCTCACCTGCAGGCGGTGCGGGCATAAGACGGGGTCTTATGCAGATTATTGACAGAAAGAAGAAAGGGCGTGCCGGAATCCGGCACGCAGAAAGGGGAAGTATATGATTTATATTGAAGAAGAAAAGACGGGGGACAGGCTCCAAAGGTTCCAGGCATATGCAAGGGGGCTGGAAGAGGGCACGGAGGATACAGAAGAGGAGGCTGAGGAAACATGATGGATAAACGGGAATTTGCCGCCTACATTCTGATGCACCTTGAGGAAGCCCTTGACAGCAGCGTGTATGGCCCGGACACGCTGGTTTCCATTGCGGAAGTCCATAAGGCCGGCGGAAGGAAGATGACAGGGCTGACGGTACGGAAGCCAGGGGAAAATATCATCCCGTGTATTTACCTGGATGAATACCACAGGGAGCACCTGGAAGGCCGCCCTCTGGCGGAAATCCTGGAGGCCATTGCAGCACAGGACGCAGGCCTGCGCGGGAATGTTGACGTCCCGGACTTCCGGGAGGAGGACTTGTCCTTCGAATCAGTCTGTGACGCAATCTATATGCAGGCCTGCGACACGGAAAGGAGCAGGGAATACCTGAAGGGAGTCCCGCACATGGAAACGGGCGACATTTCAGCCATCTACCGCATCCGGATTGCTGAGACGGATGATATCGTGCAGAGTGTGGAAATCAGCATCCCCATGCTTGAGATGTGGGGGGTATCCCTGGATGAGCTGCATGAAACCGCCCTTGCAAACCATATGGAGTACCGGCAGACGGTAATGTACAGCATGGAAGAGCTCATTGGATACAGGATACCAGAGATGGGGGAACCTGCGGACCTGCTGGAGGGCACGCACCCCATCCCATCCCCACAAATATCCGTGGGGAAACCCATGTATGTGCTGACCAACAGGGAACAGACCCACGGTGCTGCCTGCATTTTCGACAAAGAGACCATGGCCAGGGTTGCCGCAAAGCTTGGGGGGAACTTTTTCCTCCTGCCTTCTTCCGTCCATGAGATGCTGGCGGTGCCGGATGATGGCCAGATAGACTACCGGGAGCTTTCAGAGGCAGTATATGACATTAACCGCATGGCCGTAGAACCGCGGGAGTTCCTTTCAGATAAGGTACAGTATTACGACAGGCAGCAGAAAAAAATCCTTGGGAAACAGGAATACCTGGAACTCCAGAAAGAGCAGATCCCCCAGACAGGGGAGGAAGGGCCGGAAGCAGGGCATGCAGCCCCCAGGATGTGACAGGAGGTAAAAGGCGGGGCAGGCAGAATGCCCCGCCTTTATAAGAAAACCATGATGAGGAGGGAAAGATATGGCAGGAACATGGCAGTATGGTACAGGGAATGCGTTCAGCGCATATATAGAAAACATCAGCGATTATGAAGCAGGCAGGAACAGGGGGCGCTGGGTGGATTTCCCTATGGAACCGGAAAGGCTTAAAGATATCTGTTCGGGAATCGGAGGGGAGGAACAGCTGGCTGCCAGTTACGAAATCCCAGCGGAATACGGTTTCCTGGTCGATATTGTATCGGAATACAGCATCCCGGAAGAACTAAACCTTACAGGGGCCATGCTCCAGGGGCTGGACGGGCAGAGGCTGGAGGCCGTTGGGGCTTATGCATCCGCAAAAAACCTGACAGAGCTCCCGGAACTGATAAATGCCATGGCACAGGCAGACAAAATCCCTTATTACCCATATTGGTTTGAAGGGATAGAAAATGCAGGGGAGTTGTCTCCAGAAGAAGCGTATGGCTATATGAAAGTAGGGAGCCAGATGCAGGAGCTGCAGGAAATGCTGGGGAAGCATGGCATGGAGGAGTATATGGACTATGAGGCGATTGGGCGCGACGCAGGCATGAACGGCGAAGCAGCCCTGTATGACAAGGGCTATGTGGACATGGCTGCGGACGGACCGGACCTGGGCCTGTATACGATGGATGAGCTGAAAGCGGAGTATGGGATGGCCGGGGAAACAGTACAGGACCCGCAGGAAGAGGCACAGGGCATGGACAGGCAGGAAGAACTAAGGAGCCCCAGTATATAGGGCTGCCGGGGGGCGGCATCAGGAGGGGAGCATGGATATTGGATATGAGATTTTACGCCTGCACAGGCAGGCGGGGAAGCTGGGGAAGCAGATAACCCTGTGCCAGGCACAGATAGACAGGTGCCTGGCCATGCTGGGGAAGCATCCCCCCAGGCACAGCAGCCCTGGGAGGAAACAGGAAGAAAACATAGAGGAAAAACAGGGCATCACCATCTGAGGAAGGAAGAGGGACATGGAAGAAAGGCAGAAAAAACAGGCGGAACCCGTGCAGGGAAAGAAAGAAACCCTTACGGACAGACAGGCGGCAAATACCCTGTGGGAGATTATGAAGTATTCCGGGCATTACCGGCCGGAGTATGAAAAGTACCTGCGCTTCATCAGCCAGTTCCAACAGATTGAACAGCTGTATGCCTGCATGCTTGCGGACGTCCCCGGCGTAAAAATCGGGGGAATCCTGGAAGACACCGGGATGGGGGAGGCTGAGAAGGCAGGGGCTTTGGAAGCCCTGTGGAGCCAGGGGGAGAGGAAGCCCGTGATGCCCACGGAAGAGCAGGACAGGGAACTGAAATCCCTGAAGGAATATATACAGCGGCTGGAGATACAGGTCACCCGGATGCAGATAGACGCGTCCAAGATTGCCACTGAGCACGCACGGATAGGGGGCAGGGATGGCGCAGCAGATTTCCAGGAAGAAAAGCCGCAGGAGGGGAAGCCAAAGCACAGGCAGGCAAAAACGGCTGCCAGCCCGTTCAGGGGGGCTGCAGGGAACGGATCAGGCAGGATGCAGATGGAGAAGCTGGAGAACGAGGTCAAAGGGCTTGCAGAAGTTTTAGAGGGTCAGAAAGAAAAAATTTCCCGCATGGAAGAAGATGGGGCACAGGTGCGCGGGATCATCCTTATGCCTCAAAGGGAGAGGGGGTTCTTTTCCGGGCGCCGCATCCGGAAAAGGCTGGAAGATGAGCAGGAACACATAAGCAGCCTTCTTTCTGCGGGATACCAGGCAGACCAGCTTGATTTCCTGCTTTCCTGCAGGGAAGAGGGAATCCCATGGGAAATGATAAAGCTTTTTTCCGGGAAGGAACTGCCGGCAGTGCTGATGAAAAAACTGAAGGATTATTATCTGAAAAAGAAAGAATGGGGCGTGCCGGATTCCGGCACACGGGAAGGAGCACAGGATGGACAATGACAGGGAAGTGGACCGGGTACTGATGAACATAAAGAAAGGGAACAAAGGGGCCGTCTCGCTCCTGGTTTTTTCCGCGCAGATGCAGATGAGGCTTCTCGTGTTCCTGGCGAGGATGGCAGAGAAAGCGTTCGTGCCCAATAAAACGCTGGGGCAGTACCAGGATTTCCTGAAAAAAACGGAAGGGAAATACCAGATCTATAACATCCCCGTCCCGGGATGGCATTCAGAAAAGATCGCACAGCTCCAGGAGATGGAGATGAAGCTTGAAAAGACAGAAAGCAGGGCTGCCGCAAGAAGCCTCCGTAAAGAAATTGACGGATTGAAAAAGGAAATCCCGGAGCTTGCGCAGCTTGAGAAGCTGGGAATCACACATTTTGTTCTCCCAAAGCTGAACGGCAGAGCGAATACCCTGCAGGTGGCGGTCGGGAAGGACAGCATAGAAAATTTCAAGGCATGGTACATGAACCATCTGAATGACACCCTTACAGGGGGATCGCTTTCCCTGGAGGACCTGAAAGCGTTTACGGAAGACAATTACAGCATCGTCAATATGCCCTTCGAAGGCGAATCCGTGAAGGAAATGCAGCATGATTTTGAAGTGATGGGAATCAATTATTCCATCCTACCGGATCTGTCCGTAGGCGATGGGAATACGCAGGTGGCGGTAGCAAATAAGGATCAGGAGAAAATGAACAGCTGGTTCCAGATGTGGAGGGAAAAACAGCTGAAGGAAGGGAACACCCCGGGGGACTGCCGACAGATCAGCCGGGAGGCTTACCTAGAGACTTCCGAAGTTGACGTGGAGGATTATATTGCGGGAACTGACCGGAAATATAAGGAAGCGGACGCGGAGTTTGCAAAGGACGGGCAGACGCTGGAACTTTCCGGCAAAAGCATAAAAAATGAACATTCCCCGGAATTTGAGAACCTGAAAAAAGACCCCGGATATGTGATGGTTACTATCAATAAGAAGTCGCTGGTGGACAGCCTCCAGATGACGGAAGCCCTGCGCTGCGAGGCAGAAAAATACGGGATGTTCCTGTCACGGCTCCCCGGCACATGGGGGGAAAACCAGGAAATACTGGCTTTGCATAAAGATATGGTATTTGAGGCAGACGGAGGGGCGACGTATGTGGCGTTCCTGCCAAAAAATGAAGAGGCGCGGGTGCTGGCATGTGACGGAAAGCCCCAGAGGAGGGAACCGGGGGATGTCCTTGCACTGTATGGCAGGGTGGAAAGGGGATTCTCGAAGGTAGGGAACCTTACATCAGAAATTCCGGAAGAGCTGCAGAAGGGCCTGAAAGAAACCGTACAGAAAGCCTCGGGGCCGGTGGAAAAAGCGGCCGAAGTGGCGGAAAAAGCTGTGAAGATATAGGAGGGGATTTTTATGGCGGCAACATCACGTTACCAGAAACAGAAAACCCCAAAGGGGATGTTTGCAATGTTCTTTATCCTCCTGTGCGCGGCAGGATATTACCTGTCCGGCCTGTTCAAGCTGGAAGGCGTGGGGATCATGGATTTAGGGGAAAGCCTGGCTTTTATCCTGTCGCACCCATTCCGGAACTGGACAAATGCCAGGACGCCTGCCTGTATCGGGGCTGGCGTCTGTGCATGGTTTGCTTTCGTATCCTACTACCTGGTTTATTACAGAAATTTCCAGTATGCGATTGAACATGGGTCCGAAGACTGGGGGGACGCAGGGAAGACCACGGAGGAACTGGAAGACAAAGAAGAGGGAAATAACCGTATCCTTTCGAAAAATCTGAAGGTCAGCCTGGAATCCGGGCTGTCAAATAACAACATGCTGGTTATCGGATCCTCCGGGTCATTTAAAACAACGGGCCTCATGCACCCGAATATCCTGCAAATGGCTTCCACGTATGTTGTCCTGGACGTCAAGGGGGATACACAGAGGAAGCTGGGGAAGGCATTTATAAAGGCAGGCTACCAGATACGTTCCCTAAATCTGAAGACCCCGGCAAAATCAGACCAGTACAACCCTTTCGTCTACATAGAGACAGAGGATGACCTTGTCCGCCTGGTGAAAGGGCTCCAGGATTCCGTAAGACCCCCGCAGAACATAAGCGCCGCGGACCCGTTCTGGGATGATGGCGTCAGGCTGTACCTCCAGGCGGTGTTCTATTATGAATGGCTTGACGCCAGGGAGAACGGCAGGACAGGGAACATGAACGGGCTCCTGCGCCTTATTAATATGGAAAACCAGCACGTGGACAAGGAAACGACGAGGCTCCAGGTGCTGATGGACGAAAAAGCAGCTGTTTATGGGGAAGATTACCCGCCGGTAAGGGACTACCGGAAGCTGAAAGAGGGCGCCCCCGACACGGTACGTTCCATCGTGATCATGGTGAATGCCATGCTATCCCTGTGTGAAACGGCTGAAATCAGGCGGATTTTTGAGGGGAATGATATCAATATCCGTGAGCTGGGGACAGGCGTGGGAGGGAATCCTGCGAAAAAGACAATTCTCTTCCTCATCATCCCAGACAATAATAATGCGTACAATTTCCTGATTTCCATGTTTTATACACAAATGTTCGATATCCTGATACGCCTGTCGGATGATGAGCTGCATGCGCCCCTGCCCTGCCGCGTGGAGGTCTGGATGGACGAGTTTTATGCGGGGGCAAAGCCGCAGGAACCGGATGTACTGCTGGGGGTGGTCAGGAGCCGGAACATCTCCATGATCCCAATCCTCCAGTCCATCGCTCAGATAAAGACCCTTTACCAGAACGACAAATGGGAAACGATCATGGACAACGTGGCAACGGTAGTATATCTGGGGAGTGGGCCTTTGGCAGAAGGGACGCATAAATATATTTCCGAGGCGCTGGGGAAGGCGACAATCGATACCCGCAATGATACCCTGCACCGGGGAAGGAATGGGAATTCCGGGATGAATTTCAACAAGGGAGGGCGGGAGCTGATGACGCCTGCGGAAGTCAAACGGATGCCCAGGACGGAGTGCATCATTTTCCTCGAAGGCCGCGCCCCTGTTTATGACCAGAAATCCATCCCTTTTGACGTGCCGGAGGAGAAGTATGATGCGGACGGGAAGATGAAAAAACGCTATGCGGAAGCCCTGGGGCTTGGGGCGTACGAACATCCGGTAGAAGTGTTCTATGATGCAAAACGCCTGCGTTATTACACGATGCCAAGGGAACAGGTACTGTCCTTCCCAGATGAGGAAGAAGCCAGGAGGCTCAGGGAGACGGCGAAGGACAATAAGCATATCCGGGTCTATGACATAGATGAGAAAGAGCTCCTGTATTTTAATTTTGGCACACAGGAAAAAAGTATGGAGGAAATTGAAAAACTCCTCCAGGAAGCGGTAGAGAAAGAAAAAAGGCAGAAGGAATACCTGGAAGCCAACCTCCTGGTCATGAAAGGGATGGGGCAGGACGGCGGAACGGGGCAGGATGGGCAGGAAGGGGAGAAAGCGGGATGGGAGAAACATGCCACCCTTGCAGAATGCCTGGACGCCTATTTTGGCAGGCTTTCCCCTGTCGGGCAGGAAATCATTTCCTTTGCGGTAGATGACGGGCTGCCAGAGGAGTGCATTAAAGAGCTTCTTTTCATCCCGGAAGGGCAGATGGGGAAAGCATACAGGCAGTATAAGGAAAATGTGCCGGAATCCGGCACGTATGAAGGGGGGAGGCAATGAGCGGCAGGACAAAAATACAGAGGGTGAAGGAGCTTGCAAAAAGGGAGCGTGAAAAGGTAACAGGAAGCGCAGCCGGATGGATGGGTTTCCTTGACACGGCCTGCCGTGTATATAAATACAGCTTTGCTGACCAGCTCCTTATCCATGCCCAGAAGCCGGATGCCACAGCCTGTGCGGAAATCAGGATATGGAACAGCCCAATGAACCGCAGGGTGAAGCGGGGGACAAAGGGGATTGCCCTCCTGGACCGCCGGGGCAGCCGGGAGACACTCCGCTATGTTTTTGATATTTCAGATACTTACGGGATACAAGGCCAGGGGAGAATGCCATATCTGTGGGAGCTGAAAGAAGAGTATCAGGAGGGTCTTGGCAGATATTTGGCATTGCGTTACCTGCCGGAAAAATCCGGGGAAGGCATGGGGGAAATACTCGGGGCAATGGCCGAAAAATTTACTGAAAAACACCTGGAGGTATGTTATGAGGGGATATCCCATACCGTGCCGGAATCCGGCACGGGAGGAGGGGCTGCCAAGCATCGCCTGAAAGAACTTATGTCGGCAAGCTGCGCATATATTCTCCTGAAAAGGAGCGGGCTGCAGCCTTTGGATTTCCTGGAGAAAAGCATTTTCGAATCTATCAGGGAATATGGGAGCCCGGAAGCACTGCCATACCTGGGAAATGCCGTAAATTCAGCCTGCCGGGGCGTACTTATTGAAATTGGGAAAATCCTTCCAAAAATCCGGGAAGAAAATCCCCAAAAAGGGATTGAAAAAACGGATGGAAAAGTGTATACTAGAGAAAAACTTAGCACGTTAATTCGGGAAAGTGAAAAAACCACAGGAAGGAAGGGTGGACAGAATGGAGACAAAGACAGCAGCCGAGGAGATCGGGCTGGAATACGAGGAAGTGGACGGCTATCTTCTGCCGAAACTGGAGCTGGAGTCGCCGAGGAAGGACATCGGGAAATATGGGAGAATGAGGAGGAAGTTCCTGATGGAGCACCGGAATCCCGCATACATAGGCATGCTCCTGGAGGAAACCCTGAACGACCATCTGATAGAAGTGGACGAGCAGGCCGAGGAGATGATGGAACAGCTTATGAGCAAAATGGCAGCAGCAGAGGGAGTGACGGAGAAGCTGAAAGCAGAGGATCAGATGAAATGGGTCGGGCTGATGAACAGCATCCGGCAGTCAGCCGAGGAAATCGTGCTGGAAGAGCTGGTGTACAGCTAGGAAAAGCGATAGAAGGGGTAGAAGACAAAGGGTCTCCTGCTTCTTTTATTTCACAGGAAGATATTGATTCTGTCCTGCAGGAGGGCAGCAGCCATTGGAACAGTAAATACCGTATCTACCAACAGTTCCAGAAACATGAGGGAAGCGAGCAGAATATCAACTTCTTAAAAAAGGAGTATGGAATAAGCGGAGGTACACATTATTTTCCGGATGGAAGCAGTGGTCATGTAATGCGTGATGCAAAAGGGTTTTCTATTTATAAAAATGGACTTTCTCTGGAACCAGGTTTTGTGCTGAAGTGGGCACAGGCAGAAAAGCGCCTGCATGAGCTGATCCAAAGCGGCGGTTATTTAGATGAAGAAGAGAAAGCAGGCTACGCGGAATATTTACAGTATGAAATCGACACCCAGAGGAAACTTTCACGGCAGAGATTTATCGAAGAACACAGAGAGATGCAGCCTGCCGATAAAAGGGATACGCTCTCTTTGCGGCTCTCTGACTTCATCCGTGACTTGGACGGTTACGAAAAAGCCCTGCTTGAAAATGTGGGGCGCGGAGACCTTGCCGATGTGACCGTCGAACAGATGGAGCAGAATTTTTCCGACCCTGCCGCTGTACAGCAGCTTGTGGACTTCCTTGCTCTGGTACAGGGCAAGACGAGCAGCGTTTACAGCCGCAGCAATGCGTGGCGTTTTTCGCAGGAGCTTATGGAGCTGTACCCTCTCCGCTACCTCTGCCATGAGGGCGATGTGGTGTATATTGGGGCGGATAAATACGAAATCTCTGTTTTTGACGAAAATACGGTGTCCCTGCGGAATGCAGAGTTCCCGCTGTTCGAAAAGGAGTTCAGCAGGGAGGAGTTTGAGGAAAAGCTAAAGGAAAACCCCGCAAACGACCACTTGAAGGCAGTCATTACCGATGCGGTAATGACTGAAACACCATCTGGGAAACAGGCGGAGAGCATTGAGTTTTTGATTGGATTTTCCGAACATCCCGCTTTTTATGACAGGCAGCTGAATGGCCGATACACCAATTTGAGTTTTGCACTTGGGAATAAGCTGCTCGGCATTCTGGATGAAAAACAACACCGTGAAAGGCTGGATGAGAGCAAGGGCGTTGGCTGGTACAAAAAAACTGATTTTGAAATTTCTGCCGTTGTAGGCGGTGAGGACTTCCACTATGAGGGACGGTTTGACATTGGGGATGGCGAGGGGGATTTAATCGCCCATATCAGGAATTTCTATGAGTACTCCCTTTCACCGGACTGCCCGTTTATCCCGGAGTGGAAACGGCAGGGAGAAGATTACTACCAGGAGAAAATGGAAAACCTTCGTTTCGGGCGTGATGTGCTCATCCCGTTTTTGGAGCAGCATACCAGGCTGACGCCAGAGGATGAAAGGCTGCTTGCTGAGATAATGTCCCTTGAGGGCGAATGGTTTGTACATACGGAAGAAGAAAAGGAGGTATCCCACGACACTGCAGAGCAGCCACCTGATGTTTCAGGTGCTTTTTGGGAAGAAGAAAAAACGATTGAGCCTGAACAGGAGCCAGAATACGGGAATTTCCATATCACGGATGACAGCCTGGGGGCAGGGACCCTGAAAGAAAAATTCAGGATGAACGTACTGGCAATTGAAATGCTGCAGAAGGTAGAAAGGGAGAACCGGAGGGCAGCCCCAAAAGAGCAGGAGGTTTTATCATGCTATGTCGGATGGGGAGGGCTGTCAGCAGCATTTGATGAAAACAAAAAGGGCTGGGAGCAGGAATACCGGCAGTTAAAGGAACTTCTGGGGGAGGGGGAATATGAATCTGCCCGTGCGTCTGTCCTGTCTGCCTATTATACGCAGCCTGTTATCATCAGGGGCATTTACCAGGCGCTGGAAAGGATGGGCTTCCGGGAAGGGGAGATACTGGAACCGGCTATGGCGACCGGGAATTTCTTTGGAATGCTCCCGGAAACAATGCAAGGCTCCAGGCTGCACGGGGTAGAAATTGACAGTATCAGCGGCAGGATTGCAAAGCTCCTGTATCCGGATGCCGACATCCAGGTAAAAGGCTATGAAGAAACATCCTTCCCGGATGGCTTTTTTGACGTAGCCATTGGGAATGTGCCATTTGGGAGTTACCGTGTCCCTGACCGCCGTTATGAAAAACATGGTTTCCTAATCCATGATTATTTCCTTGCAAAAGCCGTTGACCAGCTGAAGCCCGGGGGGATTGCAGCATTCATCACATCGAAGGGAACCATGGATAAGAGGGACAGCTCTGCAAGGAAGTACCTGGCAGAACGGGCGGAACTCCTGGGCGCAGTGCGCCTTCCCAATACCGCTTTTAAAGAGAATGCAGGGGCGGAAGTTACCACAGATATCCTTTTCCTTCAGAAAAGGGAAGCCCCGTACCGAGAGGAGCCGGAATGGCTGGATACGGAAGAAAACGGGCAGGGAATCCGGATGAACCGTTATTTTATACGCCATCCGGAAATGGTGCTTGGTGAGATGAAAGAAGTATCAGGACCATTTGGGACAGAAGCTACCTGCCAGCCAGTGGAAGGGACAGAGCTGCGGGAACTGCTGGCTGCAGCCCTGCAGGAAGTTCGTGGAACTATCCGTCCGATAGAAAACAGGGAGACGGGGCAGGAAAGCGTGGATGGGAGAATACCTGCGGATCCTGCTGTGCGGAATTACAGCTATGCAGTTGTAGAGGGCGTCGTATACTATCGGGAGGATTCCATGATGTATCCGGCCAGTCTCACGCCAACAGCAGAAGAGCGTGTAAAGGGAATGATCCAAATCAGGGACTGTGTGCGGGAACTGATTTCCATGCAGATGTATGGGGATGCAACCGACGCGGAAATCAGGAAAGCGCAGGGGAGGCTGAACCAGTCCTACGATGCCTATACCGAAAAATTTGGCGTGATTGGCAACGCCGGGAATAGGCGTGCGTTTTCGAAAGATGATTCCTACTGCCTGCTGTGCTCCCTGGAAATCCTGGATGATGATGGATGTTTCATGCGGAAGGCGGATATCTTTACCAAACGGACGATTAAGAAAGCCGTCCCAGTGACAAGTGTGGATACGGCAGTAGAAGCATTGGCGCTTTCCATGAATGAAAAGGCGGAGGTTGACCTGGCTTATATGGCCCGGCTTACGGGAAAGACAGAAAAAGAAACCGCGGAGGAACTGCGCGGCGTGATTTTCCTGAACCCTTCAACCGGGAAATGGGAGAACGGGGATGAATACCTGTCCGGGAATGTCCGCAGGAAGCTTATGGAAGCCAGGGAAGCTGCCAGGAATGACAGGCGCTTTGAAATAAATGCCCGTTCACTGGAAGGGGTGCAGCCCAAGGAACTGGACGCATCGGAAATAGAAGTACGGCTCGGCGCCACGTGGATAGAGCCCGGGATATACCGGGATTTCATGCTGGAACTGCTCCATACGCCGCGTTACCTGATAGGCAGGCAGATAGATATCCGGTATTCGAAAGAGACAGGGCAGTGGAACATCAGCGGGAAGAACGCGGACAGTTACAACAATATCCTTGCAACGGCCACATACGGGACGGAAAGGGCAAATGCCTACCGGATACTGGAGGATACCCTGAACCTTAAGGACATGCGGATTTATGACGTCATATCCGAGGATGGGAAGGAACGGCGTGTCTTAAACAAAAAAGAGACGGTGCTGGCCTGCCAGAAGCAGGATGCCATCAAAGAAGCATTTAAAGGGTGGGTATTCCGGGACCAGGAACGGCGTGAAAAGCTGTGCGGGATCTACAACCAGCGCTTTAATTCCATACGCCCGCGTGAATATGACGGCAGCCACCTGACATTCCCGGGGATGAACCCGGAGATTGAACTGCGCCCGCACCAGAAAAACGCAGTCGCCCACCAGCTATACGGGGGGAATGTGCTGCTGGCCCATGTGGTCGGGAGCGGAAAGACTTACGAAATGATTGCGGCCGCAATGGAGAGCAGGCGCCTGGGGCTGTCCCGGAAGAACCTTTTCGTGGTCCCGAACCATCTGACGGAGCAGTGGGGGACCGAATTCCTGCGGCTTTATCCCGGGGCGGATATCCTTGTGGCAAGGAAGAAGGACTTCGAACCCGCAAACCGCAAGAAATTCTGCGCCAGGATCGCCATGGGGAATTATGACGCGGTTATCATCGGCCATTCCCAGTTTGAGCGCATCCCGCTGTCGGATGAATACCAGAAGGGCATCCTGGGAAGGCAGATCCGGGAGATACTGGATGGGCTGCAGGAGGAAAGGCTGAAAGGCGGCGGGGACAGGTATACAGTCAGACAGCTGGAAAGGACGAGGAAAGGACTGGAGGACCGCCTGGCAAAGCTGAATGCCAGGGAAAAGAAGGACAATGTGGTGACGTTTGAGGAACTGGGCATTGGCCATCTTTACGTTGATGAAGCACACCATTACAAGAATGCGTTCCTGTATACAAAGATGAGGAACGTCGCAGGGATTTCCCAGAACGAGGCGCAGAAGTCTGCCGACATGTTCAATAAATGCCAGTATATGGATGAAACCACCGGGGGCAGGGGCATCACATTTGCGACCGGAACCCCCATAAGCAACAGCATGACAGAATTATATGTCATGCAGCGTTATCTGCAGTATGGGAAGCTGCAGGAGATGGGGCTGGGGGCTTTTGATTCCTGGGCCTCCACGTTCGGGGAGGTTGTAACCAGCATCGAACTGGCACCGGAGGGAACAGGGTACCGTGCAAAATCACGGTTCTCACGTTTTTATAACATCCCGGAGCTGATGAATATATTCAAGGAAGCCGCTGACATTAAAACCGCAGACCAGCTTAACCTGCCGGTGCCGGAAGCAGTGTACGAGAATGTGGTGCTGAAGCCCTCAGAACACCAGAAGAGGATTGTGGAGAGACTTGGGGAGAGGGCAGAAAAAGTACGGGCGGGGAATGTCGACCCCTCCGAGGACAATATGCTCCGGATTACCAATGATGGAAGGAAGCTGGCCCTGGACCAGCGCCTGGTAAACCCACTGCTTCCGGATAACCCGGGGAGCAAAGCGGCTGCCTGTGTGCAGAAAGCCTATGAAATCTGGAAGGATACGGCGGGGGAGAAATCTGTACAGACGATTTTCTGCGACCTGTCTACCCCCGGGACATCCAAAACGGGGACGCATGGAAAGGATGGGGGCCCAGATATCTTTGAAAATGTTTACTCAGATATCAGGAGGAAGCTGGAGAACATGGGAGTCCCAAAGAAAGAGATTGCCTTCATCCACGAAGCGGATACGGAAGCGAAAAAAGCGGCGCTGTTCCATAAAGCCAGGAATGGGCAGGTGCGGTTCCTGCTTGGCTCCACTGCAAAGATGGGGGCAGGGACCAATATACAGGACCGGCTTATCGCAATGCACCACCTGGACGTGGGCTGGAAACCGGCCGACCTTGAGCAGAGGGAAGGGCGCATTATCCGGCAGGGCAACCAGAATGAAAAGGTGTATATTTACCGGTATGTAACAGAAGCAACATTTGACAGCTATATGTGGCAGCTGATCGAGAATAAGCAGAAATTCATCAGCCAGATCATGACCAGCAAATCCCCGGTGAGGAGCTGTGAGGACGTGGATGAGGCAGTCCTGTCTTACGCGGAGGTGAAAGCCCTCGCGTCCGGGAACCCGGCAGTAAAGGAAAAAATGTCCCTGGATGTGGAGGTATCGAAACTGAAAATCCTGAAAGCGAACCACATGAGCAGCCAGTACCGCCTGGAGGATAACATTGCAAAGCTTTATCCGAAGGAAATTGCCAGGCTGGAAGCACAGGCAAAGGCTTACCGGATGGATGTGGAATACTGGCGGAAAACCAGGGATGCAGCCCGTGAAGGGTTCAGGATGGAAGTCGGGGGCAGGGTGTATACGGATAAAAAGGAAGCCGGGGCAGCCCTGCTGAAGGCCTGCCAGGGGATGGAAAAGGCAGAAGGGCCTGTGGATATGGGGGAGTACCAGGGATTCCGCATACAAATAGGTTTCCGGGAGCTTTCCGGGGAGTTCCATCTGGCGTTGCGGCGGAAGTCTGTTTCAGAGATGAGGGTAGGGACAGACGCCCAGGGCAATATCGGGCGCATGGATAACCTCCTGGAGAAACTTCCAAAGGAGCTCCAGGAGACAGAAAGGGAGCTGGAAAATGTAAAAAACCAGCTGGAAAGCGCGAAAAGAGAAGCTGGGAAGCCCTTCCCCAAAGAAGAGGAGCTTGCCCGGATGATGGAAAGGCTTTCAGAACTGAATGCCCTCCTGAATATGGACAGCAGGGCGGACCCCGGGGATACAGGGGAAATCCTGGAGGAGACACTGGGGACGGACAAAACGGGAGACGGGCAGGAGAAAGAAAGCTTTCAGATGGCTAAAGAAGAAGGGGGGCTGGAAAGGGAAAACGTTCCGGCAGCATCCAGCGGGGACCGGACGCCGGATAAGAAACTGAATGGGATGAGCAGGGACCTTATCGAATTGAACATGCTTTTAAAAGCACGCACAATGATTATGCAGGAAGGGCTGGATATCCAGGCTGTTTCAGCGCGGGTATATGGTAACCGGACGCGGGAAAGCCTGTACCGGGATTCGTCTTTCCTGGAAGTTGTCCTTTTGTATGAAGGGGATATGAGTGAGGAGCAGCTTTTTGGGATCCTGAACAGGGAAAGCCCAAGCCTGAAGGGACTTGAAGTCCGCATAAACCCAATCAGGGAAGGGGAGAGCGGGAGCCTGGAAGAATACCTGGAGAAGAATGAAGAGTATCTGGACAGGCTAGAAGCACAGCAGGAAAAAGGATGTAAGCGGCATTTGGAAGGTCCTAAAATATAGGTGTGGAAAGGCAGGCAGGTGCGACGTAAAACGACCTGGACGCCGTGCTGTAGGGCACGTTATGATATATTTGGAACAAAATGAGAAGCAGGAAACCGTTCCGGCATAGCCGGGGCGTTTTTTTCTGCAAAAAATGCGGCGTGCCGGAATCCGGCACGGAAACACAGAAAGGGGATTTGTAAAAATGAAAGCAAAAAAGGAACAGCAAAAAGTAAAAACAGGCGGAAAGATAAGCAAATCCGCCAGGCTTTATTACTGGGGCACAAACAGCACATCGTACGGCACTTTTTAACAGGGGGCAGATATGGAAAAAAGAAAAATCAATAAACGGGCGGCAGGGATGCTTGCGGCATCGGCCCTTGTAGTGGGCATATCCATTGGCGGGACCATAGCGTACCTGACCGACCACAAAGAAGCAACCAACAGCTTCACAGTGGGCCGGGTAGAGATTGAAGGGCTGGAGCCGCACTGGGATCCGGATGGTGACGGGAACCCCGGAGGCATTGCAGAGGATATCGTCCCCGCGCAGTCCTGGGCAAAAGACCCGCAGATTAAAAATACAGGACAGAACCCCGCCTATGTGTACATTGAAGTAGGGGTGCCTATGGCAGACGCCGTCTATACTGACAGCCGCGGCGTGCGGCAGAACGGAGGGGATCCGGCGCATATCGAGCTGTTTGAGTTTGATGCAGAATCTGCAGTTACGCAGACACTGAGTGACGGGGTTGGTATCTCTGAACAGAATAGTGCATGGACGCAGATTGAAAAAGAAGAACTTGATGGAAATATGGTGTACACTTTTTGCTACAATTCGGTACTGGAGCCGGAAGGTACAACCAGCCCATTATTTGACAGGATTACGTTTGCAAATGTGGTGGAGGGGCAGCTTGACGGGCAGGAACTGTCTGTTGACGTCCGGTTCTATGCCATCCAGTCCCAGGGGACCGGGGATGGGGAAGAAGGGCCGGCAGCAGCCAGAAATGCATATGGCAAATACTTACGCCAGAACAGTGGGCAGGAAAGCAGCGCCGATACTGTGGCAGGGACAGAATAGAAGGCCGGGCGGCGGGAAACCGCCGCCTTTAGGGAACGGAGGGCATTAAATGAACAGAAAAGCATTGGGCGCTGCCTGTGCCGTGGCAGTGCTCTGTATGGCGGCAACAGGGGGCACATACGCGTTCCTTTCAGACAGGGCGGAAACATCCAGGAACCGGTTTATTCCCGGGAACGTAACGGCAGAGATACGGGAGGACTTCCCGGACGGGCAGACACTGGATGCCGGAAGCAGCGTGGAAAAAATGATCCAAAAACGCGTATGGGTATATAACAGCGGGAAAAATGAGTGCTATGCCAGGGTTTCCGTTGCATTTTCCAACAATGACTTTGGCGCAGCACTGTCCGGTGTGGACACAGTAAACTGGGTAAAAGAAGGGGACTACTATTATTATAAGGAAAAACTGGCCCCAGGTGAGTCTAGCAGCGAATTATTTACCGGGGTGAGCGTCCCTGCGGCTGCCTCCAGCAATGCAGTCTACACGGAAAAAGTGGATGCTTTGGACATAGCAGTATACGAGGAAGCAGTTTCCGTGCAGCATGGAAACCATGTATTTGCGGACTACAGGGAAGCCTGGTATTTCCATACGAAAAACAGATAGGGGGATGGGAAATGATGGATAGGAAAAAGGCAGCTATAGGCATTGCCGTCCCCGTCCTGCTGGCGGGGATGTATGCCTGGGCAGGTCCTGGTAACAGTATTACCATGCAGAATAAAATTTCCACGGGTGTCGTGAACATTTCCCTGGAAGAATACCAGGACGTGGACGGAAGGGAAGAAAGCTACCAGAACAACCAGGTAATCGTCCCGGGGCAGACAGTTTCCAAGATCCCGGAAATCAGATGCCTTGCCGAGCCATGTTATGTCCGGTGCAGTGTCAAATGGGATCTGCCTGGACGGGACAAGGTTTCTGAAACATTCCCAGTGACAGATGGCTGTATCCGGGGCATCGGGGAAGGCTGGGTGGAAGCAGGGGGATACTGGTACTATACAAAAGCGCTGGGGAACAGCGAGTGCGTAAGGTTGTTTGACGGGATACGCTTCCCGGAGTTTTCTGCCGGGGATATGTGCGGGCAGGAAATTGACGTCATTATTTCCGCAGACGCAATACAGGCAGCCAATTTCACGCCTGATTTCAAGAGCGCCGATCCGTGGGATGGCTCCGGGAAGATCCTGGAATCATGGAAAACGCGAAACGGCTCAAAAGACGAGGTATCACAGGAGTCGCCGAATGTAAGGATTTTCTTTAAAGGCGACGCAGAGGAGATGGTAACGGACGCAGACAATCTTTTTCGTGTCTTTGGGGAATTTATGCCAGGGGATACGAAAGAAGGAAAACTTATTATCCAGAATACAACAGACAGGCAGCAGAGGGTTTACCTGGCGATGGGAAGGCCGCCACAGGACGAAAACAGCCTGAAGCTCCTGGAAGAGGTAAATATCACGGTTTCCAATGATGGGGATATCATCTATACAGGGCCGGCGTCAGGACTTGCCGGGCAGGATGAGAGGCTGCTTGGGCTTTATGAAGCAGGGGGCGGGAGCACCCTTGCCTTTAAGCTGGAAGTCCCCGGCAATGTCGATAACTCCCTGGCGCTGACTGCCGCGAAAACGGACTGGACGTTCCGGGCGGAAGCAGAAGGCGGGACAGAAGACCCTGCAGAAAGAGAAAGTAAGGGTAATACGGATGCCGGGGGAAATGAAACTAATAAAAACAATAAAAATGATAAGGGTGACAGCAGCGGTAAAGGCAATAGGGGCAGCAGCAGTAAAAATGACGCCGGGGAGACGGACGGCTCTGGCTATAAGAATGAGGGCGGGCTGCGTGTTTATGCACCCAAAACGGGCGACACTGGCTATATGCCTGCTGTAAAGTATTTTGCCTGCATGGTTATGGGATTGATAACGGCGCTTGTCATGAAGAAAAAAAGGAGGGCGGGGACATGAGGAAGAGATTTCTGGCGTTTGCATTAGCGGCCACGCTTGCTGCCGGGTGCCTGGGTGCATCGGTTCCCGGCATGGCCGGGCAGGGGACTGCCGCTGCCGGCAGTATCCAGCAGGAAGCCGGCACGGAAAGGGAGGCAGAAGAAACAGGGGAAATACAGGAAAAACCATGTATAGAAGCAGCCGGGGCTGAAACAGAAACGGCAGAGATGGAAACTGCTGGGACAGAAGCGGGAAAGGCAGATGCCGTCAGGGAAACAGAAGCGGAAGAGACAGGAAAAGGACCCGGAACAGCTGCAGAAGAAACAGGGGAAGGAACAGAAAATGGGACAGAAATAACAGAGAAGGAAACAGAGGAAGAGCCAGAGGGAGGAACGGAAGCCGGGAAGCAGCCGGGGACAGCCGGGCCAGAAAAAGGGGCTGAACCGGAAAGGGGATTCCCACCGCGGCAGGAATCAGACGGCACAGGGATGTTTTCCGCCGCGCTGAAGGCAGCTCCAAGGGCCGCCGGGCAGGAGGATGACGACAGGGGGTACTGCAGCCACCTGAACAGCCATTGCCCGGCATACTGTGTGGAGGCGAAGTCCGGACAGGTAGATCCCAAAAAGATTTTTGACTGGGCCTACAATGCCTATATCCACGTAAGGCCTGTTTCCACCGCCACTTATGGAGCTCTGAGCCTGAAAAACGGCCAGTGGGGTTCCGGTTCTGCACTGACGGCAGCGCAGACTACAGGCATAGGGCCGTTCAGCGGGAAGCTCCCTGCTTACAAGTTTTTCTGCAGCGAGGCACAGTATCAGAACAGCCCCAATAAGGCGTATGCGGTTTACAGGAATGCCGTTGGCGTCCTGGACAGGACAACATGTACCATAAAATACTATGACCTCCGGCTGACGCTGGCAGGATTCCAGAAAGCATTCAAGTCCACCGACGGTGAGCAGAAACGCAAAGAGCACGGGACAGAGGCTTATTTCCTTTGGGATCCCATCCGGCCGGGGATTTATACACGGCAGCTGAATTATGCTGACGTCCGGATAGAAGTGCTGGAGCCGGGCACAGACACGGTAACCAGTACCGCCATAAAAGGGTTTACGCTGGTCAAAGACCTCGACCAGTTCCAGGGAATTTCATGGGCAGGTTCCGGACCATACTATGAGACGTATTACAGCGGCGCGGGGGAAATCCGCGTTGCAAATGTGGGCACGGCCGCAGCGCCCCGCTATTACGCACATTCAACGGCCAGCGCCGATTTAACCGGGGACACGGACACGCGGACATGGCTGGGGCTGGGGTTCCATAATGGCATGTCCGTCACTTTTGTGCAGGCGCAGGGGAAATACAGCCAGGATGGGCACAACGCGCTTGCCACGGATTTAGGCGCGCAGCCGGAAGTCCCCGTACTGCCGCCAGCCGTAACCCTGCAGAAATATGTAGGGCTTAACGCGGACCCAAACAATGGGCTTGGATCCACGAAGGAAGCGTTTTTGCCGAATTACTGCGGGGATACGTATTACTACAGAGTTGTTGTCGGGTGCAACACGGGGGATTTTCGGAGCCTGGAGGTATCGGATACCTTCCCGGAATGGCTCGGCGTCACCGGGATAAAGGTATACAAACAGTCTGGGTCTGGCTGGGCCGAGGACTCTTCAGGGTTTCCGAACGCGGCCGCAAAAGCGGATGCTTCCTATGGGAGGCAGAAGACGGTAACCCTCCCAGCTGCTGCAAGTTTTGTAAAAGGGAATACCTATTGCATAGAATACAGGGTAAAGGCTGCGCCAATTCCGGAATTCCAGAAGCTGGCATCAGGGGTACCGTCCACTGCCGCGCATTACTGGTGCACGAACACAGCGGGAGTCTCTTACACTTATGGATATAAGGGTTCTGTAGCGGCCGGCAGCCCGGTATCCTCTAACACAGTATACACTTATATGCCGAAACCGCCAGCAGTGTCACTGAAGAAATATGTCGGACTGAGTTCTGATATAGGGGATGGGCTGGGCTCCAGCAGCGGTGCAGACCTTCCAAAGTTTGCGGGGAATGTTTATTACTACAGGCTGGTCGCTTCGTTTAGTGAATCGGTCTATACAAGCGCGGCTGTGTCTGACGTATTCCCATCCTGGGAAGCAATCCATGATATAAAGGTATACAAGAAGTCCGGGGACAGCTGGACTCCTGTGACGTCAGGGGTAACACTCCCGGAAAAAAATACTTCTGACAGCAGCAAGACAATGGAAGTTTCCTTTACTGGATCCGCTGCAAAAGGGAACACTTATTGTATAGAGTATAAGGTGATACCCTTGAACTCCAGAAATATGCGCAAGGCAAGTAAAAAGCCCGCACAAAGCGGCCAATACTACTACTGGGATAATTCTGCGACGCTTTCTTATAAGTACCCTACGGCAGGAGATAGCGTAACGGGTACGCCAGTTACTTCCAACACGGTGCGTGTCCGTCTGCCAGTGGAGCCGGAGGTAACGCTGGAAAAGTATATTGGTACAGATGCAGACCCAAACAATGGGCTTGGTGGGAATGCCCTTAATCTTCCCCATTACGGCGGGGACACTTTTTATTACCGGATTGTTGCAAAATTTGACTCATCTGATTACATAAATGCAGTAGTATCTGATGTATTCCATGAATGGCTTGGTATCATAAGCACTAAGGTATACAAAAAGTCAGGTGATAGCTGGAACAGGGTGGCTTCCGGTGTTACAGTGTCGGGTGCAGATGCCACCTATGGCTCTGAGAAGGCTATAGAAGTATCTATACCCGGCAGTACTGCAAAAGGGAATACCTTCTGTATAGAATACGAAGTAAAAGTGGCCCCAGAGGATGTTATGGATGTATACCTGGATCAAATGTATAAACAGTACGATGGAAAGCGGTCATGGGGGAACAGTGCAGCAATCAGCTATAGCTGCCTTATTGCAGGGTTTGTTAAGGATGGGACTCCGGTTAATTCCAATAATGTATACGCTTATGTACCGGGGCGGGCAGACATTACCTTAAAAAAATACGCAAGCCTGGATCCTGATATCAATAATGGCCTTGGGGACATGGGCGCAGTTTATCTTCCAAACTATTGCGGGGATTCTTATTACTACCGAATTGTTGCATCTTTTGATGACAGTATTTACAAAGATGATGTGCAGATAGGTGACAGTTTCCCCTCCTGGCTTACGCGCACAGGGACGAAAGTTTACAGGAAATCCGGGGATAGATGGGCTGCTGTATCTGATGGCATACGTATTTACAGTACCGGCCTTGTTGCCATACAGGACGACCTGGCAGCCGGGGAGACCTACTGCATTGAACATGCAGTGAAGGTTAAGGATATTTCAAGTTTCCAGTCACTGCCAACGAAACCGGATATTGAAGGTTCCTATTATGCCTGGCCAAATGTGGCGGGAATGAATGTTAAATACAGCCTAGACGGCGGCACCCGTTTTAATTATGCAGCCATTAAGTCGAATGAAGCTGATGTTTATATGCCGATGCCGCCTATAGTGTCAATAGAAAAATCTGTAAGCGAAGAAAAAGACCCCTATCAGGAACTTCAGTGGTACAATCCTGGGAATAACAGCTATCCTGGGATATTTTTGAGCAATTACGGCGGTGACCGTTACTATTATTATGTTGACGTGTCCTTCAATGATGTAAATTATACCCGTGCGGTGGTAAGCGACACTTTTTGGGAATGGCTGGGCGTCACAGATGTAACAGTGTATAAACAGTCAGGGGACAGCTGGGACCAGATAACTTCTGGCATCACGGTATCGCCATTGGATTCTTCTTTTGGCGGTAAAAAAACAATAGATGTCTCCATTTCCCCAGAGTGCGCAAGGGGGAATACATTCCGCATAGAGTACGAAGTGTGGGCAGCGCCTCCCAGTGTCCTTGAGGGCCTGGCAAAAAAGCCCACATTCTTTAGCTATTATTATTACTGGGATAACATTGCAGACCTGGAATACGCATACGCCGTACCAGGGTACGGTACAGGCAGCCGTACGGTAACGTCCCGTAAGGCAGTCGTGAAGATGAACCCTCCGGAACTCGCCGTGTATAAGCTGGACAGGAAAACAGGCGCGCCTGTTGGCGGCGCAAAGTTATCCATCCTGGATGCAAATGGGAAAGTGGTGAGGCAGCTCACCTCCAGCCAGTATGGCAGCGTTAGGATTTATGGGCTGCCAGGCGGCGCATATACCCTGCGTGAGGATAAAGCCCCCAGGGGGTATAAGCTGGCAGACCCCGTCACTTTCACAATTACGCCAGACAAACGGGTGCATGAAGTTACCATGTACGATGAACTTCTGGAGATATGCACTGTAACGGTAAAGAAGCTGATAAAAGCCTCCGACGTTGTCTGGGCGCATGGAAACCCTTCATTCCTTTTTGACCTTGTAGGGGCGGAAGAGGATGGTACAGAACACAGTTATGCAGGGGCAGTGACATTCACAGAAGATACGACGGCAGACACCAAAGGCATGTTGGAAGGGACGTATGTGTTTAGGGACGTGCCTGTTGGGGAATATAAAGTTTCTGAACGGGACGCCGCCCCTTATACCAGCGTAACCAGCGTCACCGGATGTTCTGATTGGGGCACTTCAGTAAGCGGTTCCATGGAACCGGGGCAGGATTACCAGAAAGCAAGTGTCACGATAAATACTACAGGCGAGCCTGACCGGGAACCGGTTGTGACGTTTACGAACAACAAACAGGCATGGGACAGCTACCGTCATACAGACATTAAAGTGAACCGTATCCCGGTGGAACGGTAAAGGTGGAAGTATGAAAACAGTAAAAACAGCAATTTTAGCAATAGCCTGGCTGCTGGCAGCCGGCCCGCTCCTCCTGCTGGGGGCAGGGCGGCTTGCCGGGTTTGAAGCGCTTATTGTCCAGAGCGGCTCCATGGAGCCAAGGATACCAGTAGGCTCCCTTGCAGTAGCAGATATGCACTGTGGTTATGGTTCTATAGAAAAAGGCGACATCATCATCTTCCAGGCAGGGGAGGGCAGGGTGATGCACCGGGTGTATGCTGTCACGGAAGAGGGGCTCGAGACAAAAGGGGACGCCAATCAAGCAACGGACGGAGTCACCACTACGCACAGGAATTTCAGGGGCAGGGTAGTTTTCCATGTTCCGTTCCTGGGGCTCATGGCAGAGGGAATGCGGAAGCTGTTCCCTGTAGCGGGTGCGGTTCTGGTTTTCCTTTTATTTTCGTGGATGTGCGGCGGGGGACGTGGAAAAGGTTAAATTTATGAAGGAGGCTGTAATACACCTGGGGATTATTCCTGGCATCGGTTTTGCCTATAGCCTGAGAGGGGACTTCATTTTTGAAGCCATCCCAGGTGGAAAAATGATTCTTCATAAATTCGGTGAAATATGATATAGTGGAAAGTAAGAAGGAGGTAATTAATATGGGATTAGCTAAATTTGAGCGAAGAAAAGATGAAAAAATTGACGGAGTGATATATGATATGTCACCATCCCCAGAATATAGACATTGTATTGTTAATGGTAATATTTATGCTATGATTAAGCAAGGATTAAAAAATAGTATATGCCTTGTGTCTATTGAAAACTTGGATTTTAAATATCATCCTGATGAAAATGATGATTATGTCTGTCCAGACATTATGATTATATGCGACCGAAAATATTTAAAGGGCGGAGCCTATAGTGGTATTCCAAAATTCATTGCTGAAACATTAAGCCATTCAACAGCAAAGAAAGATAGGACGAAAAAGAAAGACATCTACGAAAAGGCAGGAGTGGAAGAATATTGGATTGTTTCACCGCAGGGGTCTTTGGAAATTTATTTTTTGCAAGATGGGAAGTATATACTGGAACAAAATTATATGCTTCAGAATGACAGGGAGGATGAGGATTATAATGCAGAGACGGAAATATGTCTCAGGGGATTTCCACATATCAAGATGACATTAGGAGAAATTTTTGAGGGAGTCGAGTAAAATGTAATTCCTGAATTATAAGAGGGGGTTGCTCAATCAATGTCAATAAGTTAAGCAAAAGCCTCCCCCTGTGTGTTATAAAGAGTAGATTATACATCAAATGTATAACCTGCCTTTACTAGCCTTTTCAGATTTAATGCCGTTGCAGATAAGAGGCATTCTTCCGCTACTTTCTGAAGGCTATCCTATTTAATTTATGCTCACGTTTTAATACGGCGAATGTGCCTTCTGACCATATCTGGCGTAGACGCATTACCCTTAAAGAATTACTTCCTCCAACTTTTTGACCGTTCCGATAGAAAGAAGGATAATAAGCACTGGCGTTGATCCTTACACTCCCAGGATCCGTTGCACAGGAGGGGTGGTGGATACATTCTTTACATTCCTGCTGGACCTACTATACAATCGATAATAATTCTGTGTGGATTTTTTGTAGACCAGTTTCTGGAATTCCAGACAGTTCCCTTGTTTGCATAGAAAACAGTCTTTTCTTCGTCATAGCAGAACCCTTTTTTCATTGTGTTATTCTGATATCTGGGGAAACTCAAATTTTGGAATGCATTGAAAAGAACATAGAAATACGGTATAATAAATTATCTAATTAAGTGCAATTTGTTAAAACAGCGCAAGTAGAGTGAAGCGAAATGATGGGGGCCGCGGATTATGATTATTTATGCTACAAAACAAACCTTTGAACGATATAAATTAAAACTTCCAGCAGAATTAACACCGCCTCTTAATATGATTGTTCAGACGGTGATTGAGAACGAAAGCGGAGATAAGCTTTTGGAGTGGGGTGCAAAGCTGTTTTACTTTGATAAAAGAAAATGCATTCAAGTTGTTAATTTTGCAAGCAAGTTCACTTTATTTTTGATTGATGTTAAAGTTGCTGATTTAGAAAATGTCGGGGATATGATGGCTCACTACCTGTTTGAACTTTATAAAGAAGATGAAAGGATGGCAAAAGCACTGAAAAAGATGTTCGAGGGAAACCCTGTCACTTGCTTTGCGAAGCTTACGGATAAAAGTGCTATTGCTACTCTTAACACAACACAAAGCAGATTTGCTGATAATGGATACCGATTTTATGAGTTTATCAGAGAAGGTATTCTGCATACTGTGGAAATCAATCATGCTGTGAATTTTAAGTGGTTATTTACCATGAAAATAGAAGGGAAAACAGAGTATCTCTATGCAGGAGAAAAATTTAGAGAGATTGTGCTTGAGCGGTATGGAAAATCTTAAACAGTAAAAATGGAAGAAGCATAATTTTACTGAGAAAGCATTAGATAAATATGGACTTGGAGAACTGGCATGGAATTGAATAATTTACTCACAGCTAAAAATCGTGATGAATTGCGCGAGTGGCTGATAGATAATAATGATAAGGAAAAAGAATGCTGGGTGGCAGTTAAACGTGGAAGGCCAGTTAATAATGGTACTTTCTGGTATATAGATGCAGTTGAGGAAGCTATGTGTTTTGGCTGGATAGACAGCACTACAAAAAAGATGGATAATGGAATAACGGTACAGAAATTAACTCCTCGAAGAAAAGGCAGCTTATGGTCAGAGTTGAACAAAGAACGCTGCAGAAGAATGGAACGTACAGGAAGAATGACAGATGCGGGCAGAGAGGCATTACCCGATATGTCATCAAATGGATTTGTGATTGATAAAGATATTTTGAAAGCGTTAAAAAGTGATTCCGTAGTTTGGGAAAACTTTAATAAATTTCCACTATTGATTGATACCAGATAAGGATAATTTTTTGTGACAAACATATTGAAAAAGATTTTTGCATATGCTATAATGCCAATAGGCAAAAAAGAGATAAAAAGTCCATGTGGGCAAAAGAAACGAATCCCCAGATTGGTATGGCAGTACCATCTGAGGATTCTTCTTTTCTTTTATAGTGGCAAAGCACCCACCAGGCTAGTTGTTGCTTTTGTCGTCACCGTCTAACCATTTGATGATGTAGTGGCAGGCTACACCTCCCAAAACGGTAACTAAAAAAGAGATAAAAAATTCCATGCAAGCACCTCCTCCCCGTTGCGGGTATTGGTGAGCAACAAAAAAATTATAACATATTATTCGACACACTTCTATCATTAATTCATACGAAAAGATATAAAGGGGATTCTGGCTACAATAATCCGATGCTCGCTATCTCTGTGGACATCTCAAATAATCAATCTGTGTAATGATACCCTTAATGCTTTTTACATTCCGAAAGAAAAATCTGTATTTTGAATACTGCTTTTTCAATAACTGCAATTTACACAATGTATTTGGTAGAGAGGATTTCTTTCGGTAAGTAAAATTGAACATATTTTTGAATTTTATCCTTATCTGACTTCATACTTATATCAACGAGTAAGAATAGATACGATTCAAATTAAGAAGAAACAGCCAGAATTATTTCGGAGTAGATTAAAAAAATTGATTGAAAATACCAGGCAAGGAATTATGTATGGAGATTGGAATGATAATGGCAGGCTGCTAGAGTAATACGGTAAGCGCTTATCTACCGTTTATGTAACAAAGGCAAACTGCTTTGTATATAAAATTGAACAGCGTATATGCCAAAGGACATTTCATTTTTTTATTCATATGGATGTCCTTTTTATACGAAAGAAAGATTTGATATGGCTATATTTCGTGTAAAAAAACAAATGTTTTTGCAGTTATAATCAAGTGTAGATGTATTTGTTTGGAGACCGGCATATATGAGAGTTGATCGAGTTGTTGGGAATATAGTAGTAGTGTGGAATACAATAAGAATAATATGAACTTGCCGTAAAAAAATTACGGAAATCTATTGTGGAAGGTTGTAAAAATGGTTATACTGTAATCATAGATTTGTGTGCAAATAATCTATATGAAAGGACGGTAGGAAAATGTTAAAGAAATTTACATTGAAGAATTACAAAAATTTTAAAGATGAAATATCTATAGATTTTGAAAATACTGCAGGGTATCAGTTTAGTACAGATTGTATCACTGATGGGATTATCAGCAAAATGTTAATTTATGGCAGGAATGCAACAGGAAAAACAAATTTGGGAAAAGCATTAATTGATATATATATAACAATGTTTGGCGGGCGTCATTACATTGATACAGGAATATTTCTTAATGCGGATTCAATAGACAAAGCAGCGGATTTTTCATATGAGTTTAGATTTGAAAGTAATGAATTAGTATATCGTTATGCTCGATTTTCTAACCAGGAACTTAGGGATGAGGAATTGATTATTGATGGAAAGACTATTTTTAGTTGTGATTTTGAAAATGATAAGTTTGATTTTAAGAACCTTGAATATATAAATGCAGAAACTGCTAGTATAGATAGATATTTGCAGTCAATGGATGTTGGTGATGAGGAGGAGATTCAAGAGCCTAAGTTACCATTTTTAAGGTGGTTGATAAGTAATGTTGCATTGGGCAATGATTCTATTCTAATTAAGTTAGCGAATTATGTTAGAAGAATGCTTATGGTTACAGCCGGAAATGGAATGTTAAAAATGCCAAGAAGAATGAATGGTAGTTTTTATGAGTTGCTAGAGGATTCAAATAGACTAAAAGATTTGGAAGATTTTCTTAATGAAATGGGTATAGAGTGTAAATTAATATTAAAAAAATTACCAGATGGTCAGAGAGAACTATATTTCTGGCATGAGAAATTAGTACCATTTTATGAAACAGCATCTAGTGGAACTTTAGCGTTAGTTGATTTATATAGGCGATTGATTCCTAAAAGCTGGGATCCATCTTTTATATATTTAGATGAATTTGATGCATTTTATCATTATGAAATGGCGGAGAAAGTGATAAAATTTTTTAAGAGAAGGTACCCTAAATGCCAGATTATTATGACGTCTCATAATACTAATTTGATGACCAATCGATTGATGCGGCCAGATTGTTTGTTTATTTTATCAAGAGTGGGTACGTTGACTGCGCTTTGTAATGCGACAGAAAGAGAACTGCGAGAAGGTCACAATCTTGAAAAGATGTATATTAGTGGAGAGTTTGATAGATATGAATAATTATCAAGGCGAGGTAAGGAAACGAGGCCAAAACCTGCTAATCGTAGAAGGGTATCATGAAAAAAATAAGTTATTTTGGCTGATTTTTGAATGCTTTCCTGAAATCAATATCAACATGGATGAAATTTGGATTTATGGAACAAATATCTATCAGTTATATGATGATATTGTGAAAGAGTATGGGGAGGAGTGGGAAAAGGAAAATGAAGATATTGATTTACCCTTTGTTATTAGTAAGAAACGATACCCGGATAAACTCCGGTATAAAAAAGATTTCACAAATATAGTTTTGGTATTTGATTATGAGAGACATGATACAAATTTCTCGGAAGAAAAGATTTTAGAAATGCAAAGGTGTTTTGTTGATGCTACTGACATGGGAAAGTTGTATATTAATTATCCCATGATAGAGTCATACCGGCATTTGTGTCAATTACCGGATGATGATTTTGCTGAACGGAAGATTCCAGTATCGTTGCAGCCAGGGAAGGAATATAAAGCATTAGTGGAACAAGAAACAATACTAGGTTCAAAGATTGATTTTCCACATAGAATAGATGATTTGCTTGAAAAACATTTTGAGGTAAGTGATGTAGAAAAAAGGAAAAAGTGTTGTAATGAAATTTTAGAAATCTCTTCAGTAAGTAGTATGGAAAATGTGATTGATAATGCTTTACAAGGAGTGGTTGCAGGCCATACTTTACCGACAGTAAAATATCAGTTGATAGATTGGGTTACAAAGCAAGGATATGTACATACGAATCAAACGTATTGGGAGTATATGAGAGATATATTTAAGCAGGTTATATATCACAATATTTCTAAAGCTAATAGAATTCAGTACGAACAATATCAGATTCCGGAGAATAAATATAAAGAATATTTTGAAAGGCTGGATTTAACTGAAATTTTGAAAGTGCAAAATTTTGTTAGCAAAGATAGCGCCATAGGATTTATCTGGGTGCTAAATACTTGTATTTATTTTATTGCAGAATATAATTTTAGGTTAGTAATGGACTAATAGGATTTATGAGTTTTTCATGGTCTAGTGTGCCATATAGTTATATGTTTTTGCAATACAGTCCACCATACTGACTCATAATAAATTGTGCCAGTTTTGCATTGGGTGTTGTGATGTTTACCGGATATTGAAGTCTTTTTTCATAATTCCACATAGTTTAGCAATTCCCTCCTTCCCAAGGCCAGGGCTGTGATATCCATTCCCAGGAATTGCTTTGGGCATCATCAGCCGTATCAATTGTCAGCGGACCATAATGTTTTGCATATTCGCGAAGTGCTTTGTTGCGTTTTTTGACATTTTCTTTGTAGAATTCCATTGCCTTGCTGTCGCAGGGATGGGAGTCTAGATAGAGGGTGACGTCATTGACTGCGAAACTTACTTCATTGATATGCTGCAAAAGCTGTGAACGGGAAGGGCGTGGATGGTTTTCTTCACAGCAGGAAGGCCTCCTTGGAGGTTCTGACTCGCATTTGCAAGGGGCGGGTTTCGGAGGTTCCGGTTCGCGTCTGCAGGGTGTAGGTCTTGAAGGTTCCGGTTCGCGTCTGCAGGGTGCAGGTCTTGAAGGTTCTGGTTCGCGTCTGCAAGGCATCGGTTGCGGTTGCTGTGCGCCGCAGCCTGAATTGTTCTGTGGTGGGCGGCACATTGGGCGGTTCTGAGAGTTTGCCATTTGGTTCTGGCAGTTTGAATGATACATACAGCGGTTCATTAGCAGCCCCTCCTTCCACAGAATGGTTTACACAGTTCGGGAAATATGGTTCCGACCTGCAGCGCTTTGCTCAGTTCAAAGGTTTTATGAAAGTTTTTCTGCCTTGGAACATATCCCATTGCGAGCGGTGCATTTTCACAATAGTTTTCCATACAGGAATCCGGGCAGTTGTCATTCCTACATTCTTGCATAAGAAATCCTTTCTATTAAATAGAGTAGTTTTCCATATCATTTTATGAAAAAAAGAATATTTGGTGCAGAAAGGTTATGATATAAGTGTAGGTTTGCCGAACATTTGTCACGCGTATTCTGGATTATGGTATCCTATATCGTCTTGGTTTGGGGAATAGAGACGAGCATATCTGGGAGGAATATGGGAAAAATATTTGGAATCATGACATACAGATGTCACGGTTGTTTTGGTAGAATAGAATCATCAAAAAAAGAAAGGATGGTTTTATTTATGGAATACGAAATTGTAACACTGGAAGAAAAAATTGCTGTAGGCGTGTCGGCAAGGACGAATAATGCTTCTCCCGATATGGGAGCTGTGATTGGCGGGCTGTGGAACTGCTTTTATAATGAAGGCGTTTACGCTTCCGTACCCGACAAGGCAAATGCAAAGGCGTTGGGGATTTATACAGAGTATGAGGGAGACGAAAAAGCGGATTACACGGCGATGGCTGCCTGTGAAACATCAGCGGAGCCAGAGGGGGAAAACTATGCGGTTTGCCGGATTCCCGCCGGAAAGTATGCGAAATTCGTTATTCACGGAGATATGGTGCAGGCAGTTGGAGCGGCGTGGCAGGAAATCTGGAAAATGAACTTGCCCAGGGCCTTTCAATGTGATTTTGAGGAATACCAGGATGATTGTATGGAAAATGCGGAAATCCATATTTATGTAGGATTGAAAGAGGAGAAAAGCGCAGTTGAATCGAGATGCGGGCTCCTGTGCAGTGCATGCGGGTATCGTGAACAAATAAATTGTGCAGGCTGTGTACATATTGAAAAGCCATTTTGGGGCGACAGCTGCCCGGTGAAAGCTTGTTGTGAAGCAAAACAGCATGAGCATTGCGGGCAATGTAAGGAATTTCCCTGTGATCTGCTGAATGGTTTTGCTTATGATGAAAAACAGGGAGATAACGGGGAACGGATTGAACAATGTAAACGCTGGAGGAATAAGTAATTTATGGCGTCAAAGATTGAATTTGTAGAATTTATGGCAGATCAGCTAAGGGAAGCCGGAACCATTACATATAAGAAAATGTTTGGTGAATATGGGCTTTATTGCAATGGCAAAATTTTTGCGGTAATCTGTGACGATCAGTTTTATATCAAGATTACAGAGACAGGCCAGAAGCTTTGCCCTCATCTGCCGGAAGCGCCGCCGTACAAAGGGGCGAAAAATTATTTTCTCGTTGAAGATGTAGAGAACAGGGAGATGCTGACGAAGCTAGTGGCGGCAACATATGCGGAGCTTCCGGAGCCCAGGCCGAAAAAGCGAAAGAAGGAGTAAAGACATGGCGTTTGATTATAAAAAAGAATATAAAGAATTCTATTTGCCGAAAAGTAAGCCCGTGCTGGTAACGGTTCCTCCTATGAATTTTATTGCTGTCCGTGGAAAAGGAAATCCGAACGAGGAAGGCGGCGCATATAAACAGTCTATCAGTCTGCTTTACGGAATTGCTTTTACCATAAAAATGAGCAAAAAGGGAGACCATCGAATCGAAGGGTATTTTGATTTTGTCGTGCCGCCCTTAGAGGGGCTTTGGTGGCAGGAGAACGCGAAAGGAATTGATTATTCGCGCAAAGAGGATTTTCAGTGGATTTCTATGATTCGCCTGCCAGAGTTTGTGACAGAGGAGGAACTTCATTGGGCAGCGACGGAAGCAGCTGTAAAGAAGAAAGTCGATTTCTCGAAAGTGGAATTTCTGTCTTATGATGAGGGCTTGTGTGTGCAGTGTATGCATATGGGTCCGTATGACGATGAACCATCAACAATAGAAGCTATGGATGCGTTTACAAAAGAACAGGGATATCTTTCGGATATAGGAAATTCCCGCTATCATCATGAGATTTATCTGAGCGATGCGCGCAAATGCAGACCGGAGAATCTGAAAACAGTAATCCGGCATCCAGTGAAAGCCGGATAGACAGGTTATTGCAGAGGGAGCGAACCATTGTCTGCCGTATTGACAAACATACCATCGGTATGATAATATCAATGCATACGAATCGTATATTTGGGAGGGAAAATAGTGGCGAGAAATAAGCATCCGGAAGAAACTGTCAATTTAATATTAGATGTTGCCTTTCGCCTGTTTATGGAGAAAGGATATGAGAATACTTCCATTCAGGATATCATTCATGGCTTAGGCGGGCTTAGCAAAGGCGCGATTTATCATCACTTTAAGTCAAAAGAAGATATTTTAGTTGCTGTTACGAGTAGAATGACGGAAGAGTCAAACCGAATGCTTGCAGCTATCCGTGACTGCTCCGGACTTAGCGGAAAAGAAAAGTTGAAAACTATTTTTAAAGCATCCATTGACAGACCAGTGCAGGATGACATATTTACAGTAGCTCCTAATTTTGGCAATAATCCGAAGCTTCTTGTCAGTCTTTTGCAGGATACGATAGAAGAAGTAGCGCCAAATTATATTTTGCCGATTATCAAACAGGGTATTTCAGACGGTTCTATTAAGACCGATTACCCGGAACAATTGGCGGAATTGATTATCCTTGCGGCAAATGTTTGGATGAATCCTATGATATTTGGTGACTCTGAGGAAGAGTCTTATCGTAAGTTTATGGTGTTTAGCCAGATGCTGCAAGGATTTGGATTAGATATTGTGGATCATGAAATGCTGGAAAGGCTGCGGGAGCTGACAGCTATATATCAGAAGAACAGGTGAAATTCTGCCCTGCAAAATGGGCAGAAAATTTTTAAAGAAATACATACCAACATGCGGTATTAAAAAAGGAGTAAAGAATGAATAAAAAATTATTTTCAAAAAATTTTATGATGGTTGTTATTGGACAGATTATCTCATTGTTTGGGAACGCGGCATTAAGGTTTGCGCTGCCGCTGTATTTATTAAATCTGACAGGTTCATCGGCGCTTTACGGAACCGTTACGGCGTGCGCTTTTCTTCCGGCCATCCTGCTGTCGCCGGTAGGCGGTATTGTGGCGGACAGGGTAAATAAGAGAAATGTTATGGTAGTATTGGATTTCTTTACAGCCGCAGTTATCCTGTTATTTTTGCTGTTTATGAATAGCGCAAACCTTATTATCCTTTTGACGGTTACGTTGATGCTCCTATATGGGATTGCAGGGGCATATCAGCCGTCTGTGCAGGCGAGCATACCTGCGCTGGTAAACCAGGAACATTTCATGGCGGCAAATTCTGTTATCAACACGATAAGTTCTTTTGCCTCCTTCATGGGACCGGTTCTTGGAGGGGTTTTGTATAGTGCATACGGGTTGAAAACGGTATTATGGGTATGCACGGTATGTTTTGTGGTATCTGCAGTTATGGAGATTTTTATTAAAATACCATTTTATAAACGGGATTCAGACGGAAGCATATGGAGAGTGGTGAAAGCTGATTTTAAAGAAAGTATTCGGTTTATTTGGAAAGATAAGCCTGTGATTGGAAAATCGCTTCTGGTAATCTGCAGAATCAATCTATTTTTGTCTGCAATGATTCTTGTAGCGCTGCCATACCTTATAACAGAGGTGTTAAATTTAGGGGCGGCAGAAGCAAACAGGCTTTATGGTTTTGCGAATGGTGCGTTGGCGGCAGGCGGATTGGCAGGGGGCATTTGCGCAGGCATTTTTGCGGATAAACTATCTATTCAGAAATCAGGCAATCTGATTATAGCCAGTGCCGTTTGCGTATTTCCTATGGGCGCTGCGCTGATCTTATGCTCATCCGGAATGATAAACTATCTTGTGATTACGATATGCTGTTTTCTTATTATGGCATTTTCAACAATTTTTACCGTACAGATGATGTCTTTTATTCAGGCGGAAACTCCGCAAAGTGTCATTGGGAAGGTGATTGCCGTCATCCTTACCATTGCCATGTGTGCGCAGCCGTTAGGCAATGCACTCTATGGCATCCTGTTTGAAATCTGCAAAGGATTTGAATATGTGGTTGTCCTGTTTTCAGGTGTAGCGTCACTACTGACTGCTGTCAGCGCCAGAAATATTTACAAAGATTTTTAAAATGGACTTTGAAACATGACATGTATCTGTCGCCGTTTTATGGTATACTAATTCTATAAATGGTGAGGAGGGATTTCTTATGAAGCTTGACCGAATGATTGGAATCCTGTCGATTCTGCTGCAGAAGGAGAAGGTGACTGCTCCTTATCTTGCAAAGAAGTTTGAGGTTTCCCGCCGTACGATTAACCGGGATATTGAAGCGCTTTGCATGGCAGGAATTCCGCTGGTGACAGAACCGGGAAAAAACGGCGGTGTTTCGATTATGGAAGGGTATAAAATAGACCGTACCTTACTCAGTACATCGGATATGCAGGCTATTTTAGCGGGGCTCCGCAGCCTGGACAGTGTGAGCGGAACCAACCGCTATGCACAGTTGATGGAGAAGCTGTCGGCAGGAGCTTCTAACTTGCTTGCAGGGGACATGCACATTTTCATCGATCTTTCTTCCTGGTACAGAGATTCGTTATCTCCCAAAATTGAATTGCTGCATGACGCAATCCTTTCAGGACATAAAGTTTCCTTTGCTTATTTTGCGCCAAGGGGGGAGTCGCGGCGGATTGTCGAACCGTATCATTTGATTTTCCAGTGGTCGAGCTGGTATCTGTGGGGATGGTGCGGATGCAGAGAAGATTTCCGGCTCTTTAAGCTAGTGCGGATGACAGAGCTGCAAGTAGGCGAAGCCTTTGAAAAGCGGGCAGTTCCGCTTCCGGATCTTTCATCTGAACGGGTGTTTCCGCATCTGTATCAGGTGAAAGCGAAAATCCAGCCGGAATATAAATGGAGGCTCATCGAAGAATATGGTCCGGAAAGCTTTGCTGTTCAGCCGGATGGAACGCTGCTTTTTTCTTTTGGGTTTACGGATAAGGACACCGTTGTGAGATGGATTGCCTCTTTTGGGGATGGCGCGGAGCTTTTGGAGCCGGAAGAACTCCGAAAAGATGTAGCAGCATTCGCGGAAGGAATCAAGGGGAAATATGCGGGTAACAGTTCAGCCCAGGACTTTGCACTTGCTGCAAAGTACGTGAAATAGCATTGCGGTTGAGGGGCATCAAGCTACCACGAAGTGGTTTTGCATGGCTTGATGCCAGTAACAGGAAGCCGAAGGCTGAACTGTTACATATGCGGAAGTAAAAAAATAGCCGGTTACTTGACAATATGTCAAAATGGACATATTCTGAAAAGCAGGGGGATGAAGTTTATGAATAAAAATAGGATTTACCAGGGGAATAATGTGATAGTAGAAAAACCTCGAATTATGATTCATGGACACTATAAAGATTCTGGATATGGTTTTTACTGTACAAAATTGGAAAAGCAGGCAAAACGGTGGGCATTAACGAAGCGGTGGGAATCTATTGTAAACAGCTATCTTTATATACAGGATGATAAATTTGAAGATGCGCAGTTTTGAGCACATGACGGAAGATTGGCTGCAGTTTGTTATTGATTGCAGAAGAGGCATAGAGCATCAATATGATATTGTGGAAGGCCCGATGGCCGATGACCAAATATGGGAATTTGCTTTTTATATGCCATATGATTGAGCGGATTGCAAGGAAATTACATCAGAAAAATCAATATGTGGTGAATACCATTGGGAAAGATGCAATGTATCATTTGATTAGTGTTGCGAACGTGCTTCATGCGGAAAATCCGTTGGATGTTGAAGATAAATGGGTAAAGTCTATCAAAGATTGATCCGGGATACGGCATTGCAGGGTGAGGATTATGTAGAAGGGATTTTCAGGGTTTACAACCACGAAATATGCAATGTCATAGATAACTATAATTGTAGTGCATATTTCGAGCCGTCTTATGTAATTGAACGGGCGTATCAGATGGGGGGATTTTAGTGAAGTAACGCCATGAATATATTTTTATGAAAAGGTGTCTGAGAATTTTGAACTCAGGCATTTTTTAGTGTTTCATATGAGAATACAAGGTGGAGTTAGAAATTCGCAAAAAGAGTTTTGTTGTCAGAAAACGCATTTAATAAATAGTACTTAATAGGATTGATTTTACATATAAGTATAATTTTTCTTGATAGATTTAGATAAACGAAGTATACTAAATAAAAGAAATAAATAAAGATAATGGGATGATTTCGGAGAGCGGGAGAGTAAAATGGTGAAAATTTATTTGCTTCCGGCAGATGAAGGGAACTTTATCTGGCTTAGGTATGGAAAAGGTGAAAAATATGCCAATATTATTGTAGATGGCGGTACAAAAAGCAGTGGGAAAGAATATGCAGAAGTTATTGAAAATATTGCGGAGCGTGGCGAAAAAGTGGAAGCGCTTGTTTTGCCCCATATTGATTATGATCTCAAACTTCGCACTTTAATAAGTGCCTATGCACCTTGAAAATTCAATAAAAACTGGCAATAAAATAGCATGAAACCGTCTGGTTTGGTATAATTGACAGGCATTTCGAATGCTGCTTCAAATGTTCCGAACCATACTTAACAACAATACAGAGCCGTCCAACGATAAAATTGACGAACTGGTTAATACATTTATGAATACATTACCTGCTTTGCTGAAAGCGCAGCTTCAAGCAGCATAACAGCAGACTTTTGACAACTGAATAACTGCCAGGTATTGAATTTTCAAGGTGCATAGGCAAAATCTATGTGCGAAGTTTGAGTTATTAAATGAATGACTATCTGGTTACCAATCAGTTGGCAGATATTATACTCATAGGATTCTTGTATATATGGTTTTAATTCCTCAAAGGTCTGTTCAGAGGGGTTCAATGCACATATCCATGCCATCCATGCGTAGACGGGATGGGGGACTATCTACCGTTTACTCTTTATCTGCTAAATCAACGCATCATTCCGCAATGTTTCATTCAAGTCACACTGCAAAAGACGCCTTCCGCCAATATAATAAGCAAGCGCAACAAACAATACAATCGCAGCCGCAAATATCAAAATAGGCAGAATCGGGGCTTCTGACCAGAATACCATCGGCTCTAAATAGCTTGCTGTTACGGCAAATTGCACAAACAATACGGTAAGCGGTAATGTAATCAAAAGTGGTTTCCCTGCTATCACAAACGCTTCAATACAGAACATTTTCCTCATTTCCTGCGGTGTCAAGCCAATGGACATATATTGGGCAAATTCCCGTTTCCTTTGACGGAGAAACCCTAACGTATTTGAAAAGACATTCGCAATTCCAATCACAGCAAGCAATACACAAAAAGCTCCCAAAATCATTACCATGCCTTGGATTAAACTGTCATTAGACAATCTTTCCTGTACTCGGTTTTCACTTTCAATTTCATACTGCTCCGATACAAGCCGCACGACTTCCTGTTCCAGAGCGTTTAAGGCCGTAAGATTTGCAGTTCCGTTTGAAAGAATACGGATATAACTGTCGGATTCAGCTTCACATACCTCTCCCAAAGTTTTATTCCACATGGTAAGCGGGATAAAATGTACAAGGGCATAATTATCATATTCTTCCCTCAACGTGGGGGATTTCTGTGTATAAGATAAAACAGGGATTTTTACGGTTTTGTCATTTTTATAAAGTATTGTATTCTGGTTATCATCCCTTACAAATGGAACATATTCTTTATAGCGGAAATTGCTGTTTCTGCTATCCCAAATCTGATTTAATACGATTGCGCCATCAAGACTTGGTGTAATCCCAATCTGTGAACAGAAGTTTAAAAAGCTTGTGTCATCCAAAACAACAATCGGAGCAGATACTTGAAACTGCCCATTTTCATTCGGTGTTCCCGCAACTGATTCAAGCCCGCCAAGTGATGACAGTTCATCGCTCTGTAATCCCTCTGGCAGAAACGTCAAAGCTTTGGCCTTTTGATATACCGTGGCATCTTGTATCCCCGTAATATCCCGCAATTCATCTGTTAAGCCAAAATCTGTTAATTCCGTGTCCTTTAAAGTTATCATGATATCCCACACATCCTGATATCGTTCAAAATAAGTATATCTGGTACTGATATCTGCAAGGGTAGTAAAGCAGAGCATGATAGAAAAACCCAGAAAAGACAGCAATAATGACAATGTGGATATCCGTAAATGTTTCTTTTGAGCTTTTAATGCGTTTCCTGCAAGTTCCCCTTTCATGCCAAAAATGCAAGATAAAAACCGAGAATGTTTCTTTTTCTTTAACAATAAACCGCTTGTATTTCTGATTGCTTCCAGAGGCGTCATCCTGCTCAGTTTTCTTGCAGGAATCCACGCAGAAAAAATTACGGTTAAGAACGAAATGAGAACCGTAAGCGCAAATATGGACGGATGATACTGAAAAACAGCTTCGTGGCGTCCAGATACATCCGAAGCAAAAAAATTGACTGCTTTTATAATCCCATAGCTTATTAAAATCCCAGACATACTTCCAATTAGCATTGGCAGTATGCTTAAAACCATCGCTTCCTGCAACAGACAGGTTCTAATTTGCCTTGGTGTAGCCCCAATACTCGAAAATATACCAAATTGATGGATTCTGGCATTCATGGATAATTCAAAAGAGCCTCGGATAATTAAGATTAACGACACTGCCATAATAATCAGTATCACAACATACAGTGTCAAAAGCATTGGCGGCGCCTCATCCTCTGGGTCGTGTATAAAATAGCGGGACAGGAGCAATGAGTTATATTGGATGGAATCTTCATTTAGCCCAAGCTGTGCTGAAATTAACGGCATATCGCGATAAATCGTTCTGGCATTCTTAAAATAAACATCCGCCACTATTTTTCCTTTTTGGGATAATTCCTCGTTGACGACTGCTTTTTCTACATTCGCAAATTGACATACCATAGATAAATCATCGGAACCTAATGCTTCACAAACAATGCGCCCCTGCCAGTCGCCCTCCTCCAATATGATTTGTTCCACATCATATGCCCAAAAATTGTAAGCTATGCTGCATAACAGCGACAAAAACATGGTGGCAACAAGAGCAGCCGCCATAATTGATATACTGGATGCACGGTTATTTTTAATATAGCTTTTCGAGTAGTCTTTCCACATGCTGCTCACCTCCGTTTCTCCACAGGGATACCTCTATGCCTCTCGGCAGTATCAATGAAATGGTCGCTGACAATTTGCCCGTCTTCGATGGTCACAATTCGGTCGGTTTCCAATGCAATTTTTTCATCATGGGTAATAAGGAGTATTGTCTGTTTTAAATTTCGGTTTGACAGCTTTAAGAGGTCAATTATTTCCTTTGAATTTTTTTGGTCAAGGTTTCCTGTCGGTTCATCAGCAAAAAGGATGGCAGGGCGGTAAATCAAAGACCTTGCGATTGCAACCCGTTGCTGCTGTCCTCCAGATAGCTGGCTTGGCAGGCTTTCCAGTTTGTCCTCTATCCCCAATATCTTTACAATCATTTTAAAGTAATCCAAATCTGGCTTTCTTTTGTCAAGCAGCATAGGCATAAGGATATTTTTTTCTGCTGTAAGAGTGGGAATCAGATTGTAAAACTGGTAAACCAATCCAACCTTTCTCCTTCTGAAGATAGCGGCATCTGTAGCATTTAGTCCGCTAAGGTCAACACCGTCTATTGTTACAGTGCCTTTTGTCGGCTTGTCCACGCTGCCCAAAATATGCAGGAGCGTTGATTTTCCAGAGCCAGATGCCCCAATAATTGCGACAAATTCGCCTTTTTCAATAGATAGGCTGATTCCATTTAAAGCAGTAACTTGATTATCGCCTTTCCCAAATACTTTTTCGATACCATTACATCTTAGTATTTCCATGTTGTCAAATCCTCCTGTTTGTTATTTCCTTATTACTGGCGTGTTCCTCACGCCATAAAGGTATACCCTTGCGGTATTTCCTATACCTTGATATAAATCTTTCTATTATTCCCGCGAGCAATGAGGAAAATAGCCATGTTTACATGGTTATTTGACGAATGCCGCGAGGGTCAAAAACCCTGTTGCTTGCAACATGGTTTTTGATTTGAGATTTCTCAAAGTATTTTTATTATAACAAATGAAAGTGACATCTCAGTGACTACGCCCCAAACATACCATATTTTATGTGCTTCGCATTATTTTCACGAAATATAAAAACGAACTTCATAACAAGCCCCGCCATTCGGAAGATTGAATGCACGGATAATTCCGTTCTGCATTTCTATAATTGCTTTTGAAAGGGAAAGACCTATCCCGATTCCAGTATTTTTTGTGTTTTCACCACGATAGAACCGCTCAAACAGATGGGGTAAATCCTCTCTTGCAAATCCCTCCCCCTCGTCCCATATCCGTATCTGCACATAAAGCGGATTTTTTTCATAGGAACAATGGACAGCAGTGCCTGTTCCTGTTGCTTCCATACAGTTTTTCATCAAATTCATGACCGCTTCCATCGTCCAGTTTAAATCCACATTGATATTCATCACGTCCATTTCTGGAATATCAATCAGAACGCCCTTCTGCATGAACAATTCATATAAATTGTCCGATGCCAGAGAAAGGATTGTAAAAACATCTGTCGGTTTCCTGTCAAATGCAAGCGTTCCCGCATCAATGCGGGACAATAGCAATAACGCCTCTTCTAAATGCATGAGCCTGTTTATCTGCCGTTGTATATCCTTGATATTGGCGTGCATTTTACACGCCATAGAGGTATGCCCTTGTGGCGTTTCTGCGGTACGAATATCGCCCAAATGTTCTTTCGCCATCTGGACAGTTAAGGAAATAGACGTAATCGGCGTTTTAAGCTGATGGGCAATATTAGAAAGATTTTCTGCAAAATTGTTTCGTGCTGTTAAGGCTTCTTCCTTTGTCTGGTAAAGTTCCGTTACCGTTTTATATATTTCATCTTGCAGTTTTGAAAACTCATCATCTGAAGATTCAAAAACCAATCCTTGAACGCCTGTATTTATTTTTTCCAAATATTCCGTCAATGCTTGGATGCGGGCGTCCGATTTCCTATGCCAATACCAGAAAGAGAAAAGGAACAGTATGCCGCCTGCCAAAAAACCGAAAACGGCAATCCAAAGGACTGTCGTGCCCGTAATCCCTAAATTCGCTGGATAATAACCAAAGTTTGATATTACATGATTATCAAACTTGTTTGATAATATATTTTCGCCTGTCATATGAAAATCCTGTGTTTTCAATAATTCCAAAACAGCCTGTCGGGAATCTGGATTATTTTCAATCATGCTGTCACAAAATCCTCCCAATATATGAAAACACACATGGCGATAGTAAAGAGTAAGAAGGTATGTAGTCATTGCCGCTACAATCAGACTGACTGACAACACGAACAGAACCGTTATTTTTATATTTGATTTTTTGCTCATACCTCATCCTCCATACGGTAGCCAAAGCTCCGTATTGTTTTTAAACATGGCGGATGATGGAGTTTTTCTCTAAGCCGTTTCATTGTCACGGTCAACGTATTGTCATTGACATAATTCCCATTATTGTCCCAGATTTGAGTCAGCAGCCGTTCTCTTGTGACGGTTTTCCCCTTATTTTCCATTAAAAGCTGCAAAAGCTGGTATTCTGCTTGGCTGACAGTAATTTCTTCTTCGCCACAAAATACAGCCGTTTTGTTTTTGTCAATCGAAATAGAACCGCAGGAAAGATACTGGCTCTGCACATTTCCTGCCCTGCGCAGCAATGCGTGGATGCGGGAATACAGAACTTCCAGTTCAAAAGGTTTTGTTACATAATCATCTGCCCCATATTCAAAACCAGAAACAATATCACAAGTGTCATCTCGGACAGTCAGAAAAATGACTGGGAGTTCTTTCCATCTTGAGCGTATCCATCTGCAAAAGCTGTTTCCCTCGCCGTCTGGCATATTCCAGTCAATCAGCGCAATGCTTGGAATATGGTGTTCCAATGCTTTCTTTCCACTTTCCAATGTTCCAAATATAGAAACGGCATACCCTTTCTGGCTCAAATATTCTTTTACAGCCATCGCAATACATTCATCATCTTCAATATAATAGATTTCTATCATTTTCCCATCTCCTAGTAATTTTTCCGGCGCATATCCGCTGGTTTTTCTGTGTACCGTGGGATAAGCCATACGTGGGTTAGGTGGATAACACCCTCAATACGGTTTGCCTTGCACAATTTCTGAACTTGCCGTTCGGATATCCCCCATAATTTTGCGGTTTCCTGCACTGTCATGTAATCGAACATAAGATACCTCCCAAAATCAACTAAAAGTATTCTTTATTATAGTCGGTTAAACGAACTAAAGCAAGCTCTCGCTGTTCCGTTATGCCCTGAACCTGTTCATGACCTCTATAAGTCGTTCAAAGCATTCCTATGCCTGTCTGTCAATATCGGCAAGGTAAGTGTTTAACTTGTTGCTTGTGAGAAGATTTATATATGTAACCCTGCGGTACTGCTTCAGATAATCCAGATGCCGCTGTCCCCATATACCTATTGGCTGTCCCTCTTCAATGGATACAGTTAAGCATGGAATTAGACAGTCACCTTGTCTTACATATTTGCCGCCTAACTTCTCAAAAATTGTCTTTGACATTTTATAGTTCCGCCGTATGATTTGAATTTGCCTACAATATGAGCTGAAATTCTATCTGGGGGATGAACTGACAGAATGCATACTGAACATCTGCTGGGGAAAACTCTGTTTCTTCATATAAAACAGTGCTGCATTCGGATCAGGGATCGGTATATGCATCAAAAAATTACAATGACCTGCGTGGAACATGCGGGATCATACACTCTATGTCACGCGCCGGAACGCCGACAGACAATGCAGCAATGGAATCCATCAACGGATGGATAAAATCAGAACTGTTTACGGATTTTCATCTACAGGGAGAAAATGTCAAAGAAGAAATGGCAGCGTATATAAAATTTTTCAACGAGGAACGGCCCGCATACTCGCTGGGGTATCTAACGCCCAAACAGTACAGAGAAACATATGCAGCTGTAAAATGCTTATAGATTGTATGTCAAAAAATACAATTTAAGTGTCCGATTTTTGTTGACCAGTGCACGGGGATGCCAGGTATGCCCGAAGCCGCCTCAGTGATTTTAAGGGCGGCGGCACGCAGGCGCAGGGGCTGCTTTTTGTACATGTGCGTATATATCCAGAGCCACCATAAGGTGAATTCCAATCAGTAAAGCTGCAGGAGGCCGCTCTGTATGGAGCGGCCTTCTTTGCCGTATACTTAAAATATGTACTTCACATGTGGGACGTGGTATAATCAGACAAATGATTTGGCAAATAGATGGATAAAAATGCAGCTTGCACTGAATAGTAGATAAAATGTTGAAAATTGTGGAGTAATTTGAAGACCAGAAATGGGAGGTGGGCAGAATACGAGATACTATTTTAGTTGTAGATGATGAGGAGGATATCGTTTCCACTCTTGCGGACTACTTTATGTACAACAACTATGACGTAATGACGGCAACAAATGGGATGGAAGCGATTGAAAAGGCAGGAAAACAGCCGGATCTCATTTTGTTGGATATTAATATGCCCGATGTGGACGGTCTGGAGGTTTGCGCCCGGATACGGGATTTTGTCAGCTGCCCGATTCTGTTCCTGACTGCCAGAGTGGAGGACAGTGATAAGGTCAAAGGCTTCGGTATGGGCGGGGATGATTACATTGTAAAGCCCTTTTCATTGGACGAGCTTGGTGCAAGGGTTGCCGCACACATCAGACGGGAACGCCGCAGAGGGGGGACTCCCAAGGTGCAGCTTGCCGATAAGCTGGCGATTGATTACACAGAAAGACGATTGTTCTATGACGGCGAGGAAATTCCTTTTGCAAAGAAGGAGTTTGATATTATAGAGCTTCTGTCCGGTCATCCGGGGCAGATTTTTAGCAAAGAGCGGATCTATGAACTTGTCTGGGGTTATGACAGCGAAGGAGAATCTTCCGTGGTAGCCGAACATATCCGCAGAATTCGTGCGAAACTTGCGGCCGTGGGTATAAAACCGTATGTGGAAACGGTTTGGGGAGTGGGGTACAAATGGGCAAGATAAAGGAATTTTTCAAAAGAAAGTCGATCAAAACGGCTCTTACTACATCCATGCTCGTCTGTATCATCTCTGCCCTGCTGCTGTCTCTGTTCCTATCAAGCATTTGTCAGTGGGGGCAGTCCAGATACTATAAGAAATATCAGATTCAATTTGGCGTATCCGATCCTGAAATAGTGATTGGATTTGATAAGAAAGATGATGAGCAGAAAGGAAGCATATCCTATCAGACGCTGCTGAATTTAATGGACCATTTTACGCCAACAGACTGGACCGTATATAATATTCTTGGCTTTTCGAGTATCGGCGTATATCCCATTTGCTTCATTTTCTGTATTGTCGCCACCAGTATTTTATTCTACAAACGACATATGCAGAAACCTCTAGCCATACTGGATCATGCCGCCAGCCAGATTGCCGATAACAACTTAGATTTCAAAATTGCTTACGATAAAGAGGATGAGCTGGGAAAGCTGTGCGTTTCCTTTGAGAAGATGCGGCAGGCATTACAGGAAAGCAATGAGGAGATGTGGCGGCAGATGGAGGAACGCAAACGACTGAATGCAGCGTTCTCTCATGATTTGCGGACACCGCTGACGGTTCTGAAGGGACAAAGTGAACTTTTGAGGCAATATGCGCCCAAAATGACCGCTGAAAAAGTGAGTGATGCCTCAGAGATGATGCATCGGCATATCGTAAGGCTGGAAGAGTATGTGCAGACGATGGGAGAACTGCAGCGGCTGGAGGATATTGAAATTGTCCGGCAGCCTGTAACTATGGATGCACTTTGCAGGCAATTAGAGGAAACGGGAGAGGCTGTATGGGATGAGAAAAGATTTTCCTATGAAGTTATAGGTAATAGGAATTCTGATTTGGATATAGACATGGCTATTGTAATGCGGGTATATGAAAATCTCCTTGCCAATGCAGTACGGTTTGCAAAGGAAAAGATTAAGGTATCGGCAGAGTCACAGGATGGGTATTTGTACCTGACTGTTTCCGATGATGGAACCGGGTTTGCGGAAAAAGATTTGGAGAATGCCACAAAGCCGTTTTATAAAACGGTGCGGGAAACAGATAACGAGCATTTCGGTATGGGGCTGAATATCTGCAAGATCCTTTGTGAGAAACATGGAGGATATATCCGGCTGAGCAACCGGAACGGGGCGGTTGTTACTGTGGCGTTCAGGCAGTGATAGGATATGTTTAAATAATTTATCAGTATTTTAGCAGGCAGTCATCCGCTATTGGGGCTGCCTGTTTTGCATATAATACGGCAATTTATTCCACAAAATATTTTTGGCGAGTAGACAAAAAGTTGAAAGTTTCCTTTTACCCTATACCTGTCAGATGGGAAACCCATCGGAAGAAAGGAGCTTTTTCAGATGAATAATTCTATAGAAATCAAAGGGCTGAATAAATTTTATGGAAAGAAGCAGGCGCTTTTTGATGTGAATCTTTCTATCCAACAGGGCATGTTCGGTCTGCTAGGACGCAACGGGGCGGGCAAGACCACCCTGATGAAGACACTGGCAACACTGCTGCAAAAGAAAAATGGAGTAATTACCGTGTGCGGCGTTCCCATAGAAAACGCCAAAGAGATCCGCAGGATTATCGGGTATCTGCCACAGGAGTTTTCCATGTACCCATCCATGAAGGTGGGGGAAGCCATGAAATACCTGGCAATCCTGTCAGGACTCAGTGGCTCTCAACGAAAAGAACGGATTGACGCACTCCTTAAAAAAGTGAATCTGACAGAGCACCGGGATAAAAAGGTGAAGGCGCTTTCCGGAGGCATGAAGCGGCGTCTTGGGATTGCCCAGGCGCTGCTCAACAACCCCAAGGTACTGATTGTTGACGAACCCACCGCCGGGCTGGATCCGGAGGAGCGTGTCCGATTTAGAAACCTGCTGTCTGAGATTGCAGAGGATAAAATTGTGATTTTGTCCACCCACATTGTAGGGGATATTGAGGCCACCTGTGAGGATATCGCCATCATCAATGAGGGCCGGGTCATCTACAATGGCACGGTGGATGCGCTTTTGCAGGAAGCAGAAGGCAGAGTGTTTACCATGACCGCTTCTAAGCGGGAGCTTCCAGAGCTTAAAAGGCAGCTTTCCATCACCAGTATGCACACCCAGGGAAACAAGGTTCATATCCGCTTTATTGCAGACAACTTGATGCAGGGCGCCAAGACGTGCGAGCCGAATATTGAGGACGCGTATATGCTGTATCTGCATACCAGCGGCGTTCGTGAGATTTTGGGTGAAATTGGGGGTGAGTGGTAATGCTGTTGTTGCAGGAAATCAAAAAGATTGTAAAATCCATTCCCTACATGATTTTTGTTGCAGCTGTTGTGATTGGTCTGTTCTCTCAGGGGGTATTCCGCTTTCAAGACGATCTCCTTGAGGAGCCACAGCCGGGCGGCAGCTACGGATATAAACATGAGGAAATAGCGGAACAGATTATGCCGGCCGCACTGAGAGATTTGTTGACGGAGTTTAGCAATAATAACTATACCACCTATCCCATCGGATTTATCAAGCATGTAAAGCTTAGCGAAAGCAAGCAGGAAAAAATGGCCGAAATCCTTTCTGGGATTACAGGGAACGATAAGGATAGAATCTTACAGGAAGCAGCCGGGATTACACCCGGTGCTTCCGGCAATTATACCTTCCAGATCGGCGGGGATGGGATGCAGCAGGACGGGAATGGTGGCTTTACCATCGGATCAGATGAGAAACAGCAGAACAGCCCGGAAAAAATGGCATTCGCAGTCCGTGATGACATGGACTATGCCCGATTCAAGGAACTGATGGGACAGGCGGATGATCTTCTGGGCGGAGGTTCCAATTACGCGGTGGATTCTCTGATTGGGTACGGAACGGTTCCGCTGACCTATGAAGAGGCAAAAGAACGGTACGACCTTGCGATCAGTTCTGATAAAGTGACCGGCGGTTATGCCCGCCTGTTCTCGGACTATGCAGGTGTTATGGTGCTGTCAATCCTGCCGGTATTTCTGGCAGTCATTCTGGGCATGAAGGACCGGCGGGTCAAAATGGAGGCGCTGATTTATACCAAGAAAATCTCCGCTGCAAAACTGACCTTTATCCGGTATCTGGCGCTTGTGATAGCAGCCATGCTCCCGGTCATACTCATCTCCTATATATCAAACATGATGGTCTGGAGCAGTTATCCCGGGATACAGCTGGATTACCTGGCTCCCCTCAAGTATGATTTCGGCTGGCTGCTGCCAAGCGTGATGATTTCCACAGCTATCGGAATGTTCTTGACGGAGCTGACCGGCACGCCCATTGCCGTTGCGGTACAGGGACTTTGGTGGATGTTCGATGTGAATCTGGGAATCAAAAGTGTTTCTTCGGGATATGCCCTGCTTCGTCTGGCGCCCCGCCACAACGCAGGCGCAGATTCCCTGTTCCGTACCCAGGATTATCTGGATCATTTCGGGGACCTTGTGCAGAACAGGCTGCTGATGGCGGGAATCGCCCTGGCGCTCATCCTGCTCACAATTTTAATCTATGAATCAAAAAGAAAGGGGAAATTCGGTGGAAATGCAATTTTCAAAAAAGCGGTTTCCAGTATTAGAGATCGCAAAAATAAATCTCAGGCATAATGCGCCTTTGTCCATTGCGGTGGCTGTTCTTTTATGCCTTGTCACTCCGCTGCTTATCGGTACAGCCAATCTGGATCGTAATTCCGCAGCCATGCCGCTGGAAATGTTTGTTTCCCTGGTTGGCGTCGTGCTGCTGACGCCGATATTCCAGCCGGAGCAGAATGAGGAAATTGACGACCTGGTATCTTCCAAGTATTGCAGCACAGCAAAGGTCCACCTGATACGAACGGTGTATTCTGCGGGGATTGCCGCCCTGCTGATCTGCGTATTTACCGTATCTATGAAACTGCAAAGCTGCGATGTCACTCCGGTGTTGGCGCTTGGAGCGATAGCAGACGCCCTGTTCTTAGGTTCCATGGGTATGCTGACCTCGGCGCTGACAGGAAACACAGTCATCGGATACATGCCGCCGCTGCTGTACTATGCGCTCAACATCGGTATGGGACCAAAGCTGGGAAGCTTATATCTGTTCTCTATGGTCACAGGCAGCTATACAGCAAAGCTGTGGCTGTTCCTTGCAGGACTACTGATGATGGCAGCAGCTTTATTCTATCAAAGGCTCCGCAAGCGGATGGCGTAAATTATTCGCAGTGAGAATTAAATTACCACTGTCCGTTCAGAAAGCATGAATAATCAAAAGCCCTGATACTCCACAATTTGATGTGGATATCAGGGCTTTACATATTTTCCATTCCGTAATTTTTCCAACTAATACAAACCTGGTATTCAAACTCATAGTGGCAGGCAGAAAGCGTTACGAGTCGATTTGTGGCTGCTGGAGTAATTTCATTTCCAAAACCAGAGCGTTCTTTTGTTTCCTTTTTCCTTACATAGTCATCGGCAAGCTTAGCTCGACCTCAAATCCGCCATAGTCGCTATGCTTTATCAGCATTTTTCCGCTGTGTGCAAATATGATTTGCTTAACAATAAGTAACCCTAAACCGTGGCGCTGTTCGGTTGTTTTTTCATCGCACACCATATAATGCGGCGTGTTGTTCAATTTTCCAATCTGTTCATCTGTCGCACCCACACCATCATCGGAAACAATCACAGTATAAACATTATTTTCAGCTATAACACGAACGAAGATTTGACATCCCTGCTCGTTATGATTCATGCTATTTTGAATCAGATTACTTACTGCCCGCCTTATTAAGTCTTTGTCAACATTTGCGGTACAAGAAGTTAATGTTTCGTCTGTTTGCCATTCAATCGTGTACTTTTCATCAATATTCATATTGATGAAATCAACTACGACCTGACGGACAACGGCAATCAGATTTTGCCTTTCAGGGTTGATCGGCTGCATATTATATTCCAGCTTAGACGCAAGATTCAAGTCGTTAATTAGGTTTCGCATTCGTTTGCTTTGCCGTACGATAACCGCCGCTTTTTGACGGTTATTTTCTGATAACTGCACATCGTTTTCTAACTGTCCGGCATAGCCCATTACCATTGACAGAGGGGTTCGTATGTCGTGGGACACTCCTGCGATCCAATTTGCTCTTGCAGTTTCTCTTTTGCGAAGCTGCCTGCTTTGCGTTTGTAAAATATTTGAGGTCTTGTTAATGTTTACTGCAAGCTCGGATAAAAGCCCCTTTTCCCTGATATAGACTTCTTCGTTCGTTGATAAAGCCTGTATTCCGCTGACAATCGGTTTCACGGATTTTAACAGCTTGGAATTAGCAATCACATAGATAATAAAAATTAAGGCTATATTGATTACTAAAACTGAAAGAACCGTTTTGGGCAAGTTGGCGATTAAATTATAGTCCCAACTCGGCCACATATGTTTCCAAAAGCTTTCTTTCGGATAGCCGAGTACCACAAGTCCGTTTTCAGCTTCTCCTGTAAATGTAGGATATCCGTTGATATAGCCGCGGGTTAGGCTCGCTATATCCGAAATAGTGTATGACATAGGTACGGTTTGGGGAAGATTATCCGTCTGCCATACTACTTTCATTGCCATGTTGTCAATAAATATCGCCCATACATTTGCATTTTGAAGTTCAAGCGCCGTATCTTCGCTTAAAACATACTCGTTTTCATTTTTGGATAAATGATCGGCAACTTCCTGCGCCGTAATCCAAGGAGAACTATTTGGCGCCTGATTCAGCGTATATATCCCCAATAAAGCAAAATTCAGAATAATGAGCAGCATCGAGGACAAGAGCATAATACCGACAAAACGCCGTATTAGTTTCGGTACGCTCTTCATGTTACTTGCCCTCCACAACGAGTTTATATCCAAGCCCTTTCATCGTTATCAGCGAAACAGGCTGGGACGGATTCTCTTCAATTTTTTCTCTGATACGGCGGATGTGCGCCATCAGCGAATTTTCATAGCCGAAAGGATTATCACCCCAAGCCGCTTCACACAGAGCGTCAATCGTAACAATTCTTCCTGCGTTCCGATATAAAGCAGCGAGGATGTCGTGTTCTTTTGCCGTAAGAGAAATGTGCTCGCCGTTCTTTAAGACTTCTGCACGCTCAAAGTCAATTTTGCTGCCATGCAGCTTCACAAGGGGATTTTCGGCTTTGTAACTTCTGCGGAGAATGGCATTTACACGGAATAAAAGCTCCTTTGGCAAAAACGGCTTTACCATGTAATCGTCCGCACCAAGTCCGAAACCACGGAACTTATCATCATCCTCGCCACGGGCAGTTAAGAACAGCACAGGATAGTCAGCCGTTTTTTTTAGCCGTTCCATTAAATCAAACCCATTCCCGTCAGGAAGCATTACATCAAGAATCGCAAACTCAGGCTGGTAGGTGTCAGAAACCGTAACCGCTTCACTTACTGTTTTTGCCGTTTTGATATCTTGAAATCCGTCCTCGTTTAAGATGGATACGACCATATCTAAAAGCTCCTGCTCATCATCAACAAGCAAAATGCGTTTTTGTTTCAAGTAATCAAAGTCCATACGGATACCTCCTTTGTGTTTCCTATTATACCATAGAAATGTGTCATTTTCTAATGTGCGATGAAATGTAAGGTAAATGTAAGGACACGAGAAGGTTAGCACAAGGTTCGCAAGTTACAATGTATTTGCAATGATAAGAAAGGAGCAAAACGCAATGAACATCATTGAAACTAAAAATTTGACGAAATCATATGCTGATTTTACTGCGGTTTCGGGTATCAATCTGCATATCCCGAAAGGCGCTGTCTATGGTTTTCTCGGCCCGAACGGGGCTGGAAAATCCACTACCATGAAAATGTTTTTGGGGCTTACCAAACCCACCGGCGGTTCATTTACGATTGATGGGAAGATGTACTCCGAAAACAGAGTGCAAATTCTAAAAGAAATCGGCTCGTTTATTGAAGCCCCCGCTTTTTATGGAAATTTAAGCGGTGAAGAAAATCTCGAAATTATCCGCAAAATATTGGGACTGCCCAAATCCTCCGTAGCGGAAGCTCTTGAAATCGTGGGACTGACACAGTTTAAGAAGCGGCTTGCAAAAAAATATTCTCTTGGAATGAAACAGAGGTTAGGTCTTGCAAGCGCCTTAATCGGAAAGCCGCCAATCCTGATTTTAGACGAGCCGACAAACGGACTTGATCCTGTCGGTATCCACGAAATCCGAACGTTGATCCGTTCTTTACCGGAAAAGTTTGATTGTACCGTTTTGGTATCGTCACACTTGCTGTCAGAAATAGAACTAATGGCTGATACCATCGGTATCTTGAATCACGGTCACTTGCTGTTTGAGGGAACGCTCGACCAGTTTAAATTCGGCGCAGCATCAAAAGGCTACCCTGCGGACAATCTGGAGGATACATTCCTTGCTTTGATTGATGCTGACAACAGGCAAAGAGGGACGGTGCGATGAGTATTTCTTTGGAATGTAAAAAGGTAAAGCGAACAGGTTTTTTACCGGCATTTTTCGTTGGCAGTATTTTAGCTGCGGCAGTTCCTGTTATCAATATGGCAGTCCGTTCAGAAATATATCTTAACCAGTCGGGCAGTCCGATACAAATTTTGCTTGGTGCAAATTGGCAGATGATGACAATGCTGAATGTGCTGCTTGTAGTAGCCGGAAGCTGCCTTTTATATCATACAGAATATGCAGACAACGCTATGCAGAAAATGAAATCTTTACCCATTCGGGAAAGTTCTATTTTCTTTAGCAAAGCGGTTTTGACAAGTTTTATGAGCCTTTTTGTGCTTGTCATTGAGGCGGGAGCAATTACATTTTGTTCCTATCGCTGGTTTGAACTGGGAAGCGGCTTTTTCAGTGAACTGTGCAAATGCTCCGGGTATTCGTTTTTGTTGATGTTACCCTGCATTATCCTGTCGCTTCTTATTTCGGAAGCCTGTAAGAATATGTGGGTATCACTTGGAATCGGCGTAGTATGCGTGTTTACCGCAACGATGCTGCCGACAACGAATTTTGCCCTTTCACTTTTCCCATTTGCAATGCCTTTTCAGATATTTGCGGGTACAGATATAACGCAGTCAACGCACTATATTTGCGGAGCAATCACAGAGCTTGCTGTTTGTGGTTTGGCGCAGCTCATACTCGTAAAGGTAAGGAGGTCGTTTGAATGAGCTTTTTAACACTTGTCGGCGTAGAATTCAAAAAGATACGCCGATCTAAAATTCTTTTCATTTTGGCTGTGGCTGCCGTCATTCTTTGGATACCGTCTATCCTGAATACTAAAATGAATTTTGGTATGCAGGCAGAGGGAATTTCGCCAGAAAACAATTTCTTTATTCAAGGCTTTATGGGAATGGCATGGTTTATGTTTCCTGCAAGTATGGTAGTTGGGACAGTTCTTTTAAGTCAGACTGAAAGAGCAAACAAGGGCATTTTGAAAATGCTTGCCCTGCCGATCAGTACAGCAAAACTCTGTATAGCCAAGTTTGCTGTATTGCTAACACTGGCGGCAATACAAATCTTAATGATGACAGGTGTGTACTATATCAGCGCCGTCATCAGTTCGGGGACACAGGATTATAATTTTATCCTGCCACCGCTATTTGTTCTAAAAGAGATTAGCTTGATATTTTTATCCGCAATACCGATGATTGCATTTTTTTGGATGTTATCGGTTTGCATTCAGACACCGATTTTTTCAATCGGTATTGGCCTGGCGTCAATAGTACCATCGGTGCTAATAATCAATACAAAAGCGTGGTTTGCTTATCCAATGTCGTATCCGTTTTTTGTCATCACATCGGAATACGGAAAACTTGCAGCAAATCTTGATACGGCGCAGGTCGAACTCATACCGTGGATACCCGTTGCCGCCCTCATTACACTCTTATGTTTAGGCATTTCCTGCCTTCGTTTCGGGCAGGCTGAAAGGAGATAATTATGAAAAACAAAATTTTAACCACTGTCAGCGCTATTATGCTTTTTATCCCGTGGACGATACTCCCGCTTAGAACTTATGACTGGGCATTGGAATCGCCTGTCGCTGAAATTATGATTTCCTGCTATGCGGCGTTTATGATTTTCAGCGGAGTATTCACCATTATTTCGTATGTCAAAGAAAAAGCTCAAAACAATTTGATGAAAGTTTGTTTGATTGTAAATGGTATTTATGCAGTTGGTGGGGGTGCTGTTTTTTGTATGATGGTTTTACCCAAAGTTATATAACGAGGCGAACTGTTATGAAAAGAATCAAAATAACTGTTCTGTACGCGATATGCTGGGGCAGCGTGGCATCAAGCCAGAAAACCTGCCTCATCAAATTACATATATTTTAATTCGGTAATGTTGTATAATTTTAAACGCCACCTAATAAGAGGGGGATGTAACTTTACTCGACCAGGGCCTTTCAATGTGATTTTGAGGAATACCAGGATGATTGTATGGAAAATGGTTAAAGATGATTTTAAAGAAAGTATCCGGTTTATTTGGACATAAAGTTTCCTTTGCTTATTTTGAGCCAAGGGGGGAGATATGCGGGTGGTTTTAGCTTTTAAGTCTCTCAGGTGACCTCGTCACTGAATAAAAGAATCTCTTCCTGTATAGTAATGTAAAACAGGAGGGGATTTTTTATGGCAAAACGAAGAGCAGTTATCAGTAAGAAAGAGTGCGTTGCGTGCGGGTGTTGTATAAAAGTTTGTCCGAGAGCGGCGATTACCGTGCCTTTTGGCGTCTGCGCAGAGGTTGATTATGGATTGTGTATCGGATGCGGGAAGTGTGCGAAGGAATGTCCTGCAAGTGTTATTACGTTGGAGGTGAATGATGAAGCAAAGTAAGAAATGGTATGATTATCTTTGGATTTTTTCTCTTACATATCTAATTTTGGGATTTTTTAATATCCTGTTTGCCTGGCTAGGGCTTCTCTGTTTTTTTATACCGCTGCTTATAGCGGTCATAAAAGGCAATAAAGCGTATTGTAATAAGTATTGCGGCAGAGGGCAGTTGTTTTCCCTTGCGGGAGGCAGATTTGGGTTTTCTCGGAACAGGGATATTCCGAAGTGGATGAAATCAAAGTATTTCAGGTACGGGTTTTTGATTTTCTTTTTTGTCATGTTTTTCCTTATGCTGTGGAATACCTGGCTGGTATTTGCGGGAAGCAGGGAGTTGAGCGAGACAGTAACTCTATTGTGGACCTTTAAAGTTCCGTGGCATTGGGCATATCATGGCACGTTGTTTTCCGCGGGGACAGCACAGTTTGCATTTGGTTTTTACAGCGTAATGCTGACCTCTACGATTCTTGGTTTTCTTACAATGCTTTTGTTCAAACCCCGCTCCTGGTGTGTATACTGCCCGATGGGGACAATGACGCAGTTGATATGTAAAGCAAGAAATGTGACGTTATCACAGAAATCATAAAAAATCTGGGTTATACTAAACATATAAACCAACAAACCAAAGAAAGGAAGTAAATGATTATGTCAGTACTTAGTGTAAATAAAAACAATTTCGATTCCGTAAAAAATAGTGAGAAGCCAGTTCTTTTAGATTTTTATGCTGACTGGTGCGGCCCATGCCGTATGGTGTCTCCGGTAGTAGATGAAATCGCAGAGGAAAATCCGCAGTACCTTGTAGGAAAAGTCAATGTAGACAATGAAATGGAGCTGGCACAGGCATTTGGCGTTGCAAGCATTCCGACCCTGGTTGTGATAAAGGGCGGGAAAATTGTGAATCAGTCGGCAGGCGCAAAACGGAAAGCGCAGATTCTTGCCATGTTAGAGGGCTAATTTGCGCAGGCGTTTCTTGTCAAGGATTTTAATGCCTCCGCGGGAAACTTCTACAATTTTTTCATTTGTAAAATATTTCAGCATACGGGATACAGCTTCACGGGCAGAGCCGATATATTTGGCAATCTGCCCGTGAGTTAATGTAATAGTATTGGAACCTGTTCGTGCAGATTCATCCGAAAGAAAAATAGCGAGGCGTTTATCCAGGCTCATAAATAAAATCTGCTGCATCACCCACATGACGTCGGAGAAACGGCTGACGGCGGTTTCAAGGGCAAATATTTTAATAGATGGATTACGCTCGGAGACCGCTGCAAAAGCGGGACCGCTGATTACGTAGCATTCGCTGTCCTCTTCGGCATTGATGAACACGTCAAATGTGATTGTTTGAAGTACGCAGGAAGCAGACAGCATACACATGTCTCTCTGGTGCAGGCGGTATAGAGTGATGTCCTTGCCTTCATCAGACATGATTGAGAGCCGGAGGCTGCCTGAGCGGACAAATATTACGCCGGAGCATTCATTGCCGTCATGAATATTTGTATCTTTGGGATAAGTAATGGTATAAGAATTCTGACAGATATAGTCCTTATCAGTTTCAGATATTTTATCCCAAAAAGGGAATATTTCTTTGTATATAGGGTCAAACATTGTGCGTGACATAGTTTTGCGGCTCCTTTCAGAAAAGGTAAAGATATTTTTTGGAATGTTTCGTTTACTATATTATAATGGCGGTACTGTCAAAAAGCAAGGTTTGCGGACAGCGTGGTTTCGCCTGGAGGAGCTGCGGAAGAGCATTTAGAAAAGATGGAAAGTTTCATAGTGGTATCTTGATATAAGGCAGCCGTTAAGAAAGTGGTTGCCTTATTTTGGGTTAATATTTATAATGGGACATACACTATATAAGAGAAAACAGAAAGGGAATGGCTGCCATGCCCATATCGCGGGACGCAGCCAGGAAACAGAAATGGATCAAAGTACAGAACACTTAGAGTATGTCCTTGGATGCCTGCGGGAGCGGCTTGCGAAAATAGAAGAAAACATTGCCCAGGGTGAAAAAGAGATAGAGGGGATGCATGAGTATTACTGGGAAAACTATACAGAGATGGATCAGTATGGGTATGAAGATTTTGATAACCAGCAGGCGCTGCTTGGGCAGATAAATGCAAACCAGGAGCAGCTTCTTCTGCGGCAGAGGTTTCTCAGGATGATGGATTCTCCATATTTTGGAAGGGTTGATTTTGTATATGAGGGAGAGGAAGAGCCTGAGACGTTTTATATAGGGATTGGGAATTTTTCCCGGGAGGCAGGGAAAGTCCCTATGGTTTACGACTGGAGAGCGCCGGTGTCGGGGCTTTTCTATGATTATGATAAAGGGCAGGCTTATTATGACGCGCCGGGGGGCAGGATGGAAGGAGAAATTCTGTCCAAATGGCAGTACAAGATACGGGGCGGAAAACTGGTATATGCATTTGAGAACGATGTAAAAATAGATGATGACGTGCTCGGAAGGGAGCTGGGAAATTGCAGTGATGTAAAGCTTAAAAATATCATAAGCACCATCCAGAAGGAGCAGAATGCAATTATCCGTAACACGAAGGATCGGATACTGGTGATTCAGGGGGCGGCGGGCAGCGGAAAGACGTCTATTGCCCTGCACAGGATTGCCTATCTGCTGTATCATGACAGGAAATATCTGAAATCTTCGAATGTGCTGGTACTTTCTCCCAATAGTGTATTTTCAGACTATATTTCCCATATACTGCCGGAGCTGGGAGAGGAAAATATCAGGGAAATGAGCTTTGATATATTTGCTTATCATCAGCTAAAGGATGTGGTGCACGATTGTGAGGAGCGGTGTGACCAGATTGAGAAGGAGCTGAAATTCCCGGAAGATGTGGGGCTTTTTGCGGAGAAGCAGTCGAAAGAATTTGCAGTAAAGCTCAATAAATATGCTCTGGAGCTTGAATATGGGCTGATGGAGTTTTCAGATTTCAAATTTAAGAAAATGGAAAAGACGGAAGAAGAGATTGCGGGATTGTTTTACAGCCGCTTTCCAGATATTCCTCTGCTGTCCCGGATGGATGCGGTGATGGAATATGTGACGGATGAATATGAAACGCTTGCCGGACGTGATTTTGAAGAGGATGAGAAACTATGTGTCCGGGAAAAATTTATGGAGATGTATGAAAACAGGGATTTGTATGTCTTGTACAGCCGTTTCCTGGAAGAGAGCGGATATCCGTCTCTGCCGCGGGTACCGAGAGAGGAGAGGAGGCTGGCGTATGAAGATGTATATCCTATGCTTTATCTGAAATACATGCTGTGTACCTGTGCGGAAAACAGGAATATTAAGCATCTGGTCATTGACGAAATGCAGGACTATTCTTATATTCAGTATGAAATCCTGGCCAAATTGTTTTCCTGCCGTATGACGGTGCTGGGGGATCGGGCGCAGACCATGGAAGGGGTCCAGCGGAATGTGATGGACTTTTTGCCGCAGGTTTTGGGAAAGGATATCAGATGCCTGAGTTTAAGAAAGAGCTACCGCAATACGATAGAGATTGCAGAGTATGCGGAGCGGATAGTTGGGGGTACGGATGCAGAATTGTTTGAACGGCATGGCGCCCCGGTGAGGGAAGTTATATTTTCTACTGTAGAGGAGGCGCTGCAAGAGGTACTTGTGCAGCTGGATCTTGAAAAGTTTGAGACGGCGGCGGTATTGGTAATGACGCAGGACGCGGCGGACTTTGCGGCAGGTTATCTGAAATGCCGGCTGGAAGAGAATGGTTTCGATACGGAAAAGCGGTTTGCCTGCATGGATAGGAATAGTACCATATTTTGCAAAGGATTGACAGTCACCACTTTTTATCATGCAAAAGGGTTGGAATTCGACCAGGTATTTACTGTTTATAAAAATACCGACAGGACGCCGCTCCACAGGCAGGCGAAATATATTTGTGCGACACGGGCGCTCCACGAGCTTTGTATGTTTGAGGTGGATTTTGGAGGATAGGAAAGAAGATTGTCGAAAAATGTAGAAAATGGCGGCAGGATTGCGCAGGAAGGCCGGAAATAGAGAAAATTTTGTCGAATTACAGCAATAACTTTCCCTTGCCAATAAATGGAAGCGTTTATATAATACAAGAGGGTTTTGCCGACGGCATGTTTATGTGGCGAAAAATATTGTAAAAAGGGGAGGATTCTTTGATGGACAAAATAAGTATTGCGATTGCCGACGACAATGTGAGGGTGGCGCAGCTGCTGGAGAATATCGTGAACAGTGATGAGGAGCTGGAGGTAGTAGGCAAGGCGGAAAATGGAGAAGTGCTGATGGATGTTATCCATGAAAAACAGCCGGATGTGGTGCTGATGGATATTATCATGCCAAAACTGGACGGGCTGACCGTGATGGAGCGGGTGAAAGAGGACAGAGAGCTGAAAAAGCATCCGGCGTTTATTGTGATTACTGCAGTAAGCCAGGAAAAAATCATGGAAGATGCCTTTGCGCTGGGAGCGGACTACCTGATTTTGAAGCCCTTTGATAATGATATGGTGATTAGCCGGATTAAGCATATCCGGTCGGGACGGGAAAAGAATTTTGCAGAGGTGCGAAAAGTAAATGCATACGAAAGCAAAAACGAATATATGGAGCGCAACCTGGAAACGGATGTTACAAATATTATTCATGAGATTGGCGTTCCGGCACATATCAAAGGCTATCAGTACCTGAGAGATTCAATCATCATGTCTGTAAGTGATATGGATATGCTGAATTCCATCACAAAAATCTTGTATCCAACAATTGCCAAGAAGCACCAGACCACGCCTAGCCGTGTAGAACGTGCCATAAGGCATGCGATTGAAGTAGCATGGAGCCGCGGAAAGATGGATACGATTGACGAACTGTTTGGATATACGGTTCATAATGGAAAGGGTAAGCCCACGAATTCCGAATTTATAGCGCTGATTGCAGATAAAATTCGTTTAGAATATAAAAATATATAAGGATTGCTTTTCATTGGAGGCAAAATGAGGTATAATAGAAAAAATGGCTTTTAATGCTAATTAGGAGGGTTTTTCTATGAAGAAGATACTATTTGTTGCTTCTGAATGCGTTCCGTTTATCAAGACAGGAGGACTTGCGGATGTTGTAGGTTCGCTTCCGAAATGTTTCGATAAGGAATATTTCGACGTACGTGTGATTGTTCCAAAATACATGTGCATGAAAGAGGAATTTAAGAACCAGATGCAGTACCGGGCTCACTTTTATATGGAAATGAACTGGCGCAGCCAGTATGTGGGAATCCTGGAAATGCAGTATGACGGAATTACCTATTATTTTATTGACAATGAGTATTACTTTGCGGGGCCAAAGCCTTACGGAAATATCTATGAGGATATTGAGAAATTTGCATTTTTCTCAAGAGCGGCGCTTTCTGCCCTTCCGGTGTTGGATTTCCGGCCGGATATCATCCATTGCCATGATTGGCAGACCGGCCTGATTCCGGTGTATCTGAAAGATACATTCCAGCAGGGCGAGTTTTTCCGCGGAATCAAGACGGTTATGACGATACATAACCTGAAGTTCCAGGGCGTATGGGATATGAAAACAGTCAAAGATATTACAGGCCTGCCCAGCTATTTCTTCACGCCGGATAAGCTGGAGGCATATGGGGATGCGAATTATCTGAAAGGCGGACTGGTATACGCAGACGCGATTACTACGGTGAGCAATACGTATGCAGAAGAAATTAAGACGGCGTTCTACGGTGAAAATCTGGATGGGCTTTTAAATGCCCGCGCCAACAGTCTCCGTGGAATTTTGAATGGTATTGATTACGATGAGTACAATCCTGAGACGGATAAGTATATTGCAAAGAATTACAATGCGAAGAATTTCCGTAAAGAAAAAGCGAAAAATAAACGTGCGCTCCAGGAAGAGCTGGGACTGGAAGTAAATGACAAGAAGTTTCTGATAGGTATTGTATCACGTTTGACAGACCAGAAAGGCTTCGACCTGATTAATTACATGATGGACGAAATCTGCCAGCAGGATCTGCAGATTGCAGTTCTGGGAACGGGTGAAGAGAAGTATGAGAATGCGTTCCGTTACTTTGCATGGAAATATCCAGGAAAGGTATCGGCGAATATTTACTATTCCGAGGCGCTTTCCCACAAAATCTATGCGGGCTGCGACGCGTTCCTGATGCCATCTTTGTTTGAACCGTGCGGGCTGAGCCAGCTCATGAGTCTCCGTTACGGAACCGTGCCGATTGTCCGGGAGACAGGCGGTCTGAAAGATACGGTATGGCCGTACAATGAGTTCGAGGGAACCGGAACGGGATTCAGCTTTGCGAACTATAATGCCCACGAAATGTTCAATACCATCAGATATGCCCATTCTGTTTATATTGAGAAAAAGCGCGAGTGGAATAAGATTATTGACAGAGCTATGGCGGCAGATTTCTCCTGGAAAGCATCTGCGATGAAATATCAGGAGCTTTATGACTGGCTGGCAGGTTTCTAGGAATATGTAAGAATAAAAAACGGCTCCCATATCCAGTATCTGGTATGGGAGCATTTGTTATATTCTGATTACCGTGTGTTGTATACCTGCCTGGAAGCAATATCGTCAATGATGCGGAGTTCTTCATCAGTAAAATAGTAGATGTCTTCGACAGCTTTCAGATTCTCAAGAATTTGTGAAGGTTTGGAAGCGCCAATCAGGACGCTGGTAATTTCGCTGCTGTTAAGAACCCAGGACAGCGCCATCTGCGACAGGGTCTGTCCGCGTTCGGCGGCCAGCGCATTCAGTTCCCGGATAAGGGCAAGGCGCTTCGGGGTAAGGGCAGATTCTTTTAAATAGCGTGCGTCAGCTTTGGCGCGGCTGTCTTCCGGGATGCCGTCCAGATAGCGGTCTGTCAGCATTCCCTGAGCGAGAGGGCTGAAAGCGATGATGCCCTTTCCAAGCTCATCGGCGGCTTGCTTTAAGCCGTTGTTTTCAATGGTGCGGTCGAAAATAGAATAGCGGTTTTGGCAGATGACGAAAGGGCAGCGCAGTTCTTGCAGAATCGCGGAGGCTTTCTTTAAGCGTTTGCCATCATAATTGGACAGACCCACATAAAGTGCTTTTCCGCTTTGTACCGCCTGGGCGAGCGCCCCCATAGTTTCCTCAAGCGGAGTTGAAAAGTCCATTCGGTGGTGGTAAAAAATATCTACATATTCCAGCCCCATACGCTTCAGGCTCTGATCCAGGCTGGCTAGGAGAGATTTGCGGCTGCCCCAGTTTCCATAAGGACCTGCCCACATTTCATATCCGGCCTTCGTGCTGATGACGAGTTCATCCCGGTAAGCCTGGAAGTTTTCTTTCAGGATAAGCCCCAGGTTCTTTTCAGCGCTGCCTGGTTCCGGGCCGTAATTGTTTGCTAAATCAAAGTGGATGATGCCGTGGTCAAAAGCAGTAAAACAAAGCTGCTTCATGTTTTCATAAGATGAGTTGTCGCCAAAATTATGCCAGAGTCCTAAAGACATGTGAGGCAGGCGCAGGCCGCTTTCGCCTGACTGGCAGTATATCATGTTTTCATAGCGTGTTTCAGATGCCTGATACATTTGGAATCCTCCTGGTTTTGCTGTCATTTTGTGATAGTTTATTGATTATGATAACATGGAAGATATTCAAAGTCCAGGTGATTTTGAGAGGTGTTTTAGATATGGTGATTGCAATGCCATTGACAAGAAGAATAGAAGCAGAGAATTTTATAGTATTTGGCTTGGATTATATGAATTATAATGGTTTAAACACTGGAAAATACCTGCTTTTTTTAGTATAATTAATGAAAAACAATCTCAAGGAGGATAAGCATGGAACAAGCAAAGGTTTATTTTACGACATTTAAAGCTACGGCGCATGAGAATTTGCTGCAGAAGCTTCACCGTTTGATGAAAACGGCAGGATTTGAGAATATTGATTTTACGGATAAATATGCTGCAATTAAGATTCATTTTGGAGAGTATGGAAATCTGGCGTTCCTGCGCCCGAATTATGCAAAGGTTGTGGCGGATTATGTGAAGGAGCTTGGGGGAAAACCATATCTTACAGACTGTAACACACTATATGTAGGCAGCCGTAAGAATGCGCTGGATCATCTGGATACGGCTTATGTGAATGGATTTTCACCGCTGCAGACAGGATGCCATGTGCTGATTGGGGATGGTCTGAAGGGAACGGATGAAACTCTTGTGCCGATTGATGGGGAATACGTTAAAGAAGCGAAGATTGGACATGCCATTATGGATGCGGATGTTTTCATTTCTCTAACTCATTTTAAGGGACATGAGATGGCTGGGTTTGGCGGTGCGTTGAAGAATATTGGTATGGGATGCGGCTCGCGGGCAGGAAAGATGGAGCAGCACTGTGACGGAAAGCCCAGCGTAGACCGGGATTTATGTGTGGGATGCGGGGCGTGCAGCAGAATCTGCGCCCACGATGCACCGCAGATATCTGATAGGAAGGCAGAGATTGACCATGAGAAATGCGTGGGATGCGGACGCTGTCTGGCAGTCTGCCCGAAAGATGCCATTGCGGCAGATTTCAGTGATTCTATCGCTGTGCTGAATTACAAGATGGCAGAGTATAGCCTGGCTGTGTGCCGGAACCGCCCATGTTTCCATGTATCTCTGATATGCGATGTGTCTCCGAATTGTGACTGCCATGCAGAGAACGATATTCCGATTATTCCGAATGTGGGTATGCTGGCGTCTTTTGACCCGGTGGCGCTGGATCAGGCATGTGCGGATCTGTGCAATCAGATGACTCCGGTAAAAGAGAGTATCCTGGGAGAGAATTTAGAAAAACATGGCGTTGATGAGGGGCATGATCATTTCCATATGACGCATCCGGATACGGAGTGGAAATCCTGCATTGCCCACGCAGTTAAGATTGGTCTGGGAACGGATCAGTACGAGCTGGTGAAGATATGATGGGATTTAAGTCTGCAGAAAAATGAAAAATATTTCGAGACAGATGTGAGAGAATGTTAAGAAGGATGGTTGAGTTTTGCCGGGACAGCCGTGAGTGGAAATGTCCCGGCTATATTGCAGTAACAGAGAGCAGGCATAAGAGGTGACTAAGTGATTGATATTCCAATGAAGATAAAATCTCCGGAAAGTCTGGGGAATATGGCGGCAGATGTGGAAAGAAGAATTCGTCAGCCACAGCCGCTTTGCCAACTGATGGGAAGTATTATGCAGCCATTGCCGCAGGCTTCGCCGGGGCAGTTCAGGCAGGCCGCTCAGTCCAATCGGACAGTCCGACCCCAGCCAGGGCAGACAGTCCCCGGACGTGTATCGCAGTCCCAGCCGTGGCAGACTGTATCGAGGCGCGAGGTATCCGCGGGAGATTCCGTGAGCCCGGGCGAGATACTGAGAAAGGGACAGAAACTGTCACTGATGCGGGAAAATCCGAATCTTACGGCAGTAGAGGTGAGCCTGGGCTGGAGAGTTCAAAATCCGGCATGTGATATGGATGCTTCGGCATTTCTTTTGGGGAGTAATGGAAAAGTGGTGGGGGATGAGTGGTTTGTATTTTACGGACAGACTTCAAGCCCGGACGGAAGCGTCGTACATCACGGAGAACGCGGAGGCACGGGAGAGGAGACTCTCAGCATAGATTTGAAAAAATTGCACCCCAGTGTGAAAAGAATTGTTTTTATCCTTACAATTCATGAGGCATTGCGGCAGAGGCTGAATTTCGGGATGGTGTCTGATGCGTATATTCAGGTGAGAGACGGGAGAATGGGAAAAGGAATCCTGCGTTTCCGGCTGGATGAGTATTACAGCAACGTGATATCTATGGTTGTAGGAGAACTTTACGAGAAAAACGGCGAGTGGAGATTTAATGCGGTGGGAAACGGTGTAGACAGGGATTTGGAAGGTTTGTGTGGGTTATACGGAGTTCAGGTAGAGTAAAAGGCGGAGGTACAAATGTTAAGATTAGAGGTAGTGAATGAACTGACATTAAAGGTGGAGTCGGACGGATATGGGCAGGATGTCCTGTTTACAAAAACAGGCGCTTTTATCGGAGGTGAGTGTCCGGGGAACAAAAACTTTAAGTTTGAAAAATGCCTGCTTGGACCGGAGGGAAACCCAATGCAGGCGCTGATTGGACAGATTGGACGGCGGTTTACCGGAGAAAACCTTCCGCTTACAAAGGTTACGATGAGCGGGCAGAGTATTACCTATTATGCGAATGAGGAACAGCATGTGATAGTGGTTCCTCTGCGCCAGGGGGAGACGCTTTCCGTGGAATCTGAGAACCTGCTGGCGTTTACGGAGGATTGTAAGTACGGCATTCGTTTTCTTGCGCAGGGCGTTATTTCTCAGAAAGGATGGGCCACATCTACCCTTACAGGGAGAGGGCCGAATGCGTACGCCGTAGTGCTTTCCGAGGGAAATCCCATTATTCTCAGCAACGAGCAGAGCGGTACGACTCTGGAAGCAGACCCGGATGCGGTGGTATGCTGGACAGGGGCAGATCCGAGTTTTGAACTGGCTATGTCCTGGAAAAATCTTCTCGGTTCCAGGGGAGCGTCCGGTGAGAGTTATATGTTCCAGTGGACGGGGAATCAGAGGGCGTCTGTCCTGATTCAGCCGAAAGAGAGAAATTCAGGGATTAACCTTGGAATGGATGGGGGAGATTCCGGGCGGCGTCCGTCAAGGCAGACTTGGGGGAGATAGTTTGTGAGCAAAGGCTGTTAGACTTTTAGTGCGCAGTTATCGGATGAAATAGCGGGATATAAGACGAAAATGCAGAAAGGAAATGAGACGGGCATATCCGGTCTCATTTCCTTCCGTGTGGGGCGGCTCTGAGAAGGAGCCGCTATTTTAAAAGTTTCATCATCGTGCGGATTTTTTCCATTTTTGCAATTTCTTCAGGGGATTTTCCCATTTTCAGTACTTCTATAATAGTATCTGTCTCATCAGGAGAGAAAGTCATTCCGTTTGAGCGTGACTGTGAAGCGGCTGCCATCAGGAATGGAAGCAGTTCGTTCTGTTTTTTATCTGCTGTCTGCTCAGACATGGACATGAGCATCTGCAGCTTTGCGGGGTCGATATTTTTCAGGTTCGGATTGTTCATCCAACTGGTATCACTCATAAAAGTCTCCTTTCAGGCATTGGGGATATCGTTTTCGAACATGGACTGGCACGTCTCAAACATAACCTGCTGTTCCGGCGTCAGGAGGTTTTTCAGCATGTCGGGATTTTCATTGGCATTCTGCATGACGCCAAACAGTTCCATCATCTGCATCAGGCCGGAAAGCTGGTCGAGGGTATTTAGCGTTTCCTGGCTGCAGAAACAGCGAATGTCCTGAAGCATGTCGGAAAGCGGGACATGTCCGGTATCTGTGGAACAGACGCTCATATCAGGTGAGGATTGGTAAAACCCAAGGATGTTCGTAAGCTCTGACGCTTTGGCGTAGAGAGCCATAATCTGCTGCGCAGGCTGGGGCAGATAGGGGATTACCGCTTTCATCATCAGCAAATGGTTTCCGTTTGCTATCTGGTCTATGGCCGGAAGTACCTTTAATGTATCTTCAAGCATGGAAACACTCCTTTGGCCGTCATTGGTTTTTCCTTAATCTATATGTATACGCTGGTGAAATCATACCATCTTTTCGGTGATATACATATATTAATAAAGGAAATACCATGAAAGGAGAATGTTGATGAAACTTAAATTGATTAAAGAAGGGAATGCTTTTTATGAGGTAGATGAGGAGTGTATAGAGAGGAAACGGCAGGAAAAGAAGCCGGAAGAAGAATATGTCTATGGAGAACAGAAAGAAGATACAGATTAGAGCGGAGTCTCCCGCACATAAGGAAAGCCCCTTTCGGGGCTTTCTTTTCAAAATTAGCATCCGCAGAAGCCGTTGCCGCATCCGCCGCAAAGCAGCAGGAGTACGATGATGATGCAGCAGTTGTCGCCGCCGAAGCCGCATCCGCTGTTTCCGCAGCCATTGCCGCATCCGCAGCAGGAGAGCAGGATAATCAGCCAGATGATGGAGTTGTTGTTTCCAAGGCCGAAACCACATCCATTACCACAGCCATTGCTACATCCGCTGTTGCATCCGCTCTGTGCTCCTTCACATCCACATCCACAGTTTGTTGCTGCTAAATCACTCATGTTTTGTTCCTCCATGTTTGTTGAGTACACTTTATATTATGTGAAGGGGCTTGTTTGGGTTACCGATTCATGAGATTCAAAAAAATTTGATAAACATTCAGTGTGCCATAACCCCATTCACGGTTTGGAAAGAGGTATTGAGGATTACGGTCAGCGCCCCGTATCAAGAGGCTTTGTATCTCCTGGTTTGTGAAAATACGGTCGGGCTGATGCTCAGCGCCCCAGTTTACAAGCAAGGCCACGGCGCCTGCCGTAATGGCGGCAGCAGCGCTGGAACCCGTATAGGCGCCATAGCTGCCGCCGATTTCAGGAGAAAATACATTAACTCCCGGGGCAGCAATATTAGGCTTTATTTTTCCGTCCCGCGTATATCCACGGCTGGAATTAATATATAGGCTGCCGTTATAAGCGTTGTAGGTGCTTACGGTAATAACGTCTATATTGTCAGAAGGAGTAGTCAGCGTTGTGTCCGGATTGGGAGACAGAAATGTAGTGTTATCAGAAATCAAACCCTTGACGGGGAGCCACATATGGAAGGCTCCGTTGATAGCCACGTCACTGTATGTCTGGACAGTCCAGATTCCGGGTGTGGGATCCTTGAAACGGAGAAGGATTAATTCATTTCCTGTAGCCGCCTCTACAATCTCGTAATACAATTCAATAACAGTTTTCTCGAGAGTAAAACGGATCGTGGTGCTCTGGCTTAGCCGGGCAGGAATCCGCGCGATGGTTTCACCGAGGGGAGATATGATTCCGACAGAATAGAGATCCGGGGGATTTCCCCAAAGTTCTATAGAAAATCCCTTGTCGGAAGCGTCTACCAGGATTTCTACATTCTGCGGCGTTTGGGAGGGTTGGGAGGGTTCGAATTTTCCATAGTAATGGTGTCCGGTTCCGGCCTCATTCCCGCCAGCGGCGACGATATAACATCCGGTAAAGCCGGAGTAGTATGTCAGAACCTGAGCCAGCGGGGAGCTTCCGGTGTGGCTTCCCTGGGTAGAACCCAGCCCCAGACAGATGACGACAGGCTTTTTTAATTCATTGCCCACAGCGAGCAGGTAGCGTATGGCCATCATGATATCTGTCTCCTGAAAAGCAGGGGATTCTTCTTTTATTAAGTAAAAATCCCGCAGGTTCTGCTTGGCAGGTTTTAATTTTACGACAGCTATATCAGCTTCAGGGGCGGCGCCTGTAAAATCACGGGTGGCATCCGGGCTTCCGGCAGCAATGCCTGCGCTTACCGTACCATGACCATTCTCGTCGCGGCTGGGAACTACGGAGAAAGGGTCGTTTAAGGAGAGCGCTTCGTTGAGCTGCAGTTCCGTATATTCAGAACCATAAAATATATTTTTTGGTGCAGTACCGGTCTGAATAGTCTGATCCCAGATACGTACGATACGGGTGCGCCCGTCGGAATGGCGGAAAGCGGGCAGAGTGTAATCTATTCCCGTATCAATAATGCCGATGATAACGTCCCTGCCTTTATAGTTCAGGAGGGGCTGCGTCTGCATCTGAAGAATGCCGGATACCTCCAGGCTGGTGGTGTCTAGCGTTGTGAAAAGCTTGGGGATAGAATAGTATCCGGTAACTTCCATAGGGTTCTGGGGAAAAAGATTTCTGCGCACATGTACCATGCCGAATCCGCCGCCGAAAGCCTGCGCCCCGAACTGCTGAAATTGGACAGTCCATTGTTCCGGGCTTGAGCGGAAGGTCTGGATAATATCCAGATATTCATTTGATAAAATTAGTTCTCTTAATTCATTCTCGTCCATAAAATCTCCTCGTCTGCAATATACAGTACATCATATGCCGGAACGGCTTTGGCATTTCAGCATATACTATTAAAAAAACCGGAAATGAGTATATGAATCGAGTGCGTACCGCAGTAGGTGCGGATATGGCGTACCGGAGGGGAATCCGCGGACGGGGAATCGGAGTGGCGGTGCTGGATACGGGCATCAGTTTTCATCCGGACTTTAACCGCCGGATTGTGGGCTTCCGGGACTTTTTGGCGGGACGGAGAGAATGCTATGATGACTGTTCTCACGGCACACATGTGTGCGGGATTTTAGGCGGGAACGGCGCTGCTTCGTTAGGAAAATACCGGGGAATCGCCCCTGAGTGCCATTTTGTAGGGGTTAAAGTGCTGGACAGAAGGGGAAATGGCAATAAAGAAGAGGTGCTGCGGGGCATTGACTGGGTCATACAGAACAGGCACGCGTATGGCATCCGTATCCTCAATATTTCGGTAGGAACAGTGCGGGAGAGTGCGTCCATGGATATGCAGCTGATTAATATGGTAGAGCGCGCCTGGGACGCAGGACTGGTAGTGGTAGTGGCGGCAGGGAATATGGGGCCGGAGCCTATGAGCATCACTGTGCCGGGAAACAGCCGGAAAGTGATTACCGTAGGCGCGTCAGATGACTGTGCCCATGTGAGGGGGAGCGGGATAAAGCCTTGCTATTCCGGACGGGGGCCGACCGGGGAGTGTATTTGTAAGCCGGATATTACCGCGCCGGGCTCCATGATTACTTCGTGCAATGCCGTGATGCGTGGGAATCCGGGATATTATGCGGTAAAGAGCGGTACATCGATGGCTACGCCTATTGTGTCAGGCTGTATTGCATTGCTGCTGTCCAGAGAGCCTCAGCTTACGAATGTACAGGTGAAAATGCGCCTGAGGGAGACGGCGGTTGATTTGGGGCTTCCCAGATATCAGCAGGGCTGGGGGCAGATTCATGCGGGAAAACTTCTTAGGATTTAGTGTTGCGAAAAATACAAAATTGATTTACTATAGTACGAGAGCAAAAGGAAGTCAGAATACGAGGAGGATACAATGGAAAAAATAAGAATGACAACACCATTAGTGGAGATGGACGGCGACGAGATGACAAGGATTCTCTGGCAGATGATAAAGGATGAGCTTCTGCTCCCCTTTATTGATTTGAAAACAGAGTATTATGATTTGGGGCTGGAGCATCGGAATGCGACGGATGACCAGGTGACATTTGACAGTGCGTATGCTACAAAGAAATACGGCGTTGCAGTGAAATGTGCGACGATTACACCGAATGCTGCCCGTATGACAGAGTATGATTTGAAGGAAATGTGGAAGAGCCCTAATGGAACCATCCGTGCAATCCTGGACGGTACGGTGTTCCGTACCCCGATTGTTGTCAAAGGGATTGAGCCGTGTGTGAAAAACTGGAAGAAACCGATTACGCTGGCAAGGCATGCGTATGGGGACGTGTATAAGTCTGTAGAGCTGAAAGCAGGCGGTCCAGGGAAAGCAGAGCTGGTATTTACTGCCGAGGACGGTACAGAGACAAGAGAGTTGATTCATGAGTTTAAAGGAGCCGGCGTGCTCCAGGGAATGCACAACACAGAGGCTTCCATCACAAGCTTTGCAAAAAGCTGTTTTAACTATGCGTTGGATACGAAGCAGGATTTGTGGTTTGCGACGAAAGACACGATTTCTAAAAAGTATGATCACACCTTTAAAGATATTTTTCAGGAGATTTTTGATAAAGAGTATAAGGAAAAATTTGAACAGGCGGGAATCACATATTTCTATACGCTGATTGATGATGCAGTAGCCCGTGTGATGAAAGCAGAAGGCGGATTTATCTGGGCATGTAAGAACTATGACGGCGATGTGATGAGTGATATGGTATCGTCTGCATTCGGTTCTCTGGCAATGATGACCTCCGTGCTGGTTTCCCCGGATGGGAATTTTGAGTATGAAGCGGCTCACGGCACGGTACAGCGCCATTATTATAAGCATCTGAAAGGGGAGGAGACGTCGACGAACTCCGTGGCAACGATTTTTGCCTGGACAGGCGCACTTCGTAAGAGGGGCGAGCTGGATGGGATTCCGGAGCTGGCAGTGTTTGCGGACAAGCTGGAAGCTGCTACCGTAAAGACTATTGAGTCTGGAAAGATGACAAAAGATTTGGCGCTGATTACTTCAATTGAGAATCCGACGGTGCTGAACAGTGAAGAATTTATCCAGACAGTACGGGAAGAGCTGGAGAAGAGCTTATAGGAAACGGAAGTGAAACATGGGGAGGGGGAACAGAATGGATTACAGGCCGTTGCCAGTGGGAGTGGATAATTTTGAAAAACTGATGACAAACGGTTATTATTTTGTGGATAAATCTTTGTTGATTAAAGATTTGCTGGACAAAAAAGGTGATGTCAGTCTGTTTACCCGTCCCAGGCGTTTTGGAAAGACATTAAATCTGAGTATGCTTCAGTATTTTTTTGAAGATGCAGGGAGCCAGAGTGAAGCAAGGCGGGAACAGGAAGAACTGTTTCAGAATCTGAAGATTATGCAGGCAGGCGAAAAGTATCTTTCACATATGGGAAAATATCCGGTCATTCACTTAACGCTGAAATCGGCGAAACAACCAGAGTGGAGGCTGGCATTCCATATGCTGAGGAGAGAACTGGCCAGGGAATTCCGGCGCCATGATTTTGTGCTGGGCAGAGATGGGCTGACGGAACGGGAGAAAGAACGTTTTCTGCGGCTTCGGGATGAAAGCGCTTCTTATGAAGAGTATCTGGATGCTCTGCGTTTTCTGTCGGACTGCCTGTTCCGGGTATGCTGTAGAAAAACAGTGATATTGCTTGACGAATATGACGTACCTCTGGAGAATGCCTTTTTTGAAGGATTCTATGAAGAAATGCTTACCTTTATCCGGTCTCTTTTTGAATCAGCTTTAAAGACAAGCGGCAGTCTGGAATTTGCAGTGATTACCGGGTGTTTGAGAATTTCTCGGGAGAGTATTTTTACAGGCATGAATAATCTGGATATTATTTCTGTCCTCAGCAGGAGCTACGGCGAGTATTTTGGATTCACAGAGGAAGAGATTGTACGGATTTGCCAGGATTATCGGCTGGAGGGAAAATACGGCACAATAAAAGAATGGTATGATGGGTATGTGTTTGGAAATACCAATGTCTATAATCCCTGGAGCGTGATACAATGTATCCGGGAGATGTCTGAGGATAAGAACGCCGTTCCTTCTTCGTATTGGGCAAATACCAGCTCAAACAGGATTGTAAGGACATTGATTGAGACGGCAGATGAGACTGCAAAAAAAGAAATTGAAGCCTTGATTGATGGTGAATCCATAGTGAAGCCGGTTCATGAAGATATTACTTATGAAGAAATTTATAAATCAACGGAGTATCTTTGGAATTTCATGTTTTTCACTGGATATTTTCGGAAATCCAGGGAGTGGCTGGACAGTCAGGATAGTCTATTTGTGGAGATGTCTATTCCGAATCGTGAAGTGAAATCCATTTTCCGCATGAAAGTCATGGGATGGTTTGATGAGAAAATTAAAGCGAAAGACCGTTCACGGCTTTTTAAGGCTTTGGAAGGTGCGGATGCAGAAACTGTGGAGGAAGAGATTTCCGGGCTGCTGATGGAAACGATCAGTTTCTATGATGCGTATGAGAGTTTTTATCATGGTTTTCTGGCAGGAATCCTTTCTGGAATGAAAGGCTATGTGGTGAAGTCTAACCGGGAAGGGGGAACAGGCAGGAGTGATTTATTTATCCGCCCGGTGACGAGAAGAAAACCAGCTTGTGTCCTGGAGTTTAAAATAGCAGAGAGATTTCAGGATATGGAGAGACGCGCCGGGGAAGCCTTGCGTCAGATTGAGGAGAGGCAGTATGCAAGGGAGTTGGAGAATGACGGTTACCAGCAGGTAATCCGCTACGGGATTTCATTTTTTGGAAAAGACTGTGCGGTGTGTGTGGAGAAATCGAATTGTTCGCAGTAAGCGGAAGATGTGTAAAAAGTCTTAAAAAAGAACGCTTTCAGGGATAAAACCTGGAGGCGTTCTTTGGCAGACGGAGTATTGCATGTTTGATTTCCAAATCTTCCGTGAGAATTTCAAGCGATTGCACTTTTGCATGATATAAATGCGACTTTGCCGCCGGCTCGTTACTCTGCCAGTGTCTCCCACATTTCATAGAGCACTTCTAGTTCTTCGGCAATTACTGCCTTTTCAGTGCTGAGTTCTATGCATTTTGCGACGTCGGTAAAGACTTCTTCATCCTCCATCAGCGCATCAATTTCGGAATCGCGGGTTTCCAGCTCATGGATGCGTGCTTCGGTCTTTTTGAGCTCATTCTGCTTTTTGCGCAGGAGCGCCTGTTCTTCTTTTTTTTGCTGCCAGGAGAGTTTTGCAACGCTGGCTTTTTCCGTGCCTGCCGCTTCTGCTGCCTGGGGAGCATAAATCTGTGTCAGTTCTTCTTTCTTTTCCAGATAATAGTCGTAGTTTCCGATATAGTTTACCAGAGTGTTTCCGGTCAGTTCCAGGATGCGGGTTGCAGTCTGGTTGATGAAGTAGCGGTCGTGGGACACGTAAAGCACGGTTCCGGTATAATTGTTCAGGGCATTTTCCAGAATCTCCTTGGAAGTGATGTCCAGGTGGTTCGTTGGCTCGTCCAAAATGATAAAGTTTGCTTCAGAGAGCATCAGCTTTGCCAGAGAGACGCGCCCACGCTCGCCGCCGCTCAAATCAGAAATCCGTTTGAATACATCGTCGCCTGTGAAAAGGAAAGCAGCCAGCACATTCCGAATCTGTGTGTTGGTCAGTGTAGGATAAGCGTCGGACAGCTCTTCAAACATAGTTTTTTCCATATGGAGGACGTGGTGTTCCTGGTCGTAGTACCCGATTTTTACTTTGCTTCCCAAGGTGAAACGTCCAGTGTCAGCGGGGAGGACCTGGTTGATGATTTTCAGCAGAGTGGTTTTGCCTGTCCCGTTATTTCCGATAACCGCCACCCGCTCGCCGCGCTTGATTTCAAAATTCAGGCTGGTAAACAGATGGTTTTCGCCAAAACTTTTGGAAAGTCCTTCTACCGTGAGTACGTCATTTCCGCTGACGGTGCGCGGCTCCAGTTTGATACGGATTTCATCGTTGATTTCAACGGGCTTTTCCAGGACTTCAATCTTTTCCAGCATTTTTTCCCGGCTTTCTGCCCGTTTAATAGACTTTTCCCGGTTGAAGGACTTGAGCTTTGTGATGACTTCCTGTTGATGTTTGATTTCCTGCTGCTGGTTCATCCAGGCTTTCAGCGCATTATCCCGGAGCTGTTTTTTCTTTTCAGCATATGCGGAGTAGTTGCCTGAGAAGGTAGTGACATATCCATTATCAATCTCTACGACCTTCGTAACAACACGGTTCAGGAAGTAGCGGTCATGCGCTACAATAATCACAGCGCCGGGATAACTCAGAAGATATGTTTCCAGCCAGGCGATGGAGTTCATGTCCAGATGGTTGGTAGGCTCGTCCAGAAGGATAATGTCAGGTTTCGAGAGCAGCAGTTTTCCCAGCGCTGCCCGGGTTTTCTGGCCGCCAGAGAGAGTCTCTACTTTTTTTGAAAACTCCTCTTCTTTGAAGCCAAGCCCTTTGAGTACGCCTGCCAGTTCGCTTTGGTAAGCATATCCGTCTCTGCGCTCAAATTCCGTGCTTAACCGGTTGTAGGATTCCAGAAGCTGCGTGAGGGCATCGCCTTGAAGGGTTTTCATCTCAAGCTCCATGCTGCGGATGGTTTCTTCCATAGTAATGAGGTCACGTTTCACCTCAAGCAGTTCTTCGTAAATCGTGTTGCCGGAAGAGACTGCTTCATGCTGCGCCAGATAACCGATAGTTGTTCCTTTGGCGAGGATAATCTCGCCGGAATCGGCGGGCAGCTCGCGCATAATAATTTTTAAAAGCGTAGATTTTCCTGCGCCGTTAATGCCTACGATAGCAGTTTTTTCACGCTCCTCCACATGAAAGGATGCGTTTTTCAGGATTTCGTTTGTCCCGAAGGCTTTGTTTATATTTTGACATGCTAAAATCATGGCTGTTCCGTCCTTTGTGTAGTATTTTGCAACAGTTCAGGTAAGTCTTTGCACTTGCTGCAAAGACCGTAAGAACGTAAATCATCAGTATTTTATCATAAACCTCGAAAATACACTAGTGCCGGAAACAAAAAGTTTAAAAGTGTGTTGAAAACAAAAGTGGCGTGTGTTTTAATTAGCATAATGAATAAAAAGAAGGTGTCGGTATGTTGATTGAAGAGAGATTAAATAAAATAGTAGAAATTATTCGGATAAATGACAGCGCCAGGATTGAAGAGCTGGCAGAAACTTTAGGGGTATCCAGGGATACGGTGCGTAGAGACCTTATCCGCCTGGAAAATGAAGGAGTCATTAAAAGAACTCATGGGGGAGCTGTGTTAAATGACAACAGGGCGTCTATTGTGTTTTATGATGAGAGGAAGAATCAGAAGCTGGAAAGTAAAAAGGCAATGGGCAGATGTGCGGCAAAGCTGATAAAGAAAGACGCGTCTGTGATTTTTGACGCTTCGACGACTGTGGAAGAGGTGATTTCTTTTTTGGATAAGAAACACATTTTTGCAGTGACGAACTCGTTGACAGCGGCGACAGAATTGACGCAGCTAAATGATTGTACGATTGCGGTACTGCCGGGGCGGCTGGATCACAACCACCTGTATGTTACCGGTTCAGATACTGTGCAGAAGCTGAATCAGTATAATGTGGATTATCTGCTGCTGGGTGTATATGCTATGGACAGCGGCGGGATTTATACCTGTTCGGAAAGTGAAGGGGCAGTGAAGGCAAAGATGCTGGCCAGCGCCCTGCTGATTAAATCTTATCTTTTAAAAGAGGGAGACCAGCCAGAAGGTTCGCCAGGTTCATAGCGTCCCAGGGCAGGTATTCCGCAAGGCTCAGCCCTACGATATCAAACTGTTTATCCAGGTCGTTCAGCAGACGGCTCAGAGATTGGAAAGAAGCGCCCGGCCTGATGAGTTTCAGCCGTTCGAAATACACCGACGGATTTGCAGAGGATTGTGAGCGGAAGGAAGATAAATCCAATACATCCAAATCAAAATGGATAATCAGTTTTCTTATATGCATGTCTTTTATTGCGGCGATGACAGAGCTGCTGTTTTCTGCAAATTCTTCAGGAAGAATATTTTTGAAGTCATAGTTATTTCCGATTTTGCGGCCGAATTCTTTTGCCGGGTCATTTACGCCGATATGGAGCAGATGTTCTGTATCGAGTTTTACTTTTACAAAATCCGAAAAATCTGTATCCCCTTCACCCAGAAAAGAAGCCAGTACCATAGCATGATAATCTGTTGTTTCTCCGGGGACGGAAATATCTCCATGCCTGTCCAGCCAGAGGACTGCAGCATCGCCTTCGTATTTTTCCAGAAGGTAAGTGAAGGGAGCCAGGCTGATGCTGCAGTCCCCGCCGAACACGATGATTTTATCCGGCGACTTGCTTTGCAGAAGGCGGTAAATTTCTCCAGAGTGCTGAAGAAGCTCTTCTTTAAAAGCAATCCCGTCTTTGATAACCTCGGGTGTTTTTGGGATTAAGGGTATTTCAAGGGTTTCGCAGTTTGCGGCTGGCGCCAGCCATTCTAATAATTTTGCACCGAAAGCGTAAACGTATCGGTTTCCTCCCTGCCATTGGGGAAGAATAAGTCTGATGGTTTTATTATCCATAGTGTAGTCCTCCGTAGTTGATATCAGTGCTGAAAAGCGGAATGATTTTGCAATTTGATATTATTCCCTCAGTGGAGGGATATGCGGGTGTAAGCTGTGAGGGCGGAATAGCTCTGGCAGATGCAGGACTGCAGGAGAAAATAAAACACAGTTATCCAGAAAAGTATGAAGCTTTCATGAAGCGTAGAGAGTATATGCGCAAAATTCTGGGAATCCGTGTTTCGGATGAAATACTTCCTATGGGAAATGCGGATGCTTACTATAAGCCATTTATGCTGTCGACGAAAGCGCTGGCGGTAGAAAGGGCAGACATATGATTTAACAAATAAATACGCAGCTGTTTGGCTGGAAGCGGCCGCTGACGCGTTTCCGTAAAAGATAGGGATGCGTCAGCGGTCATATTTTTGTTTAAAAGCGGAGCAGAGAAAAGTTACTTGCCACCAATGGACAGATAGTGCTATACTAATGAAAGAAATTCGCCATGATAAGACATAAACGATAGGTACAGGTGGAAGAGTTGAAAAGAAGGATTGAACAGCTGCTGAATGGAATATTTGAGTATGAGGCTCCCAGGCTTGTGGTTTCCCAGGAGGAAATCCGTGCGGTGCTCCGAAAGGGCAGGACGTTCCGGGGAGAATTCCGGGTGGAGAGTGCGGATAAACGGAAAGTCAAAGGCTTTATCTATGCGGACAGCCCCCGCATGGCATATGAGCCTTCAGATTTTAATGGAATTTCTGAGAAAATCGTGTATGAACCTGATATTACGGGTATGGAGGAAGGAGATGTGCTGGAAGGCGCGTTTACTGTTTGCTCGGATTTAGGGGAATACAGGATTCCTTACCATATTGAGATTGCCCGGAGCATGGTGAAGACTTCTGCTGAAGTGATTGACAGCCTGGAAGATTTCCAGAAACTTGCCCGGGAGGATTTTCAGAAAGCATATCCCGTTTTTGTATCGGAGGGATTTCGGAACATGTTGGAGAGACAGAAGCCGGAATGGATCCCTTTGTATGAAGGATTGCGTACACAGGCGTCAGGTTATGCGGATATGGAGGAGTTTCTGGTGGGAATCCATGCGAAAGACGTGGTAAATCTTACGCTGGAAAAGCCAGACGCGTATTTTGAAGGGCTTGGGCAGAACCAGAAGGAATCAGCAGTGCTTTCGAAGGACGGCTGGGGTTTTCAGAAACTGGATATCTGTACAGATGCGGAGTTCCTGGAAGTAGAGCGTCCGGTGGTTACGACGGATGAATTTATTGGGAGCACTTACCGCCTGGATTATCTGATTTACCCGGACAGGCTTCACGAAGGGAAGAATTACGGAAAGATTTTTGTAAAAAGCCCTTACCAGACACTGTGCTTTGAGGTAACTGTGGCAAAGAATGCCGAAAACGGCCCGTCAGGACAGCGGCATGAGCAGAAGGTAAGGATAAAGCGTCTGATGGAGCGGTATGTGGAGTTCCGGCTCCGCAGGCTCAGTCTGAAAAAGTGGGTGGACAGTTCGCTGGCGGACTTAAAAGCATACAGGAATGCGGGCGGCGCGCATCCTATGCTGGAGTTGTACCAGGCGCATCTTCTCTTTGCGGCAGGACGGGAAGATGAGGCGTGCATTCTCCTCACAGAGTTTGAGGGAGAGCGCGGGAGGATGGAGAAACCGGAAGTCAGAGGCTACTACCTGTATTTGACAACATTTTATAATAAAGACAGGGTTTATGTAGACTATGTAGAAGAGACTCTTTTGGAGCTGCTTCATCAGGATAGGGAAAACTGGAGGCTGCAATGGCTGCTTTTGTATCTTCAGGAAAGCCTGATTTCACGTCCGGCAGATAAGCTTGAAGCCATCCGAAGTCAGTTCCTTTATGGGTGCCGGAGCCGTATTATGTACTTGGAGGCTTACGGGATTATTGAGAAAAAACCGGGAATGCTTAAGAAGCTGGGAGAATTTGAGGTGAGCCTGCTTCATTTTATATGCCGGGAAGGGCTTTTGGATGAAGAAATTATCCGGCATATCACAGATTTGGCGGGACGGGAGAAAAAATATTCGAAACATCTGTATGATATCTTGAAACAATGTTATGAGGAGCAGCCTTCGGGGAACCTGTTAAAAGTTATCTGCAGCCTGTTGATTAAAGGGGATAAGGACGGAGAAGCATACTTTGCATGGTATGAGGCTGCGGTAGAGTCGGATATCCGGCTTACCGGTCTGTATGAGCATTATGTGAATTCTATGGGAACAGGTTTTCAAAAGCCTCTGCCACGGATGATTAAGATGTATTTCTCATATAATAATACGCTGAACTATCAGAAAAAGGCGGCAGTGTATGCGAATGTAATAGAACATCGGGAAGAAGATATGCGAACGTTTGAGAACTATCAGCCGACGATCGAAAAGTTTATGGTGGAGCAGCTGGAGGCGGGGCATATTAATCGAAGCCTGGCGTTGATTTACCGGACGTTTCTGAATGCGTCTGTCCTGAACCGCTGGATAGCTGAGCATTTGGCGAAGGTGATTTTTACATGTGAAGTTCGCTGTGACAGCCCAAATGCCCGCTATGTGGTAGTGGTTCACCGTGAGCTTGAACATGAGCAGCGGGCGGCGCTGCTGGGCGGAAAAGCTGAGGTGAAACTATTTACCGAAAATTATCAGATTTTTATCGAGGATGACAGAGGAAACCGCTGTACAGCTTCACTGCCGTATGAGACGGAACGGCTTTTGGAGAGCGGCGAGCTTTTGGCTCTCTGCCGGAATATGTCATCGGAGTGTCCGGAAATTCTTCTGAACATCTGTGGGGCGGCAGTGGGAGAGCATGTTGTCGGGGAAAAGAATGTAAAGAGCTTCTGGAAGCTTTTGGACGTCAGCGGTATCCGGGAGGGATATAAAGAAGCAGTGAGGAAGGAGCTTTTAGACTATTATTACGCAAATCCAAAATCGGCGTCCCTGGATGAATTTTTGCATGGAATCAGCCTGGAAAAATTTTTCCGGACGGATAAGCGCAAGCTTTTGGGGATGCTGGCAGCGGAAGGAATGTGCAGTGAGGCGTTTGCCCTGGTGGGAACTTACGGGGCAGAAAGGGCGGAACTTGGCTCTCTGGTGCGGATATGCAGCCGGAATGTGCTGAGCAGGGAGTATGAGCCGGATGATATGCTGCTCTCTGTCTGCTGGTACTGCTTCAGGCATGAGAAATATGATGAAACTCTGCTTTCTTATCTTCTGAAACATTATGACGGCCCGATACAGGACATGAAGCGTCTCTGGAAAGCGGGAAAACAATTTGAGCTGGATACTTACAGGCTGGAAGAGAAGATTCTTCTTGTGTTGGTTTTTATGCGCTCCGGCACGGAAGAGACAGAGGAAATTTTTGATTCTTACCGGAAAAATATGGGGAAAAAGCCGTTAATATCGGCGTATGTCATCTATCGGGCATATGAGTATTTTGTGCGGGGGATTTCTGTCAGCGCTCCGGTGTTTGCCTACATTGAGAGGGAATATGAGATGGGACAGGAGATGCAGGATGTATGCCTGCTGGCGCTGCTGCGGTTTTATGCGGCGCAGCCTTCCCTGACGGACAAGCAGGAAGGGAATGTGCAGAAGCTTTTGGAGGAATTTTATTACAGGGGGATGCCTTTTGCATTCTACAGGGATTTCCCGACAGAGTTAATACGCCCATTTCAGCTGCAGGATAAGAGCTATGTAGAGTATCGGGCGAATCCTGAAGCGTCCGTGACGCTGAGCTGGTCTGTGGAGAGACAGGGCGGAGGGAAAACCAGAAAGAGTTCAGAGCTAATGAAGGATGTTTACCAAGGTGTGTTTGTAAAAGAATTCACGCTGTTTTATGGGGAAACTGTTCACTATAAGATACGTGAAGATTTTGGCGGGACAAAGCGGGAGACAGAGCCTATGACGCTTTCCTGGGACGCCAGGGGAAATATGGAAGGCGATACGCGCTATGATTTGATTAACCGTCTGGCAAAGGCGGTATCTGATAAGGACAAACGGGCAGCCAGGGACGTGATGCAGCTCTATTTTGAACAGGAATGCCTGGCAAAACATATTTTCCCGAATAATGAATAGTTCGGAGGTAAATCGGAGGCGGATATGGCAATGGATTTTAACGAGGTAATCATAGGCTTTGATTTGGGGCGGAACTCCTCTGTGCTCACTTTTTACCATCAGAATAATACGGAGCCTAAGACGGTCAGCGCGGTGGCGGGAGAGGAGAAGTATCAGATTCCTACTCCGAGGGACTTATTTCCGCTGATTGAACAAAAAGTGGAGCTGGGAGCTGCGCTGTTGTCGAATTTCTTTAAAGTGTGTTTTGAAAAACTTTCGGCAGTGGGGCCTATGAGCGGGGCAGTGGTGATGGTGACAATGGCGGAGATGCGCCGGGACTGGGTGCAGGCAATCCGGCAGGCTCTGGAGATGCTGGGCATTCCAAAAGATAAGGTTTATCTCCAGGATTATCTGGAGAGTTTCTACTATTATGCGTTGAGCCAGAAGAAGGATTTATGGCGCTATAAGGTGGGACTGTTTTCTTATGAGGAAGATTTTATCACAGGATATGAGCTGCATATCAATGGAAAGACAAAGCCGGCTATGGTCTCCGTGAAGAACAGGGGACGCATCTGCCTGGATGAAAAGACGAGGGGAAGCCGGAAACCGGAACACTGGAAGCGAATGAAAGACGTGCGTTTTCTGGAACATGCGAAGAAGGTGATGGGCACAGATGCATATTCCACGGTTTACCTGGTGGGAGATGGTTTTGACCAGAGCTGGGAGCAGGAATCCCTCAAATATCTGTGTAGCAGGCGGAAAGTGTTTTTGGGCCGGAATCTGTATTCTAAGGGAGCGTGCTATGGGGCGATGAGCCTGGCGGGGATAAAGCCTCTGGGAAATTATATTTATGCAGGACCGGATATGATTGAGCATAATGTGGGCATGAAGATGTTCAAGCGGGGGATAGAGAGCCGCATGGATATGATAAACGCCGGAATCAATTACTACATGGCATATTTTGAATGTGAATTTATTTTGGACGGCACGGATGAGCTGGTATTTTTCACCCGGAGTATACATGGCGAGAGCATGGCTCATAAAGTGCGGCTGACAGATCTTCCCAAACGGCCGAACCGGGCGACCAGGATACACATGGAGATAACTTTTACGGCAAAAGATAAGTGCCGGATAAGGCTTGAGGACATGGGGCTTGGCGAGCTGTATAAAAGCTCGGGAAAAAAATGGGAAGCAGTGATTGAGCTGTAGAAGGAGGCATGGGGAATGAGCGGCTATCATTTGTGTCAGGTGAGGAAAGCGGAGCATCCTTATTATATTGAAAGTATCAGCACGAATATATACACAATAGAAGAATTGTGCTTTTATCTGCAGCAGAATATCTATCTGGTGGACAGTTCTATTATGAATGAAGAGCTGTGCAGCTGGGTAGGAGAAGAACTGGGGCTGAAAAAGCTGTGCCGGAAGCTTACGGAACGTTTGGAGGAGGCGCGGCATGGCAGCATGGCGGGATTTCTTCTGCCCATTTTCAAAGAAATCGGATATCTGTCGCCGGAAGAGCACCGCCAGGTGCAGGAACAAATTTCCGGCATTGAAATCCAGCCGGCGGATTTGCGGAGAAAGATAAAGGCGGATTATCTGATGAAGTACGGGATGTACGGGAATGCCATCCGGGAGTACTGCCGAATTTTAAAGGACAGGAATCCGGGGAATCTGGGAATTCAGTTTTATGCCTCGGTACTGGACAGCATGGCCGCAGGGTATGGGCATCTCTTTCTTTTTGAAGAAGCAGCGGACTGTCTGTGGCAGTCTTATGGGATTGTGAAATCGGCGCAGACGTTAAACCGTTATCTTTCGGTACTGCCTTTGTTTTTAGATAAGGAAGCGTACCGTGCAAGGCTGCAGGAGATTTCCGTGACGCGGGCGCAGATTGACAGGATTGAGACGAAAAATGCGAAATATATACGGGAAGAAGTGCCGAAGCTTTTAAAAGCGTGGGACGCGGAAAAGTTTCTGGAACAGCAGAAGAAAGAGTATTGTAAAAGCGCATGCAGTTAAAACGGCGGTTGACAGTTCTTCTAATATATGCTAGTATGATTTTGCTGATTTAGCATGGTAGAGTGCTCAATCGATAAAGACACATGCTTATACATAATTATGGAGGAGAATTTATTATGAAAAAAAGAATCATTAGCGCGATGCTGATTACAGCGATGGCGGCAGCTATGACAGCAGGATGCGGAACGAAAGAGGAAGCTCCGGCAACGGAAACAGCTGCAGAGTCCGGGACAGAAGAGGCAGTGAAATTAGAGGATGATACAGATGCTCCGGAATCAGAGGCAGCAGGAACGGAAAAGTCAGGCGATACGTTTACGGTAGGCTTTGACCAGGATTTCCCGCCTATGGGATTTGTAGGCGAGGACGGCGAGTTTACAGGCTTTGACCTGGAACTGGCAGCAGAGGTGGCAAAGCGTCTTGATAAAGAAATCGTGTACCAGCCAATCGCATGGGACGCGAAGGACATGGAGCTTGAGTCGGGTACGATTGACTGTATCTGGAATGGATTTACCATGAACGGACGAGAGGATTCCTATACCTGGAGCGAGCCGTACATGAAGAATAACCAGGTATTTGTAGTGAAAGCGGACGCTGGCATCAGCACAAAGGAAGACTTGGCCGGAAAGGTCGTAGATGTACAGACAGATTCCAGTGCAGAGGCAGCTTTGAAAGAAGATGAAGAGCTGATGAATTCGTTCGGACAGCTTGTGACAGTGGCAGATTACAATACGGCATTTATGGATCTGGAGTCTGGTGCGGTAGATGCGATTGCTATGGATGATGTGGTAGCAAGCTATCAGATTGAGCAGAGGCAGGTAGATTTCGTAGTGCTGGATGAGACACTGGCAGCAGAAGAGTACGGCGTCGGCTTTAAGCTGGGAAATGAAGAGCTGCGAGACCAGGTACAGGATGCGTTGAAAGAGATGGCGGCAGACGGCACGCTGGCAGAGATTTCAGACAAATGGTTTGGCAAGGATATTACGACAATCGGTAAATAAATACAGCTATATCAGGGCTGCTGTAAAAGCGTTTTTGCAGCAGCCCTTTTTACGGTAAGTGCGGAGGAAGAGAAGATGGATTATGGGATGATGCTTTCGAAACTGGCAGGCGGGATGCTGACAACTGTTGCGATCTTTGGGCTGACGCTGCTGTTTTCCATGCCTCTTGGCATGGCGGTTGCGTTCGGCAGGATGTCAAAGAATAAATTAATACGTAACATTACAAAAATATACATATCAATCATGCGCGGTACTCCACTGATGCTTCAGGTGATGGTGGTTTATTTTGGACGTTATTATTTATTGGGACTTCAGCTCACATCGTCTTATCGTTTTATTGCGGTAATTATCGGATTTTCACTGAATTATGCGGCATATTTTGCAGAAATTTACAGGGGCGGTATCGAGTCCATGCCGGTCGGGCAGTATGAGGCTGCCGCCTTGCTGGGATATACGAAGGGGCAGACATTTCTGCGCATCATACTTCCACAGGTGATTAAGCGGATTATTCCGTCAGTGACGAATGAAGTGATTACACTGGTGAAGGATACTTCCCTGGCTATGGTAATCGCGGTGAGCGAGATGTTTACTATCGCGAAGGCGCTGGCTTCCTCCAGCACCAGCATGATTCCGTATGTAGCAGCCGGGATTTTCTACTATGTATTTAATTTCCTTGTGGCCTGGGCGATGGAGAAAATCGAGCATAAGCTGAGCTATTATAGATAGGGGGGAAGAGATATGAAGCTGTTGGAAATGAGCCATGTAAAGAAGAAATTCGGCGATTTGGAGGTGCTGAAAGATATTTCTGTTACGGTGGAGGAGGGACAGGTGCTGGCAATCATCGGGCCGTCCGGTTCCGGGAAGTCTACGCTGCTGCGGTGTGCCACGATGCTGGAAACGATGGATGACGGCGAGATGTATTATCTGGGCGAGCAGGCGGCGAAGAGCGAAGGCGGAAAGGCTGTGTACGCGAAACAGGCGGAGCTTCGGAGGATGCAGGGATATTATGGGCTGGTATTTCAGAACTTTAATCTGTTCCCACATTTTTCCGTGCTGAAAAATGTGATGGACGCGCCGGTTCATGTGCAGAAGCGGGATAAAGCAGAGGTGGAAAAGCAGGCGCGGGGGCTACTGGATAAGATGGGACTTGGTGATAAAGCCGACGCTTATCCGTACCAGCTTTCCGGCGGGCAGCAGCAGCGTGTGTCCATCGCCAGGGCGTTAGCGATGAACCCAAAGATTCTCTTTTTTGATGAACCGACTTCCGCGCTGGACCCGGAACTGACCGGAGAAATTCTGAAGGTCATCCGGGATTTGGCGGCAGAGCATATGACGATGGTAATCGTTACCCATGAGATGAACTTTGCCCGGAATGTGGCGGATCATATTATTTTTATGGAGCACGGGGTTATCGCAGAGCAGGGGACGCCGGAGGAACTGTTCAACTCCGGAAATCAGAGGATGCGGGAATTTCTGGGAAAATTTGAATAAGAGAAAGGTTTTCTGCAACTTGGAACTTGCTTTATGCGGTACATTGTTATATACTTGTAAATGTTTGAAACAGATACATAGAAGATGACTCAAGAAAGACAGGTGGATTTCAATATGGAAAAAAAAGAGCTGCTTTATGAGGGGAAAGCAAAGAAGGTTTATTTGACAGACGACCCGGATGTGTTGATTGTAGATTATAAGGATGATGCGACAGCATTCAACGGATTGAAAAAGGGTACGATTGTCGGAAAAGGTGTTGTAAATAACCGAATGACAAACCTTGTTTTCCGGAAGCTGGAGAATGAGGGAGTCCCAACCCATTTTGTAGAAGAGTTGAGCGACAGAGAGACAGCCGTAAAGAAGGTGGAGATTGTTCCGCTGGAGGTTATCATCCGGAACGTGGCGGCAGGAAGCTTTTCAAAGAGGCTTGGCGTGCCGGAGGGGACGAAGTTCAAAGCTCCCACCATTGAGTTTAGTTATAAAAATGACGACCTGGGCGACCCGCTGATTAACGATTACTTCGCAATCGCGATGGAACTGGCGACCAGGGAAGAGATTGATACGATTACAAAGTATGCGTTTAAAGTGAATGAAGTTCTGAAAGCATACTTTATGGAAGCAAATATTGAACTGGTTGACTTTAAAATTGAATTCGGACGTTACCACGGGCAGATTATCCTGGCGGATGAGACTTCGCCGGATACCTGCAGGCTGTGGGACGCAGATACCCATGAGAAACTGGACAAGGACCGTTTCAGAAGGGATCTTGGAAATGTAGAGGAAGCATATAACGAAGTGTTTAAGCGTCTGGGGTTATAAATAGCAGAGAGGCACAGAAATAGCAGCAGCTACGTCTGTGCCTTGCTCTTGTGAATGCGGCAGGTTTCAGGACTGCCGTGCAGCAGAAGGTTTCAGGTGCGGACGGAGTGAGGGATATGCAGGAAATATATGAGCAGAATATAGAAATAGACAAATTAAGAGAAGAGTGCGGCGTATTTGGCATCTATGATTTTGACGGCAATGATGTGGCATCTACGATTTATTATGGGCTGTTTGCCCTGCAGCATCGGGGACAGGAGAGCTGCGGCATAGCCGTAAGCGATACTCGCGGCCCCAAAGGCCAGGTGCAGTCTTATAAGGGGATGGGTCTGGTTCAGGAGGTGTTTACAGAAGGCGGTCTTTCCGGTATGAAAGGCGATATCGGGGTCGGGCACGTCCGGTATTCTACTGCGGGGGCGAGTACCCGGGAGAATGCACAGCCGCTGGTGCTGAATTATATCAAGGGCACGCTGGCGCTGGCGCATAACGGAAACCTGATTAATGCGCCGGAGTTGAGGGAAGAACTGTCTTATGGGGGCGCGATTTTTCAGACAACGATTGACTCGGAAGTTATTGCGTACCATATCGCAAGGGAGCGCGTCACAGCCGCTACGGCGGAGGAGGCGGTTGCCGGAGCCATGAAGAAGCTGAAAGGCGCTTATTCTTTGGTGGTGATGTCTCCTAGGAAGTTAATGGGGGCACGGGATCCTTATGGATTTAAGCCGCTGTGCATCGGAAAGAGGGACAACGCCTATATTTTGGTATCAGAGAGCTGCGCGCTGGATACAATAGGGGCAGAGTTTGTCCGGGATGTGCTTCCGGGAGAAATCGTGACGATTACCGGGGATGGCATTCACTCCGATACGAGGATGTGCATTCCAAAGGAAAAGCAGGCGAGATGCATTTTCGAATATATTTATTTTGCCAGGCCGGATAGCTGTATTGACGGTGTGAACGTTTATCAATCCCGCATCATGGCGGGAAGGTTTCTGGCGATGGATTCCCCGGTGGAGGCTGATTTGGTGGTCGGTGTTCCGGAATCGGGAAATGCGGCGGCTCTTGGGTATTCGCTGCAGTCGGGAGTCCCTTATGGAACGGCTTTTGTGAAAAACGGCTATGTGGGCAGGACTTTTATCAAGCCGAAACAGAGCAGCAGGGAATCCAGTGTGCGTGTGAAGCTGAATGTTCTGAAAGATGCGGTAAAGGACAAGAGAATCATCATGATAGACGATTCCATTGTCCGGGGAACCACAAGTGACAGGATTGTGAGTATGCTGAAAGAAGCCGGAGCCGCTGAGGTGCATGTGCGGGTCAGTTCGCCGCCGTTCTTGTGGCCCTGCTATTTCGGGACAGATGTGCCTGCGCGGGAACAGCTTATCGCATACGAGCGGACAGTAGAGGAAGTCCGTGAGATGATTGGCGCGGATTCCCTGGGATATCTGAAACTGGAACGCCTGGAGGAGATGGCAGACGGACTGCCTATCTGTAAAGGGTGCTTTACGGGGAAATATCCGATGGAGCCGCCAAAAGAGGACATCCGCGGAAGCTATGAGAAATAGAGAGTGACAGAAAAGGAGAAGAAAATGAGTACAGACAGGTATCAAAGCCCATTATCTGAGCGTTATGCCAGCAAAGAAATGCAGTATATATTTTCACCGGATATGAAATTCCGCACCTGGAGGAAGCTCTGGATAGCGCTGGCTGAGACAGAAAAGGAACTGGGGCTGAATATCACGGAAGAGCAGATTGCGGAGCTGAAAGCCCACGCCGAGGATATCAATTATGAGGTGGCGAAAGAGAGGGAAAAACTGGTGCGCCACGATGTCATGTCCCATGTATATGCTTATGGCGTACAGTGTCCGAAGGCGAAAGGCATCATCCACCTGGGGGCGACTTCCTGCTATGTAGGCGACAATACCGACATTATCGTGATGACAGAGGCGCTTCGCCTGGTTAGGAAAAAGCTGGTGAATGTAATTGCAGAGCTGGCAAAGTTTGCAGATGAATATAAAGCGCAGCCGACATTGGCATTTACCCATTTCCAGCCGGCGCAGCCGACAACAGTAGGTAAGAGGGCAACCCTGTGGATGCAGGAGTTTCTGATGGATTTGGAAGATTTGGAACATGTGCTTAAAACAATGAAATTGCTGGGTTCTAAGGGAACGACCGGGACACAGGCAAGCTTTCAGGAACTGTTTGATGGAGACCAGGAAACGATTGACAAGATTGATCCGATGATTGCGAAGAAGATGGGCTTTCAAGAGTGTTACCCGGTATCCGGTCAGACATATTCCAGGAAAGTGGATACGAGGGTGCTGAATATCCTGGCGGGGATTGCTGCCAGTGCGCATAAGTTTTCAAATGATATCCGTCTGCTGCAGCATCTGAAGGAAGTGGAAGAACCATTTGAGAAAACGCAGATTGGTTCCTCTGCCATGGCGTACAAGCGGAATCCTATGCGGAGCGAGCGTATTGCTTCCCTGGCGCGTTATGTAATGGCAGATGCTTTAAATCCGGCGATTACATCTGCGTCGCAATGGTTTGAGAGGACGCTGGATGATTCTGCGAATAAGCGGCTCTCGATTCCGGAAGGCTTCCTGGCGGTTGACGGTATCCTGGATCTTTGCCTGAATGTGGTGGATGGCCTGGTAGTTTATCCGAAGGTAATTGAAAAGCGCCTGATGGCAGAGCTGCCGTTTATGGCTACGGAGAATATTATGATGGATGCAGTGAAAGCGGGCGGCGACAGGCAGGAACTGCATGAGCGTATCCGGGAGTTATCTATGGAGGCGGGAAGAAATGTAAAGGCTCTGGGACTTGAAAATAACCTGCTGGAGCTGATTGCAGCGGATCCGGCGTTTAACCTGACGTTGGAGGAGCTTCAGAAAACGATGGAGCCGTCCCGGTATATAGGGCGGGCGCCGCTTCAGGTAGAGAGCTTCCTAAAATATGTGGTGGCTCCGGTTCTGGAGACAAACAAAGAGCTGTTGGGGGTAAAAGCAGAGATTCATGTATAAAAGGCAACACTTTACATGTCAACTCACGGAAGGCTGCCGTTTGTGGGACAGGAGGGAGTTTTCCGGGAAATTTATGAAAACGCGGCAGGCGTAAGATTGGAACACAGGAGGAAATGATATGGTACAAGCAGTTGTAGGAGCAAACTGGGGAGATGAAGGCAAGGGTAAGATTACAGATATGCTTGCCGAGAAGGCTGATATCATCGTCAGATTTCAGGGTGGCGCAAATGCCGGACATACCATTGTAAACAATTACGGGAAGTTTGCGCTTCATACATTGCCGTCGGGTGTATTTTACGGGCACACGACCAGCATTATCGGGAACGGCGTAGCGCTGAATATTCCGGTTTTATTTAATGAAGTGAAGAGCATTGTGGACAGGGGAGTGCCTATGCCGAAAATCCTTGTGTCCAACCGTGCGCAGATTGTGATGTCCTACCACATCCTGTTCGACCAGTGCGAAGAGGAACGGCTGGGGGGCAAATCCTTTGGTTCGACTAAGTCAGGGATTGCACCGTTTTATTCAGATAAGTATGCAAAAATCGGTTTTCAGGTAAGCGAGTTGTTTGATGAGGAGAGACTGAAAGAAAAAGTGCTCCGTATCTGCGAACAGAAAAACGTCATTCTGGAGCATCTGTACCACAAGCCGCCAATGAATCCGGAGGATCTTCTGGAAGAATTGCACGGCTACCGGGAGATGGTAGAGCCGTTTGTATGCGATACATCCGCATATCTCTGGAATGCAATCAAAGAGGGAAAAAATATTTTGCTGGAAGGTCAGTTAGGTTCTTTGAAAGACCCTGATCACGGGATTTATCCGATGGTAACTTCTTCCTCTACTTTGGCGGCGTTTGGCGCTATCGGGGCAGGTATCCCGCCTTATGAAATCAAGAAAATCGTGACCGTAGTAAAGGCATACTCAAGCGCGGTAGGCGCAGGCGCGTTTGTCAGCGAGCTGTTCGGCGAGGAGGCTGACGAGCTGAGACGCCGGGGAGGCGACGGCGGAGAATTCGGTGCAACCACGGGGCGTCCGAGACGTGTGGGATGGTTTGACTGTGTGGCAACCAAGTATGGCTGCAGGCTCCAGGGAACTACGGAAGTGGCGTTTACCGTACTGGATGTGCTGGGATATTTAGAGGAGCTTCCAGTGTGCGTAGGCTACGAGATTGACGGTCAGGTAACGACAGACTTCCCGACTACAGCGCAGCTTGAGAAAGCAAAACCGGTCTTTGAAAGCCTTCCGGGATGGAAAGAGGATATCCGTGGAATCAGGAAATATGAAAAACTTCCTGAGAACTGCAGAAAATATATTGAATTCGTAGAGGAAAAAATCGGCTTCCCGATTACTATGGTTTCTAATGGACCGGGGAGAGAGGATATTATTTACAGGTAAGATAGGGATAGAGAAGCGGCAGCTTGTAAGAGATTACGGGCTGCTGTTTTTTATATGGGGATAACATATATAGTAGATAACGAGAAATATTTTGCTGGAACAGGCAAAATATGTAATAGATTAATAAATGTAAAAAAATAAGATTGAATTTGAGATGAATATCAGATGAGTGAAGTGAAGAAGATATAGTTACAGATAAGAATAAAGCATATTCATGGAAGCAATTTAATCAGGCAGGTTTTCTGACAGGAAAGACACCGTAATAGCCAGCCTGTGAGCTTTGTAATCCGCCCGGATGCTCCCACCCATGGACTCGGTGAGATTCCGGGCGATGGACAGGCCGAGTCCTGTAGCTTCCCGTCCTGTCTCTATGGTGTAAAATTTGTCGAATAATTTTTCTGCGGTGACCCGCGTCATTTTCTTAGAGGTATTTGAAAAAGTTATCGTACCGTGGATATCCATGCGCACCACAAAGTCCCCGTCGCTGTATTTCAGGGCGTTACTGATAATGTTGCTGAAAATCCGGCTGACAGCAGCAGGGTCAAGAAACCGCCTGATTCGCTGTTCAGGGAGGGAGATATCCGGTGTAACGCCCTGCTGCTGAAAGCTTCCATAGAAGGAAAGCAGGCTTTCTTCTAACACACGACGCAAATCTATCCATTCGCAGTCAAATTCTTTTACAGAGACGGCTACCGAATAACGGAACAGTTCTTCGGTAAGCAGTTTTAACATGTGGGTGCGGTTTTCAATCATAGAAAGGTAACGCTGTACGGCTTCAGATTTTTCTTCCTGTTCCAGAAGCGCCAGATAGCCATAAATGGCAGTCAGCGGGGTGCGGAGGTCATGCGAAATGTTTGTAATGGCGCTTTTTAATTCCAAATCACCCTGCTGGAAACGGTGGCGTTCATTGCGGAGCTTTCTGAGCTGTATGTTGATATCGGCGGCCAGCTTACACATATGGGCGTCGCGGCTGGAAATAGAAATCAGCGTATTCGTGTCGACGGTAAGCCGTTCGGCAAGTCCTTCATTAATTTCCAGTGCGGATTTGCGCAAAAGGTGCAGGCGGACGGTAAGCCCGGTGATGATGCAGAGTAAAATACCGATGATAATCCACAGCCAGAATTCCATGATATACCTCCTCGCTATTTAATATCTTTCCGCCGAAAAATGCAGAGTCCGGCTCCAGACGACGCAATCAGGATAATCCCTGAGTATAAAAGCAGGATTCCGGGATGTTCGGAACTCATTTCCTGGCATTGTACCGACTGCCCGCTGGGGAGGAAGTCATACAGAAATTCATATACTTTCCGCTTATTTCCCCTGAGATAAAGGGGATTTGGATGTTCTCCCTCACTGACAAGCTCTCCGTTTACGCTATAGGAATAATCGGAATATGTTTCCGGCTGGCTGAGCCGGGACCGAATATACGTACCTGTAAACAGAAGGATGATCATGCCTAGGATACAGAGCACGGTGGTGATTGCTTTGCTGTGGCACAGCATGGCAATCAGTGTTAATAGAGATGAAACTGTCAGGCATATCCCGGCGGCGCACAGTGTAAACAGCAGTACCGTCCGTATGTCTGACTGGAAGAATCCAAACAGAGGGATTCCAACGCAGAGATATGCGGCTTCATATGCAGCGAATATGATTAGATTTGCCGCTGTGCAGACGATGAGGTTTGCGAGATAAATCGCCCTGCGTGTATGTCCTACGACAATTTTGTTTCGAATGGTTCCATCGCTGTATTCTGTCCCGATAAACAAACTGCAGAATACGGAAAAAACAATGGGGACAAGGAGTATATGGCTAAAAATATTTGAGTCTAAAACTACGGTCTGGCCATAGGTTTGACTGAAGGAATAGTTGCTGATGGATATATAAATCCCCAGTCCCGCCATTAAAAGGACACTCATCCAAAATACTTTATCTTTTTTTAAACGTGTAAAACCTGCAGATAACAATTTATTCATGAGAGGCACCTCCCAAAAGATTCATATAGTAGCTTTCCAGACTTTCGTCATGCTCATGCAGAGAAAGGATTTCACAATTTTCCTGCACCAGAGCCAAAGACAGGCGGGTAACGTTTATTTCAGAATAAATATCTGCCTGGCTTTCGGAGAGGATGCGGTATTCCAGCCCCATGTTGTCCAGTACGCGGGAAAGCGCCTGTATGTCGGACACTTTAATCTGTACACATTTCCTGCAGGCGGCTTCGAGATCCCGGGCGCTGATTTCTTTTACCATATGCCCTCTGTCGATAAAACCGTAATGAGTGGCAAGCCGGGAAAGCTCATCTAAAATATGGCTGGAAATCAATACAGTAATCTGCCGCTCATGATTCAGCTTCAGAATGAGTTCACGGATTTCAATAATACCCTGGGGGTCCAGGCCGTTGGCCGGTTCATCCAGTACCAGAAAATCCGGGTCTCCTGCCAGCGCGACCGCTATACCAAGACGCTGACGCATTCCGAGGGAAAAGTTTTTTGCTTTTTTCTTTCCTGTATTTTCCAGTCCGACAAGTTTTAGGAGGTCTGGTATCCCGTCAAAAGACGGAAGGCCGAGAATTTGGTATTGCTGTTTTAAATTTTCTTCTGCGGTCATGTTCAGGTAGATAGAGGGTGTCTCTACTACTGCCCCTATACGCCTGCGGGCATTTAGGATAGCGGAGCTCCCATTGCTGATGTTATAAAGGGAATAGTCTCCCGAAGTAGGATTCTGCAGCCCGCAGATGAGGCGGATCAGGGTGGTTTTTCCGGCGCCGTTTTTTCCTACGAAACCGTAGATAGAACCTTTCGGGACATGCATAGAAAGCCCGTTCAGCGCTTTGAAATGGCTGTAATGTTTGCTCAGGGCCCGGGTAGTCAAAATATAATCCATAAAAGTTTCCTCCTTATCGTTGATGCATGCAGTTTACCGCATATGAGTAAAGAAAGCAGTCAAGAAAAGGGTAAAGAAAGGGTGAAGATTCCCCATAGTTTAACCTGCCTGAATGATTACGAAGATTTTACGGCAGTTTGGTTTTTAGCTGAACTGTTGAGGAGCTGTCGGTTAATTTAAAACCAATCCCCCACACTGCTTCAATGTAGTCCCGCCCATTCACGGCGCGCAGTTTCCGGCGGAGGTTGCTGATGTGCTGTTTCAGGGAGCTGTCTGTGCAGTCTGGCGTGTCTTCAGTGATCCGTTCCAAAATGACAGCTTTGGCGATAACCTGTCCGGGATTTCTCATGAGTAGTTTCAAAATGGCATACTCCGTTTTTGTAAGTTTTACAGGGCAGTTTCCCACAGATACTTCATGGGAGGAAGGGTCTAGCTTTAAATCATCTACAGAGAGTATGGCAGACAGAACGGAATCATGATGTTTGCGAAGCTGGACAGTAATACGGGCGAGCAGTTCTTTGATATCAAAAGGTTTGGTTAAGTAGTCTGCAGCGCCGCCCAGCAGCAGACGGACTTTATCCTGCACATCTATTTTCGCGCTGATTACAATGATAGGAAGATTATGAATATGGGGAAGAAGTTCTTCACCGGAAAGACCGGGAAGCATCAAGTCCAGCAGAATCAGATCTGCTCTGTGCTGAGAGAGCAGATATAACGCTTCAGTGCCGGAATATGCGCGTAGCACAAGATAACCTTCCCGGTGCAGCACCTCTTCCAGCATATTCCCAATGTGAATATCATCGTCAATAATAGCAATTGTTTTCATAGGACACCTCACTTATTACGAAGAGCTTATAATTTTTGAGTGGAAAAGTCAAGTGCCCGAAAGTTTCATAGTGCTTTTTGTACGAATATATTTTAACCCCCGGGGAGGCTTGCGGGGGTATGGCAGTGATGGTATAGTGGATAAAAATAAATTTATAAATAAGGGGAGAAGCTTATGTGGAAGAAATTTACAGGAATGGTATGCGCGGCGGTGTTGGCAGCAGGGCTTCTTGCCGGATGCTCAGGCGGTACAGGAGATAAGAATCAGGACACACAGACGACCGGTGAGATGGCGGCAAAAGATGAAGTTGTAGTTACGATGCCGATTTCCTCGGAGCCGGAAGCAGGATTTGACCCGGCGTTTGGCTGGGGAGCAGGGGAGCATGTGCATGAGCCGTTGATTCAAAGTACACTTACAGTAACGACAAAGGATTTGCAGATAGGCAAAGATCTTGCGACGGATTACAGCGTCAGTGAGGATGGTATGATATGGACAGTTTCTATCCGGGATGGTGTAAAGTTTACAGATGGCGAGGCGCTGACGGCCTCCGATGTGGCATTTACGTATAATAACTGCAAAGAAAAGAGTACGGTTAATGACTTTACAATGCTGGATGAAGCGGTTGCGCTCAATGAGAATACGGTGGAGTTTCGGATGACGAAACCATTTTCTATCTGGCCCTATACAATGGCAATCGTGGGCATTGTGCCGGAACATGCGTATGATGAAAATTACGGGCAGAATCCCATCGGCTCGGGACGCTATATCATGAAGCAGTGGGATAAAGGGCAGCAGGTGATTTTTGAGGCTAACCCTGATTATTATGGAGATGCCCCGAAAATGAGAAAGGTGACAGTGCTGTTTATGGAAGAGGATGCTGCGCTCGCCGCAGCGCTGGCAGGGCAGGCGGATGTGGCGCATACGGCGGCATCTTATGCTGACCAGACAATGGATGGTTATGGACTGCTGGCGGTGCAGACCGTGGACAACCGTGGATTTAATCTTCCGTGCATCATGCCGGAGGAAAAGGATGGCATTACGTATGGAAATGCTTTTACTGCGGATGTGAATGTGCGGCGTGCAATTAACATCGGCATCGACCGCCAGGAGATGATCGACCATGTGCTGAACGGATATGGAACGGCTGCATACAGCGTGTGTGATAAGATGCCGTGGTATAATGAGGCCGGCGAGGTGGCGTATGACCAGGAAGAAGCAAAAAGGATTCTGGACGATGCGGGCTGGCTGGAGGGCAGCGGCGGCATCCGGGAAAAGGATGGCGTGAAAGCGGAATTTACGCTGATGTTCAGCAGCGGGGATTCGGTGCGTCAGGCGCTGGCGGAGGATACGGCAAACCAGCTAAAGGAACTGGGAATCCGGGTTACTACCGAGGGAGTGGGCTGGGATGTAGCGTATGACCGCGCCCAGTCTGATCCTCTCGTGTGGGGTTGGGGCGCGCATACGCCGATGGAAGTCTACAATATCTATCATTCTCTGGCAAATAGCGGAATCGGGCAGGCAGAGTATTCCCCATATGCGAATGAAACGGTAGATCAGTATATGGATGAAGCGCTGGAAACTGCGACGCTGGAAGAGTCTTATGAGCTGTGGCAGAAGGCACAGTGGGACGGGACGACAGGAATTACCCAGGAGGGCGACATTCCCTGGATTTGGCTCTGTAATATTGACCATTTGTATTTTGTGCGGAATGGTTTGCAGGTAGCAGAGCAGAAGATTCATCCCCACGGGCATGGATGGTCTATCGTAAATAATGTAGATCAGTGGTCATGGGAATAGACGCTTTCCAGACAGATGAATATGCAGGCGCTTTGCCTGAAGGAATGTCAAAAGTGAAAAGAAATGGGACGCTGTGGGCAGCGTCCCGTTTCGGAGGTTCATGGAGGAAAGGAAATGGATAGACGCATCCCTGTTTTGATAGGAAAAAATATTGTGAGGGCTATGCTGCTGGTGTTCGCAGTCAGTATCGTTACGTTCTGGCTGATGAAGGCGTCGCCTATGGACCCCTTACAGACAAATGTGGGACAGGCGGCGCTTGGGAGCATGAGCCGGGAGCAGATTGAAAAGCTGGAGGAATACTGGGGAGTGAATACCCCGCCAGCGGAGCAGTATCTGTCCTGGGCGAAGGATTTTGTGAGAGGGGATATGGGGACCTCCCTTCTGTACCGCCAGCCCGTGGCAAAGGTGATCGGGGCGAAGTTGGCGAATTCCCTGTTTCTGATGATTTTCGCATGGCTGGTTTCTGGGCTGCTGGGGTTTGTGCTTGGGGTGATCGCCGGGATGAACAGGGGAAAATGGATAGATAAACTGATAAAAGGTTACTGTCTGGTGATTTCCAGCACACCGGCCTTTTGGCTGGCGCTTTTGCTGTTAATGATTTTTGGCGTGGGGCTTCGATGGTTTCCAATCGGTTTAAGCGTGCCGATCGGCGTGGAAGCCGGCGGCGTGACGTTTCTGGACAGAGTGTATCATGCAGTGCTGCCTGCACTCACGCTCAGTATTACCGGAGTGTCAAATATCGCGCTCCATACCAGGGAAAAAATGATTGACATCTGCGGCAGCGATTATATGCTGTTTGCCAGGATGCGGGGAGAGACGGGCTGGCGTTTGTTTAAAAATTACGGATTCCGGAACGTGCTGCTTCCGGCTATTACGCTTCATTTTGCTGCTATCAGTGAAATTTTCGGAGGTTCGGTGCTGGTGGAGCAGGTATTTTCCTATCCGGGGCTGGGACAGGCGGCGGTGGCTGCGGGACTGGGAAGCGATATGCCCCTGTTGATGGCGGTTACGATTGTGAGCGCGCTGTTTGTGTTTGGGGGGAATATGATTGCGAATATCCTGTACGGAGTGGTTGATCCGAGGATTCGGAGAGGAGGGGCGTCAAAATGAGATTGAATCGCAGGCAGCGGGTGCTGATTGGCTTGGGGGTCTCTCTTTTGTTTCTCGCGGCAGTATGTGCGGCGGGCATCCTGTCGGGGGAGGCGGCGATGGCGACCGATTTTTCCAGAAAAAATACAGCGCCCTGTGTGAAGTATCTTTTCGGGACGGACTGGCTGGGGCGGGATATGCTGGCGAGGACGCTGAAAGGGCTGTCTTTAAGCATCCTGATCGGGCTTCTGGCGGCGGCAGTCAGCGCGGTACTGGCGCTTGTGCTGGGAATTGTGTCCGCTACGATGGGGAAGGCTGTGGATGCTGCCGTTACGTTCTGTATTGATTTAGTGATGGGGGTTCCGCATATTTTGCTGCTTCTTCTGATTTCTGTGGCTTTGGGAAAAGGGCTGCGGGGGGTTATCGTGGGGGTGGCGCTGACGCACTGGCCGTCTCTGGCGCGCCTGATTCGTGCAGAGGTTATCCAGCTAAAGGAAAGCCCGTATATCCAGATTGCGGAAAAGCTGGGAAAGAGTAAATGGTATATTGCCAGAAAGCATCTTCTGCCCCATCTGCTCCCGCAGTTTGTGGTAGGGCTGGTACTTCTGTTCCCTCATGCGATTCTCCATGAATCCAGTATTACGTTTCTGGGCTTTGGTCTTTCGACGGAGCAGCCGGCCATCGGTATCGTATTGTCGGAAGCTATGAAGTACCTGGTGACGGGGGAATGGTGGCTGGCGTTGTTTCCGGGGCTTCTGCTTGTTATCGTTGTGATTTTATTTTATGTAGCGGGGGAGAGCTTACAGAAGCTGATGAATCCGGGCAGTGTACATGAGTAATCCGGCTGGCAGCGCAGGACTTTGGATCTGCACAGCGTCTTCCGGGATATGCGGCAGCCGTAAGTAAAGAGGAGCAGGATGATGAGTGAAAAGAAAAAGACAGAACAGACGCCGATTTTAAAGATTGAACATATGAATATCACGTTTACCCAGTATGACAGGGGAATGCGTCAGACCGAGCTTCCGGTTATCCGCAATCTGGATGTGGAAGTCCATGCAGGAGAAATGGTGGCGGTTGTCGGATCCAGCGGTTCAGGGAAAAGCCTGCTGGCTCATGGCGTGATGGGAGTCCTCCCGTATAATGCCTCGATGGGAGGAAGGATTTTATACTGCGGGGAGGAGCTGACGAAGCAGAGGATTGAGAGGCTGCGGGGCAATGAGATTGTGCTGGTTCCGCAGAGCATCGCTTACCTGAATCCGCTGATGAAGATTGGTTCCCAGATATGCAAAGGCAGTAAGGATGAAAAGGTGAAAAGGAAGCTGCGTGATATTTTTGCACGGTACAGCCTGAAACCGGAGGTGGAGGAGCTGTATCCTTTTGAATTGTCAGGAGGTATGAACCGCAGAATTCTGATTTCCACGGCGCTGATCGAGGAACCGAAGCTGGTGATCGCGGATGAGCCGACGCCGGGACTGGATTTGAAAATGGCGAAACGGGCGATGGAGCATTTTCGGGAATTAGCGGATATGGGGGCCGGCGTGCTCGTGATTACCCATGATCTTGAGCTGGCGCTTGAGACGGCGGACAGGATCGCAGTGTTTTATGCGGGGACGACGCTGGAGGAAGCGACGGTATCTGATTTCGAGCGGGAAGAGACGCTGCGCCACCCGTATTCGAAAGCGCTTTGGCGCGCGATGCCGAAAAACGGGTTTGGCTTTGTTTCGGGAGAGCAGCCTTATGTCAAGGATTTACCAGGGGGCTGCCCGTTTGCCCCGCGGTGCGGCAGATGTACGGAGGAATGCAGGAAAGGTGAGATTCCCAGTCGGGAAATACGGGGCGGGCGTGTGAGATGCCTGCACCTGGAAGAATCCTTTGCTGAATAATGGATTTTTATAGATGTACGTGATGTCCTGCGGCATCTGCCGCGCGGACGGAGAGGGATTGATATGAAGCTGGAGATTAAAAATGTATCTTATCAATATACAAAGGATGGAAGGAAAATCCTGGAGGATTTCTGCCTTACGGTGGAGCATACGGAACGGGTGGGGCTGATCGCGCCCAGCGGATACGGGAAAACCACGCTGTGTAAGCTGCTTTCCGGATATCTTCTGCCGGATAAGGGTGAGATTCTGGTGGACGGACATCCGCTCGCTTCCTATCAGGGCTACTGCCCGATCCAGATGGTGTGGCAGCAGCCGGAACTGGCAGTAAATCCACGGCTTCGGATGCGGGAAGTTCTTCTGGAGGGCGACGAGGTAGAAGAGCGGATCGTTAGGGGGCTTGGCATTGAGGAGGACTGGTTGAATCGTTTTCCGTCCGAACTGTCTGGAGGAGAGTTGCAGCGGTTCTGTATTGCCAGGGCGCTGGGGAAGCGAACGAAGTTTTTGCTGGCGGATGAGATTACGACAATGCTCGATTTGATTACCCAGAGCCAGATCTGGCATTTTCTTTTACAGGAGGTGCAAAAAAGAGGGATTGGATTGTTGGCAGTCAGCCATAGCCAGCCTCTGCTGGAGCAGATATGTACGCGGCAGGTACGGCTGGAGAAGCAGTAATATTAATGTTTTTTACGTTGTGTTATATTGAAAATCTATAGATGCCATAAGATGAAAAGCCCGGAATGTCCTAAATAGATATTCCGGGCTTTTTTGAAGAAGTAGTATCATCAATATGATAAGTGAAAATATAAGAATGTATTGACTTTTTAGAGATTTGTGTTATATTCTAGATGATATAATATATAAAAAGAGATGATAATACACAAAAAGATAAATAGTTAGGAACTGAAACAGGATAAACCTAATTGACAAGAGCTTGAAAATACGATTGTCTATCCTAAAAAAGCGTGATAATATAAAAAGGAGATACAAATACGATGGAAACAGCCGAGGCAATGGAGACATGGGAAAAATTAGAGATAAAGGATGACTTTCTTTTTGCGAAAGTTATGCGTGATAAGAAGATTTGCAGGATGCTTTTGGAAAAATTGCTTCAAATTGAAATTAAAGATATTGTATATTTGGAGGAACAGAAAACGCTTGCTATTGGAAAGGATGCAAAAAGCGTGCGTCTGGACGTGTATCTAGAGGAGGGGGACAGGGTTTTTGATTTGGAAATGCAGACGACGAATAAGAGAAATCTGCCCAAGAGAAGCCGCTATTATCAGGGAATGATAGATTTAAATACAATAGAGAAGGGAGAGAGTTATAAAAAGCTGAAAGAGAGCTATGTTGTATTTATATGCACGTTCGACCCGTTTTATCAGGGAAAGGCACAGTATACATTTGAAAATCTTTGCCTGGAAAACAAGGGATTAAGGCTGGGGGACGGAACGAGAAAAGTTTTTTTCAACGCTAACGGCTATATTCATGCGGAAAATGAAGAGGTAAGGGAGTTTCTTAAATATGTAAACGGAGGAACGAGCAAGCATCCATTTATAAAAGCGATTGAGGATAAAGTGGTGCAGGTGAAAACGAATAAAGAATGGAGGTTGGAATATATGACACTGCTTATGAGAGAAGAAGAGATTCGGGAAGAAGGAAGAGAAGAAGGAAGAGAAGAAGGAAGAGAGGAAGGGATTAAAGGAACAGTGTCTGTATTAAAAGAATTAAATATTCCGCTGCAGACCATCTTGGTGAAAATCCAGGAACAGTACAATTTAAGTTCGGAAGCGGCTGAAAAATATTTATAGATGTTATACATTGTTGAATAAAATAAATTCCAGAGTACAGGTGGGGAGCGCAATGAAAAATACAACCTTATGCTATATTGAACAGGACGGGAAGTATCTGATGCTTCTTAGAAATAAGAAAAAAGCAGATATTAATAAAAATAAATGGATAGGAATTGGGGGAAAATTTGAGGAAGGTGAGAGCCCCGAAGAATGCTTGCTCCGTGAAGTGAAGGAGGAAACAGGTCTTATACTTGAGGAGTATCGGCTTCGGGGAATTATTACATTTTCTTCTGAAGGATGGGGAACAGAATACATGTATCTTTATACGGCGTCTGCTTTTTCCGGCACGTTGCAGGAGTGTGCGGAGGGAGAACTTCATTGGATACCTCGAAAAGAGGTCATAGATTTGAATCTTTGGGAAGGCGATAAGCTCTTTTTGAGGCTTTTGGCAGAAGATTCTCCTATGTTTTCTATGGTACTTAGATACCGTGGGGAAGAACTAATAGAGAGCAGGACAAAAATTTATAGCAGTATGCCATGAAAAAGATGTAAATATAAGAGTTACAGGAAAATGTCAGAAAATTTATTTCTGTCTTGACAGCCGCTTCATAAGATGTTATCTTAATAGAAATCAATTATAAGAAAATGCAGAGAAGAGGAATAGTACAGCTTGTCCTGAATTCAGAAAGTTGCCGGGTGATGTGAGGCAGTGGAAGGAGAGTTGGAACTCACCTCGGAGCGGCTGCCCGAAATTCCTGAAAAGATTTAGGGAGAGTAGACGCAGACGGATTTCCTACCGTTATCAGGGCAGGATATAAGGAGTTTATCCCGTATCCAATGAGTGATGGACGAATCATTGCGGCAGATTTTGAAAGATGAAGCAGCAGTGAGGAATTCATAAAGTAGAGTGGTACCGCGTAAGGCAGACAGCAAGTCTTTCGTCTCTATCAGGCAATAAGATGTCTTAGAGATGATAGGCTTTTTCTTTTGTCCTAAAAGGCTGTCGAACAGTTTTGCGGCTGACGGTACATGCCCGTGCACGGGAGTTCCCAGCCGGATTTTGCTATGGAATGATTATTAGAAAAGGAGAATGAAAATGAAGAACGTTACAAAGTACAGAAAGCAGTATTTTATGCCGCCCGTCCCATCTATGAAATGGGCAGAAAAGGATCGTGTAGAAAAAGCCCCTATTTGGTGCAGTGTAGATTTGCGTGATGGAAACCAGGCTCTGATTGTCCCGATGTCATTGGAACAGAAGATTGATTTCTTTAAACTGCTGGTAAAAATCGGATTTAAAGAAATTGAAGTGGGTTTTCCGGCAGCTTCTGATACGGAATATCATTTTCTGAGAGCTTTAATTGAACAGAAGCTTATTCCGGATGACGTAACGATTCAGGTACTGACCCAGGCGAGGGAGCATATTATCAGAAAGACATTTGATGCATTAGACGGCTGCAAGAAAGCAGTAGTCCATGTGTACAATTCTACTTCTGTGGCGCAGAGGGAGCAGGTATTCCATAAGTCGAAAGAAGAAATCCTGAAAATTGCGGTGGACGGAGCTGCACTGCTGAAAAAGCTGGCAGATGAGACAGAGGGGAATTTTTCTTTCGAGTACAGTCCGGAAAGTTTCACGGGAACAGAGCCGGAGTATGCGCTGGAAGTGTGCAATGCGGTTTTGGATGTGTGGAAGCCTACGGCAGATAAAAAAGCGATTATTAATTTGCCTAGTACGGTGGAGCATTCTATGCCCCATGTATATGCCAGCCAGGTGGAATATTTATGCGACAATTTAAAATATAGGGAAAATGTTATTGTGTCCCTGCATCCTCATAACGACAGAGGCTGCGGCGTATCAGATGCGGAAATGGGGATTTTGGCAGGTGCAGACAGGATTGAGGGCACGCTTTTTGGCAACGGGGAGAGAACAGGGAATGTTGATATTGTGACTTTGGCGATGAATATGTATTCTCAGGGGATTGAGCCGGAGCTGGATTTTTCTGATATGCCATCTATCTGTGAGGCGTATGAAAAATATACAGGAATGTCTATTGATATGAGAAGCCCGTATAGCGGAGCATTGGTATTTGCGGCATTTTCAGGTTCCCATCAGGATGCGATTGCGAAGGGGATGAAATACAGGGAAGAACATGGCGAGGAACAATGGACGGTACCGTACCTGCCCATTGACCCTACAGATGTTGGCAGACACTATGAGGCAGACGTCATCCGAATCAACAGCCAGTCCGGGAAAGGCGGCGTAGGATATATTCTGGAGCATAATTTTGGATTGAATCTTCCGGCAAAGATGCGGGAAGCTATGGGGTATGCGGCAAAAGCAGTGTCCGACGACCAGCATAAAGAATTGCTGCCGGAAGAAATTTTTGATTTGTTCAAAAAGAAATTTGAAGATGTCACAGTGCCGTATAGTATTACAGAAGTACATTTTAAACAGCACAACGGAATTATTGCTGAAGTGACTGTAGATTATAAAGGCGAGCAGAAAGTTGCTATTGCGGCAGGAAACGGGCGTCTGAATGCAGTGAGCAATGCATTGAAAAAGCAGTTCCGCCTGGAGTATGATTTGATTACTTATCAGGAACATGCATTAGAGCAGAGCTCCAGCTCAAGGGCTATTGCGTATGTGGGAATCCGGGATAAAGAAGGCAGGATGTACTGGGGGGCAGGCGTTGACCAGGATATTATCAGGGCTTCCATAAATGCTCTGCTGACGGCGATTAATAACAAAGAGGCTGACTAGATTTTACAAAAAAATACAAATATTGCAGAAATGTTACGGGTTGTGAAAATGCTAAAAAAGCAATTAAAATAGAAGGATAAATTGTGGAAATGTCGTAAAATGTCGCAAAAACACTTGGGAAATATGCCTAAGGCGAGATAGAAGCCTTGGGCATATTCTATAAAATTGTGCTTTTAAACAGCAGAAAAATAGTGGATAATTTACAGAATAGATAATTTGACTTAAGATGCGCATGTTAATTGTTACGAAAATGTGAAATTCGCCTTGACACATACTTTTAGATTCAATATAATGCAGGTACTTGGAAAGCTAAGGAATTTTTGGAAAAAAGGAGAGTACCGTATGCGGTTGATGCAGGTGATTTTAAAAGAGAGCTTGTGTCGGATGAAAGCACTGGAAAAACGCAGTTTTACAACGATAATCTCATGTGTGACGGTAGTAGCGGTAGTGTCGATGCTGTTTTCGGGGTTTTCCGGAGACAGTAAGGGCAAAGTGTACGCGGTTTATGCCTCGGATATGCGCGGCGGGGAGAAAGAAACTGTAGCGGCCGGAGGGCTGCAGACAGGCGTTATGGGGATTGCAAATTCGATAGAGAGTATCGAAAAGTATTCAAAAGCAGTTTCTTCTGTAAATATTACAACAGAAAATGAAGAAGTTTTGGTAGGCCCTTCCCAGATACGCAGGGGCGCATTGAACAGAATTGCTCTTGGGAAAGGGACGAGCCGGGCTGGAGGCATTGGCTATTATGCACAGCAGGCAGTACGCAAAAACCATATGGCATCAGATGATTATTATTCTCTGCTGCGGATTGTAGAGGCAGAAGCCACAGGAGGAGATATTAAAAGTAAAATTTTAATTGCGAATGTGGTGCTGAACCGTTTGGCAGACAGCCGTTTTCCGGATACGATTTATGAAGTAATCTGGGATAAAAGAGGCGGAACGGCGCAGTTTTCCCCTACACTGGACGGCAGAATTTATACTGTGGAAATTACAGATGACACATATCAGGCAGTAGACAGAGCTTTGGCTGGCGAGGATTATTCGGAAGGAGCGCTATTCTTTATGGCACGTTCCAGTGCGGAATCACATAATACGCAGTGGTTTGACGGAACACTGCAGCGTCTATTTGAATATGGAGGCCATGAATATTACAGATTTTCCGACAATTAGTAAAAAACAGAGAACAGGAATAATGTGCTCCTGTTCTCTGCTTTTTTGTTGTTTGAATTTATACTTGACAAGTAGGAATAACAGGAATATAATGCAGATAAATCAAATAATTCATATCAAATAAGTAGGAATTAAAGAAGGAGGAATTATGGGAACTATTTATCGGGGCGCTTTGGAGTTGATAGGGAACACGCCTATGGTGGAAGTGATTAATATTGAGAAGGAATTGGGATTGGAGGCCAGGGTCCTGGCAAAATTAGAATATTTTAATCCGGCTGGAAGTGTAAAAGACAGGGTAGCTAAGAGTATGATTGAGGATGCCGAAGAGAAAGGGATTTTGAAGGAAGGCTCTGTCATTATTGAGCCGACATCAGGAAATACAGGAATTGGCCTGGCTTCGATTGCGGCGGTTAAGGGGTATCGGATAATTCTTACTATGCCAGAAACAATGAGCGTGGAAAGACGGAATATTTTGAAAGCATATGGTGCGGAGCTGGTGCTTACAGAAGGGGCGCAAGGGATGAAAGGAGCGATTGCCAAGGCAGAGGAGCTGGCGAAAGAGATTCCCGGAAGCTTTCTTCCGGGACAGTTCGTGAATCCGGCAAATCCGGAAACGCACAGGCAGACTACAGGACCGGAAATCTGGAAGGATACGGATGGACAAGTGGATATTTTCGTGGCCGGAGTAGGTACGGGAGGAACGCTTACAGGTGTGGGAGAATATCTAAAAACTAAAAATGAAAAAATAAAAGTGGTGGCAGTAGAGCCGGCAGCATCTCCGGTGCTTTCGGAAGGAAAAGGCGGCGCGCACAAGATTCAGGGAATTGGAGCCGGATTTGTACCGGAAGTTTTGAATACTTCTATCTATGATGAAATTCTTGCGGTTGAGAATGAGGATGCGTTTGCTGTTGGGAAACTGATAGCGAAGAAAGAAGGGATTCTGGTGGGAATTTCATCAGGAGCTGCGCTATCCGCCGCGATTCAGCTGGCAAAACGCCCGGAAAATAAAGGAAAGACCATAGTAGCGCTGTTGCCGGATACGGGCGACCGATATTATTCTACGCCTTTATTTACGGAGTAAGCAGTGATGGAATGGAAGATTTATACAGAATGAGGAGGACATATTATGAGTAAAAAAATAACAAGGGAAAACAGGAAATTTAAGTTTGAAACTTTGCAGCTTCATGTAGGACAGGAGCAGCCGGATTCTGCTACAGACGCGAGAGCAGTGCCGATTTACCAGACGTCTTCTTATGTGTTCCGAAATAGTGATCATGCTGCGGCAAGGTTTGGGCTGTCAGATGCCGGCAATATTTATGGGAGACTGACCAATCCGACGGAGGACGTCTTTGAGAAGAGAATTGCAGCGCTGGAGGGCGGCGTTGCGGCTCTGGCTGTGGCGTCTGGGGCGGCGGCGATTACGTATACGATTGAGAATTTGGCTCAGAACGGGGATCATATTGTTTCAGCAAAAAATATTTATGGAGGTTCCTATAATTTGCTGGCACATACGCTGCCGCAGTATGGAATTCAGACTACATTTGTAGATATTTTTGATTATGATGCGGTAGAGGCGGCGATTCAGGAGAATACAAAAGCGCTCTTTATCGAGACGCTGGGAAACCCGAATTCTGATGTGGTCGATATTGAAAAGGTGGCAGAGATTGCACATGCGCATAAGATTCCCCTTGTGGTAGACAGTACATTTGCTACGCCGTATCTGGTAAGACCTATAGAATATGGAGCGGATATTGTCGTACATTCCGCAACGAAGTTCATTGGCGGGCATGGGACGACGCTGGGCGGCGTAATCGTAGACAGTGGAAAGTTTGACTGGGAAGCTTCCGGCAAATTTCCATCCCTGACCGAGCCTAATCCAAGTTATCACGGCATCAGCTTTACAAAAGCGGCCGGCGCTGCTGCGTTTGTGACGAAAATCCGTGCGATTCTCCTGAGGGATACAGGGGCGACGCTTTCACCTTTTCATGCATTTTTGCTGCTGCAGGGTCTGGAAACGCTTTCTCTCCGTGTGGAGCGTCATGTATCAAATGCGCTGAAAGTGGTAGAGTATCTAAATGGCCATCCGCAGGTAGAAAGGGTGAACCATCCGTCGGTGGCGGAGGATGCCGTGCAGCAGGAATTGTATAAAAAATATTTCCCCAGGGGCGGCGGCTCGATTTTTACGTTTGAAATCAAAGGAGATGCGCAGAAAGCGAAAGATTTTATTGATAATTTGGAGCTATTTTCTTTGTTGGCGAATGTGGCGGATGTGAAATCTCTGGTTATCCATCCGGCAACTACTACCCACAGCCAGTGCACTGATAAGGAACTGACTGAACAGGGTATTAAACCGAATACTATCAGGCTTTCGGTGGGAACAGAAAATATAGATGATATTATTCAGGATTTGGGAGAGGCATTCAAAGCGGTTCAATAAATTTCAGAGATTTAAGGACAAAGTTACCATTTGAGGAGATTAGGATGGTAACTTTTTCTTTCAATTTAAAATGAAATTGGCGGATTGCTTTTTGATGTTATCCGGTGGAATTTCTTATCGCGATGTAGTATAATGAAAAAAGTCAGTGGTTTTTATGCAAAGAGCACAAAGAAAAATAGGCTGAGGAAAGAAGGGGAAGAGGCATCGGTGAAAAGCGTACAGCTGAAAAGAAAGGCGCCAAAAACGATTAAGACAGACACGTTCAAAAAAGGAAAAGTCGATATAGAAGGGAGACAATAAAGATGGATTATGCAAAAGAGTCTTTAAAGATGCATTATGATTTAAAGGGGAAGCTGGAAATAAAGTCGAGGGCGGCTGTTGATTCAAAAGAGGCGCTGAGCCTGGCGTATACGCCTGGCGTTGCTGAGCCATGTCTGGAAATTCAGAAAGATGTGAATAAAAGCTTTGATTTGACACGGCGCTGGAATACGGTTGCAGTCGTAACAGATGGAACGGCTGTCCTGGGGCTGGGCGATATCGGGCCAGAGGCCGGAATGCCTGTTATGGAAGGGAAATGTGTACTCTTTAAGGAGTTTGGGGATGTGGACGCGATTCCGCTGTGTGTCCGCAGCAAGGATGTAGATGAAATTGTAAAGACCGTAGAGCTGCTGGCTGGAAGTTTTGGGGGCGTGAACCTGGAAGATATTTCTGCACCGCGGTGTTTTGAGATTGAGAAGAAACTGAAAGCGTGCTGTGATATCCCGATTTTCCATGACGATCAGCATGGAACGGCAGTTATCACACTGGCGGGTATTATCAATGCCCTGAAGCTGGTAGGGAAGAAGCTGGAGGATGTAAAAATTGTCACATCCGGAGCAGGCGCGGCAGGAATTGCAATTATCCGGCTGTTGATGTCCATGGGACTGAAAAATGTTATCATGACAGACCGTAAGGGGGCGATTTATGAAGGCAGGGAAGGGCTCAATCCGATAAAAGAGGAAATGGCGAAAATTACAAACTTTAAGCATGAGAAGGGAACATTGGCGGAAGTGGTTCAGGGTGCAGATGTGTTTATCGGCGTATCGGCTCCGGGGACTCTTACACAGGATATGGTTCGGAGTATGGCAAAGGATCCGATTATTTTTGCCTGTGCAAATCCTACGCCGGAAATCTTTCCGGATGAGGCGAAAGCTGCGGGCGCGGCAGTGATATCCACGGGGCGTTCGGATTTTCCGAACCAGGTAAATAATGTCCTTTGTTTCCCGGGAATCTTCCGGGGCGCGCTGGATGTGAGGGCCTCGGATATCAATGATAAGATGAAAGTGGCGGCGGCTTATGCGATTGCAGGGCTGGTTAGTGACGAGGAATTGACAGCAGACTATATACTTCCGGCTGCATTTGACAGCAGGGTGAAAGATGCCGTAGCGGAAGCTGTCAGAAAAGCAGCGGTTGAGAGCGGCGTGGCGAGGATATAAAAGATACAAACCAACAGAAGTAACAGGGCAGGACTGCGGAAGCAGACCTGCCCTGAATCATGATACAATGAAAATTTCTGAAATACAAAACAGGGAATGTTGAAAAACACTCCCTGTTTCCCCATTTTATGCTCTCCTGTGTATGAAAGCAAACAGTCCGTAGGGGAATCGAACCCCTGTTTCCGCCGTGAGAGGGCGGCGTCTTAACCGCTTGACCAACGGACCATGCGTTTCCGACTTCTCTATGTTACTACAACTTCTATGAAAAAGCAAGCATTTTTTTCGTTTTTTTAATTTTTGTTTCTTGAGGAAAAACACTTGAAGTACTGGGACAAATTGTGTATGATAGATAAGATTGGAAAAATTTTAAAAAGCAGTATAGGACGTAGGAGGAAACAAAATGAATTTATTAACGCAGGCGGCCGGTGCAGGAATGGGAATCGGGGTACTCATTTTCTATGTGATTATCATTGTGGGTATCATGTATTTTATGGCGATCAGGCCGCAGAAAAAAGAGCAGAAAAGGGTTGCAGCTATGTTGTCAGAAATGGAAATCGGCGATAGCGTAGTGACGAACAGCGGATTTTACGGCGTACTGATTGACATCACCGAAGAAGATGTGATTGTTGAATTCGGAAGCAACAAAAACTGCCGCATTCCTATGCGGAAATCGGCGATTGCGGAAGTGGAAAAACAGGGCATGGAGTAAAAGCAAAAAAAGGCCGCTGCGGTGCAGCGGCCTTTTTTTGCTTTTATTCCATTCTTTACGGTTGAAATCTGTCTGAAAATGCATTATTATATTATACTAAAGCGGCAAAGGGTGGCTTTCATCCTTATTAAATAGTGTTTTTATAGAGAAATCAGTTTTGGAAATGGAGGATTTGTATAATGGGTTACAAGATTACGGTGATTCCGGGAGACGGAATCGGACCTGAAATTGTCAGGGAAGCTGTCAAGGTGCTGGATGCGGCAGGAGAGAAGTATGGCTTCCGGTTAGATTATACGGAAGTTCTGATGGGTGGAGCCTCGATTGACGTACATGGCGTGCCGTTGACGGACGAAGTGATTGCACAGGCGAAAGCCAGTGATGCGGTGCTGATGGGGTCAATCGGAGGGGATGCGGCAACTTCTCCCTGGTATCAGCTGGAGCCGTCCAAACGGCCGGAAGCAGGGCTTCTGAAAATCCGTAAGGAGCTGAACCTGTTTGCAAATTTGAGGCCTGCATACCTTTATAGTGAGCTGAAAGCGGCATGTCCGCTGCGCAGCGATATTATTGGCGGCGGCTTTGATATGATGATTATGCGTGAGCTGACCGGAGGCCTTTATTTTGGCGAACGCTGTACAACAGAGGAGAACGGCGTGCGGAAAGCAAAGGATACGCTGACTTATGATGAAAATGAAATCCGCAGGATTGCGAAGCGGGGATTTGATATTGCCAGGAAGCGCAGGAAGAAAGTAACCAGTGTGGATAAGGCGAATGTGCTGGATTCTTCCAGGCTTTGGAGGGCTGTTGTGGAAGATGTTGCGAAGGATTATCCTGACGTGGAGCTGGAGCATATGCTGGTGGATAACTGCGCGATGCAGCTAGTGCGTGACCCGAAGCAGTTTGACGTCATTCTGACGGAAAATATGTTTGGAGATATTTTATCTGACGAGGCCAGTATGGTGACCGGGTCTATCGGGATGCTTTCTTCTGCAAGCTTGAATGAGACAAAGTTTGGGCTGTATGAGCCAAGTCATGGCTCAGCGCCGGATATTGCAGGGAAAGATTTGGCGAATCCGATTGCCACGATTCTTTCGGCTGCTATGATGCTGCGTTTTTCATTGGATTTGGATAAGGCGGCAGACGCTATTGAAGCGGCAGTGAAGCAGGTGCTGACAGAAGGATACCGCACAGGGGATATTTATTCCGAAGGATGCAAAAAGGTAGGGACTGTGGAAATGGGAAGCCTGATTGCAGAAAGGGTTTAAATGAGGAGGTATATATATGAAAAGTGATAACGTAAAAAAGGGAGTGCAGCAGGCTCCGCACCGTTCCCTGTTTAACGCGCTGGGCATGACAAAAGAGGAGATGGAACGGCCTCTGGTGGGAATTGTCAGTTCGCATAATGAAATTGTTCCGGGGCATATGAATCTGGATAAAATTGTAAATGCAGTGAAGCAAGGCGTAGCTATGGCTGGCGGGACGCCGATCGTATTTCCGGCGATTGCGGTATGTGATGGTATCGCTATGGGACATATCGGCATGAAATATTCTCTGGTGACAAGGGATTTGATTGCAGATTCCACAGAAGCGATGGCGATGGCGCATCAGTTTGACGCGCTGGTAATGGTGCCGAACTGTGACAAGAATGTGCCGGGGCTTTTGATGGCGGCGGCACGCATCAATGTTCCTACCGTATTTGTAAGTGGAGGGCCGATGATGGCGGGGCATGTACAGGGGAAGAAAACAAGCCTTTCCTCCATGTTTGAAGCAGTGGGATCTTACAGCGCAGGCACGATCAGCGAAGAAGAACTGGATGAGTTCGAGTGCAAGACATGTCCCACTTGCGGTTCCTGTTCCGGTATGTATACAGCAAACAGCATGAACTGCCTGACAGAAGTTTTGGGAATGGGGCTTCCAGGCAACGGAACGATTCCGGCAGTCTACTCTGAGCGTATCCGCCTGGCGAAACATGCCGGAATGCAGGTAATGGAAATGTACAGGAAGAATATCCGACCTTTGGATATTATGACGGAAGAAGCTGTCCTGAATGCTCTGACGGTAGATATGGCATTGGGATGCTCCACAAACAGTATGCTGCATCTCCCGGCGATTGCTCATGAGATTGGCATGGATTTTGATATTACATTTGCGAATGAAATCAGTGCAAAAACCCCGAACCTCTGCCATTTGGCTCCGGCAGGTCCTACATATATGGAGGATTTAAATGAGGCGGGCGGTGTGTATGCTGTTATGAATGAATTAAATAAAAAGAATCTCCTGCATACGGAATGTATAACAGTGACAGGGAAAACAGTTGGGGAGAATATAAAGAATTGTGTAAATAAGAATCCGGCTGTAATTCGCCCGGTTGAGAATCCGTACAGTGAGACGGGAGGCCTGGCAGTGCTGACCGGAAACCTGGCGCCGGACGGCGGCGTGGTGAAACGTTCGGCGGTGGTACCGGAAATGATGGTGCATGAAGGGCCGGCGCGGGTATTTGAGTGCGAGGAAGATGCGTGTGAGGCAATTCTTACCGGAAAGATTTCTGCCGGGGACGTGGTGGTTATCCGTTACGAAGGGCCCAAGGGAGGTCCGGGTATGCGTGAGATGTTAAATCCGACATCCGAGATTGCAGGCATGGGGCTTGGTTCCAGCGTGGCGCTGATTACAGACGGACGTTTCAGCGGGGCGTCCAGGGGAGCCTCTATCGGACATGTTTCGCCGGAGGCGGCAGTAGGAGGTCCGATTGCCCTGGTAGAAGAGGGAGATATCATTAAAATCAACATCCCGGAGAATAAGCTGGAGCTTGCAGTATCGGATGAAGAGATGGCGGCGAGACGGGCGAAATGGCAGCCGCGGGAACCAAAGGTGACGACAGGCTATCTGGCACGGTACGCGGCAATGGTAACTTCAGGAAACCGGGGCGCTATCTTGGAAGTACCCGGAAGATAAATGGGAGGGAAGCAGATGAAATTAACAGGTTCAGAAATTGTAATTGAATGTTTAAAGGAACAGGGTGTTGATACCGTGTTTGGCTATCCGGGAGGAACGATCCTGAATATCTATGACGCGCTTTATAAACACCAGGATGAGATTTTTCATATCCTGACCTCCCATGAGCAGGGAGCGGCTCATGCGGCAGATGGGTATGCGCGCGCCACAGGAAAGGTAGGCGTATGTATGGCCACATCGGGGCCGGGAGCTACGAACCTGGTGACAGGTATTGCTACCGCATATATGGATTCCGTGCCTATGGTGGCAATTACTGCGAATGTGGCAGTGCCTATGCTGGGGCGCGACAGTTTCCAGGAGATTGACATTGCAGGTGTGACAATGCCGATTACCAAGCATAATTATATAGTAAAAGACGTAAACAAACTGGCAGACACAATCCGTATGGCGTTTCATATCGCGCGTTCCGGCAGGCCGGGACCGGTGCTGGTGGATATTACAAAAGACGTGACTGCAAATAGTGCGGAATATACACCTGAAAAGCCTTATGAGACAGAAAGAAGTACGGAGTACATCAAAGAGAAAGATTTGGAAAAAGCGATAGAGCTGATTAACCATTCCAAGAAGCCTTTTATTTTCGTGGGCGGCGGCGCCGTGATTTCAGACGCCGCAAAAGAACTGATGGAGTTTGCCGAGAAGGTTCATGCTCCGGTGGCGGATAGTTTGATGGGAAAGGGTGCGTTTGACGGCAGAAGCGAGCTGTATACGGGAATGTTGGGAATGCATGGGACAAAGGCTTCAAACCTGGGAGTTACCCACTGTGATTTGCTGATTACCATAGGCTCCAGGTTTAGTGACCGTGTCGTGGGAAATGCAAAGACCTTTGCGAAAAATGCGAAGATTATCCAGATAGATGTAGACCCGGCGGAAATCAATAAAAATATTGTGGTGGACTGCAGTGTGATTGGCGATGTCAAGGAAGTGCTGAAACGCATGAACACGAAAATTGAAGACCACAACCACGATGAATGGCTGGCTTATGTACATGGCATGGTGGAGAAATATCCGCTCCGTTACAATGAAGATATCCTGACAGGGCCTTATGTGGTGGAAGAAATCTATAAAGTAACGGGCGGCGACGCAATCATTACCACCGAGGTAGGGCAGCATCAGATGTGGGCGGCACAGTTTTATAAATACAAAAAACCGCATACCTTTATCACGTCCGGCGGTCTGGGAACGATGGGCTATGGTCTTGGCGCAAGCCTTGGCGCAAAAGTGGGACGCCCTGAGAAGACGGTTATCAATATTGCGGGAGACGGATGCTTCCGCATGAATATGAATGAGATTGCTACGGCGAGCCGCTACAATATCCCAATTATCCAGGTGGTTATCAATAACCATGTGCTTGGAATGGTGCGCCAGTGGCAGACGCTTTTCTATGGAAAGCGCTACTCCAATACAATTCTTAATGACGCGGTAGATTTCGTGAAGCTGGCAGAGGCTATGGGAGCCGTGGGCATACGCGTTACGAAAAAAGAAGAAGTGGCTCCGGCGCTGGAGAAAGCGATGAGCCTGGGACGTCCGGTAGTGATTGACTGCGTAATTGACCAGGATGATAAGGTATTCCCGATGGTTCCGGCGGGAGATTCTATTGAAAATGTGTTTGACCAGGAAGACCTGGCAAAAAAAGAAAATTAGAAATATTTTATTTGATGAGGAGGAAACAAAAGTGAGCAGAGTGTACAATTTTTCAGCGGGTCCGGCCGTATTGCCGGAAGAGGTACTAAGAGAAGCAGCAGAGGAAATGATGGATTACAAGGGTTCCGGCATGTCCGTTATGGAAATGAGTCACCGATCGCAGGTTTTCGATGATATCATCAAAGAGGCAGAACAGGATTTGAGGGATTTGATGAACATCCCTGACAATTATAAAGTTTTATTCCTTCAGGGCGGCGCTTCCCAGCAGTTTGCCATGATTCCGATGAATTTGATGAAGAATAAAGTGGCAGACTATATTGTTACCGGGCAGTGGGCAAAGAAAGCCTACCAGGAGGCGCAGAAATACGGGAAGGCAAATAAAATCGCGTCATCTGAGGATAAGACGTTTTCTTATATTCCGGACTGTTCCGATCTTCCAATCAGCGAGGATGCGGATTATGTGTATATCTGTGAAAATAACACGATTTACGGCACAAAGTTTAAGAAACTGCCGAATACCAAAGGGAAACTGCTGGTGTCAGATATATCATCCTGCTTTTTATCGGAGCCTGTAGACGTGGCGAAATACGGTATCCTTTACGGCGGTGTGCAGAAGAACATCGGACCTGCGGGAATGGTTATCGCGATTGTTCGTGAGGATTTGATTACGGAGGACGTACTGCCTGGCACGCCGACCATGCTTACGTACAAAACCCATGCAGACGCGGAGTCCCTTTACAATACGCCGAACTGCTACTGCATCTATATGTGCGGGAAGGTGTTTAAATGGCTGAAAAATATGGGCGGGCTGGAAGCGATGAAGGAGCGCAATGAGAAAAAGGCTGCGATCCTGTATGATTTTCTGGATCAGAGCAAGATGTTTCATGGGACTGTGGTAAAAGAGGATCGTTCCCTAATGAATGTACCGTTTGTTACCGGGGACAAAGAGCTGGATGCTAAATTTGTAAAAGAGGCAAAAGCAGCAGGCCTGGAGAACCTGAAAGGCCACCGCAGCGTAGGTGGAATGAGAGCCAGCATTTACAATGCCATGCCGATAGAGGGTGTGGAAAAATTAGTGGAGTTTATGAAGAAATTTGAAGAGGAGAATCTGTAAAATGTTAAAGTATACATGCTTAAATCCAATTGCCGAGGCGGGCCTCGGACTGTTTGACGACGAATATGAAAAAGTAGATACCATCGAAGAGGCAGATGCCGTACTGGTAAGAAGCGCGGCGATGCATGACCTGGAGCTTCCGGAGACCTTGGAGGCGATTGCCAGAGCCGGGGCGGGAGTAAATAATATTCCGCTGGAGAAATGTGCAGATAAAGGAATCGTGGTATTTAATACGCCGGGCGCAAATGCCAATGGTGTAAAGGAACTGGTACTGGCAGGAATGCTGTTGGCGTCCCGCGATATCATCGGCGGCGTAAACTGGGTGCAGACAGAACGTCAGAACGAAGAGATTGCGAAGCTGGCTGAGAAGCAGAAGAAACAGTTTGCAGGATATGAAATCCAGGGAAAGAAGCTGGGAATCATCGGTCTGGGCGCGATTGGAATCCTGGTAGCAAATGCCGCAGTGAATCTGGGCATGGAAGTCTATGGGTATGACCCGTATATTTCGGTGGATGCGGCATGGAAGCTTTCAAGAAATATTAAGCATATCAACGATGTGAACGAGATTTACCGGGAATGTGATTTTATTACCATCCATGTACCGCTTCTGGAGTCTACGAAAAATATGATTAACCAGGAAGCGATCAATATGATGAAAGACGGCGTAGTAGTTCTGAATTTTGCCAGGGATATCCTGGTAGACGAGAATGCTATGGTCATGGCGCTGAAGACCGGAAAAGTCAGGAAATATGTAACAGATTTTCCGAATCATACGACCGCGGCAGAAAAGGACTGCATCGTAATTCCGCATCTTGGGGCGTCTACCGAAGAGTCTGAGGAAAACTGTGCGGTGATGGCGGTTCAGGAATTGAAAGATTATCTGGAGAATGGAAATATCAGGAATTCTGTGAACTATCCGAACTGTGATATGGGAGACTGCATCAGCGTATGCCGTGTGGGGATTAATCACAGAAATACGAAGAATATGATTAGCCAGTTTACTTCTATTTTTGGAAATGCAGACATGAATATCTGCAACATGGTTAACAAAAGTAAAGGGGACTATGCGTACTCGCTCTTTGATTTGGAGCAGCCTTTAAGTGCAGAGGTACTGGAGCGTCTAAAGAGTGTGGACGGCGTACTCAGGGTAAGGGTAATTAAATAGTATCTGTAAAATCCATAGAGAACAGCAGTAATTGCGCATATGCCCTGCTGTTCTCTTATTCATAAATATATAAATTCAATTAAGGAGAGCTGTTATGGCAAGGATTAAGGCATTTTCCGGCATCCGTCCCAGGAAGGGGCTGGAAGCGAGAATCGCGGCGCTTCCCTATGATGTTTACAGCCGGGAGGAAGCAAAAATACAGGTAGAGAAAGAACCGATGAGTTTTTTGAGGATCGACAGGGCGGAAACAGGACTGGATGACAGCGTAGACGTTTATGACCCTAAGGTGTATCAGAGGGCGCACGATTTACTCTGGGAAATGGTAGAGAAGGGTGAATTTGTGCGGGAGGAAAAGCCCTGCCTGTACCTGTATGAACAGAGGATGGCGGGACGCTGCCAGACCGGCCTGGTGGCATGCGCTTCGGTGGATGATTATTTAAATCAGGTGATTAAAAAGCATGAGAATACCAGGGCGGATAAAGAGGCGGACCGCATTCGCCATGTGGATGTATGCAACGCCCAGACAGGGCCGATTTTCCTGGCATACAGGAGACAGGAAGCACTCCAGGAAATTTTTGCCGGGGTAAAGACGGGAGAGCCGCTGTTTGCATTTTCATCGGAAGATGGCGTGGAGCATCGGGGCTGGATGATTGCGGAGGATGAAACGGTAAAGAGGATTATAGAGATTTTTGGAGGCATGGACAGCATTTATATTGCAGACGGACATCACCGTGCTGCCTCAGCAGTGGCAGTAGGCAGGAAGCGCAGAGCTGAAAAACCGGGATATACAGGAGAGGAAGAGTTTAACTATTTCCTTTCGGTGCTGTTTCCGGGTGAAGAACTCTTTATTATGGATTATAACCGGGTTGTGCATGATTTGAACGGGCTGACGGAAGAAGAATTCTTAGAGGCTGTGGAAGAAAAATTTCTGGTAGAAAAATGTGGGGAAGCATATTTGCCGGAAAAAAAGGGAAAGATGGGAATGTACCTGGGGAATCAGTGGTATGCCCTTACAGTCAGAAAAGAGTATGAAAGCGACGACCCTATTGAGGGATTGGACGTGTCCATCCTGCAGAGGGAGGTGCTGGCGCCTGTTCTGGGAATCACAGATCCAAAAACAGACAGCCGGATTGGGTTTATCGGAGGAATCCGCGGGCTTTCAGAGCTGGAGCGGCGGGTACATACAGACTGTAAGGCGGCTTTCGCCATGTACCCTACGTCTATTGAAGAACTGTACAGGGTAGCGGACCAGGGGCTGCTTATGCCGCCAAAGTCTACCTGGTTTGAGCCGAAACTGCGGAGCGGGCTGTTTATTCATGAACTTTAAACAAAGGATGCCTGGCAGTGGAGCGCGGCAGTTCCGGCAATCGGACTGTTGGCTGAAAGAGGGAGACGCGGTGAGAGGGCGGTGTCTCTTTCTTTTTAGTTTTGTGCAGAAGTAACAGTTTAGCCCAGGACTTTGCGCTTGCTGCAAAGTCCGTGAAATAGCGTTTCGGTTGAGGGGCGTCAAGCCACCACGAAGTGGTTTTGCATGGCTTGATGCCAGTAACAGGAAACCGAAGGCTGAACTGTTACGTGCAGAATGTTAAGAAATGCCATCTTTTATTGCGGATTCAGGTATATTTGTGATAGAATGGAAGAAAACGGAATAGCAGGAGGTATGCTATGGAGGAAAAACTATATAATCTGATGGATTGGGCGGCGATTGAAGCGCTTGTGTATTCAGAGGAGGATAACCCACACAGTATTTTAGGACCGCATATCACGGAGGATGGAGTCCTGATACAGACATTTCTTCCCACGGCTGTGAAAGCATCCGTGAAGGTATCCGGCGGGAAGAAAGAGTATCCGATGATTATGGAGGATGAAGAAGGATTTTTTGCAGTACTGATTCCGAGAAAGACCATTCCGGAATATACGATTTGTGCAGAATTTGACAATGGGGCCGTGGAAGAGTTTGCGGATCCTTATGCATTTGCTCCTCAGATTACGGAAAAGGATACGAAGAAATTTAATGCGGGTATCTGTTATGATATTTATGAGAAATTGGGCGCTCATCCAATGGTTATCGATGGCGTGACGGGCGTGCTTTTCGCAGTGTGGGCGCCGAATGCCGTGCGGGTGAGCGTGGTGTGTGATTCAGTGCTCTGGGACGGGAGGCGTCTTCCAATGAGGCGGCTGTGGGATTCCGGTATCTTCGAATTATTCGTACCCGGGATGAAAGCGGGAACGGTTTATAAATATGAAATAAAGGCAAAAGGCGGTTTGACATTCCTGAAATCAGACCCTTATGGCAATGCGGCGGAAGTCCGCCCGGATAATGCGTCTATCGTAGCAGATTTGACGAAGTTCACCTGGACGGATGACGCTTATCGCAAAGAGCGTAAAGCGATGCAGAATAAAAAGGCGCCAATCTCTATTTATGAGATGCACATTGGCTCTTGGAAAAAACCAGAAGATGGGGAGCGCGAATTTTACAATTACAGGGAAATTGCGCCGATGCTGGCAGAATATATTAAAGAGCTGGGCTATACCCATGTGGAACTGATGCCGGTTATGGAGCATCCTTTTGACGCGTCCTGGGGCTATCAGGTTACCGGATATTATGCGCCTACCAGCCGCTGCGGTTCGCCGGAAGATTTTATGTATTTTATGAATTATATGCATGAGCAGGGAATCGGCGTGATCCTGGACTGGGTTCCAGCGCATTTTCCGCGGGATACGTTCGGCATGTGCGCATTTGACGGGACATGCCTTTATGAGCATCTTGACCCGCGGCAGGGCTGGCATCCGGACTGGGGGACTCTGATTTACAATTACGGCCGTCCGGAAGTAAAAAATTTCCTGATTGCGAACGCTCTGTTCTGGGCAGAAAAATACCATGCAGACGGTATCCGCATGGACGCGGTGGCATCTATGCTCTATCTGGATTACGGAAAGAAAGACGGTGAGTGGGTTGCGAATATGTACGGCGGCCACGAGAATCTGGAAGCAATAGAATTTCTGAAGCATCTGAATTCTGTTTTTAAGAAAAAGTATCCGGATGTGCTGCTGATTGCAGAGGAGTCCACGGCATGGCCGAAGATTACCGGAGATGTGGAGGATGACGGGCTGGGCTTTGACTACAAGTGGAACATGGGCTGGATGAATGATTTTATTGACTATATGTCAAAAGACCCGCTGTTCCGGGGCGGCGCCCACGGGGAGCTGACATTCAGCATGGTGTATGCTTACAGCGAGGATTTCATACTGACGCTATCTCATGATGAGGTTGTGCATGGAAAGGCATCCATGATAGGGAAAATGCCTGGGGAACGGGCGCAGCAGTTCGCGAACCTGAGGGCGGCATATGGCTACATGATGTGCCATCCCGGAAAAAAGCTGCTCTTTATGGGACAGGATTTTGCCCAGTACAGCGAGTGGTCGGAGGCGAAATCCCTGGAATGGAATCTTTTGCAGTATGACGAGCACAGACAGATGAAAGAGTATATGACGGCGCTGAATAAGTTCTACCGGGAGCATCCGGCGATGTATCAGCTTGACCATAACCCGGACGGATTTACCTGGATCAATGCGATTTCAGGAAATGAAAATATGCTGGTGTTCACAAGGAATACAAAGAAACGGGAAGAAACCCTGCTGGTTGTGTGCAATTTCTCGCCGCTGGTATATGAAAACCGTAAGATTGGCGTGCCATATGCGGGCAAATACAAAGAAATCTTCAACAGTGACAGGGAAGAGTTCGGAGGAAGCGGCGCGGTGAATCCACGCCTTAAGCAGTCAAAGAAAGAAGAATGCGACGACAGGCCGAATTCCATTACAATTAAGGTGCCGCCTATGGGAATTTCTATTTTCTCGTATACAAAGTCTGCGCCGAAAGCAAAAGATAACAAGGCGGCAAAGAGTGAAACAGGAAAGGCTCCGGCAAAGAAGAAAAATCTGAAAGAAGATTTAGAAGGGAAATACGTGAAGGCGCGGAGTGCGAGGTAAAACATGCAGGAAACAGAACTGGGGGAACAGGTAGCGAAGGTAGTGCAGGAGAAAGCAGAAGAGGCAAACAGGATGCTTTCTTACATTAATGGCAAAATTCCGGCTCTGCTGGATTTCGGATTGAAGCTTTTGATAGCCGGGATTATCTTTTTTATCGGTTCCAGGGTGATAGCGCTCCTTTTAAAAATCCTGAAGCGTTCTTTCGTGCGGGCGCAGATGGAAGAAGGTTCCCTGCACTTTATGAATTCTCTGATTAAAGCACTGCTGTATATCATCCTTGTGGCAGGGCTGGCAGGTTATCTTGGGGTAAAGGAAGCTTCGATAGCGGCGCTTTTAGGATCTATGGGGGTCGGAATCGTGCTTGCTTTAAAAGAGTCCTTGTCAAATCTCGCCGGAGGATTTATACTCTTAATCATGAAGCCTTTTAAGGTCGGTGATTATATTAAAGAGGATGCCCGTGGAAACGAGGGAACCGTGGAGAAAATCGACCTTTTTTATACGTATCTGCTGACGCCGGATAACCGGACAGTGAGCGTGCCCAACGGAACGTTATCGAATACCAGCCTTACGAATATCTCGCTGCAGGAAAAGCGGCAGATCCGGGAAATCGTGGGGATTTCCTACCAGGCAGATATCCAGACGGCGAAGAAGGCGATTGAGAAGATTCTGAGGGAAGAAGAAAGCGTTTTAGCGGCAGATCCGGTTGAAGTCTTTGTAGATTCCCTGAATGAAAGTTCGGTGGATTTGGGCTGGAGAGCCTGGGTACGCCCGGAGGATTACTTTGCGGCTAAATGGAGGCTTACGGAGGCGATAAAATATGGGCTTGATGAAGTGGGAATTGAAATACCCTATCGGCAGCTTGAAGTGGCTGTGCGGCAGGCAGAGAAGGAGTAGAGAAGCAAATGGAGCCACATAAGCATGTGAGACAAGATGGCAGTGTGTATGAGCATACACATATCCATGCTCATGACAATGAACATGTCCCCCATTGCCATGGAGGGCACACGCATACCCATGAGAATACCAAAGCGGTGCTCAACCGCCTGGCAAGGGCAATCGGGCATCTGGAATCCATTAAGAAAATGGTTGAGAGCGGGAGGGACTGCAGCGAAGTGCTGATTCAGCTCTCGGCAGTAAAGGCGGCTATTAATAATACGGGAAAGGTCATCCTGCATGACCATATCCAGCATTGTCTGGTGGAAGCGGTAGAGACAGGGGATACAGAGGCGATTGAAGAATTGAACAGAGCCATTGACAGATTTATTAAATAAGAGGATATGTGAAAATGGGAAAAAGACAAGTGGATAAGAAAAGTGCGGCTTATAAGAAATACAGGAGGAGGAAGATACTTTTTGTTGTAGAAGTTATCCTGCTTCTTCTGGTATGCGGAGTTGCCTATGTCTACATACAGGTTGACTCAAAACTGAACCTGATGGAAACAGAGAAGCTGGACGAGAAAAAAGTTGTCGTGAATAAGACGGCGGAGACAAACCCTACGCTGAAAGGATATATGAATATCGCACTTTTCGGCGTGGACGAAAAAAAGGAAAATACAGATACGATTATTATTGCCAGTATCAACAATGATACCAAGGTGGTGAACCTGGTGTCCATTTACAGGGATACGCTGCTGAATATCGGGGAGGACAGATACGGAAAAGCAAATTCTTCTTATCCGAACGGCGGTATGGAGTGGGCTCTGAGTATGCTGAATACGAACTTGGATATGGATATTTCGAAGTATGTAATGGTGGATTTCAGCGCGCTTACGGATATCATTGACGAGCTGGGCGGGATTGAACTTACTGTTACGGATGAAGAGGCAGAGCATTTGAGCAATTACTGTGTCAGCGTGTCCAAGGTAGCGGAGAAAGACTATGAGAGACTGCCAAGCGGCGGGACATATCTCATGGACGGCGTTCAGGCGACCGCGTACTGCAGAATCCGTTATGGAGGCGGAAATGACTATAAGCGTACCCTGCGTCAACGCGAGGTTATTGCGAAAATCGTGGATAAGGCGAAAAGCGCGGACATCGGAACGCTGAATAAGATGATGGATGAAGTATTCCCAAAGATTAGCACAAATATTTCTAAGAGCGAGATTCTTTCTATGGGGATGAGTATGCTGTCTTATAAGATAGGCGAGACGACAGGCTTCCCATTCTGGCACAGGACTTCGGAGGACGGAAAGTACAATGAGGTGCCTGTGACTTTGGAAAAGAATGTAGACCAGCTCCATATTTTCCTGTTTGGCGACGAAGATTATGAGCCGTCGGATGATGTAGTTGAGCGGAGCAATTATATTATTAACCAGACAGGCTTTTCAGAGGATACGACAGTCAGTGATGAGAATTACCAGAGCAGCGGGGACGAGCTGTCTGAAAAAGGGCAGGAGAGCGAGTCTGCTTCCGATACAGAGGAGAGTGAAAGCTCATCCGGTGAGCAGTAATCTGTTTACGGTTGATTTAACGGTTTAATCTGTTAAAGCAGTTTTTTGTTGACAAAGAATTTAATAGTTGGTACAATGACATAACGAAAGCAGGGTGGACGGAAATATTTCCGGCATCCTGCGCAATAAGCCAGAGAAAGCAGGTTTTTCTATGAAAAGACGAGTATTATCTATGTTAGTTGACAATACATCAGGTGTTCTGAGCCGTGTATCAGGACTTTTCAGCCGCCGGGGCTATAACATCGACAGTCTGACTGTCGGGGAGACAGCCGATCCAAGATATTCCAGAATGACGGTAGTTGTCAGGGGCGACGAGCTGATTCTCGACCAGATTACCAAGCAGCTTGCGAAGCTGATTGACGTGGTAGATATCAAGACCCTGCAGGATGGGGAGAGCGTTACCCGTGAGTTAATTTTGGTAAAAGTCCGGGCGGATGCGGAGCACCGTCAGGACATTGTATCTACAGCAGGGATATTCCGTGCGAATATCGTGGATGTGGGCGTTGATTCCCTGACGATAGAGATGACGGGAAACCAGTCTAAGATTGAAGCATTTATCGGGCTTCTGATGGGATATGAAATTTTGGAACTGGCACGCACTGGAATTACAGGTTTGTCCAGAGGTGCAGACGATGTGAGATACCTGTAGGAAATACGACCGTAACTGTCCGGGATTCCGACATGCCTGTGCCGCTGTCCTGGAAAGATACAAATATATATCAAAGATTTGGAGGAGATACAAATGGCAGCACGAATTTTTTACCAGGAAGATTGTAACCTTTCTTTATTAGAGGGGAAGACGATTGCGATTATTGGATACGGAAGCCAGGGACATGCCCATGCGCTGAATCTGAAAGAGTCCGGATGCAATGTCATCATTGGTCTTTACGAGGGCAGTAAGTCCTGGAAGAGAGCAGAAGAGCAGGGATTCAAAGTTTATACAGCAGCAGAGGCAGCAAAGCAGGCAGATATCATCATGATTTTGATTAACGATGAGAAACAGGCTGCTATGTATAAGAAAGATATTGAACCGAATCTTGAGGCGGGAAATATGCTGATGTTTGCCCACGGTTTTGCTATCCACTTCGGACAGATCGTACCGCCGAAGGATGTAGATGTGACAATGATTGCGCCGAAGGGACCGGGTCATACCGTGAGAAGTGAGTATCAGGCAGGCAAGGGTGTTCCATGTCTTGTAGCAGTACAGCAGGATGCTACCGGAAAAGCGCTGGATAAAGCGCTGGCTTATGCTCTGGGAATTGGCGGTGCAAGAGCCGGCGTGCTGGAGACAACGTTCCGCACAGAGACAGAGACAGACCTTTTCGGTGAGCAGGCAGTGCTCTGCGGCGGTGTATGCGCGCTGATGCAGGCAGGTTTCGAAACTCTGGTAGAGGCCGGATATGATGCGAGGAATGCATATTTTGAGTGTATCCATGAGATGAAACTGATTGTAGATTTGATTTACCAGTCAGGCTTTGCAGGCATGAGATACTCCATTTCAAATACTGCAGAGTACGGGGATTACATCACAGGGCCGAAGATCATCACAGAAGATACCAAGAAAGCTATGAAGAAAATCCTTTCCGATATCCAGGACGGTACATTTGCAAAAGACTTCCTTTTAGATATGTCGCCGGCTGGCGGACAGGCTCACTTCAAAGCAATGAGGAAACTCGCTGCCGAGCATCCGGCAGAGGTTGTGGGTGAGGAAGTGCGCAAGCTGTATAGCTGGAGCGATGAGGATAAGCTGATTAATAACTAAAGATTTATGGATGGCCGCCACTGGAAAGTGGCGGCTGCTTTATTTAGCTTTCTGTATGTTACAGGTTATGGAGCGTAAATTCTTACATATGAGTTCTTTTTTAAAAGCAGTTTTTGTAACGAGTGCAAGATAAATTGGAAAGGCAGCATGAGGTTAAAATCATGTAACGTGCTTCACATTATAGGAATAAATAAGATATCTAGCGGAAAAAGTCTGTAAAGGTTTTCAAAGCCTGGCTCTGACTGGAAGAAGAAGGGAAAGCCAGGCCAATTTCCCGTGCATGGATGGGAAATCCTAAAGGAATTTCATGGAGAATGCCGCGATCCAGTTCTTCCTGGACAAACTGCCGGATGACACACGCAATGCCAAGGCCGATTTTTGCAAATTCAATAAGCAGATCCATAGTGGAGATTTCTAATAGATTCCCGGGATCTATATGGTGTTCTTTCAGATAATCATCGATATACCGGCGTGTGATATTTTCTTTATCGAGCAGCATCAGCGTAGCCGCATGGAAAATGTCGGCGGTAGAACTGGAAAGAGAGAGATTGTCCATATAACTTTTGGAAGCCACAAAAATATCTTCGATTTCCCCCAGGGAATGGAAGGTGATATTCCCCATGGAAGAGGGTCTTCCAATGAAACCAATATCAATCCGGCGCTCCTGTAAAAGCTGGAGCGTGTGGCTGGTAGACTGACATTCAATAGAAATACGGATATGGGGATAAAGCTCAATAAATTTTTTGAGATAGGGCAGAAGTACATATTTGCAGAGCGTAGTGCTCACGCCAATCCGAAGATGCCCGATGCCAAGCTCCGTCATTTGACGGAGCTGTTCTTCTCCCGCCTTTAAGGAGTCAAACGCAATTTTCACATGCTGGAACAAAAGAGCGCCTTCTTCCGTGAGCCGGACGCCCCGGGAACTGCGGGAAAACAGGGGCGTGCCCAGGGATTCCTCAAGCTTCTGTATGGATTTACTGATGGCAGGCTGGCTGATATACAGGGAAGCGGCGGCACGGGAAATATTTCCTTCTTGTGCCACAGCATAAAAAATTCGGTACTGTGCTAAATTAGACTCCATGACAAACTCCTTTCGCATTATGAGCGGCAGTTCCATAACTAAATATTATGATAAATATGCGCAATATATATTTCTATTATAGTATATTCTGTGCTACAATGTCCATAGAATTTGGATATCTGAATGTTTAGAAATTAAATATGAGGAGGAAAAGCAGATGAAAGGAATGACAATGACACAGAAGATTCTGGCGGCACATGCCGGACTTCCATATGTAGAGGCAGGTCAGCTGATTGAGGCTGATTTGGATCTGGTTCTGGGGAATGATATCACTTCTCCGGTAGCGATTCATGAAATGGATAAAATGACGAAAAAGACGGTATTTGATAAAGATAAGATTGCCCTGGTCATGGATCACTTTATCCCGAATAAAGATATTAAGTCGGCGGAGCACTGCAAATGTGTGCGGCAGTTTGCCTGCAAGCATGACATTACAAATTATTTTGACGTGGGCGATATGGGAATTGAACATGCCCTGCTTCCGGAGAAAGGTCTGACAGTGGCAGGCGATGTGATTATCGGGGCGGATTCCCATACCTGTACCTATGGCGCGCTGGGAGCATTTTCTACGGGGGTAGGCAGCACGGATATGGCAGCTGGAATGGCGACGGGAAAGGCATGGTTTAAGGTTCCGTCCGCGATTAAATTTAATTTAGTCGGAAGACCTTCGAAATGGGTGAGCGGTAAGGACGTCATTTTGCATATTATTGGAATGATTGGCGTGGACGGCGCGCTTTACAAATCTATGGAGTTTGTGGGCGAAGGCGTGAAGAGTCTCACGATGGACGATAGATTTACAATTGCGAATATGGCAATTGAAGCAGGCGGGAAAAACGGGATTTTCCCTGTGGATGAATTGGCTATCCAGTATATGGAGGAACATTCAAAGCGTCCTTATACGGTATATGAGGCGGATGAGGATGCGGTTTATGAGGAAGAATATACGATTGACCTTAGTGCGCTGAGACCCACGATAGCGTTCCCGCACCTTCCGGAAAATACAAAAACGATTGACGAAATTGCGGAGGGCGTGGCAGTTGACCAGGCGGTAATCGGTTCCTGTACGAATGGGCGCATTGATGATTTGCGCTGCGCGGCGGAAATTTTAAAGGGACGCCATGTGAAGAAGGGGGTACGCTGTATCGTGATTCCGGCGACCCAGAAAATTTATCTGCAGGCTGTTGAAGAGGGGCTGGTAAAAACTTTTATTGAGGCTGGGGCAGTGGTGAGCACGCCTACCTGCGGGCCATGCCTGGGCGGTTATATGGGAATCCTGGCAGCCGGAGAACGCTGTATTTCTACAACAAACCGCAACTTTGTAGGTCGTATGGGACATGTGGACTCGGAAGTATATCTGGCAAGCCCGGCAGTGGCGGCGGCAAGCGCTGTAACAGGAAAGATTTCAGCGCCGGAAGAATTAGGATTATAGGAGGGCAGAGAAAATGAAAGCAAACGGACGAGTTTTTAAATATGGTGATAACGTAGATACGGATGTAATCATTCCGGCAAGATACTTAAATTCTTCTGATCCCGCGGAGCTGGCGACACACTGCATGGAGGACATTGATAAAGAGTTTGTGAACCAGGTGCAGAAGGGGGATATCATTGTGGCAGAGAAAAATTTTGGCTGCGGTTCTTCCAGGGAACATGCGCCGATCGCCATTAAGGCGGCGGGGGTGAGCTGCGTAATTGCTGAGACTTTCGCACGGATTTTCTACCGAAACGCCATTAATATAGGACTGCCTATTATCGAATGCCCGGAAGCATCGAAAGGAATTGAAGCGGGAGATGAAGTAGAGGTGGACTTTGACAATGGAATGATTTATAATAAGACAAAAGGAACCGAATTTAAAGGCCAGGCGTTTCCGGAGTTCATGCAGAAAATCATTAAGGCTGAAGGCTTGATTCCTTATATTAACAGCAAATAAATGTCAGAATGGCAGGAGGTAACGGGATGAAAGTATTGTACAAAGACGAGTTTGAAAATCTGAGCGTAATGGAAGTGAGCAAGGCTTCTTATGTTGAAGAGGATGAAGTGCTGGCGCTGAATGGCCCAGAGGATGACATTGCAGTGAAAGCATCTAAGAAAGAAGCAGAAAAGGTGATACGTGAGCTGTATGAGACGGACAAGGCTGACGTGACTGCTTATGAGTATTGTGAAATAGATATGGAATTTGATGACGACGACGATGACGATGATTATGACGATGATGAGTTCGACGCGATGCTTGATAGGATTCTGGAAGATTCTGAGAAAAACGGGGTTTTGCGGTTTAAGTAAAAGCGCGGCGGGAGAAGGTCTATGATTGAACCGAGACAGCATGGATATTTCAAGATACACAGTGCAAATATTTATTACAGAATTTATGGTGCAGGGGAGAAGACGCTCTTTTTCCTTCATGGGAATGGGGAAGATTGGACGTGTTTCAGGAAACAGATAGAATTTTTTGCCGCAGATTACAAGATAGTTACTATGGACAGCCGCGGGCATGGGAATTCGGGGATCAGTGAAAAGTCTCTGACAATTAAGCAGATAGCAATGGATGCAGTTTCCCTGATTGGGAAGCTGCATCTGGAAGATGTTACTTTGGTGGGGTTTAGCGATGGTGCAAATATTGTGCTGGAAATGGCGCTCAATACCGATGTTTCTTATGACAGGCTGGTGCTGTCAGGGGCAAACTTGAATCCAAGAGGGGTGAAAATGCGGTATCAGCTTCCTACAATATTTGGACATGCCTTTTTTGAGGCTGGCGCGCGCATTTGGCCAAAGCTGCGGCTGAAAGCAGATATTATCGGCCTGATGATTCACGAGCCGAATATCCGGCCGGAGCGGCTGAAGAAGATTACGGCAAAAGTGCTGGTGCTGGCAGGCGAGAAGGATATGATTAAAGAGAAGCATACAAAGAGAATAGCGGCGTCCCTGCCAAACAGCACACTGGTGATTATTCCGCAGGCAAACCATTTTATTTTTGGGAAATGGGGGGATAAGGTAAACCGGGTAATGAAAATGTTTCTGGACGCATAGAAAAACAAAATTGAAAACAAACAGAAATAAAGGTTGAAATGCAAAATTTTTTGTGGTAGAATTTTACCAATTTGAGTATTTATTAAAGAATACCCGTCAAAGGGGAGGGGTAGGCACTCTGCTTCCGGCAGAGATGCCTGCCTTTTTTATGCAATTATCCGTAAAAGGCAGACTTTTTACGAAACACGAAAGGACAGGTGGCAAATGAAAGCGTTTCTAATACTAGAGGACGGTACGGTATTTTCTGGTATCAGTATTGGTTCCGGGAGAGAAATCATCAGTGAGATTGTATTTAACACATCTATGACAGGATATCTGGAAGTGCTCACAGACCCTTCCTATGCGGGACAGGCAGTCGTCATGACTTATCCTCTCATCGGCAATTATGGCATCTGTTATGAAGATATAGAATCTGAAAGACCGTGGCCGGATGGCTACATCGTAAGGGAGCTCTCCCGTATTTCCGGAAATTTCCGAAGCGAAAACACTATACAGCACTTCTTAGAAGAGCACGATATTCCGGGAATTTCCGGCATTGATACCAGGGCTCTTACAAAGATTCTCCGTGAGAAGGGCACCATGAATGGCATGATTACTACGAATGAAGATTATAAAATAGAAGAAATTTTGCCAAAGCTTGCAAAGTACAGCACAGGAAAAGTGGTGGAGCGTGTGACATGCCGGGAAAAATATGTACTGGAGGGAGACGGGGCAAGGGTAGCGCTTCTGGATTTGGGAATAAAGAGGAATATTGCCCGCTCTTTAAATCGCAGGGGATGCGAGGTGACGGTTTACCCTGCATTTACAAAGGCGGAAGAAATTATCGCTTCAAGACCGGACGGCATCATGCTTTCTAACGGACCGGGCGACCCGAAAGAATGTACGGAGATTATTGAAGAAATTAAGAAGCTATACCGGACGGATATCCCGATTTTTGCCATTTGCCTGGGGCATCAGCTGATGGCGCTGGCGAACGGCGCAGACACTTATAAGATGAAATATGGGCATCGGGGGGGAAATCATCCGGTGAAGGATTTACAGACTGGAAGAGTCTACATTTCTTCCCAGAACCATGGTTATGTGGTGGACACGGAAAGACTTGATGAGTCGGTGGCGGTTCCGGCTTTTGTGAATGTAAATGACGGAACCAACGAGGGGCTGAGGTATACAGAAAAAAATATTTTTACGGTACAGTTTCACCCGGAGGCGTGTCCGGGACCGTTAGATTCCGGGTATCTGTTTGACCGTTTTCTGAACATGATGGAGGTGAATTAATAATGCCAAAAAATCCTGCGATTAAGAAAGTACTTGTGCTTGGCTCCGGACCGATTGTGATCGGACAGGCGGCGGAATTTGACTATGCAGGCACACAGGCCTGCCGTTCCCTGAAAGAAGAGGGAATTGAGGTGGTTCTGCTGAATTCTAATCCGGCAACGATTATGACAGATAAGGACATTGCGGATAAGGTATATATTGAACCGTTGACGATGGAAGTGGTGGAGCAGCTCATTTTAAAGGAGCGTCCTGACAGCGTGCTTCCCACCCTGGGCGGACAGGCAGGGCTGAACCTGGCGATGGAACTGGAGGAGGCCGGTTTTTTAAAGGAGCAGGGGGTCCGGCTGATTGGAACGACTGCACAGACCATTAAGAAGGCAGAGGACCGTTTGGAGTTTAAGAGCACGATGGAGCAAATCGGCGAGCCTGTAGCGGCATCACTGGTTGTAGAGAGCGTAGAGGATGGCGTGGCATTTGCAGAGAAAATCGGTTATCCGGTTGTACTCCGTCCGGCTTATACGCTGGGAGGGAGTGGAGGCGGTATCGCCGGCTGCTATGAGGAGCTTGTGGAAATCCTGGAAAATGGCCTGCGTCTTTCCCGTGTGGGACAGGTGTTGGTGGAGCGGTGTATCGCTGGCTGGAAAGAAATCGAGTATGAGGTGATGCGTGACAGTATGGGGAATTGTATTACCGTCTGCAATATGGAGAATCTCGACCCGGTGGGCGTACATACCGGGGACAGTATCGTAGTGGCTCCTTCCCAGACATTGGGGGATAAAGAGTATCAGATGCTTCGGCGTTCCGCAGTGAACATTATTAGTGCGCTTGGCATTACCGGAGGATGCAACGTGCAGTATGCCTTGCATCCGAATAGCTTTGAGTACTGTGTAATTGAAGTGAATCCCCGGGTGAGCCGTTCTTCTGCGCTGGCTTCCAAGGCTACCGGCTATCCGATTGCCAAGGTAGCGGCGAAGATTGCCCTGGGGTATACACTGGATGAGATTAAAAATGCGATTACGGGAAAGACCTATGCCAGCTTCGAGCCAATGCTGGATTACTGTGTCGTGAAAATTCCAAGGCTTCCATTTGATAAATTTATCAGTGCAAAGCGCACTCTAACGACACAGATGAAAGCTACCGGAGAAGTGATGAGCATTTGCGACAATTTCGAGGGGGCTTTGATGAAAGCCATCCGTTCGCTGGAACAGCATGTGGATTCGCTGATGTCTTATGATTTTACCGCACTGGATATAGATGGGCTGAAAAAACAGTTACGAGTTGTGGACGACAGGAGAATATGGGTGATTGCAGAAGCCATCCGAAAAGGAATTACCTATGAGGAAATTCATGAGATTACCAAAATTGACATCTGGTTTCTTGATAAAATCGCAATCCTCACGGAGATGGAGCGGGCGCTTCAGACACAGGAACTGACGACGGAGCTGCTGAAAGAGGCAAAGCGCATGGAGTTTCCCGACCATGTGGTTGCGAGACTGACGGGCAAAGCGGAAGAGGAAATTAAGCAGATGCGCTATGAGAATGGCATCACTGCCGTCTATAAAATGGTTGATACCTGTGCGGCGGAATTTGCGGCAGAGACACCCTATTATTATTCTGTATTCGGGGGAGAAAATGAGGCGGAGAGAACAAATGGCCGAAAAAAAGTATTGGTGCTTGGCTCCGGACCGATTCGAATCGGACAGGGAATAGAATTCGATTTCTGTTCAGTCCATTGTACCTGGGCGTTTGCCAAAGAAGGATTTGAAACTATTATCGTCAATAATAACCCGGAAACGGTGAGTACAGACTTTGATATTGCGGATAAACTGTATTTTGAGCCTTTGACGCCGGAGGATGTGGAGAGTATTGTGAGAATTGAGAAGCCGGACGGAGCAGTGGTACAGTTCGGCGGCCAGACAGCGATTAAGCTGACGGAAGCGCTGCTGAAAATGGGCGTGCCGATTCTGGGCACTTCTGCGGAGAACGTGGACGCGGCGGAGGATCGGGAACTGTTTGATGGGATTCTGGAAACATGCGGCATTCCAAGACCGGCCGGACATACCGTATTTACAGCGGAAGAGGCGAAACATGCGGCAAATGAACTGGGCTATCCGGTACTTGTCAGACCGTCTTATGTACTGGGCGGACAGGGAATGCAGATTGCGATTAGCGATGAGGATGTGGATGAGTTCATTGGTATTATCAACCGGATTGCACAGGAGCACCCAATCCTGGTGGATAAATATCTGGCAGGAAAGGAAATTGAGGTGGATGCGGTATGCGACGGCGAGGATATCCTGATTCCCGGTATTATGGAGCACATCGAGCGGGCGGGCATCCATTCTGGCGACAGTATTTCCGTCTATCCGGCGCAGAGTCTGGATGATGCGGTGAAGGCAACGATTGTGGAGTACACAAAGCGGCTGGCGAGGTCTTTGCATGTTATCGGCATGATTAATATCCAGTTTGTTGTGTGCAGGCAGGAAGTTTACGTGATTGAGGTCAATCCAAGGTCAAGCCGTACCGTACCGTATATCAGTAAGGTGACAGGAATCCCGATTGTACCGCTGGCAGCGAAAGTGATTCTGGGGCATAAGCTGAAAGAGCTGGGCTATTCCACAGGGCTTGCGCCGGAGGCAGACTATATTGCGGTTAAGATGCCCGTATTTTCCTTTGAGAAAATCCGGGGTGCGGATATTAGTCTCGGACCGGAGATGAAGTCTACCGGGGAATGTCTTGGAATTGCCAAGACTTTCAATGAAGCGCTGTATAAGGCATTCTTGGGAGCAGGCATCCGTCTTCCCAAATATAAAAATATGATCATGACTGTGAAAGATGCGGATAAAGAGGAGGCAGTGGAAATCGGGCGGCGGTTTGAGGCGCTCGGCTATAAGATTTATGCGACCGGGAGCACCGCAAAGGCTTTGAATGCAGGAGGGGTTCATGCGGTCCGCATTAATAAGGTAGAGCAGGAATCTCCGAATTTGCTGGATTTGATTCTGGGACATGAGATAGATCTTGTTATTGATACACCGTCCCAGGGCGTGGATCATTCCAGAGACGGATTCCTGATTCGCAGAAACGCCATTGAGACGGGCGTAAACGTGCTTACCGCTATGGACACCGCACGGGCACTGGTGACGAGCCTGGAAAATACGGATAGTAAGAAACTTACATTGCTTGATATTGCAGCGGTTTCGTGATATACTAAATATAACCATCGGCTGAAATGAAAGGCATGGAGACAGCAGTTGTTTAGATTTCATTGAATTGAGGAGGGATGTTGTATGAGGAGATGCAGCAGGCGCAGGATGGCGGTTTTGGCGGCATGTATTATGTCAGCCGGTATTTTATGTATTCCCAGTACTGTATATGCGAAAAAAATCACTTCATTCCATCAGTTAGAAAGTCTGGCGGAAAAAGAGGTGAAGGGTGCGCATATCATTGAGGTAGACAAAGACTATGAAAAGGGAATAATTGTCTATGAGGCGCGTTTGCTAAAAGGAAAGAAGGAATATGACCTTACATACCGTGCTTCGGATGGAAAATTGGTTGCTTATGGGTGGGAAATACGGGATTGGTATGTTGAAAGAGGCAGCGGAAACCTTATAAGCCAGAGCAGGTGCAGAAGGCTGGCGAAAAAGAGGGTTCCGGGCGGCAGCATTAACAGCCTTGTGAGAAAACGCAGCGATGGTGTTGAAATATACAAGGTTAAGATGAAAAAAGGCGGCAAAAAGTATGAATTAGAATTTCATGCCAGGACAGGGAAGCTCCTGGAATATGACTGGGAATTTACCTCAAGTGCAAAAGATGAGAAAAACTATATCGGTCTGGAAAAGGCAAGGAAAGCCGCCCTGGAAAAATCAAAGGGCGGAACTGTCATAAAAGCAAAGTTTGACAGGGATGACGGCGTGCCTGTTTATGAAGTGGAAATCGTGAAAGATGAATACGAATATGACATAAAAATCCATGCAAAAACAGGAAAAATAATAGACTTTGAACTGGAATCTATTTATGATTAAAAGTTCCAGAGTAATAGTCTGTAATACTATGTTTTATAATTTATGGAGGATAAAAGCATGAGATATGAAATTAAGGGAGAAACGCTTCCGGTTGTGATCTGCTATTTGGACGCAGGGGAGAAGATGATTACAGAGGGCGGCGGCATGTCCTGGATGTCGCCGAATATGAAAATGGAAACGACAACGAACGGCGGAATCGGAAAGGCTTTCGGAAGAATGTTTTCCGGTGAAAAGATGTTCCAGAATGTCTATACGGCTCAGGGCGACGGTATGATTGCATTTGCTTCCAGTTTTCCGGGGTCTATCCGGGCGTTTCAGATTCATAAGGAAAACGAAATGATTTTCCAGAAAAGCGCATTCCTGGCCAGTGAGATGGGAGTGGAGCTTTCCGTACATTTGAATAAAAAAGTTGGCGCGGGTTTATTTGGAGGGGAAGGATTTGTCCTTCAGAAAATCAGCGGAACCGGCGTGGCATTTGCCGAATTTGACGGACATGTGATTGAATATGAATTACAGCCGGGACAGAAGATCGTGGTAGATACGGGGCATTTGGCGGCTATGACGGCAAACTGCCAGATTGATATCCAGTCCGTTCCGGGGATGAAAAATAAGCTGCTGGGCGGAGAAGGCTTGTTTAATACGGTGATTACAGGACCGGGGAAAGTATGGCTCCAGACGATGCCGATTGCGAATGTGGCAGGAGTAATCCGTCCGTTTATACCGACGGGGAATTAAGGATAAAGAATGATATAAGGGCGAGTGTATGAAATCGAGGGGCTGTTAAGACTCCCTCGATTTCATTATGTTTTTTTGTTTTATGAGAGGGAGGGTTACTGTAAAGCTTGTGGTTTCTTTTGTACTTTCTACGGAAATTTTTCCGTGGTGCGCCTGGGCGATTGCCTGTGCTATGGAAAGTCCCAACCCATAGCCGCTTTTTGTGCGGGATTTATCTGAGCGGTAGAAGCGTTCGAACAGAAGGGGGAGTTCATCTGCGGGAATCTGTTTTCCCGTGTTTTTTACAGTGAGGAAAATAGTGTCTCTCTGGCAAGATAAGTTTAGTGTGACATGCTTTTCGCCTTCAGCGTACTTACAGGCGTTGTCCAGAAGGATAGTGAGAAGGCGCCGGATTTGTTCCGAGTCGGCGAAAACCATTAAATCAGGCATAATATTTTCTGAAATCGTGACGCCTTGTTCGTAGGCGACAGGTTCAAAGAGTAAGAGCGTGTTCCAGGTTAAATCGCTAAGATTTTGTGCGCTTTTGGGGACGGAAGCAAGATTGGCGTCTGAGCGTGCGAGGAACAGCAGCTCTTCTACCAGGTTTTTCATACTTTCGGCTTCCGACTGGGTATTTTTTATCCAGCATTCCTGGCTGGCGATGCTATCTTCCTTGTGGGATAGAAGAATCCGGAGGTTTGCAAGGATGACAGTGAGAGGTGTTTTCAGTTCGTGGGAAGCGTCTGCGACAAACTGCTGCTGTCGGTTCCAGGCATTTTCCGCGGGGCGGAGCGCCCATTTTGCGAGAAAATAGCTGATGGCAGACAATATAAGGACGCTTCCTGCCAATATCAGAAGGCAGGTGAAGAAAAGATTCCTCAGAGAAGCTATCGCGAACGTGGTATCAATGAATGCGATACGGAGTTTTTCGGCGTTTGGACGCGCCATGAATCTGAGAGAAAGGCGGCGCAGGTTTCCTTCGGACGTTCCGGTTTTCTTAGCGGCGTTGATGGCGTTTTCAATCAGGGATGCAGATGCCTGCGTGCCGCTTTCATATACGGTCTCCCAGGAGCCGTCAGGAGATATTTCTACAGCAAATACCGTCATTAGCGGAGGGAAATGTCCCGGTTCTTTCTTAGGAGGTTCCAGCTTTGGGGGAGGAGTCATCCGTTCCAGGTTTAAGGTACGGCGCAGTACATTCAGAGCTTCTGCTTTCAGGTGATGGAAGCTGGAAAGCCAGACAGATGCCAGTACGCAGAAAAGGAAGAGGGTGACGATACCCAGGTTGATAAAGATAAATTTTTTACGCAGCTTATGTATCATGAAAGAGCCTCCTGTTTTATGGTTGTGTAAGGCGGTAGCCTACTTTCCGTACCGTGGTAATTTCCGCATGAGAGCCTAAGTAAGAGAGCTTTTTCCGAAGAAATGAAATGTATGCTTCTACATTATTACCTTCAGCGGAAGGGCTGCCTTCCCATACTTTTGTAAGGAAAGTTTCTTTTGAAGAAATGTTTCCGGGGTTAGACATGAGAATTTTCAGGATTTCGAATTCCTTATGTCCCAAGTGAATGGATTTGGAGCCGCAGGAAAGTTCACGGGAAGAGAGGTTCAGTACTAAATCGAAAAAAATCAGCTCTTCCGGAAGCAGCCCGCCCTGCCTCCGCGCCAATGCACGGATTCGCGCCAGCAGTTCTTCCGGTACAAAAGGCTTTGTCATATAATCATCCGCTCCGGAATCCAGACCGGAAATCTTGTCTTTTACGTCATCCCGGGCAGTGAGCATGATAACGGGGGTGGAAATCTGTCTGTCCCGAAGTTCTTTTACCACTTCAAAACCGTTTTTCTCCGGCAGCATGATATCCAGTATAATCACATCATATAAACCGCACATTCCATAGCGCAGGCCGTCCTCTCCATTGTGTGCGGTGTCTGCAAAATATCCGGCTTCCGCCATAATCTGCCCCAGCGCCAGGGCCAGGTTCCTTTCATCTTCTACAATTAATATCTGCATGACATTCCCTCCTAAATACTCTTATGATACCATATTCCGGAAGGTAAGGTAAACAGGAATTCTTTTGTTGCGCTTCTATAGTGTATGGGGTATACTTTATGCAGAGAAAAAGCAGAGGCAGGGTATAAGATGAGTAAAGTGATGATCGTTGGCGGCGGCGCAGCCGGGATGATGGCGGCAGCGGCGGCAGCGGAACATGGGCATGAGGTCCATATATATGAGAAAAATGAGAAGTTGGGAAAAAAGCTTTTTATTACGGGAAAAGGCAGATGTAACCTGACAAATGCGTGCGATATGGAGGATTTGTTTCATGCTGTGTGTACAAATGCAAAGTTCCTGTACAGCGCATTTTATGGATTTACAAACCAGGATGCGGTTCGCTTTTTTGAGGAGAGCGGACTGAGAATCAAGGTGGAGAGAGGAAACAGGGTATTTCCCATGTCGGATCATTCCTCTGATGTGATTGGGGCGCTGCAGCGCAGGATGAAACGCCTGGGCGTCCGGGTACATCTGAGTACGGAGGTTTCCGGTATACTTACCAGGGACGGACAGGCACAGGGAGTCCGTTTGGCGGATGGCAGATGTCTCGAAGGGGACGCGGTGGTGATTGCTACCGGGGGACTTTCTTATCAGAGTACAGGCTCCACTGGGGACGGGTACCGCTTTGCGGAGGCATTGGGGCATAAGGTAACAGAGCTGTCGCCTTCCCTGGTGCCGCTAAATGTGAAGGAAGATGTGGTGAGGGATTTGCAGGGGCTTTCTCTTAAAAATATACGTGTGTGCATTTATGACGGGAAGAAATGCCTGTATGAAGAGTTTGGGGAGATGATGTTTACGCATTTTGGAGTGACAGGGCCGCTTATCCTTACGGCAAGCAGCCGTATTCAGAAACAAATCAAGAAGAAAGAGCTGAGGATGGTGATTGATTTAAAGCCTGCGCTTTCAGAAGAACAGCTTGACCGCAGGCTGCTGCATGAATTTGGAGAAGCGAGAAATAAGCAGTTTAAAAATTCAATCAACAATTTATTTCCGGCAAAGCTGGTTCCGGTCATGATAGAGAAATCCGGGATACTGCCGGAAAAGAAGAGTAATGAGATTTCCAGGGAAGAGCGCCATGATTTTTTAAAGCTGATAAAGAATTTTGAGTTGACCGTCACAGGGCTGAGAGCTTATAATGAAGCTGTTATCACAAAAGGAGGTATCCATGTAAAGGAAGTAAATCCTTCTACCATGGAGTCCAGACTGGTTCCCCGTCTTTATTTTGCAGGGGAGGTACTGGACTTGGATGCGGTGACGGGCGGGTTTAACCTGCAGATTGCATGGTCGACAGGCTATGCGGCGGGAACAAGCATCCCATAAGAAAATAATCGGAGGTTTGGAATGGGTTTTAATATTGCAATTGACGGCCCGGCAGGTGCGGGAAAGAGCACGATTGCGAAGCGGGTCGCAAAGGAATTATCTTTCATATATGTGGATACAGGGGCGATGTACCGGGCGGTCGCACTGTATTTGATAAAGAATGGGATTTCGCCTGAGGACGAAGCAGGGCTTCTGCGTGCCTGCGGGCAGATTCATATAAGCATTGAATATGAGAATGGCGAGCAGCAGGTAATTTTGAATGGAGAGAATGTCACAGGGCAGCTCAGGAATGAGGAAGTGGGAAATATGGCTTCGGCTGCTGCTGCTAAGCCTTGTGTAAGAGAAACGCTGCTGACGCTGCAGAGAGACTTAGCGGTAAAGGCAGATGTGCTGATGGACGGACGGGACATTGGAACCAATATCCTGCCGGATGCCCAGCTGAAAATATATCTGACGGCAAGCGTGGAAACCAGAGCCGGACGGCGGTTCCGTGAGCTGCAGGAAAAGGGAGAGGCGTGTACGCTTGAGGCGATAGCGAAGGATATTGAAGAGCGTGACAGGAAAGATATGAGCCGTGAAACAGCGCCATTGAAAATGGCAGAGGACGCTGTGCTGGTGGATTCTTCTGAGATGGATATTGAGGAAGTGGCGGCGCGAATTATTTCTCTGTACCGAGAGAGGCGTTAGGATGAAAGTAAGGGTTGCAGAGACTGCCGGCTTCTGTTTCGGTGTGAAGCGGGCGGTGGATAAGGTCTATGAACAGGCGGAAAAAGCTGAAGGATTCATTTATACTTATGGACCGATTATTCATAATGAGGAAGTTGTGAAAGACCTGACGGCAAGAGGCGTAAAGGTAATCGGCAGCAAAGAGGAGTTAGATGGGCTGGAGAGTGGAACGGTCATCATCCGATCACATGGAGTGTCACGGGAAATACAGGAAAGGATAGAAGCAAGAGGCCTGAATCTCGTAGACGCTACCTGCCCTTTTGTGAAGAAAATTCACAAAATTGTAGAGAGGGAGAGCAGGAAGGGAGCGGGGATTGTGATTATCGGGGACGCCATGCACCCTGAGGTGGAAGGAATCAGGGGCTGGTGCCAGGGGGATGTAACAGTGCTCCAGACAGAGGAAGAGGCGCGGAATTTCACGGCGGACAGTACAAAAAAGCTGTGCCTGGTCAGTCAGACGACATTTAATTACAATAAATTTCATAATTTAGTTGAAATTATTTCCGAAAAGGGTTATGATATAATTGTTTTAAATACGATTTGTAATGCGACGGAGGAACGCCAGACGGAGGCACGTCGTATTGCAAGGGAATCGGACGGTATGATTGTCATTGGAGGCAGACACAGTTCCAATACCCGTAAGCTATTTGAAATATGTAAAAATGAATGTGAAAATACTTACTATATACAGACACTCGATGATTTGGATGTACGTCAGTTACACTCCATGAGTTGCGTAGGTATTACCGCAGGGGCTTCAACCCCAAATAATTTAATTGAGGAGGTTCTGAAAGAATGTCAGAAATGAGCTTTGAGCAGTTGCTGAACGAGTCGTTCAAAACAATTCATAACGGAGAGGTTGTTGAGGGGACTGTAATTGATGTCAAGGAGGACGAAATCATCCTGAACATTGGCTATAAGGCTGATGGTATCATCACGAAGAGTGAGTATTCAAATGATTCCAGCATCAATTTGCGAGATGTCGTCCATGTGAATGATAAGATGGAAGCGAAAGTGCTGAAAGTTAATGACGGCGAGGGACAGGTGTCATTGACTTATAAGAGGCTCGCAGCAGAAAAAGGAAATAAGAGATTAGAAGAAGCTTTTGAGACACAGGAAGTGCTGAAGGCTACTGTTGCGCAGGTTTTGGATGGAGGCTTAAGCGTTATCGTAGAAGAGGCCAGAGTATTTATTCCGGCAAGCCTGGTATCAGATACTTACGAGAAAAATCTCGGAAAATATGCAGGACAGGAAATTGAGTTTGTAATCAGTGAGTTTAACCCGCGCAGAAGAAGGGTTATCGGTGACAGAAAGCAGCTTATTGTTGCAAGGAAAGCCGAGATGCAGAAAGAACTGTTTGAGAGGATTCATGTCGGCGACGTAGTAGAAGGCGTTGTTAAGAATGTGACAGATTTTGGCGCGTTTGTCGATTTGGGAGGCGCAGACGGTCTGCTTCATATATCCGAGATGTCCTGGGGACGTGTGGAGAATCCGAAGAAAGTATTCAAAGTAGGAGAGACTCTTTCCGTGCTTATCAAAGATATCAACGGCGATAAGATTGCCCTGAGTTTGAAGTTTGAGGATCAGAACCCATGGCTGTCTGCATCAGAGAAATATGCAGTTGGCAATGTGGTGACAGGAAGAGTTGCCAGAATGACAGATTTTGGTGCATTTGTTGAGTTAGAGCCAGGCGTGGACGCTCTTCTGCATGTATCCCAGATTTCACACGAGCATGTGGACAGGCCCGCTGATGTGCTGAAAGCCGGACAGATGATTGATGCAAAAGTAGTTGACTTCAATGAGGGAGATAAGAAAATCAGCCTCAGCATGAAGGCTCTTGAGAGCATTGCTCCGGCGCAGGAAACAGAAGAAGAGTAATAATTATGTAACAGTTCAGCCGAAGGCTGAACTGTTACATAATTTTTAGAAAAATTCAGGGAATGCTGCGGAAATGCGGTGTTCCCTTTTTCATATGTGTCCTGCGCTTAAAAAACATTTACAAAATAATGAAGATTTCCTGTTACATTTTCGATAAAATATAAATAGTTACTGACAGGCGTTTGAGAGCAGCTGCCGTGAAGCAGTGACAGTAATACTGAGGGGAGAAATGCACAAAATGGCAAGACAGAGTGATAATTATCGGGGACAGGGCAGGAGTTACGAAAGGCATTTAAGACGGCGCCGCCGTATGAAACAGATGCGAAGAATCAGACGCATCCTGGTTTGCGCGGCAAGCCTGGCAATTGTGCTGGGGACTGTATGGGTACTGAAAGATATTCTTCCCTCTGAGGCGGAGGGAGCAGGGGTGGAGGTTTCCAGAACGTTGCCGGGTGACGCAGTTCTGAAACAGGACGGTTTGGGGAGCAAGCCAAGTCCTCAAAAAAATGCGGATGTGCCCTATGTAAAGGAACTTTTGGAGATGGAGGAACAGGACTCGCGGATTAGCGATGTAGTGGAAAAAGCTGACTTGTATCCGGAGAGGGTGCTGAAAATGCTTTCAAAGAATATTGAGACACTGGACTTTGTGCTGGATTACTGGGATAAGAAAGATGTGCCGTGTGAGGAAAGCATTGGACAGGCTCCGGTACAAGGCGAGATTCCTCTGCTTCTGCAGTGGGATGAAAGATGGGGCTACGGAACTTATGGAGAAAGTATGGTGGCAGTCAGTGGATGTGGACCGACCTGTATTGCTATGGTAGCGTCAGGGCTGACAGGGCGGACAGACATTACGCCTTACACGGTAGCATCGTACAGTGAGAACAATGGATTTTTGACGAAAGAGATGGATACGAGCTGGGATTTGATGACATATGGCTGCCAGGAGTTCGGGGTGACAGGGACGATGCTGGGGCTGGATGAAAATGCGATGGCAAATACGCTTTCCTACGGAAATCCGATTATTTGCAGTATGGGGCCGGGAGATTTCACGGATAATGGGCATTTTATTGTGCTCACTGGTTATGAAAATGGGATGTTCCATGTCAATGACCCTAATAGCAAGATTCGCAGTGAGAAAACTTGGAGTTATGAGGAACTGAAAAATCAGATTGTAAATATGTGGTGGTATAGTTTGAATGAATAAAGGCGGATACTACTTTATCAGACAAATATAGAGAGTATCACGTTATGAGAATTTAGTATTTTCGAGAGTATTGAATAAAGTGCGTAAGTTATCAGTAACAGAACTTATGCACTTTATTTTTAGGCTTCTTGAAATGCAGCTTAATTTGGAGTAAAATAAGGATGTGTGAAATTTAACAGAGGTGTCAACAGGCGAAAATTAAAAACAGAGAAGTTTTTGGCGGGGAAAGATGAGGGGATGTAGATGAAAAATTACATAAAATTACAATTTCCTAAAGAGATTCCAGCGAGTGATTTAAAGAAAATTCCCGGTGTGGGGGCAAATATGGAAAAGCATCTGCACAATATTGGGATTCGCTGTATTGCAGATTTGAGGGGGAAAAGTCCGGAAGAACTGTATCATTTGGACTGTCTGAAAAAAGGATTTCAGGATGACAGATGTGTGTTGTATGTATTCCGCTGCGCGGTGTATTTTGCAGAGCATGAACAGCATGAACCGGAAAAATTGAAGTGGTGGTACTGGAAGGATAAGGAGTATCCGGAAAAAGAAGATAATTAAGAAAGAAAAAAATGAGCAAATGTAATGCATTGTGGAAATTTGCAGAGAAAAATGGCGTAGACAGCAGCTTTTGAGAAGGTGGTGGATGAAAAATGAAATTAAAGAACATTCTAATTGTGGTTAAGGATATGGAAAAGTCGATTGCTTTTTATAGGAATTTATTTGGACTGGAAGTGATTCTTGACAATGACGGCAACGTTATTATGACAGAGGGGCTGGTTCTTCAAGACATAAAATATTGGAAGCAGTTCCTGAACAGAGAGTGCATCGGACGCAATCATATGAGTGAGCTATATTTTGAAGAGGCAGATATCGATGCTTTTGCAAAGAAACTGAATGATTATCCAGAACCAATCGAGTATGTAAATCGTCTGATGACGCATAGCTGGGGACAGCGGGTCATTCGTTTTTACGATCCGGATGGAAATTTGATAGAAGTAGGAACACCTGTATAAGGGCCCGTGGGAGTATTGGCAGGGAGTAGTGGGAAAAATCTATGCGGATTCCCTGGAAGACCCGGTTTCTGCTATGGCGGTGCTGGGAGATTTTTGCTTTCTTGCAGGGAAGTGTAACAGAGAGTTTGTACTGTATCATCCGGGACAGGATATGCGGGACTTTATGATTATGGTTCCGCAGGATAAAGATTGGGCGGATTTGATTGAGGAATGCTATGGGGAAAAAGCAAAGAGAGTCGCTCGGTATGCGATAAAGAAGGAGAAAGATGTTTTTGACAGAGAGGCGTTGCAGAAGGCGGTGGATGAACTGCCGGGCGGATATACATTAAAAATGATAGATGAAAAACTGTTTTGGCATTGCAGGAAAATAGCGTGGTGCAGGGACTGGGTATTGCAGTATGAGGATTATGCGGCGTATCGGAAGTATATGCGGGGCGAAGTTGATTCTGGAGTGTTTGAAGAGGGAGTGGTATCCCAGCTGGGATGCGCAGAATAAGTGGTCGGTGAGCCTTGCAGAAAAGCTGGGGTATCATTTTGCTTATGAATACACGGCGTATGAAGTTACGTATTTTTGATACTCTGAGGCTTTCTTTTTTTCATAAATAAAATATAATTTGGAAATTTAATGGAGGGAAACAGAATTTGAGACAAACAAAATCAAGTTTATCTTTGTTCATAGCAATTACGTTAGGCATTGTGCTGGGGATAATAGGTTCTGTTTCAGTGCACGCTCACGATAAGAGCCCGGCGCCCGGCGTTTGGCTGAACCATTCTGCACAGAAATCAAAACTAAAAAAAGGGGAGACTTTTTTTGCCGGGAAATTCCGCTATGAAGTGCTTTCACTGAAAGGAAGCAGGGGGGGAGTGGCACTGGTTGGCACACGGACAAAGAGAATAACAAAGGCTGTCGTGGAAGAGCAGATTAAAAAGAGCGGCTATACATTGACAGTGCTCTCTATAGGGAAGAACGCGTTTAAAGGCTGTAAGCGCTTACGGTCAGTAACAACGAATACTGTCCTAAAAAGCATTGAAAAAAATGCTTTCTATGGCTGCCGGAAGCTGAAGGAGATTCGTATTGACACGATGGGTCTGAAAAAGGCAGGAAAAAATGCGTTCAAAGGAATTCATAAAAGAGCGGTCATCACAGTGCCGGAGGAAAAATATTCGAGGTATGGGAAGCTGCTGAAAGGGAAAGGGCAGAGAGCTTCAGTGAAAATCAGGAGTCTGCATACGCATCATTTTTCTGAGTGGCAGACGGTGACCGCACCGGAGTGCACAGCGCCAGGGGAACAGAGCTCTGTCTGTGCGTGCGGGAATGCACAGACAAGAACGATTCCTGCGCTTGGTCATACTTATACGGGTGAATTTACGGTTGATGCCGCAGCGACTTGTGAGAAAGAAGGAATGAAATCCAGGCATTGCAATCGCTGTGGAGTAAAAACAGAGCAGACAAAAATAGAAAAATTAAGCCATGTGTGTACGGCTTACAGTTATAATGAAGATGCATCCTGTACGAAGGACGGAACGGAGACAGCGGTATGTGAGATGTGCGGGGTATCTAATACCAGGACAAAGCCGGGGACAGCGCTTGGCCATGCTTACGCAGAGGAATTTACGATTGATATAGCAGCAACCTGCGAGAAGGAAGGGATGAAATCCAGGCATTGCAGCCGCTGCGGAGCCGGGACGGATCAGACGAAAATAGAAAAACGAAAGCATGCGTATACAGTTTACAGCTACAATGGGAACGCATCCTGTACGAAGGACGGAACGGAGACAGCGGTATGTGAGATGTGCGGGGTATCTAATACCAGGACAAAGCCGGGGACAGCGCTTGGCCATGCTTACGCAGAGGAATTTACGATTGATATAGCAGCAACCTGCGAAAGAGAAGGGGAAAAGTCCAGGCATTGCAGCCGCTGTGAAGCGAAAACAGAACAGACGAAAATAAGTAAGTTGGAGCATGTGTATATACATTATCGTTATAACAACGATGCGACCTGCATTACAGATGGGACAGAGACAGCAGTATGTGAAACGTGTGGCAGAGAGCACACGCGGACAAAAGAAAATTCAGCGTTGATTACCAGCGGCCATTGTTTTGGAAGGTGGGAGATAAATGCATCTGCGACATGTACGACTGCGGGCAGTAGACAGAGAATCTGTTCTTTGTGCCAGAGAAGGGAGACGGAGACGATTCCGGCGTTGGGACATAATTTTATAAATTATATGTATAATCATGATGAGACGTGTGCTGCAGATGGGACAGAAACGGCAGTTTGTTCAAGATGCAGTGCAACAGACACCCGGATAAAGCCTGGCACGATGTCGAACATCCATGCCGGGGAATGGCAGACAGTAATTCCGGCTACATGTCTGGAGGGAGGCAGAAGGGAGCGAAGCTGTACGGTATGCGGAAAAAAGGAAACAGAAGAAATTCCCGCGCCAGGGCACCGGTTTTCAGCAGAATTTACGGTAGATGTCTCTCCGACATGCAGCAGGGAAGGCGTAAAGTCCAGGCATTGCAGCCGTTGTGATGCGGTGGCAGATAGACAGGCGGTGGTAAAGACAGGAAGGCATAGCCTTACTGTTTCCAATCAGGAAAAAGTTCCGACGTGCATGGAAGAAGGATGGAAAGCATACAGTTCCTGTGTTTATGAGGGCTGTGAGTATACAACGAAGGAAATATTGTATGCGCTGGGACATACTTGGAATGCGGAAAAGACAGCTTGTACCATATGCGGCAGAGCGGCATTAGAGGATACAGATACGTGGACGGTTCATTATACTGTGGATTCCCTGAAAAGTGAAGGTTTTGACGACGAGGGGAAATACGAAAAGAAGTTTGTCTCTGAAAGAGGCCAAACTGTGACCGTTCAGGCGCCCGCCGCGAAGCTGGGGTATAAGTTTGTGCAGTGGAGCGACGGAAATACACAGATGGAGCGCACAGATACATGGGAGAATATGGATAAAACCATAGAGGCGGTTTATGATTATGATTTTCTCAGTATGCCAGTCATTGCAATTGACACACAGGGTATGGCGGTTGATTCCAGAGATTATTACGTGGGATGTGAAATTGATATCCTTAATACGAGAGAGGAATATACGTTCCGTGATAAAACGGCGCGTATCCGTGGCAGAGGGCATTCTACCTGGGCATTTCCAGGCAAGAAGCCTTATCGCCTGAAATTTGATAAAAAAATAAATCTTTTTGGAAGCGGGGAGGAAAAAGATTGGATATTGCTTGCAAACTATATTGACAGGAGCCTGATTAGAAATCATATTACATATTCCATTGCCAGCTTATTTGAAACACAAAAATATACAACAACGAGTATCTCAGTGGAAGTTTATATAAATGGTGTGTATCAGGGTGTATATACCTTAAATGAGCAGACAGAAACAGGCACAAATAGAGTGGAAATTGATGAAACGGCGGAGGGAGAAGGGCTTGGATTTTTAGTGGAAATGGACTGCCGTGGAGATGGGGAGATGGAAGGGGTGTTGGATAGGGACTGGTTTAAACTTCCATCTGATACAACGCAGCATTATAATATCAAGACGCCGGATACAGATATGATTACAGAGGATCAGGTAAATTATGTGAAAAATTATCTGAATTATGCCTATCAGGTGCTTCAGGCAGGAGAGGGGGGGACTTACGATTACGAGGAGGCCAGCCAGTATTTTGATATGCGTTCCTTTGCGGAAGGATATATTGTAGACGAACTGGTAAAATCTATAGATATTGATGATGGTCTGAGCTTTTATATGTACAAAGACAAAAATGGAAAATTGTGCCGTGGCCCGCTGTGGGATTACGATATTTCCATAGGGAATATTACGCTTGTATATTCGGAACGGGATTCATGGAATAAACTTCGGGCAAAAGGGAATGCGTGGTATAAACGGCTTTTGGAGAGCGGGGAATTTCAGAAGCTCGTTTCTGATATTCTTGTGCAGAAATCAGATGAAATTGTACGCAAAATCGATGAGACGATAGAAGAAGCCAGAAGCCAAAGAGCTTCTTTCGAACGGAATTTTGAGCGTTGGGAGCTGTTGAGCGGGACGCATAATAACGCTCTGGGTGCGATTGAGACATGGGATAACCATTTAAGTTATGTTCGGGAATGGCTGTGTGAGCGGAGTATGAAATTTCTGCTGGAAACATATGGTGAGGCAGATGCTTTTTAATGTAAAATCACATTTTACCGCAATGTGTCTGCTTTATCCCCAAATGGGAATCTCAATCTGAACAATATAATCTTCAATGTTTTCAACGACCATTTCGTTGATGCCTTTCTCATAAGAAAATCCGGAGAGAGTCAGTCCATGTTTATCGGCATATTCGAGGATGGACTGGTACCGCAAGGGTATCCCGCTCCAGTCCCCTTTATAAAAGGCTCTTAAATATTTTCCGCCGGGCTGTATATGCAGCCCGGTTTTTTGTGCCATAAAAGGAATTTCGATAAAAAGTTTAGAATAGTCGTCGAAATTTCCGCTTCTCAGACTGGCGACGGAAATCATAGAACCGTAAGAAGCATCGTGCAGGCGGCCAAGCTGGTATTTTGCCGTCTCGGCAGTAATCAGTTCTACCGATTTCTCGAAAGAAGTATCTTTGTCGATGTCTACCGTTACCAGGCATCGTTTTTCTTTTTCGATTATGCGGATTTCTGACAAATCCATAGTGAGTAAAGTATGCATATTTTGCTGATGGCTGCATAAGGTTTTTCTGATAGCCTGCATGTGAAGGATGCTGGAATCTAAATCGGCTATTTTTTCATCCAGAAGGAATTTGAGATTTTTGGCGGAGCGGTTTTTTATGAAATTTTGTATTTCACTTATGGATACATCCAGTTCCCGCAGCAGCAGAATTGTTTCCAATATGGGGCTTTGCAGGTAATTATAGCAGCGGTATCCGTTTGCAGGATTGATGGCAGCGGGCTTAAACAAACCGATTTCATCATACCACATAAGAGTTTTTTTGTTGATTCCGTGCAGGGCTGCGAATTGCCCGATTGTAAGTAATTTACTTTTCTTTTCCATCTTCCCGGCTCCTGAAATTTTTCGATGTCCTATTGACTGTACTGTTACTGTATGGTTTATGATACTGCATGTAGGAGATAAATGCAAGATGAGAGGAGAGAAAATTTATGGAAAACCAAAATGTATATCTAAAGCCGCTAACATTAAAAAGTATTTTGAAATTTGCCGTTCCGACGATTGCCATGAGCGTTTTTATGTCTTTTTATAGCATGGTTGACGGTTTGTTTGTATCCAACCTGATTGGGACGAACGCTTTGTCAGCGATTAATTTGACAGCGCCGGTTATCCAGCTTGTCACTGCTATCTCTACTATGCTTGCTACAGGAGGAAGCGCAGTGATTATGAAAAAAATGGGAGAACAAAAGACGGAGGAGGCAAAAGAGGATTTCACCTTCCTGATACTTGTGAATGTTCTGGTTGGCCTTGTCATGTGCGGGCTTGGATATCCGGTTATGTACTGCGTTTTTGAAGAAATGAACTTGTCTGCGGATGTGGCAGGATACTGTGTGGAGTATTTAAGCCGTTATCTGATGTTTACAGTGCCTATCCTGTTGATGAATAATTTTACTCTTTATATGATTGCAGGTGGGAAAGCGTCGCTTTCATTTCTTTGTTCTGTAGCAGGTGGTGTTTTAAATATCGTGCTGGACTATGTATTGATTGCTGTGTACGATATGGGAATCAGCGGGGCGGCGATTGCGACCGGGCTGGGATATTCTGTAACGACGGTTGTGGGAATGTTCGTTTTCAGCGGAAAAAAGAGCCTGCTGCATTTTAAAAAGCCGGTGTTCCGTTTCACAGTCCTTGTAAATGCAGCCGTTAATGGATGCTCCGAGATGGCGACTGCGCTTGTCACAGGGATTATTACGATGATGTTTAACTGGACGATGCTTCATTATGTGGGAGAAAATGGTATTGCGGCGGTTACAATCATTATGTATGTACTGATGTTTGCAAGTTCTTTGTATACAGGGTATTCTTACGGTGTCTCGCCTATGATTAGTTTTTATCATGGAGGGGAAAACTATGAAAAGCTAAGGAAACTGATCGCAGTTAGTCTGAGAGTCATAGGTGTGATTTCTATACTGATGGCAGCGGCGTCCTTTCTTTTGACAAAACAGCTGGTATCTGTATTTGCCAACCCCGGTAATCCGGTATATGACCTTGCAGTAACAGGAAACAGAATTTGTACGATAGCGCTGTTTTTTATCGGGTTTAACATTTTTGCAAGTGGGATGTTTACTGCATTATCTAATGGAATCGTTTCGGCAGTATTGGCATTTTCAAGGTCTTTTGTGTTTATGCTGGTTATGATGCTCGTATTGCCTGCTGTTTTCGGTGTGAACGGTATCTGGCTGGCGACGCCTGCAGCAGAGTTTATGGCGCTTGTTTTTTCTGCAGCAATGTTTCAGAAATATAAAAAGAGGTATGGATACGGGAAAAGTATCGGTTGAATCTGTAGTCCGGACATGATAAAATCTGACTACAAAAAGCGGAAAAATACGAGGAGGTCGGGTAGTGAAAACAAGAGAAGAGGCATTGGCTTATGGCATGTCGTTCCCAAATACCTATCAGGAGGCGCCGTTTCATGATTTAAACTGGCAGCTTGTAAGAGTAAAGGGAAGCAGAAAGGCATTTCTATGGACGTATGAGAGAGACGGTTACATCAATCTAAATGTAAAAGCACATCCTGAGTGGAGGGATTTTTGGAGAAGCACGTATCAATCGGTAATTGCCGCTTACCACCAGAATAAAGAACATTGGAATACGATTATTTTGGATGGGACAATACCGGATGAGGATATCCGGCGGATGATAGCTGAGAGCTATGATCTTGTTACAGACAGCCCGTCAAAAAGGATTTATGAGGCTGTGAAAAAGATTCCCAAAGGCCGGGTCGCCACATATGGACAGATCGCGGAGCTTGCCGGAGATAAAAAGATGGCGAGAGCCGTGGGAAATGCGCTGCATAAGAATCCTGATCCGGGTTCGATTCCATGTTATCGGGTCGTGAATGCAAAGGGGGAACTGGCAGGAGAGTTTGCCTTTGGCGGAGCCGGTGCGCAGGCAAGGCTGCTGGAAGCGGAAGGCGTTGAAGTGAGAGACGGCAAGGTGGATTTGAGGAAATATGGGATGAACGCATGATAAAAAAATTGTGAAGGAGATGAGAGAGATGAATCAAAAAGTGTATGAATATGAATCTCTGATTTATAATGCGGACAGGAAAGGCGGAGTCTATGTGATTTTTCCATATGATATCAGAGAGGAGTTTGGAAAAGGCCGGGTGAGGATACATGCCACATTTGACGGAGAACCATACGACGGGAGTGTCGTAAATATGGGAGTCAAGAATGAGGATGGCAGTGTCTGCTATATTATTGGGATACGAAAAGATATCCGTGCAAGGATAGGAAAGCAGCCGGGAGATAAAGTTTTTGTGACGGTAGAACAGGAAAGTAAAAAGGATTGAAATTTATTATTGTGTGGGGATTGTACAGATGAAAAGCTTATGGATGAATATAACAGAAAAATCTGAAGGGAATGTTATTGATTTTTCAGTAAATACGAATCCTTTTGGTATATCGGAGAGGGTGAGGGAAAGTCTGACGGAAATAGTTGATATTTTGGAGTTTTATCCGGATTCGGACTGCGGCAGGCTGCGAGGAATGCTGGCTGATAAATATAATATTTCCAAGGACAGTATTTTATGTGGGAATGGGGCGGATGATTTACTGTACCGCCTGATTTTTGCTGAAAGACCGAGGAAAGCTGTAGTTATTGAGCCTACATTTGAAGAATACAGCAGAGCTTTGCGGATAGCAGGCTGTGAGGTAATACATTATCAGATGAGCCGGGAAAGGATGTTTGATTTGGATGATGGGGTACTGGAGGTTTTGAATCAGGATATTGATATGGTCTTTTTATGCAATCCGAACAATCCGACAGGATGTCTGACAGCGCCGCCGTTGTTGAAGTGTATTTTGGAAAAATGTGTGCAGAATGACAGTCTTTTGGTAGTGGATGAGTGTTTTATGGAATTTATTCCGGACTGGAAAGGCAGGACTGTGAAACAGAAGGCGGCGGACTCACGGAAGCTTGTTGTAATAGATGCTTTTACAAAGACTTATGCACTGGCAGGTTTTCGATTGGGATATTGTATTTCTGGGAATCAGGAGCTGCTTGCTTCTATGAAAGGATGGGGGCAGGGGTTTGGGGTATCTGTCCCGGCACAGTTTGCAGGAATCTGTTCTCTGGAGGATAAAGAATATATGGAAAAGACTTATATATTCCTGGAGGAAGAGAGGGCGTGGCTGTCTGAGCGGCTTGTTAAACTTGGCATGGAACTTGTACCATCTAAGACAAACTATCTGCTTCTTAGAAGTCCGGGAGTAGACATTCGGGAGCAGCTGGAGCAAAAGAGAATGAAAGTGAGAGATTGTTCTCAGTTTTATGGTCTTGGAAGGGAGTACTGCAGGATTGCCATACGGATGCATGAAGAGAATAAACAGTTGGTTTTAGCTTTGGAAGAAATAGAGAAAGTGAATAGAAAAAAGAGATTTGCCTCAAAATAATAACTAAGCGGCATAAAGAAGGAATGGATGCAGGCAGGATAAAGAAAACTAGGAGGAAAAATATGTGTACGGCGGCTGTTTATAAAACAAAGGATTTTTATTTTGGGCGCACACTGGACTATGACTTTTCTTATGGGGAAGAAGTTGTAATCACTCCTCGCAGCTATGCATTTCACTTTCGCAATGCAGAAGTGATGGAGCGGCATTATGCTGTCATCGGAATGGCGCATGTGGAGGGGGATTATCCTCTATACTATGATGCAGTCAATGAGCGGGGGCTTGGAATGGCTGGCTTGAATTTTGTGGGGAATGCACAGTACAGGAAAGCAGTACAGGGAAAAGACAATGTAGCAACTTTTGAATTTATTCCCTGGATTCTTGTACAGTGTGCGACAGTAAGAGAAGCGAGGGAGCGTCTGGCACGGTTGAATCTGACGGAAGATTCTTTTAATCGGGATTTGCCTGTGGCTCAGCTTCATTGGATAATTGCTGACAGGGAAGAAACCATTGTCATAGAAGCGGTGAAAGAAGGAATGAAAATTTACGACAATCCAGTGGGAGTATTGACGAACAATCCACCGTTTGGGCAGCAGTTGTTCCAGCTGAACAATTATATGCAGTTATCTCCGAAGGAGCCGCGGAATCATTTTTCTGAAAAGCTGTCTTTGCGTTCTTACAGCCGTGGGATGGGGGCGCTGGGGCTTCCGGGGGATCTGTCTTCCCCGTCACGTTTTGTCAGGGCGGTGTTTACAAAAATGAATTCGGTTTCCGGGAATTCCGAAGCGGAGAGTGTCAGCCAGTTTTTTCATATTCTGGGTTCTGTGGAACAGCAGAGAGGATGCTGCGAGGTGGGAGACGGAAAATACGAGATTACGGTTTATACGTCATGCTGCAATGCAGACAAGGGCATTTATTATTATACTACTTATGAAAATCGCCAGATTACAGCGATAGATATGCAGAAAGAAGATTTGGAAGGAAATCAGCTGATAAAATTTCCGCTGGTTCAGGGAGAGCAGATAAAGATGCAGAATTAAAGTTAGAGGATGAGCCGATAGAAAGAATGCCGGACAAAAAGACTTTTCACGGCAGTTATTTTTGCGGGAAATTACTATTTTGTTACAATATGGGTTTAAAGTTGATATTATTGTGATGAAATAGTATAATAAAAACAGAATAGCTGCGCAGTTGAAAATAGAAATTTTGGGGGAAAGTGAGAAGGAGTGGGGGCAAATGAAAAAGTGGTATTTTATATTAATTTTGTTTTTCTGCTTTTTGATGAAAAGTAATGTGTACGCAGGTAATGAAGATGAAATCTTCTTATATGTAGGTGAAAAATATGTAATTGAGCAGCAGGAAGGCGTGTTGGCGACATACACTTCCGAAAACGAAGAAATAGCAGCAATGGAGGAACAGGTGATTACCGGAAAATCGTCTGGGGAAACGTATATTGTTGTAAATAATAATGGTGTAGAAAAAAGGTTACATATATTTGTAGGGGATTATAAATTATGTACAGGCCAGGAAGAATTGATGGAATTTGATTTGTCGTCGGTAATGAATGCCTGGAATTCCTCTATAAGATCCAGTGATACGTCGGTTGTAAGTGCCGTAAAGCAGGGACATGACAAAAATGAGGTCAGTTTTTTATTTAATGCGGTCTCAACGGGGATGGCAAATATAACGATTTCTTCAGGCAGCACTGTTTTGGAGAGCTTTGCTGTGGTGGTGCAAAATCATCCGTTAGCATATTTTGAAAGAATAGAACCGACCTGTTCACAGAAAGGCAGCATTGCCCACTATGAATGTCTGTTTTGCAGCAAATGTTTTAGTGATGCCGATGGACAGGAGTGCCTGGATGATATTAGTATAGATGAATCCGAACATGAATATGCAATCGTTAAAATGGAGGCGGCAGCTTGCAATAAGAATGGATATGCGGAATATGTGTGTCAGAATTGTCAGCATGAATATACACAATTGCTGAAAGGCGGACATGAATATGAGACAAAAGTAGTGAAACCAGACTGTGTCAATCAGGGATATACAGAATATACGTGTAAAAGATGCGGCGACTCTTTTCGGAACTCCTATGTAGATGCGCTTGGGCATAACTTTAAGACCGTATTCTATATGAATTATAATAGCGTCGCGAAACAAAGCTGTGCGGCTTGCGGGGCTGTTTCCTATAAAATGAATATAGAAGGCGTGATGGTAAACCAGTCGTTCTATCCGCGTAAGTGGGATGCGGATAGTTCAAACCATTATGTGCCATTAAATGAAGAATGGAATGTGCCGATAGACTTAGACGCATATGGAAAAAAATATATTACATTCACGTTTCCGAAGAGTGATGTAAAGAAAAAACGTGAACTGTATCAGGGAGTATGGATAAACACAGATTATGTTTATTGGTATTCATACTAGTAGACATAGAACAGATTGAGGTAATCTGCTTGAATGGCGTAGTCTGCGAGCCTTGACTTTCTGAAAGGCGGGTGTTAAAATCATTTCAATAAGTAGAATAAATAATCGCGTCCGGCAGGCCGAAAGGCGCCGGACGAGGAAAGTCCGGGCTTCACAGGGCAGGATGCCGGATAACGTCCGGTGGAGGCGACTCCAAGGATAGTGCAACAGAAATGAACCGCCCGGCATGACCGGGTAAGGGTGGAAGGGCAGTGTAAGAGACTACCGCCCTCCTGGTAACAGGAGGGGCATATGTAAACCCCATCCGAAGCAAGACCGAGAAAAAGCATATGGCGGCCCGTCAGCTTTAGGTAGGTCGCTTGAATCCGGCGGCGACGCCGGATCTAGATAGATGATTATTCACGACATAACCCGGCTTATCGTTCTGCTTATTGAAAAGCCCCGCACGGTTTCTATGCGGGGCTTTTCTCTATATACGGAGACGTTTCCGGCTGTATTTTTCTTCGCAGTATTTGCAGCGGTAAACTTCTTTTTCCGGATCGGCAAGGAAAAAGGCATGTGTCAGCCCCTGCTCAATCGAAGAAATGCAGCGGGGATTTTTGCATTTGATGATATTGATAAGCTGTTTGGGAAGCTCCAGCACCTTTTTCTCGACAATCGTTGAATTTTCAATAATATTGACCGTGATGGTGTGATCGATAAATCCTAGGATTTCCAAATCCAGCGCGTCGATCGGACATTCGATTTTAATGATATCTTTCTTTCCCATTTTATTGCTGCGGGCATTTTTGATGATGGCTACGCAGCAGTCCATTTTATCCAGCTTCAGGTATTTATATATGGACATGCTTTTTCCCGCAGGGATGTGGTCGAGAACCACGCCTTCGTTTAACTGGTCGATATTTAACATACTTACCTCCTATGCCGCGGATCTTGCGGCCGTTTTGTCTTAGCCTTTGAGTTCCAGAAGTGTGAGGATCAGAGCCATGCGGACATACACGCCATACTGTACCTGTTTAAAATAAACGGCTCTCGGATCGGCGTCTACTTCTACGGCAATTTCATTCACACGTGGGAGTGGATGAAGGACCAGCATATCCGGGCGTGCCAGGCTCATCTTTGCATTGTCCAGAATGTAGAAATCTTTCATGCGCACATAGTCTTCTTCATTGAAAAAGCGCTCCTGCTGAACTCTTGTCATGTACAGGATGTCAAGCTCTGGCATGACTTCCTCCAGGCGTTCTACCTCTTTATATTCATATCCGTTTTTCTTGATAACATCTTCCCGGACATAACCCGGAAGTTTCAGTTCCTCAGGGGAAATCAGGATAAATTTCACGTTTTCATAGCGGACGAGGGCATTAATCAGGGAATGTACAGTGCGGCCGAACTTTAAGTCGCCGCAGAGACCGATGGTGATATTGTCCAGGCGCCCCTTCAGGGAGCGGATAGTCATCAGGTCTGTCAAGGTCTGGGTGGGGTGCTGGTGGCCGCCGTCGCCCGCGTTGATGACGGGGATGGAGGAGTGCATGGACGCTACCATCGGAGCCCCTTCTTTTGGATGGCGTATGGCACAGATATCTGCATAGCAGGAAATCATGCGGATCGTGTCGGCTACGCTTTCACCTTTTGAGGCGGAGCTGGAAGCGGCCGAAGAAAAACCAAGCACATTACCGCCCAGATTCATCATCGCTGCTTCAAAGCTGAGTCTGGTTCGTGTGCTTGGTTCATAAAAAATAGTAGCAAGTTTTTTACCGTCGCAGATATGCGCGTACTTTTCAGGGCTGGCCTCAATGTCACGGGCGAGGTCGAGAAGCTGTGCAACTTCTTCCACGCTGAAGTCTAAGGGACTCATCAAATGTCTCATAGTAATCTCCTTTGGTATGAAATAAGCTAAATTTTACTTTCACCATATCATATACCAAACGGAATAGAAATTCAAGAGAAAATTGTGTGTTGATTCTGCGGTTTATTTTGCGGTAGTTTTTTCAAAAAACAGTCCGGCAAGGAACCAGAGAGGGTAGTAGTCCAGGCGTATGACACCTTTATAGTTGAAGCGGCAGCCTGAATAGTTCCAGGGGCAGATACCGCGCTTTTTGAGAAAGCTTCCGGTAAGAAATTCTACTGTGAAGATGGCAAAGGCATAGACGGTGCCGCGAACCCATACACAGCGGTCTTTTAGAAGACCGACAAGGGCGGGGAAAAAAGAAGCCATTCCGTAAATAGGAAACATCCATATAGAAGAGCGCCCGAAAAGTTTCATTTCCCGTCTTCGGAAGGCCAAAAATCCTGTCCAGAGCAGTTCCATGCACCAGCCGTAAATACCGCATTTCATAAAATTATTCTTCATATGGACAAGTATGCGCATCCTGCGGCGGGATTATTCATGGGATATTTTGAAAATACCCCTTTACGCCCACCGTATTTTGTTATATACTTTAGGGACAATATCTTGTTGGATAAAGAAGTGAAATGACAAATACAACACTAAATATGGTGAGGAGGATACAAGGATGTATGTAATTAAAAAAGACGGCACCCGGGAAGAATTTAATGTGGACAAGATTATTGCGGCGGTGAATAAGTCGGCGGCGAGGATTCTGTATAAATTTTCAGAGGATGAGATAGAGTTTCTGTGCAGGTCCGCAAAGGAAAAAGCAGAGTCCCTTGGAAAGGCGGGTATTACGATTCCTGAAATGCACAATATTGTGGAGGGAGCTTTAGATAAGGTAAATCCGGCGGTGGCAAAGAGCTACCGGGATTACAGGAATTACAAGCAGGATTTTATCCATATGATGGATGATGTGTATACGAAGAGCCAGTCTATCCGTTATATCGGGGATAAGAGCAATGCCAATACAGACAGCGCTTTAGTGGCTACGAAGCGGAGCCTGATTTTCAATGAGCTGAATAAAGAGCTGTACCGGAAATTTTTTATGACACGGGATGAACGCCAAGCGTGCAAAGACGGTTATATTTATATCCATGACCAGTCTGCAAGGCTGGATACCATGAATTGCTGTCTGTTTGATGTGGCGACAGTCCTGAAAGACGGCTTTGAGATGGGGAATGTATGGTACAATGAGCCAAAGACGCTGGATACGGCGTTTGATGTAATGGGAGATATCATTCTGAGTACGGCGGCGCAGCAGTACGGCGGCTTTACGGTGCCGGAGGTAGATAAGGTGCTGGCACCCTATGCGGAAAAGAGTTACCGGAAATATAAAGAAGAATTCCTCAAATACGGGGATGCCTCCTGGGAAGGTTATGCCGAGAAGGCTGAAACGTATGCCATGGATAAGGTGAGGCGCGACTTTGAACAAGGCTGGCAGGGGATTGAGTACAAGCTGAATACCGTCGGTTCTTCCAGGGGGGATTATCCGTTTGTAACGGTTACCCTGGGGCTTGGCACAGAGCGTTTTGAGAAAATGGCAAGCGTATCCCTGCTTGACGTTCACCAGAAGGGGCAGGGGAAGCCGGGAAACCGTAAGCCGGTGCTGTTTCCGAAAATTGTCTTTTTGTATGACGAAAACATTCATGGCGCGGGAAAAGAGTGTGAGGACGTGTTCGAGGCAGGAATCCGCTGTTCTGCAAAAACAATGTATCCGGACTGGTTGTCTATGTCCGGGAAGGGATATATTTCCAGTATGTATAAGCGTTACGGGAAAGTAATCAGCCCTATGGGATGCCGCGCGTTTTTGAGCCCCTGGTATGAGAGAGGTGGCATGTATCCGGCAGACCAGAATGACAAGCCCATATTTGTGGGACGTTTTAATGTGGGTGCGGTAAGCCTTCATCTGCCGATGATTCTGGCAAAGGCCCGTTCTGAGAGCCGGGATTTCTATGAGGTGCTGGATTATTATCTGGAAATGATCCGCAACCTGCATATCCGTACCTATGAATATCTGGGGAATATGAGGGCTTCTACAAATCCGCTAGCTTACTGTGAGGGTGGATTTTACGGGGGGAGGCTGAATCCACATGACCGTATCAAGCCTCTGCTGAAGCCTATGACGTCCTCCTTTGGGATTACGGCGTTAAACGAGCTGCAGGAGCTGTACAATGGAAAATCCATCGCAGAGGACGGGGAATTTGCGCTTGAGGTTATGGAATATATCAATAAGAAAGTCACGGAATTTAAAGAGGCGGACGGCTGGTTGTATGCAATTTACGGAACTCCGGCGGAGAGTTTGTGCGGCCTGCAGGTAGAGCAGTTCCGTAAAATGTACGGCATCGTGGAAAATGTTTCGGACAGACCTTATGTGAGCAACAGCTTCCACTGTCATGTGACGGAGGATATCACGCCGATTGAAAAGCAGGATTTGGAAGGGCGGTTTTGGGAATTGTGCAACGGTGGGAAAATCCAGTATGTCCGCTATCCTATCAGCTACAATATTGAAGCAATTAAAAGCCTGATCCGCCGGGCGATGGATTTGGGGTATTATGAAGGGGTGAATCTGTCCCTGGCTTACTGTGACGACTGTGGACATGAGGAGCTGGAGATGGATGTGTGCCCGAAATGCGGTTCCAGAAACCTGACGAAAATAGACCGCATGAACGGCTATCTGTCATACAGCCGCGTGCATGGAGATACCCGGCTGAATGATGCGAAGATGGCGGAAATCGCGGAGAGGAAGTCCATGTAGCCGGTTGGCAGTTTATAGAACAAGGCGAAGGCATGGAAAATAAAAAATCTTAAAAAATTCAATATAGTATATTCTGAGAAACAGTGGTATAATCCTTTTCGTAGTTAGCACTGCTATCAGAAACGATAGAAGCGATATGGATAGAAAATATCTTTATCGCTTCTTGCAGTTACATAAAGAGAGGAAGAATATGGAAGAGCAGTTGAGCAGAACGGCGCTTTTGCTGGGGGAAGAAGCCCTGGCAAAGCTAAAAGGCAGCCGGGTGGCGGTGTTTGGTATCGGGGGCGTGGGCGGTTATGTTGTGGAAGCGCTGGCGCGGTGCGGCGTGGGGACTTTGGATCTGATTGACAAGGATGTGGTGTCAGAGTCTAATATTAACCGGCAGATTATTGCCTTGCATTCAACCGTGGGCAGGGCCAAAGTCGAGGTTATGAAAGAGCGCATCCAGGATATCAATCCGGAAGTCCGGGTAAATGCCTGTGAATGCTTTTTTCTCCCTGAAAATGCAGATGAATTTGACTTTACAGTATATGACTATGTGGTGGATGCAGTGGACACTGTGACGGCGAAGCTGGAGATTATTCTTCGGGCAGAAGCGGCGGGAACGCCTGTCATTAGCAGCATGGGGGCGGGAAACAAGCTGGATCCCGGCAGATTTGAGATTGCCGACATTTACCAGACCTCAGTCTGCCCTCTGGCAAAGGTGATGCGGAAAGAGCTGAGGAACAGGGGAATAAAAAAGCTAAAAGTTGTCTATTCGAAAGAAGTGCCGTGCAGGCCGGCCAGGACAGTAACCGAAGGGAGCCGCAGGGCTCTGCCGGGGAGTATTTCTTTTGTGCCCTCTGCGGCAGGACTGGTTCTGGCGGGGGAAGTTATCAGGGATTTGGCAGGCATTTGATGTGTGGAGGATGAGATGAAGATTATAATTGTAGGCTGCGGAAAAGTGGGGGATGCCCTTGCAGACCAGCTGAGTGCGGAAGGAAATGACGTGACGGTGGTGGATAGACGCTACGCGGCAGTGGAGGCATTGTCCAATGAGTATGATATTATGGGAATCGTGGGGAGCGGCACCGATCATAGTGTGCTGGAGGAAGCGGGGGTTGAAAAAGCCGATTTGCTGATTGCAGTAACGGGGTCCGACGAGCTGAACCTGCTGTGCTGCCTCATAGCGAAAAAGGCGGGAAACTGCCAGACGATTGCCAGGGTGAGAAATCCGGAATTTAACCGGGAAATCGCTTATATTCAGGAAGAGCTGGGACTTGCGCTGGTTATTAATCCGGAGTTTGCCGCGTCGGTTGAGATTGCGCGGATTCTGCGGTTCCCGTCGGCGATTGAAATTTCCCCATTTGCCAAAGGCAGGGCGGAAGTGCTGAAATTCCGTGTGTCGGAGAGTTCGGTGCTTGACCATATGATGGTGAGTGAGATTACCACAAAACTGCACTGTAACGAAGTTTTGGTATGTACAGTGGAGCGGGGGGACGAAGCGATTATTCCGGACGGTAATTTCATGATGCGTGAGAAGGATGTGGTTTCTATTGTAGCATCGCCTAAGCGGGCAAGCCAGTTTTTTAAGAAAATCAAAGTACAGACGAACCAGGTAAAGGACGCCCTGATCATTGGAGGAGGAAAAGTGTCGTTTTATCTGGCGAAACAGCTTTTGTCTATGGGGATTGATGTAAAAATCATAGAGAAAGATCGGGAGAGGTGTGAAAAGCTGAGCGAGCTTCTTCCGCGGGCGACAATTATCTGCGGGGACGGGGTAGACCAGGCGCTTTTGATGGAAGAAGGGCTGATGAAGTCAGATTCACTGGTGACGCTTATGAATATGGACGAGGAGAATATTTTGCTTTCCCTGTTTGCGCGGAACAAGCGCAATAAAATGAAAATCATCACAAAAATTAACAGCATTACTTTTGATGAAGTTATCAATAAATTGGATTTGGACAGCATTATTTATCCGAAATATGTGACGGCGGAGCATATCGTCAGGTTTGTGCGAGCCATGAAGAATTCCATTGGCAGCAATGTAGAGACGCTGCATCATCTGGTAGGAAATAAGGTGGAGGCGCTGGAGTTCTGCATCCGTGAGAATGCGCCGGTACTGAATATCCCGCTGGAAAAACTGCGTTTGAAAGAGGGGCTTTTGATTGGCTGTATTAACCGCAGCGGGACGATTATTACTCCTAAAGGACAGGATATGCTTATGATGGGAGATACGGTCGTAGTGATTACCACAAATAAAGGACTGAATGATATCAGTGATATTCTGAAAGAGTGAAAGAGTTTGCGATATGAATTACGGAATGATTGTATATATGCTGGGGTGGATTTGTCTTTTTGAGGCAATGTTTATGGCGCTTCCGCTTATGGTGGCAGTCATTTATCAGGAACCGGCGGGCTGGGCATATCTTATGGTTTTGGTTTTGTGTGCCGTGCTGGGGCTGCTGTTGACAAGGCGGAAAGTGAAAAACAGGAAGATTTACGGGAGGGACGGGCTGGTTATCGTAGCCTTTTGCTGGATTGTACTCAGTATTTTCGGGGCGGCGCCTTTCGTGATTTCCGGCGATATCCCGTCCTTTACAGACGCGCTTTTTGAGACAATTTCCGGATTTACTACCACAGGCTCCAGCATACTTAACGATGTGGAGGCGCTTTCCCGTGCAAACCTGTTCTGGAGAAGCTTTACTCACTGGATAGGGGGGATGGGAGTATTAGTATTTATTTTGGCGCTTCTGCCCATCAAGGCAGGAGGGGCGGGGATGTATATTATGCGTGCGGAAAGCCCCGGACCCAGAGTGCGTAAACTGGTGCCGAAAATCAAGACGACGGCAATGATTTTGTATGCCATTTATTTTGGAATGACAGTGCTGCAGATTATCCTGATGCTGCTGGCGGGAACGCCTTTATTTGACGCTATGGTATTAAGCTTTGGCTCTGCGGGCACAGGAGGCTTTGCTATTAAGAATGACGGGCTGGCAAGTTATACGAATCTGCAGCAGGCAATTGTGACAGTGGCGATGATTTTATTTGGAGTAAATTTCAATTTTTACTACTTGCTGCTGCGGCGGAAACCGCGGCAGGCTTTGGCGTGTACAGAGGTATGGGCATATCTGGGAATTATTGCTGCGTCGATTTTGGTGATTACTATACAGGTGCTGCCCAGGTTTGAGACGGTGTACCAGGCGTTCCATCATACGGCGTTCCAGGTCAGCTCTATCATTACGACCACCGGGTATTCTACGGCAGACTTTAATGAGTGGAATGCACTGTCAAAGACCATATTAGTATTGATTATGTTTGTGGGTGCATGTGCAGGAAGCACGGGCGGCGGCATTAAAGTGTCCAGAATTATTATTTTGCTTAAGGGCGTCCGCAAAGAAGTAATGAGGGTGTGCCATCCCCGCAGTATCAAAAAAGTAAAAATGGATGGGCATTCGCTGGAGCATGAGGCGGTACACTCCGTATATGCTTTTGTCATCATTTATATATGCATTTTTGTGGTTTCTCTGTTGGTTATTACGTTGGATGAGAAAGATTTGGTGACAAATTTTACGGCGGTGGCGGCAACCATTAACAATATTGGACCGGGACTGAACATTGTCGGACCTGCCGGGAATTTCAGCAGCTTTTCGGATTTGTCCAAGTTTGTGCTGATGTTCGATATGCTGGCTGGGCGATTGGAACTGCTGCCCCTGCTGGTGCTGTTCGTGCCGTCTACATGGAAAAAGTAAATTCGTTATAAAAAAGGTTTTAAGGGGCGAGAGAGATGTATGGAGAGTGCCATGCCCATATTTTTATGAATGGGTATCACTACAGGAAAGCAGTAGAACTGCACAAAAATCACATTAATGAACAAAATATCCGTGAGTGGTTTACGGAATATGAAAAGCGAGGCGTTGCTTTCATCCGGGATGGGGGCGATGCCCTTGGCGTGTCTGCGTATGCCAGGCAGATTGCCGGAGAGTATGGAATTACTTACTGCACTCCGCTCTTTGCCATTCATAAAAATGGACATTATGGAGGAATTGTGGGGGTTGGCTTTGATACCATGAGGGAATACCGGGGGCTGGTGGCAGAGGTAAAACGCAGAAAAGGCGATTTTATTAAAATAATGGCAGCGGGGATTATGGATTTTAATCAGTTTGGGGTTGTTACAGGCGAACCTTTGGAACAGGGAGAAATCCGGGAAATGATACATATTGCCCACGAAGAGGGATTTGCCGTGATGGTTCATGTAAACACGGCGCAGGCAGTGCGGGACGCGGCGTTTGCCGGGGCAGACAGCATAGAGCATGGGAATTATCTTGACAGGGACTGCATCCAGGCGCTGGCAGACAGTCGGACAGTGTGGGTTCCCACACTGTCTACGATACGGAACTTAATCGGATGCGGACGGTTTCCGGATGAGAAACTGAAAAAAATCTATAACTCTGCGGCGGAGAATCTGCGAAGGGCATATGATACGGGAGTTATGCTGGCTTTGGGGAGCGATGCAGGCGCTTACCGAGTGCCTCATGGACAGGGAATCGAAGATGAATTCGCAGCTTTTAAGGAAATCCTGGGAGACAGCAAAGAGCTGCGGGAACGGCTGGAACAAGGGGAAGCAAGGATTCGGGAAAAATTTGTTTACGGGAGGAGAAAGACAAAATGAAGAAAATACAGATGAAGAATTCTTTCTTGCTGCTGCTGACAGCTGCGATTTGGGGCGTGGCGTTCGTGGCGCAGAGCGTGGGGATGGAGTATGTGGAACCATTTACCTTTAATGCCGTAAGAAGCATTATCGGCGGCCTGGTGCTGATACCATGTATCTGGTTTCTGGACAGAAAAAAGCCCAGACAGGAAAAGACGTCCCAAATGCGGAAGCAGGAATGGAAAATGCTGCTGGCAGGAGGCGTCTGCTGTGGCGTCTGCCTGTTTGCTGCCAGTAATTTCCAGCAATTTGGCATCCGTTATACCACAGTTGGGAAAGCAGGTTTTATTACGGCGTGCTATATTGTCATTGTTCCGGTAATAGGGATTTTTCTAAAGAAAGCATGTGGAAGGCTTTTGTGGGTATCCGTAGCAATGGCAGTCGTGGGATTGTATTTTCTGTGCATGACAGAGACACTGACGATTGGGAAAGGAGATTTCCTGGTATTTATCTGTGCCTTGCTGTTTTCCCTGCATATTCTGGTGATAGATTATTTTTCGCCCCGGACGGATGGGGTAAAGATGTCCTGCATCCAGTTTTTCGTGTGCGGAATCCTCTCGGGGATAGCTATGCTGTTCACAGAAGAGCCGCATCTTGCAGATATTTTTGCAGCTTGGATTCCCATTCTGTATGCGGGTATCATGTCCTGCGGTGTGGCTTATACCCTGCAGATTGTAGGGCAGAAGGGGATGAATCCTACAGTGGCTTCTCTGATACTGAGCCTGGAATCCTGCATTTCCGTACTGGCTGGCTGGCTCATCCTGGGGCAGAAGCTTAGCGTTCGTGAATTGAGTGGCTGTTTGATTATGTTCGGGGCGATTATCTTGGCGCAGCTGCCCGGAAAACAGGAGAAAAGCAGTACTGATTTGTAAAAAGATTATTTGAAACAAAGAGGACAATAATGAAAGGAGCATTTGGCTGGCGTGCTCCAAGAATTTCTTGCAAATCGCAGGAAAACTTAGTACAATACTTACAGTTCGCTGAATTACAGCGGTCAGATTACAGACAGAGGTAAAGTATATGGGGATTTCCGTTAAGCTGGAGGCGTTTGAAGGGCCTTTGGATTTGCTGCTGCATTTGATTGATAAGAATAAAGTAAATATTTATGATATCCCCATTGTGGAAATTACAAGGCAGTATATGGAGTACATCCAGGAAATGACACGCCGGGATTTGAACGTGATGAGTGAATTTCTGGTGATGGCAGCTACGCTCCTGGATATTAAATCTAAAATGCTTCTTCCAAAGGAAGTGAATGAAGAGGGGGAAGAGGAAGATCCCAGGCAGGAGCTGGTGGAGAAGCTGCTGGAATATAAGCTTTACAAATATATGTCTTACGAACTGAGGGAAAAGCAGCAAGATGCTTCTTTTGCGATGTATAAGCCACCTACAATACCGAAAGAAGTAAGTGCATATCGGCCGGAAGTAAAAGTAGAAGAATTGCTTGACGGTATTACGCTCCAAAGGATGCATGGCATTTTTAAGGATATCATGCGGCGGCAGAAGGATAGGGTAGACCCCGTGCGCAGCAGTTTTGGGACGCTGGAGAAGGAAGAGGTAGATATGGACGCTACCTGGGAGCGGGTGGAGGCTTATATCGCAGAGCATGGAACCTGTGATTTCCGCGCGCTGTTGGAAAGAGGGCGCACAAAGATGCAGATCGTTGTCACGTTCCTGGTGATTCTGGAACTGATGAAAATCGGCCGGATTACGATTTCCCAGGAAGGGACATTCGGGGATATTTTTATTACGGCGGCTGGAAGAGAGGGATAAGAGTGGAACGGAAAAAGACGGAAGCGGCGATTGAGGCGATTTTGTTTACTATGGGAGATTCCGTGGAGTTACAGAAAATCGCAAAGGCAGTGGGACATGATGAGGAAACGACCCGGAAAATCCTGCGTGCTATGGCAGATAACTATCAGGCGGAAGACAGAGGGATTCAGATTATAGAGCTGGAAGATTCTTTCCAGCTGTGTACAAAGAAGGAAATGTACGAGTATCTGATACAGGTAGCAAAGCAGCCGAAGAAAGCCGTACTTACCGATGTAGCGTTGGAAACACTTTCTATTATCGCCTATAAGCAGCCGATTACGAAAGCGGAGATTGAAAAAATCAGGGGTGTAAAAAGCGACCATGCGGTAAATAAACTGGTAGAATATAACCTGGTGGCGGAGCTGGGACGCATGGACGCGCCGGGAAAGCCGATTCTGTTCGGAACTACAGAGGAGTTTTTAAGGAATTTCGGCGTGCAGTCTCTGGATGAGCTGCCGGTTCCGAATCCAGTCCGGGTTGAGGACTTTAAGGCAGAAGCGGAGGAAGAGATCCAGCTGAGGTTAAATATATAATAAGTCACATAATATAAGGAGTCAGTAAGATGCCCACCACGTATACACATGATTTATTTGGAAAAGCGGTGTTTCAGAAATTGCCAGAAGAGATACGGAAGATTATACACAGAAATAAGACGGAATATCTTATCGGGCTGCATGGTCCGGATATCCTGTTTTATTACCGGCCATTTCATAGAAATGAAGTAAATCAGACAGGACACCGGATGCATGAAGAGATTGCAGCCGATTTTTTCCGGCACTGTAAACGTGAATATCTTGCTTCCGGAGAGGAAGGGATACTCTCGTATACGCTGGGGTTTATCTGCCATTATATGCTGGACAGCAGCTGCCACCCGTATATTTACAGCTATACAGAGCGGACAGGCGCCAGCCATGCGGAGATTGAGACGGAGCTGGACCGCGCTTTTATGGAAAAGAATGGGAAGAACCCATTTTGTTACCGGCCGGCCCGGGGCATTCATCCGGATAAGAAAGCAGAAAGAACGATTGCCGCAGTGTTTGAGGGAATCAGTGAAAAGCAGATTCACAAAACGCTGCGGGGGATGAAATTTTATACAGGGGTTTTGGTATGCCGTATGCCGTGGAAGCGGAAATTTATCTTGAGGTTTCTGAAACTTTTGGGTGTCTATGAGGAGACGCATGGAAGAGTTATGAGAAAGCAGCATTTTAATAAATGTGAGGAGAGTACCGGGGAGCTGATGCGCATGGTAAAATGCGCAGTGCCTGAGACGGTTACAGTTTTGGAAGAATTTTATGCCACTCTGGACGAGCCGGAGACAGTGAATTACCGTTTTTCCAGAAATTATAAGTAATCTTTAAGGGTGCGCATGGACGGGCAGAAAGCTGCATATACTGTCCAAAAAAAGGATGGATATGGATGTGAAAAAGACAGTAGCTGCAGTAATTATTATATGTGTATTAGTGATGAATGTTCGGATGGAGGTATTTGCCGCACCCGAAGAGCTATACGCCCAATCGGCGGTTCTGATGGACGCCGATTCCGGGCGTGTTTTGTTTGAGAAAAACGGGATGGAACAGAGACCGATGGCGAGTACTACGAAAATACTGACCTGTATCCTGGTGCTGGAGAAGGCAGGGCTAGGGGAGACCGCGGAAGTATCCCGGAATGCGGCATCCCAGCCGAAGGTGCACTTAGGGGTGCGTGCGGGGGAGAAGTATTATGTGCAGGACCTTTTGTATTCTCTGATGCTGGAGAGCCACAATGATGCGGCGGTAATCCTGGCTGAGCACGTAGGGGGGAGTCTGGAGGGATTTGCTGCGCTGATGAATGAAAAAGCGAAGGAAATCGGATGTGCGGATTCTCATTTTATTACGCCAAACGGCCTGGATGCAGAGGACGAAGAAGGAGCCCATTCTACAACAGCGGCAGATTTAGCAAAGATTATGCGTTATTGTATTACGCTTTCGCCAAAGAAAGCAGAGTTTCTGGAGATTACCAGGACATCGTCACGGGCATTTTCGGATGTAGAAGGAAAGAGGAGCTTTTCCTGCGTGAACCACAATGCGTTTTTAGGGATGATGGATGGGGCTCTCTCAGGTAAAACAGGATTTACAGGGAAAGCAGGTTACTGCTATGTGGGCGCGCTTACGCGGGACGGGAAGACTTTTATTGTTGCTTTGCTTGCCTGCGGCTGGCCGAACAACAAGACCTATAAGTGGAAAGATACCAGGAAATTGATGGAGTATGGGTTGAAAAATTATGAATACAGAAATGTATGGGAGGATATACAGGTAGAAAGGATTCCGGTGGAAAACGGGATTCCGGAGAGCGGGGAGTTGTGGGATACCGCATATACGGAGGCGGAAATCGAGGGGAAAGAAGAAGTAAGGCTTCTTCTCAGGAAAGATGAGAAGGTTTCAGTGGAAGTTGAAAAGGCAGAGCAGCTTGCCGCTCCGATAGAAGCAGGACAGCAGGTGGGGACAGTGCGCTACTATCTGGGGGATGGACTGATAAGAGAATTTCCTATAAAAATACGGAATTCCGTCAGGGAAATTGATATCTCCTGGTGTGCAGAGAAAATAGTAGAGAAACTATGTATGTAAGGGTCTGAAAATTGGAAAAGCAGCAGAAAAAGAATCCAGCCCATTTAAAGTTTGCTGATCGCAAAGGGCTGGATTCTCTGGCTGAATTTACGCATTTTCACGGACTTTGCAGCAGGTGCAAAGCCCTGGGATGAACTGTTACCCGGCTTCCGTGGAAATTAGACAAAAAGCTTGATATTTTTGCCAAAACAAGATACAATTACAATCGGCAGAGATTTTGAAATGTTTAAATAGAAAAATGGAGGGCTGAATAATGGGTAATACAGCACAAAGCTTAGCAAGTAGAAGAATTGCCGCTTTACTTGATGAGAACAGTTTTGTTGAAATCGGCGGACGTGTTTCTGCCAGAAGCACTGATTTCAACATGCAGCAGGCAGAGACTCCGACAGACGGCGTTATCACCGGATATGGCGTGATTGATGGAAATCTGGTTTATGTTTACAGCCAGGATGCATCCGTGCTGGGCGGTACGATTGGAGAAATGCATGCGAAGAAAATCACCGCAATCTATGATATGGCAATGAAAATGGGCGCTCCGGTCATTGGACTGGTGGACTGCGCAGGACTCAGGCTTCAGGAGGCAACAGACGCCCTGAACGGGTTTGGCGAGATTTATATGAAGCAGACGCTTGCTTCCGGCGTGGTTCCGCAGATTATGGCTGTACTGGGAACATGCGGCGGCGGTCTGGCTGTTTCAGGAGCGCTTACGGATTTTGTGTTTATGGAAAATAAGAAAGCGAAATTATTCGTGAATTCTCCGAATGCGTTGGATGGGAATGAGGTTTCCAGGTGCGATACTGCTTCTGCAAAGTTCCAGAGTGAAGAGGCAGGCGCGGTGGATTTCACAGGGACAGAAGACGAAGTCCTGGCGGGAATCCGGCAGCTGGTATGCATGCTTCCGGCAAACAATGAGGATGACGCGTCTTATGAAGAGTGCACAGACGATTTGAACCGGGTATGCAAGGATCTGGCAAACGCAGCGGGAGATACATCAATCCTCCTTTCGAATATTGCAGATGATTCCGTGTTTGTGGAAACACAGGCGGATTTTGCGAAAGAAATGGTTACTGGTTTTGTGAGAATGAACGGCATGACGGTAGGCGTGGTAGCAAACCGTACAGAGGTTTATGGCGAGGACGGAGGCAAGACGGCAGAGTTTGACGCAGTACTTACTACAAAAGGCGCACGGAAGGCAGCAAAACTTGTGAGGTTCTGTGACGCGTTTGAGATTCCGGTAGTTTCTTTCACAAATGTGAAAGGCTTTAAAGCAGACAAGCATTCCGAGAGAGGGATAGCAAAGGCAGCGGCAGAACTGACCTATGCGTTCGCAAATGCTACGGTTCCGAAGGTAAATGTGGTTATCGGCGCGGCTTACGGAAGCGCTTATGTGACGATGAACAGCAAAGCTATCGGAGCAGACATGACATTTGCATGGCCCACGGCAGAAATCGGAATGATGGATGCAAGGTCTGCAGCGAAAATTATGTATCCGGATGCGGATGCGGCAGTTTTGAATGAGAAAGCAGCAGAATATGCCGGTCTGCAGTCAAATGTGACGTCTGCTGCAAAGCACGGATATGTAGATACAATCATTGAGGCAGAGGATACCAGGAAATATGTGATTGGGGCCCTGGAAATGTTATTCACAAAGAGAGAAGATCGTCCGGCAAAAAAACATGGCACGGTTTAAGCGAGGTGAATAATGATGAAGCGAAAAATAAAAGGATTATGGATGGCGCTCTGCATGGTGCTTGCGGTTGCGGCGCTGACAGGCTGCAGTTCAGAGACGGAGCTCAAAGACAGCGTAACTACACTTTCAGATGAACAGGTGGAGAGTTATAAGACTTCGGCGGCTCAGACGGTACAGACAGTAGCGGCATTTGATGATGAGCAGATTGAGCAGTTTTTAAGCCAGCAGGTAGATGAGTTCAGCTCATCCGCAGTGGAGTCCTGGAAGGGAAGCAAGGGCGAGCTTGGCGCTTTCAAGGAGATTACCGCTCAGTCCGTGGAAGAGGACGGAAGCCAGATTATTATTACATCCCTGGCTGAGTTTGAGAAAGCCCAGGCGACAGTGGAACTGATTCTGGACGTTTCGACCGGAATGGAGCAGGCGAAGAGCATGAGCTTTAACGTGAACTACTCCATGACAGAAACGATGAAGATGGCAGGGCTGAATACCCTGATGGGAATTGGTATTGTATTTTGTATGCTGGTATTCTTGAGCTTACTGATTGCACAGTTTAAGCATATTGCGAAGCTGGAGGCAAAATTCACAGGGACGAAAGAAGAGAAGAAAGCAGCTCCGATACCGGTTCCGGCAGCGGCAGAGGAGCCGGAAGAGCTTGTGGACGACGGAGAACTGGTAGCAGTCATCGCGGCAGCGATTGCCGCATCCGAAAATACGTCTACAGACAGCTTTATGGTGCGTTCGATTAGAAAATCAAATGTTAGAAGATGGAAAAGAGCATAGTGATAGGAGGATATGGAAATGAAAAATTATACAATTACGGTAAACGGAACCGCTTATGATGTAACTGTAGAAGAAGGAACAGGCTCAGGCGTTGTTCCGGCAGCAGCTCCAAAAGCAGCGCCAAAGGCAGCTCCGGCAGCGGCTCCGAAGAAAGCAGCTCCGGCAGCAGGCGCAGGTGCGGTTAAAGTAGAGGCATCCGTTCCGGGTAAAGTATTCAAGATAGAAGCAAGCGTGGGACAGAGTGTGAAAGCCGGGGATAACATTATCATTCTGGAAGCTATGAAGATGGAAATCCCTGTAGTAGCTCCGCAGGACGGAACTGTGGCAAGTATTGATGTATCGGCAGGAGATGCAGTAGAATCTGGTGACACATTAGCAACGATGAACTAATATTGGAGGTAGAGACATGTCATACGTTACAGACACGTTGTCGAACCTACTCCATCAAACGGCATTCTTCAACCTGACCTGGGGCAACTATCTGATGATTGCAGTTGCATGTGTGTTCTTATTCCTGGCTATCAAGAAAGGATTTGAACCGCTGCTCCTTGTACCAATTGCATTTGGTATGCTGCTGGTAAATATCTATCCTGATATTATGGCAAAGCCGGAAGATATGTCGAACGGCGTAGGCGGACTTTTACACTATTTTTATATACTGGATGAGTGGAGTATTCTTCCATCTCTGATTTTCATGGGCGTGGGCGCCATGACGGACTTTGGCCCGCTGATTGCGAACCCTGTCAGCTTCCTGATGGGTGCGGCGGCGCAGCTGGGAATTTATATGGCATACTTCCTGGCAATATTTATGGGCTTCAACGGCAAGGCGGCAGCGGCGATTTCTATTATCGGCGGTGCGGACGGCCCGACATCTATTTTCCTTGCAGGCAAGTTGGGGCAGACGGGATTGATGGGACCGATTGCAGTAGCGGCATATTCCTATATGTCACTGGTTCCGATTATCCAGCCTCCTATCATGAAACTTTTCACGACAGAGGAAGAGCGGAAAATCAAGATGGCGCAGCTTCGTCCGGTTTCGAAACTGGAGAAGATTTTATTCCCAATCATTATTACGATTGTGGTGTGTCTGATTCTTCCGACTACGGCTCCTCTCGTAGGTATGCTGATGCTGGGTAACCTGTTCCGTGAGAGCGGCGTTGTAAAGCAGTTGACAGAGACAGCTTCCAATGCGCTGATGTATATCGTTGTTATCCTGCTGGGTACTTCCGTAGGCGCATCTACCAGTGCAGAGGCATTCCTGAACATGGATACCATAAAAATCGTTGCGCTGGGTCTGGTAGCCTTTGCGTTTGGTACTGCAGGCGGAGTACTTTTTGGAAAGATTCTCTGCAAAGTTACCAAGGGTAAGATAAATCCGCTGATTGGTTCCGCAGGAGTGTCGGCCGTACCTATGGCGGCACGTGTTTCCCAGAAGGTTGGTGCCGAGGCAGACCCGACCAACTTCCTGCTGATGCACGCGATGGGACCGAACGTAGCAGGTGTTATCGGTACGGCAGTTGCGGCCGGTACTTTCATGGCCATCTTTGGCGTATAAATGAGGAGGTTTAGAAATGGCACAGAATAAGAAAAAACCGATTAAGATTACAGAGACAATCCTGCGTGATGCGCATCAGTCTTTGATTGCTACACGTATGACGACGGAGCAGATGCTTCCAATCGTTGATAAGATGGACAAAGTAGGCTACCATTCTGTAGAGTGCTGGGGCGGCGCTACATTCGATGCTTCCCTGCGTTTCCTGAAAGAAGACCCGTGGGAGAGGCTTCGTAAGTTCCGTGACGGCTTTAAGAACACAAAGCTTCAGATGCTTTTCCGTGGGCAGAATATCCTTGGATACCGTCCATATGCGGATGATGTGGTAGAGTATTTTGTACAGAAGTCTATAGCAAACGGAATTGATATTATCCGTATCTTTGACTGTATGAATGACCTCAGAAATCTGAAAACAGCCGTAACAGCTGCAAATAAGGAAAAAGGCCATGCACAGGTAGCGCTTTCTTATACGCTGGGTGACGCTTATACGATGGACTACTGGGTAGACATTGCAAAGAAGATTGAAGATATGGGTGCAAACTCGATCTGCTTTAAAGATATGGCAGGACTTCTGCTTCCGTATACAGCTACAGAGCTTATTTCTGCGATTAAGAAAGCAGTAAAGATTCCGGTACAGCTTCATACACATTATACGTCCGGCGTGGCTTCCATGACTTATCTGAAAGCTGTTGAGGCCGGCGTGGATGTGATTGACACAGCTATGTCGCCTTTTGCACTGGGAACTTCCCAGCCGGCTACGGAGGTTATGGTGGAAACCTTTAAAGGAACACCATATGATTCCGGTCTTGACCAGAATCTGCTGGCAGAAATCGCAGATTATTTCCGTCCTATTCGTGACGAAGCTCTGGAGAGCGGCCTTCTGAATCCGAAGAACATGGGCGTAAATATCAAGACCCTGCTGTATCAGGTACCGGGCGGTATGTTGTCAAACCTGACTTCACAGCTCAAAGAGCAGCATGCAGAGGATAAATATTATGATGTATTAGAGGAAGTGCCGAGAGTTCGTGCAGACCTTGGAGAGTGTCCTCTGGTTACACCGTCTTCCCAGATTGTGGGTACACAGGCGGTATTTAATGTAATCATGGGCGAGCGTTATAAGATGGTAACGAAAGAGACGAAGGATGTGCTCAGCGGCAAGTACGGTGCGACCATCAAACCTTTCAATCCAGAAGTGCAGAAGAGATGCATCGGTGATGTGAAGCCGATTACCTGCCGTCCGGCAGACTTGATTAAGCCGGAGCTGAAAACTATTGAAGCAGAAATGTCCCAGTGGAAAGAGCAGGATGAGGATGTCCTGTCCTATGCACTGTTCCCGCAGGTAGCGACAGAGTTTTTCAAGTATCGTGAAGCGCAGAAAACGAAAGTAGACCCTGCGGCAGCCGATACGAAGAATGGGGCTTATCCGGTTTAAAAAGATGAAAAAAGAACCTTGTCCTGTGACAATTTGCAGGCAGGGTTCTTTTTATATAACTATCGGATTCTTACATAGATTTTCCCGAAAACGGCTTACTAAAAAGTGCATTTGGCATAATCCCGGTTTGATGAGTATTATGGTAAGGCTATGTAAAAGATTTTTGAGATTCGTGAAAAGAGTTTATTGCAGGATATCCGGGCACGGTGTATCATTTTCAGCATCTTGAAGCATACGGCAGTAATGATTGACTATTTCTAAATCTATATTTAAACTAAGGGCAGTCTGCTCAGGGGAGTGCCCGTTATCCAAATGTTTCTGGATGAGGGAAGCCTGCTTCAAACCAGTTGTAAGTCCCTCAGCACGTCCTTCAGCAAGCCCCTGTTCATGAGCATAATCCCTTTCATTCTGGATGTGAAGTTCTTCGTCATATTCGTAAATTCCCACTTTCATTACCTCCGCTCGGTTTTTATAGAGAAAATCAGCCAGGATGCCGTCATGGATGCATTCTGTGACCGCCTGTTCCATCGCCTGTGCTAAAGGAAATTCTTTCCTGAGTTCCCTGACTTTACTTACAAAGATCATATAGTCCCGTAGGCTCCGGCATTTTTCCATCAGTTTGGAGTTTTTTCCGGGATTGATGTTCAGCACGGTTGTCGTCAGTTCCAGCGCTGGAGAATCTGTGGGATTCGCATAGGCGTCGGAGAGTTTGCGCTCGCACCGCTCTGGAAGTTCTTTTGTGCCGTTATAGAATTCTATGAACCGGGGTTCCGGGATGCGGACAAGGCGCGAACCGTAGAGGTCAGCCGTCCGGGTCAGCTGTGAGTATATGTCGGATACATATAGGAGATTCCGAAGCGGCATGTTCGGGTTGTCGGTGGACTGGTGCTCATACAGGGAAAGTGTGTCTTGGAGTAAAAAGGAGACGTCGTTTTTCATTCCCAGATAAATAGCATTGTCCAGCGTGGTAACAGTCAGCTCGTCCGGATTGGTGTAATGTGTGCCGTTCATGGCATTGTATAAATCCAGAAATTCACGCTTTTCCTTGAAAATCATCCGAAATATCCGGTCTTTGTAAGTAAGTGCAGGCGTAGGAGAGCCCACAGTTGGCATTGCCGCTGATTTCTCAGTCGTGTTAAGTGTTTCTTTCATCCAAATCCTCCTTTAGATATCGGGAGGATTTTACGCTCTGTCTTAGAAATCCTCCCTGCTTGTTGATAGGGGTTCAGCATTGAAGATTTCTAAGATTGGGCGAGAAGACGTAAGGACAGGCGTGAGCCATAAAAGAATGAATCATAGAAAGAAATGCATATATAGATTATAACATAAATTAAATATAATGCAACATAGAAAATAAAAATAATTGTGATGATTTGAAGGTGGAGGGATAAGGATTCAGCGCTTGGAAGAAGAGTGTATTACGGTGGGGATATCTATCCTTTATGATAGTATGGGTATAAAGTGCATACCAAGAAAATATGCGGATAAATAATGTAAATTCCCGGGAGTTAGTAAGAATACGAATACTCTTTGTGTGTTATATACAAATAAATGGTGACAAGGATTATAAAGATTCAAGTCGTGACGGCGCGGATAGAAGAAAAGGAAGCGTTCTGCCGGGCACAGGTAGCGGCGGGCGAGGCAGTGGCAGGAGTGTGCCTTGAGGAGACGAATATCCGCGTCCGCGAGGGAGAGTCCAAGAAGCTGACATCATCCGTCCTTCCGGAAAATGCCGCCGATAAGAGAGTTGCCAGGGAAAGTTCCGACAGGACAGTGGCAGAGGTAGACGCCTACGGCAACGTGCGTGGCGTTTCCGTAGGCACGGCATTGATAGCGAGAACGGGAACCGGACGGCGCTCTGCCAGGCGACGGTACTTCAGGCGGAGAACCAGAAATATACGGCAGTTTTTTCGGGCGGGGAAAATACCTCCGGGAAACGCCCGGTGTCACTTATCAGAGAACCCGGATAAAGACCAGCCGCAGAACTCCGGTGGGAATCAGACGGAAGTTCCGGACAAAAACCAGCAGAAAAAACCAAATCCGCCAGATAACAGGAAGCCGGACAGCCGCCTGAAAGAAGGCAGCATCCTTACGGACAGCCGGAATTCGGCAGTCTGCAGAATCACCAGGTTCTCACCCGGCGAAGCGGAATACATAGGATGCGCAAAGAAAAAAATTGCCGTAATAGTACCGGATTCTGTAACGGCGGGCGGAAAAACATTTTCTGTTACAGGCATTGCAAAGTCGGCGCTGAAAGGAAACAAGAAGCTGAAGAGAGTGATTGTCGGTAAGAATGTGAAGATAATCGGAGAAAAAGTTTTCTATGGATGTAAATCCCTAAAAAAGCTGATAATAAAATCGAAAGTCCTAAAGAAAGTTGGGAAAAACGTTTTTAAAGGAATACATGTGAAAGCACGCATCAAAGTACCGAAAGCAAAACTGAAGGCCTACAAAAAGCTGCTGAAAAAGAAAGGACAGGGCAGGAAAGTGCAGATAAGGAAGTAGAAAATCCTGCCGGATTCCTGAATGGCTGGTGAAATTTCTTAAATAAATCGAAACTATATTGATTCTAAAAAAACAGAGTGCTATAATAGCTCCCGACATAATAAGCATGTATCATACAGGGGAGATGATTTTATGAAAGTGATAAGAAAGTACGGGCATTTCATAATAGTTCCGATATACCTGGTCTTTTATCTGCTGGTGTTTCAGCATGTAGAAAGCCGTTCTGGTGCACAGGTACATATTCTTCATACGCGGCTGGATGACATGATTCCATTCTGTGAATACTTTATTATTCCGTATGTGCTGTGGTTTGGGTATGTAGCGGCGGCTGTCATATATTTTGGACTGATAGGCAAGAGCAGGCAGGAGTATTTTCGCCTGATTGCGTCTCTGGGAATCGGCATGACGCTGTTCCTGGCGATTTCTCTGGTATGGCCGAATGGCCACGCGTTGCGCCCGTATCATTTTGAGCATGAGAATATTTTTGTGGATATGGTCAGGTTCCTGTATAGGATTGATACGCCGACGAATATATTCCCCAGTATTCATGTGTTTAATTCCATAGCTGTAGCTGTGGCAGCAGCGGACAGTGAGGCGCTGAAAAAGCATACCTGGGTGGTTCGTGGTTCGAATGTGCTTGCGCTTCTGATTGTATGCGCTACGGTTTTCTTAAAGCAGCATACGGTGCTTGATGTGATTTCAGCCGTCTGCCTGAACCTGCTGTGCGTGCGGTTTATCTATAGGCCAGGATATGCAATCGGCAGAAGAAGTGTGACGGAACGTGTTGAGGTTTTGAAATAGGAAATGGCATAGGCGCAGCTTTCTGCAGTTGCTTATACAAATAAAGGAATTTGCAGCCCGGATAAATGCCGGGCTGTAAAAGTACGTGAATACATGAGGAGGAGCAGGATGAAACGGGAGATAAGAAACAGCGCCAGGGCGTTGACAGATGAAATGACAAGAGAACTTCTGGAGAGAGGGGAGTTTGGTGTGCTTTCCACCGTGAGCAAGGATGGGGAGCCTTACGGGGTGCCTATGAGTTATGCTTTTGCAGACGGAAAGGTGTATCTTCACTGCGCCAGGGAGGGGCATAAGCTGGATAATATTTCTGATGTGTCCCAGGTATGCTTTACAGTCGTAGGGGAGACGGAAGTGCTGCCAGAGAAGTTCAGTACAAAGTACAAATCGGCGATTGTGTTTGGAAAAGCAGAGATACTGGAGGATGGTGAGGAAAAGATGCAGGGGATTTTAGCTCTGATGGAAAAGTACAGTCCTGATTTCCTGGAAGAAGGGCGCGCGTATGCGGAACGTGCATTTGCAAAATTTAAGGTAATTAAGATTGTACCTGAATATATTTCGGGAAAGGGCAGAATCAGCTAGAACGTTTTGCGGGCATCCTTTAAAGCTTCTGATTTGTCAAGGTCTAAAACTTTATTAAATTTCGCCGGGAATTGAATACGAGAGAGGCATAATGTGAAACATTTTACTATACCAGGTAATAGGAGGATGAACATTATGGCTCTTAATAAGGTTGAAATATGCGGCGTAAATACATCGAAGCTTCCGCTTTTAAGCAATGAGGAAAAGGAAGCTCTTTTTGCGCGGATTCAAGAGGGTGATATGGAAGCACGCGAGCTTTATATTAAAGGGAACCTGCGGTTGGTGCTCAGCGTTATCAAGCGTTTTGGGAGCAGCAATGAAAATGCAGACGACCTTTTTCAGATTGGATGTATCGGTCTGATCAAAGCGATTGATAATTTTGATTCTACGTTGAATGTAAAATTTTCTACCTATGCAGTTCCTATGATTATTGGGGAAATCAGGAGATATTTGAGGGATAATAATAGCATACGGGTGAGCCGTTCGCTGCGTGATACGGCATATAAGGCAATTTATGCGAAAGAAAATTATGTAAAAAAGAATCTAAAGGAACCGACAATCAATGAGATTGCGTCGGAAATCGGGATTTCCAAGGAGGATATTGTATATGCGATGGACGCTATACAGACTCCGGTGAGCCTTTATGACCCGGTGTATACGGAAGGCGGGGATACGCTTTACGTGATGGATCAGATTAGCGACAGGAAGAATAAGGAGGAAAACTGGGTAGAGTCTATTTCTTTAAATGAGGCAATCCAGAGACTTGGCGAGAGGGAGAGGATGATTATTGAGATGCGGTTTTATGAGGGGAAAACGCAGATGGAAGTGGCAAATGAAATTCATATTTCCCAGGCGCAGGTGAGCCGTTTGGAGAAGAATGCACTCAAAATTATGAAAGCATATCTGACATGAAGAAATGAAAAGGGCGGCTGCAAATCACAGCCGCCCTTTTTAGAGGATTAAAGCAAATCAATAAACTTCCGGAAGTCTTTCCGCCCTTTTTCGTCGCATTTATAGACGCCGGCACATTCTAAGACTTTCATAAAGACGATTCCAACCTCTTCCTGAATGATATCCATAACATTTTCCTGAGTAATTGTCCCGTATTTCGGAAGGAATTCTTCAACCCAGTCTGCGTGTTTTTCCAAAGTTTCGTTTGAACGGATATCTTTACCGGAAACCATATATTCAGCAAGCAGTTCCAGTTCCGGTTTCAGCCTTGCGGGAAGCACAGCCAAGCCCATGACTTCAATCAAGCCGATATTTTCTTTCTTGATATGATGAAGCTCTGCATGAGGATGGTAAACTCCAAGGGGATGCTCTTCGGTGGTAATATTGTTCCGCAAAACAAGGTCAAGTTCGAAAATTTCTCCCCTTTTTCTGGCAATCGGCGTAATCGTGTTGTGCGGTTCTCCATCCGTCTCGGCAAAGATGAAGGCATCTTTGTCTGTATACCCTCTCCAAAGCTCCAGGATATGGTCTGCCAAATCAACCAGGCGGTCAGGTTCTGCGTGCTGCAGACGGATGACGGACATGGGCCATTTTACGATTCCGGCAGTGACGTCCTCATAGCCTTTTATCGTAAAGGAAGCTTCTATCGGAGCCTTTGCCATAGCGAATTCGTAGTTTCCGCCCTGGAAATGGTCGTGGCTCAGGATAGAACCGCCCACAATCGGGAGGTCAGCATTGGAGCCGACGAAATAGTGGGGGAACTGGCGTACGAAATCCAGTAGCTTGGCGAACGTGTCGCGCTCAATTTTCATCGGGGTATGTAGTGAATTGAATACGATGCAGTGCTCATTGTAATATACATAAGGAGAGTACTGGAATCCCCAGGGTTTTCCGTTTACGGTAATCGGCATGACGCGATGGTTCTGGCGCGCCGGGTGGTTGGTGCGTCCACGATAGCCGATATTCTCCATACAAAGCTGGCATTTAGGATATCCACTCTGTTTAGCAGCCTTTGCGGCAGCAATTGCTTTCGGGTCTTTCTCCGGTTTGGAAAGGTTGATAGTAATATCCAGTTCGCCATAAGGTGTAGAAGTTACCCATTTCCTGTCCCGGGCAATGCGGTAACGGCGGATGTAGTCCGTGTCCTGGCTGAATTTGTAATAAGCATCGGTAGCTTCTTTTGGGGACTTTGCGTACAGGTTCTGGAATGTGCGGATGACTTCGTGGGGTCTTGGAGTGAGCAGCCCCATAATCCGTGTGTCAAACAAATCGCGGTATACGATGCTGTCTTCCAGAAGTCCGTTTTCACAGGCATAATCCAGGATTTCTGCCAGGGTGGATTCCAGATCTACATCTGTATAGGTTTCTTCCGGTTCTTCGTACTCGTCCAGATTCAGAAGTTCTAAAAGTTCGTTTGTGGTAAAAATCCTATCCTCTTCGGTAATCAGCCCGGTTTCCAGGCCGTAAGTCACCAGTTTTTTAATGCTGTTGAAAATCATGGTGTTTCCTCCTTATATTCTCGCAGGACCGTCGCCGATTTCTACTACATAAAAGTCAGCGGCATAGCCGATTTTTTCCTTATAGGCTTCCCCTACGTTTTTCTTGAAGTTTTCAATAGCGTCGTTTTCTACGATGCTGACGGTACAGCCGCCGAAGCCTGCTCCGGTCATACGGGAACCGATAACGCCGGGCTGTTTCCAGGATTCCTCTACAAGTGTATCAAGCTCAATACCTGTTACCTCATAGTCATCTCTCAGGGAAACATGGGAAGCGTTCATTAACTCTCCGAAAAGGCGGATATCGTTCGCTTTCAGCGCTTCTACGGCGCGGAGCGTCCTCTGGTTTTCATATACGGCATGTTTCGCACGCCTTACGCGCACTTCATCTGCGATGGCGCTTTTATGCTTTTCAAATTGTTCTTCTGTGAGCTGTCCCAGATTATCAATTTTTACTGCTTTCTGAAGCTCTGCGAGGGCAGTCTCACATTCTGCGCGTCTTTCATTGTATTTTGAGTCCCCCAAACCGCGCTTTTTATTGCTGCAGGCAATGACGATTTTCGAGCCTTCCAGATGAATGGGGGCATATTGGAATTCCAAATTGCTGGTATCAAGGAAAATAGCATGGTCTTTTTTACCCATGGCAATGGCGAACTGATCCATGATGCCGCAGTTTACGCTGTTATAATTGTTTTCGGAATACTGTCCAATCAGAGCCAGATCCTGATTTGTGACATCGAACCCAAACATGTCTTTTAATATGTAACCTGTAAGCACCTCCAGGGATGCGGAAGAGGACAGACCGGAGCCGTTCGGGATATTTCCGTAAATAACGATATCCATGCCGTTCGGGATATCCATGCCGCGCTGCGTAAATGCCCACATCACACCCTTCGGATATGCAGTCCAGATCGATTCTTTACCTGGGTTCATATCGGTGAGGCTGGATTCAATGACGCCCTGGCGTTCGAAGTTCATGGAGTAGAAACGCAGGAGGTTATCGTCGCGTTTCCTTGCCGCTGCATAAGTGCCGATAGTCAGCGCGCACGGAAATACATGGCCTCCGTTGTAATCTGTGTGTTCGCCAATCAGGTTTACGCGCCCCGGAGCGAAATAAGTACGGATATCGCCCTCACTGCCAAAAAGTTCTTTGAATTTCCCCAATATCTGTTCTTTCATGTCGCGTCTCCTTTACTTTTAAATGATTTTAGAATAATTCAGAAAATAGAAAACATTTCTGTAAGCATTATAACACATTTAAGAGGGGTGTGAACAGAAATAATGTTACTTTTGCATAAATTTGTAAGATTGCGGAGTCAGATATCTAAATGCCCCCGGTTGACAAATCCGGGCGGAGCGTCTATGATAGAAGCACAATAGTTTATATACAAAGGCTGGGAAGAAGAGGAGTACATATATACCCCCGACAGGAAGGATATTCCGCTGACTGAGAGGATATCCAGGGAAGGATGTATGGAAGGTAGCTTTGGAGCCGGAGGGCTGAATGTATCAGTAAGCTCTCCCGTAAGTCCGCGTTAAGGAGAAGAGGTGTCTGCCCTGGCAGATGTGAAAAAAGGTGGTACCGCGATAACTCGCCCTTTGCAGAAAGCTGCAGAGGGCGTTTTTAAATGTAAGGAGGAAGCTATGAGCAGAGAACTGGCAAAAACTTATGAGCCAAAAGGAATGGAAGACCGGATTTATCAGAAATGGATGGACAAAAAATATTTTCATGCGGAGGCAGACCGCAGCAGAAAGCCTTTTACGATTGTGATGCCCCCGCCGAATGTAACCGGGCAGCTTCATATGGGACATGCGCTGGATAATACGATGCAGGATATTTTAATCCGCTATAAGAGGATGCAGGGATATAACGCGCTGTGGCAGCCGGGAACTGACCACGCGGCAATCGCTACAGAGGTCAAAGTAATTGAAAAGCTGAAAGAACAGGGGATTGACAAGGATGAAATCGGACGTGAAGAGTTCCTGAAACATGCCTGGGCATGGAAGGAGGAGTACGGCGGAAAGATTATCAATCAGTTGAAAAAGCTGGGTTCCTCCGCAGACTGGGATAGGGAGCGTTTTACGATGGACGAGGGCTGCTCGAAAGCAGTAGAGGAAGTATTTATCAAGCTGTATGAGAAAGGCTATATTTACAAGGGTTCCCGGATCATTAACTGGTGCCCGGTGTGCCAGACTTCAATTTCGGACGCCGAGGTAGAGCATGTGGATCAGGACGGGCATTTCTGGCACATTAATTATCCGATCGTGGGGGAAGAAGGGCGGTTTGTAGAAATTGCTACCACTCGTCCAGAGACATTGCTGGGAGATACTGCCGTGGCAGTCAACCCGGAGGATGAGAGATATCAGGATTTGGTGGGCAAGATGCTGAAGCTGCCGCTGACAGACCGGGAGATTCCGGTGGTGGCAGATGCCTATGTGGATAAAGAGTTCGGGACAGGCTGCGTAAAGATTACACCTGCCCATGACCCCAATGATTTTGAAGTGGGAAAACGGCACAGCCTGCCGGAAATCAATGTGATGAATGACGATGCGAGCATCAATGAGCTGGGCGGCAAGTATGCGGGCATGGGACGTTATGAAGCGCGCAAAGCGATTGTGCGCGATTTGGAGGAACTGGGCCTGCTGGTGAAGGTAGAACCGCATACCCACAATGTAGGAACGCATGACCGCTGCAAGACGACCGTGGAGCCGATGGTAAAGCAGCAGTGGTTCGTGAAGATGGAAGAGATGGCAAAACCGGCGATTGAGGCGTTAAAAAACCACACGCTGAATTTCGTGCCGGAGCGCTTTGATAAGATTTACCTGCACTGGCTGGAAAATATCCGCGACTGGTGCATTTCCAGGCAGCTCTGGTGGGGGCACAGGATTCCGGCGTATTACTGTGATGAATGCGGGGAAATCGTTGTGGCAAAGGAAATGCCGGAGAAATGCCCGAAATGTGGGTGTACGCATCTGACGCAGGATGAGGATACGCTGGATACTTGGTTTTCCTCAGCGCTGTGGCCGTTTTCTACTTTGGGATGGCCGGAAAAAACGGAGGATTTGGACTATTTCTTCCCGACAGATGTGCTGGTGACAGGATATGATATCATTTTCTTCTGGGTAATCCGCATGGTATTTTCTTCGCTGGAGCAGACAGGGGAATCGCCGTTCCACCATGTGCTGATTCATGGGCTTGTCCGCGACTCGCAGGGGAGGAAAATGAGCAAATCTCTGGGCAACGGCATTGACCCGCTGGAAATCATAGATAAATATGGCGCAGATGCGCTGCGGCTTACACTGATTACCGGAAATGCGCCGGGAAATGATATGCGTTTTTATATGGAGCGCGTAGAGTCCAGCCGAAACTTTGCAAACAAGGTATGGAATGCGTCGCGTTTCATTATGATGAACCTGGAAAAAGCGGAGGTTCCGAAAGAAATGGACGCGCAGCTTTTGACCGGGGCGGATAAATGGATTCTTTCGAAGGTGAATACCCTGGCAAAAGACGTTACGGAAAATATGGATAAATATGAGCTGGGAATCGCCGTGCAGAAGGTGTATGATTTTATATGGGAGGAATTCTGCGACTGGTATATTGAGATGGTGAAACCCAGGCTTTACAATGATGAGGATACGACGAAGGCGGCAGCGCTCTGGACATTGAAAACTGTACTGGTAAATGCGCTGAAGCTCCTGCATCCATATATGCCTTTCGTAACAGAGGAAATTTTCTGTACGCTCCAGACGGAGGAGGAATCCATCATGGTTTCCGCATGGCCGGAATTTACAGAGGCGTGGGACTTTGCGTCGGATGAATTTGCGGTAGAGATGATTAAAGCGGCAGTACGAGGCATCCGGAATGTGCGTGCGGAAATGAATGTGCCTCCCAGCAAGAAGGCAAACGTGTTTGTCGTTTCCGAATCGGAAGAAATCAGGGAGATTTTTGAAAACGGAAAAGTATTTTTTGCTACCCTGGGATATGCGAATGAAGTGTCTGTACAGGAAGATAAGGCAGGAATCGCTGATGACGCTGTGTCAGCTGTGATTCCGAAGGCAGTGATTTATATGCCTTTTGCTGAGCTGGTAGATATTGAAAAAGAGATTGAGCGCCTGAAAAAAGAGGAGACACGTCTGACGAAGGAACTTGCGCGCGTCAACGGAATGCTGGGCAATGAAAAGTTTGTAAGCAAGGCTCCGGCGGCAAAGATTGAAGAAGAGAAAGAAAAACTTAAAAAGTATAGCGAGATGATGGTTCAGGTAAAAGAAAGACTTGCACAGCTGACATAGAGAAAGAATATAAGATGATACTAGGGTCAAAAGGTCATGCGTTTCAGGTCCGCATGAAAAAGCATGACTTTGGGACAAAGGCTTTTGACCCCAACATCATAAAATAGGATAATCAGCATAAGCGGAGCGTTGGAAGGAGTGTGTATGAGTAAAACATCACAGCAGAAAATAAGCGAAATGGTAGAGGGGCTGCTCGGCAGCTATGAGGAACACCCGATTATCTGCAATATCGATTCGGAAAACCAGATTAACCGGGATGTAATTCTGGAAATCCTGGATATGCTGCGCTGGCTCATCTATCCCGGGTACTTCGAGATGAGAAAGCTGAAAAGCAGCTCTATCGAGTACCATGTGGGCGAAATCCTGGAAAGTGTGCGCTACAACCTGACGAAGCAGGTGATGAAAGCATTGTATCATGACTCAAAATATCAGACAGAAGACGCGGACGAGGCGTATGCGCAGGCAGAGTGCATTGTTACCCGGTTTCTGTATAAGCTGCCCAAGGTAAGGGAGGTGCTGGCTACAGATGTTCAGGCCGCATATGACGGCGACCCGGCGGCATTTAATACAGATGAAGTAATCTTTTCCTATCCGGGCGTCTATGCGGTTTCTGTCAACAGGATTGCCCATGAGCTTTATCAGATGGGAGTTCCGCTGATTCCGCGTATGATGACGGAACATGCCCACGGCCTGACGGGAATTGATATCCACCCGGGGGCAACTATCGGGGAATATTTTTTCATCGACCACGGCACCGGAGTGGTAGTCGGGGAAACGACGACGATAGGGAAGAATGTAAAGCTGTATCAGGGCGTAACGCTGGGCGCGCTTTCCACCAGGGGAGGCCAGGGGCTGCGAGGCATGAAGCGCCACCCGACGATTCAGGACAATGTGACGGTTTATTCCGGGGCGTCTATTCTGGGCGGAGAAACCGTGATTGGCGAGGGCGCCGTAATAGGAAGTAACGCGTTTGTAACGGCATCAGTGCCGCCCCACACCAGAGTGAGCATCAAGAATCCTGAACTGCAGTTTAAAGACCGTTCCAGGACGGCAGAACTGGGGCAGGAAGGATTTTTTAACCGGAAAGAGCGGGATTAAGCTTGACAATTTTATATCGAAAGTATAAGCTGTATTCAAGTAATTGAATATCGGCTGTATGATCGAAATTCTATAAAGATATATCTTGGGACGGGAAACCCGATCTGCCATGAGCAGGATTTCCTGCATCTGAGGTATATCTTTCTTTTACCCAAAGCTATAACTATATAATGAAAAGGAGAAGTACTCATGGAGAGAAGTGTATCTGATTTAAAAGAGAGAATCCGTGCGGGCAGGGGACTGGTCCCGGCGCATAAGGTGATTCGCGGCGGGCAGCTTGTCAATGTCATGTCAAGCGAGATTTATCCGGCGGATGTGGCAGTTTACGATGATATGATTGCGGCTGTCGGCGATGTGGAGGCGTATATCGGGCCGGAAACGGAGATTATCGATGCGGGCGGCAGGTATCTGGTGCCGGGCATGATTGACGGGCATATCCACAGCGAATGCAGCAAGCTCAGCATTACCAGCTATGCGAAGGCTGTCGTGCCTCACGGGACGACCAGCATGATTTCCGGACTTGATGAGTATATTTCTGTTTCCGGGCTGGAAGGGCTGCGTGAGGTGATGGACGAGGTGAAAAAAAGTCCGCTCAAGGTTTTTTGGGGCGCGCCGTACAAGACGCCGTATACGATTCCCCAGTCTACGATTGCATTTAACTTCAATAAAGAAGTACATGCCGAGGTACAGAAATGGCCAGAGTGTTTTGGCGTATGGGAGACAGTGCGTGAATTTATCCAGGAAGAGGATGAAGATACGCTTGGCGCCATCTCTGAAGCATTTAAGAACCGCCTTCCGGTATTTGGATGTGCTCCGATGGCGAGAGGGAACGACTTGAATGGCTATCTGTGCGCGGGCGTGCGTCTTGACCATGAGAGCTATGACCATGAAGAGGTTGTAGAGAAGATGCGTAAGGGGATGCATATGCTGATCCGTGAGTCTTGTGTGACACATTTCCTGGAAGAAAATATCCGTGCGGTTACGGAGGTAAATCCGGCGTTTGCCCGCCGTGTAAGCTTCTGTACGGATGATGTCACAGCGACGGACATTCTGAGCAAAGGACATCTTGATAATGTTGTGCGTTTGGCAATGAAAGCTGGCGTGGAGCCGATGACAGCGATTCAGATGGCAACCATTAACAGCGCCGAGGCATACCGCATCGACCATCTGGTCGGCTCGATCTGTCCGGGACGTATTGCGGATATTTTGTTTGTTGACGATTTGAATGAATTTAAGATTGAGAAGGTCATGACAAACGGAAAGATGGTTGCGGAAAATGAGCGTCTGTCCTATGAGCTGAAAGCGCCGGAAAGAAGCTCAGTACTCAAAGGCGCGCTCAAGTGCAAAATGACAACGAAAGCTGATTTTGAATATAAAGTATCCATCCCAAGCGGTGAAGCTACCGTGCTGGCGATGGATGTCAAAGGGCCTTTCGTCCGCAAGCGGAGAGATGTGGTGCTAAAGGTTGAAAACGGTATCGTCCTGCCGGATGTGGAGCAGGATGTAGCAATGGTTTCCGTGTTGGAGCGCTTTGGCAGAAACGGAAATAAGTCTCTGGCGTTCTGTTCCGGCTGGAAGCTAAAGAAAGGTGCAATGGCGTCTTCAGCAGCGCCGGATGACAACAATCTGGTTGTTATGGGAGTAAATGCGGAAGATATGTCGATTGCAGCAAACTACCTTATCGAGCAGGGCGGCGGCCAGGTTGTGGTTGCAGACGGTGAAATTGTGGAGTTCCTTCCTCTGCCAATCGGCGGTATTGTAAGTGACTGTGAGCCGGAAGAGGTGGCAGAGCAGGAGAAACGGATTGACGCTGCGGCGCGTGCGCTTGGTTCCGATTTGCCGAATCCGATGATGTATATGTTCTTCCTGCCGATTACGGCGATTCCGGATTATGCGATTACGGATGTGGGCCCGGTAGATTATCTGGCGCTGACTACCTTTGACCCGGTATTAGATTTGAAAGAGGCGTAAGCAGAGGAGAGAGACGATGGAAAAAGAAATGCTTAGAAAATTGATTCAGACTGCTTCCGGGGAAATTCCGGCAGAGACAGTTATTAAAAACTGCAAGGTGCTGGATGTGTTTTCAGGAAAATTTACAGAGGGCGATATCGCGCTCTGCGGCGGGCAGATTGCGGGCGTAGGAGAATATCACGGGAAGACGGAGATTGATGCGGAGGGACGTTATGCGGTTCCGGGCTTTATCGACAGCCATATCCATATCGAGTCTTCCTACCTCTGCCCGGAGGAGCTGGGAAGGCTTCTGGTTCCACACGGCGGGACGACGATTATCGCCGACCCGCATGAGATTGTAAATGTCTGCGGAATCGAAGGGCTGGACTATATGATGGAGGCGGCTGAAAATACGGCGCTTGACATTCAGTATATGCTTCCGTCCTGTGTGCCGGCGACACCGTTTGAGAATGCAGGGGCGACGGTGGAAGCGCCGCAGATGGGTGAGCCGATAAAGAGAGAGAAGATTCTTGGGCTTGGCGAGTTTATGAATTTCCCAGGCGTGCTCTCCACGGATGATTCTGTACTGGACAAGCTGCTGCTGGCGAAAAAAGAAGGCAAGCTGATTGACGGGCATTCACCGGGACTGTCCGGGCTGGCTCTGAACGGTTATGCGGCTGCCCGCATTCAGGGGGATCACGAGTGCGCTACGGTAGAAGATATGCAGGAGCGGATTGCCTGCGGTATGTACGTGCTGCTGCGCCAGGGATCTGCCTGCCATGATTTGCGGACGCTGTTAAAAGGCGTTACGCCGGAAAACAGCCGCAGATGCCTGCTCTGTTCGGACGACCGCCAGCCAAAGACGATTTTGCAGGAGGGGCATCTGGACAACCACCTGCAGATTTGTGTGGAGGAGGGGCTGGACGCGGTGACCGCGCTTCGCATGGCGACTCTGAATGCCGCTGAGTGCTTCCGCCTGTATGACAGGGGGGCGATTGCCCCGGGGTATCGCGCGGACATTGTGCTTCTGGATGATCTGACGAAGTTCCATGTAGACAGAGTGTGGGTAAAGGGCGTGCTGACGGCAGAAAACGGAACATATCTGCCGGATGTGAAACGTCACGATATTTCCGGCGTTATGGGGAGTATCCATTTGAAAGATTTTTCAAAAGAGAAGTTCCGGATGCATCTGAAAAGCAATCGCGTGAATGTGATTGAGATTATGCCGGGCGGCGTCGTGACAAAAAAGGCGACGGCAGAAATTTCGCTGGATGAACAGGGAGAATTTATCTGGTCGAAGGATGTGGATCTGGTCAAGGTGGCCGTGGTGGAACGTCATAAGGGTACGGGAAATGTGGCCTGCGGCTTTTTGAAAGGCTATGGAATCAAAGAGGGAGCTATCGCACTTTCCGTTGCGCATGATTCCCATAATATTATCGTCGTGGGCGTGAATGATGATGAGATGGAGTCTGCGGTAAAGTATCTGGAGAAACAGAGCGGGGGAATCGTTCTGGTGAAAAATGGAGAAGTCGTGGAGAGTATGCCGATGCCGATTGCCGGGCTGATGAGCGATCAGTCGGGCGAGTGGGTGGCAGAAAAGCTGGCGGCGCTGCATGAGGCGGCTTATACGCAGCTTAGAATTGACAGCACGGTTGAGCCTGTGATGACGCTCTGCTTTATGTCGCTGGCCGTTATTCCAGAGATTAAGCTCACGGATATGGGGCTTTTTGACGTGACAAGCTTTTCGTTTATCCCGGTCGAGATAGAGAACTAACACAAAGGAGAGAGAAAAAATGAACAAAGAGAAAGCACTGGTGCCGTTTTTCAGGCGCGGCGATATCGGCGGCGTGTCTTATGCGGTAACAAATAACATTGTCAACTATTTGATTGTCATTGCAACGCTGACGGGGGTTCTTGGATGGCCGGATGACATTGTATTCGGCTTTGTAGTGCCGGGTATGTCTATTGGCTTGATGCTTGGATGTTTTTACTATGCGTGGATGGGATATAAGCTGTCAAAGAAGGAGGGGCGCGCGGATGTCACGGCGCTTCCTTCAGGTGTGTCCACTCCCGCTATGTTTGTCATTCTGTACGGCGTGGTTATGCCTCTGAGTTATGCGCTGGAAGATCCGAAACTCGCCTGGTCTGCGGCTATGGCGGCATGTTTTATCGGCGGTTTTGTTGAATTTTTCGGCGGATTTATTGGCCCCTGGATGAAAAAGCGGATTCCGAGAGCTGCGCTTCTTGGTACTGTAGCGGGAATCGGATTTATCTGGATGGCTACCCAGGGAGTGTTTGATATCCTGAGTGATCCGATGGTAGGGCTTCCGGTGCTGTTTATCGCAGTTGTCGGTGTTTTCGGGGGGTATCTTTTCCCGAAGAAGATTCCGCCGCTGGTAGTGGCGATTGTGGGCGGTATTATTTATGCGTTCTGTCTGGGACGTACTACCGTGGATTTCAGCAGAATTGGGTTCTATTGTCCGAACCCGGCGACGAGTATTCAGTATTTGATAAATGGTTTTGCAGTTGTCGTACCATATCTGACGATTATTATTCCGGTGGAAATTTATAACTTTATCGAGACGATGGATAATGTAGAGGCGTCAAATGCTGCCGGGGATAATTACAATGTGCGTGAGGCGCAGTTTGCAGATGGTATCTGCACTATGATTTCGGCATTATTTGGAGGTATCATCCCCAATACGGTGTGGCTTGGCCATGCAGGGCTGAAGAAAGCAAATGCCGGAATCGGCTATTCTATTGTGTCCGGCGTGGTATTTGGAATCGCTGGTATTTTTGGACTATTTACCTTCCTGAACAGCATTGTTCCTCCGGCAGTGTGCGCGATTACCTTCCTGTGGTGCGCGGTTGTTATGGTAGCGCAGGCGTTTGACGTCTGTGAGAAAAAGCATTATGCGGCGGTTGGTATTGCTATGGTGCCGTCTGTTGCGGACTACCTGTACACACAGGTAACCGGCGCCGCGGGGCTGGCCGGCCATTATACAGAGGTGCTTTCGACGGGAATCAATGACTTTACGGCGGATGTTTCGCAGCAGCTGCTTGATGCGGGCGTTATGTGGAACGGCGTAGCCGCTACAAAAGCAGGTGCTATTCTAATCGGCATCCTGCTTGGAACGATGACGGTTTTTGTTATTGACAAGAAGCTGGATAAAGTGGCGGTTACAGGAGTGGCAGGCTATGTATTGGCGGCGCTTGGGTTTATCCACAGTGCGGCGCTTGGTCTCTATCCGCTGTCTCCATATGCGCTTGGTTATCTTTCCATTGCTGTGCTTGCGTTCATACTCCACCTTGGACGGGATTCCTGGTTCAAAGGCCCGGATAAATTTGATTATATTTAATTATTTGGATGTAAAATAGAGATAGAAAAGAAATCGCAGACCGCAGCCAGGATATGGCTGCGGTTTTTTTGAGTGTTTTTAATAAAAATGTTGAAAATTAAGCGGAAAATATGTTAGAATTGTATAGAAATATATCCATAAAGCATTAATTTAAGGAAGAAAGGAGAAACACAATGAAAAGAAAACATTATTTTGGGATAATTGTTATGTGCATTCTTTTGGGAACATTTGCTTTGGGAAGTTTAGCAGTGCATGCAGAAGAGACGGGAGCCGTGACGATTAACCCGGTGGATTATGGGGCAGATCCCACAGGGCAGAACGACAGTGCGGAAGCCGTGTGGCGGGCATTTGAAGCGGCTAAGGAGGCCACTGCAAATGGTGCGTCTCACGTTACAGTTGAATTTCCGGAAGGGGAATATCATATTTATAAAGACAGGGTTCAGCAGAGAGAATATCATACGTCTAACACGAACAGTATTGAAAATCGTATGAAATGGATTGGACTGCTAATTGAAGGGCAGGAAAATTTTACATTGAAAGGAAATGGCTCGCTGTTCATGTTACATGGAAATATGATGGCGTTGGCGGTAGTACATTCAAGAAACGTTACTTTGGAGGACTTTTCCTGGGATTTTGGCGTACCTACCATATCAGAAATGACAGTTACAGGAACAGGGACGGCGAGCGACGGGAAACCGTATACAGACTATCGGATACCGGCGTGCTTCCCGCATGAAATTACCGGAAATACGATTACCTGGCAGAGTGAGCGCAGCCCATATACAGACCAATATTATTGGACACAGACAGGTTTCCACAATCCGTCTTATGGAATTGTGGCGTATCAGCCGAATGGCGAAATGTCGAGGAATTATTATACAGATGCGGGGCCGTTTACCAATGTTTCCAGTATCCAGACGATGGAGGATACAGATAATACAGGCGATACTTATATCCGAATTGTATATACATCAAAAACAGCGCGGATGGAAGAACTGCAAAAGGAAGGGGCTGTGCTTCAGTTAGCGGCAAATGCGCATCGCCAGACAGCGGGGGCATTTACATGGGAGAGTGAGAATGTCACTGCCAGAAAGGTAAATGTCCATTATATGCATGGATTTGGCTGGCTGATTCAGATGAGTAAAGATGTCTATTATTATGAATGCAATCTTGTACCGAGGGAAGATTCCGGGCATATTGTAGTAAGTTTTGCGGACGGAATTCACGCGTCCGGAGCAGCCGGAGAGCTTGTGATTGAGGACTGTAATTTTGCAAATACACATGACGATCCGATTAACCTGCATGGAACTTTTACACGTGTGGAGCAGCGCGTAAGTGATAAAGAGCTGGTATTGAAATATATTCATAACCAACAGGGAGGGTTTCCGCAGTTCCATCCGGGAGATAAGGTAGCATTTTTCACCAGGGATACACTGGAATCTACAGATAATGAAACGTTGTACACGGTAGCTTCGGTAGTCAATCCGGGAGAAAGCGGTAATGACCTCAGGACTATGCAGGTAACTTTTGAGGAGACTCTGCCTTCTAATTTAAGTGATAAAATCGGGAACGAACCGAAGTATGTGGCTGAAAATGTCACTTATGCGCCTAAGGTAACCATCCGTAACTGCACATTCCGGCAGGTGCCTACCAGGGGGATTTTGTGTACGACCAGAAATCCTGTCTTGATTGAAGGAAATACTTTTAAAAATATGTCAATGGCGACGATTTTTCTTTCCAATGACTCCAATGACTGGTATGAATCCGGGCCAATCCGGGATATGACCATCCGGAATAACGAATTCTACATTAAGAGTATCGGGAGAACATCATGGGACTATGCACCGGCGGTTTATGTCCATCCGGTTACAAAAGGCGGCGGTTTGCCTTCAGCAGAGAATCCAATTCACAAAAACATTACGATTGACGGGAATATTTTCCATATGGACTGTGATACTGTCGTGAAAGCGGAGAGTGTAGAAAACCTGACAATAACGAACAATGTAATTCTTCGTACCAATCCGGAGGTTTCTCTTGAAATCAGTTCACCGCAAGACAGAATCCTGGAAGGAGAGAAGCTTACTTTAGATACGGAAGCTGACGGGAAACGCTTTACGGCGGCAACAGAAAATGTTTATGAGTTTACGAAATGTAAGAATGTTACACTGGAAGGAAATACATACGATGATGGTTTGAAGAGATATGCAGTGCTCAGTAATATGCCGGATGAATATTTGAATAACAGGGATAAAGACATTATGGTGGCATATGACAGGAACCAGCCTGCTTCGGAGCCGGTATCAGATGTTCGGTATAATAGCAGTGCGCCGGAAATCCTTTCCGTAGACAAAAATGGAAGGATGACGGCAAAGAAGGCAGGAACAGCCGAGGTTTGGGCATACTATGTGTGGAATGGAGAAGAAATTCATTCGAACAGAGTATCTGTGACTGTTGTTGGTGCAGATGAATTGCCTCCGGAAGATGTCGTGACCATCAATGGTGAAGATAACCGGATTCTTGAACGTATAGGTGCAGAGATTTCATTTTCTGCTAATGTTGCTTCCGGTAAGACAGTCCTGTGGTCTGTAGAAGATTTCCTGACAGGAGGCTCTACTGACGCGGCAAGTATTGATGAGAACGGGATCCTGACAGCACGGAAAAATGGAATTGTCCTGGTAAAAGCCGTATCAGGGCTGAGTGTTGACCGTAAAATCGTTATTATCAGCGCATCGATAACAGGAGATAGAAACGCTGATTTTACAATCACAAGAGAGGACGCAGAGAATTATACACTGACGGAAGACAAGATTACGATTGATATGCAGACAGGTGATTTATATAATAATAATAATACTCTGAAAAACCTGTTTCTGTATCAGATACCGGAGAGTTTGGACAGAAATAATCTCAGAACCGTGATTAAGCTTGAAAATCTTCCGGCAAAAGAGAGTGGGCAGTGGGACACGGTATCATTTTTCTTGTATAAAGATGATGACAATTACATTTCCGGCGGAAAGAAATCGCATTATGACGGAATTGTGACAGTAGCGGAAACGAATGGTTCTGCTGCGGAAACAGGAGGAGATGCGGCTCAGAATGAGCTTTCGTCCGCATACCTGGGCTTTTATAAAAATGGGAATACGGTTTCTGTAGATTTTAAAACGGAAGATGGCCAGTGGCAGCATGTACGTGATATACCTGCAGATATGCTGGGAAGCAGTTACAAAATCGGATTTAGCGCTTGGGAGACAAATGATAGAGGGAAAACAGCAGTGTTTTCAGGACTTCGTGTAGGTTCCGGAAATGTTTCTTATGAACAGCTTTGTTCTCAGGAAGCCATTTCTTTTATGGAACTGGAAAACCAGGCGCCTGTAGCTGCAGGTGCGGCGTTTGACAGCGACAGCTATGAAGTGGGAGATACGGCTGCCGTAAACTATGATTACAGTGATCCGGAGGGGGATGACGAAGGCAAGACTCTGTTTTGTTTTACTTACAGTAACGGCGTCAGAGAGGTGACAGAAAATCCCAGCTTTAAATTAGAATATGAGGGCACTGTAGAATGTTGGGTTTATCCGGTAGATAAGAAAGGCAGACCGGGGACGCCGGCGGTCACTGCAAAAGCCCAGGTGAATCCGATGAAAGTTCCGGGAGAAACTGAAGGACTGCAGAGCGCGGTTGAAGAAGCAGAGAAGCTGAACCTTGATGGTTATACGGTTGAAAGCGTAAAGAAATTCCAAAGCGCCCTGGAAGAAGCAAGAAGGGTGTTAGCGAGCGGTTCAGGACAGGAAGAGATCGATGAAGCTCTGAGGGCTTTGCAGAAAGCAAGAGAAGAGTTAGAGAAAAAGCCGTCAGGGGGAGAGCAAAATCCTCCGGGAGGTAACCAGAATCCTCCGGGAGACAATCAGAAGCCACCAGAAGGTAATCAAAATCCGGGGATTCAGAAGCCTGCTGCTGTTCCGGCAGTTGGGACAGTGATTGTGACAGGCGGCATTCAGTATAAAGTTACAAAATCAGATGCAAAGAACGGTACGGCTGCGGCAGTCAAACTGGAAAGCAAAAAGAAATCCAGGATTGTGATAGCAGATACTGTTAAAAAAGATGGTTTTACTTTTAAGGTGACAGAAATCAATCAGAAGGCTTTTCAAAAGAATAAGAAAATAAAGAGTCTGGTTATAGGGGGAAATGTAAAGAAAATTGGCAGCGCGGCATTTTATAAATGTGCGAAACTGAAAAAGGTTACATTTAAAGGCAAAGCCCTCCCTCAGATCGGTAAAAAAGCTTTCAAGGGTATTGCTGTAAAATGTAAAGTTACTGTTCCCAAAAAGACATCGGCAAAACAATTGAAAAAATGGAAAAAGAAAATGAAAGCGGCGGGCGCGGGAAGCAGGACAGTGTACAAGAAAAAATAGGAGCGGTTCTTTATATGCCGGGGAGGTCAGAAAACAGCTGGTTGTAGTTTTGGGACATATATGTTATACTAATGGCAAACAAAGGAAGCAGAGGTGCGAGGATGAAAAGAGTATTGCTGAAGCTGAGTGGGGAAGCTCTTGCAGCTGATAAAAAAATGGGGTTTGATGAGCCTACGGTTATGAAAGTTGCAAAGCAGGTAAAACAGCTGGTTGATGGAGGAATGGAAGTGGGGATCGTCATCGGCGGGGGGAATTTTTGGAGAGGACGTTCCAGTGAGAATATTGACCGTACGAAAGCGGATCAGATAGGGATGCTGGCTACAGTGATGAATTGTATTTATGTGTCTGAGATTTTCCGTTCTGCAGGGATGCTGACTCAGATATTGACACCCTTTACATGCGGCGCATTTACGAAGCTTTTCGCGAAAGACAGAGTGAATAAGTATTTTGAGAAAGGCATCGTATCTTTCTTTGCGGGAGGGACAGGACATCCGTATTTTTCCACGGATACGGCTACTGTGCTGCGTGCAGTTGAAATAGAAGCAGACGCTATCCTGCTGGCGAAATCCATTGATGGAGTTTATGACAGCGATCCCAAGGAGAATCCGGACGCGAAGAAATATGATGAGATTTCCATCCAGGAGGTCATAGACAGGAAGCTGGGCGTGGTGGACATGGCGGCATCGATACTCTGCATGGAGAATAAAATGCCAATGCTGGTGTTTGGGCTGAATGAAGAAAATAGTATCGTGAATACCGTAAAAGGAGAATTTCACGGGACAAAAGTAACCGTATAAAACGTAGAGAGAACTACGAATCAGGAGGAAAAGAAAATGGATGAAAGACTTCAGGTATTTGACACCAAAATGACAAAATCATATGATAATCTTTTGACAGAGTTTGGAGCAATCCGCGCAGGGCGGGCAAACCCGCATGTGCTGGACAGAATCACGGTAGATTATTATGGAACACCGACGCCGCTTCAGCAGGTAGGAAATATCACGGTTCCGGAAGCGCGGATGATTCAAATTCAGCCGTGGGACGCTTCTCTGGTGAAAGCAATTGAAAAGGCAATCATGACTTCAGACCTGGGGATTAATCCTTCGAATGATGGGAAGATTATTCGACTGGTATTTCCGGAGCTTACGGAGGAACGCAGAAAAGAGCTGGTGAAAGACGTTAAGAAGAAAGGCGAGAATGCGAAAGTCGCAGTCAGAAATATCCGCCGCGATGCGAACGATTCTTTTAAAAAGCTGGCGAAAACTTCAGATGTTTCTGAGGATGAAATAAAAGAGCTGGAAGATAAAGTGCAGAAAATGACAGATAAGTATATCAAAGAGATTGATAAGGCAGTCGAAGAGAAATCAAAAGAAATATTAACAGTATAAGGAGATAGGCTGTTGCAAATTGCAGTGGGTGAAAAGACTACTTTGCAGCAGCCTTTTGCAGTTATGGGGGATAAAGGAGGGCGCTATGGTAATTCCGCAGCATGTGGCAATCATACTGGATGGAAATGGCCGATGGGCGAAGAGCAAAGGGATGCCGAGAAATTACGGGCACGTCAGAGGGGCAAAAAACCTGGAGACAATCTGCCGCGACGCATATAATATGGGGATTAAATATCTGACGGTTTATTTGTTTTCCACGGAAAATTGGAAGCGCTCGAAGGAAGAAGTGAATGCGCTGATGGATTTGTTTCGCAGTTACACAAAGACCTGCAAAAATACGGCGAGAAAAAATAATATGAAAGTGCGTGTTCTGGGCGACCCGGAAGCGCTGGACAGTGACCTCCGCAGGAGCCTGAAAGAGCTGGAGGAAAGTTCAAAGGGTAATACAGGACTGAACTTTCAGATTGCTATCAATTATGGAAGCCGGGATGAGATGGTCCGCGCGATACGCAGGCTGGCTCAGGACTGCATGGAAGGAGAGGTACGGCCGGAGGATATTGATGAAAGACTGTTTGCTTCTTATCTGGATACCCGGGAAGTGCCGGATCCGGACTTACTTATCCGCACCAGCGGAGAGCAGCGCTTATCTAATTATCTGCTTTGGCAGCTTGCTTACACGGAATTTTATTTTACGGAAGTTCCGTGGCCGGCTTTTACGAAAGAAGAGCTTTGGAAGGCAATCGAAAAATACAACAGCAGGGAGCGCAGGTATGGAGGCGTGAAGGAGGAACAGCATGTTTAAGACGAGATTGTTAAGCGGTATCGTGCTGGTGGCTGTTGCGCTTTTTACCATTATCAGCGGAGGATATGTGCTGTATGGAACGCTGCTGGCAGTTTCTCTGCTTGGTGTCTGTGAACTGTATCGGGCAGTGAAGGTAGAGGAAAAGAAGATGAATCTCCTGAGCGCCACAGGGTATCTGGGGGTAATTTCTTATTATTTTTTGTTAAATATCGGTCTGGATGCATATATTATGATGGATGTCATACTGATTTTGGTGGCATTTATGTTTGTCTATGTGTTTTCCTATCCAAAATACAGGGCGGAACATGTGATGGCGGCATTTTTTGGCGTTATTTACGTGGGGGTGATGTTATCTTATATTTATCAGACCAGAAATCTGGAAAGCGGCGAGTTTTTGGTATGGCTGATTTTTTTATGTTCCTGGGGATGCGACACCTGTGCGTACTGTGTGGGAATGTTGATCGGGAAGCATAAAATGTCCCCGAAGCTCAGCCCGAAAAAGTCAGTAGAGGGGGCGGTCGGCGGTGTAGCAGGGGCAGCGCTTCTTGGCGCGGTATATGGGGCTGCCATAGGAGGTTATATGCAGGGGGGAAGCCATATTGCGGAGTTTGCCGTGATTTGTGCCGTGGGGGCGTTGATTTCCATGGTAGGAGATTTGGCGGCGTCCGCCATCAAGCGGAACCACGAAATTAAAGATTACGGAAAACTGATTCCGGGACATGGCGGTATTTTAGATCGGTTTGACAGTGTGATATTTACCGCACCGGTGATTTACTGGATGGCGGTTCTCCTGATTCGCTGATTCGCTGCTGTCGCCTGAAAAACGAAGGAGAGATGCAAATATGAAAACAATAGCAATCTTGGGATCTACAGGTTCCATCGGCACCCAGACGCTGGAAGTAGCAGAGGCGAATGGTGATTTGAGGGTGGCGGCTCTGGCAGCGGGCAGTAATGTAGAGCTGCTGGAACGGCAGATTCGAAAATTTCATCCGAAGCTGGCTGCGCTCGCAAGTGAAGAAGCCGCAAAAGATTTGAGAGTTCGGGTGCGTGATTTGGATGTGCGTATTGTCAGCGGCATGGAAGGGCTGATAGAAGTTTCAGTGATGCCGGAAACAGACATCCTGGTGACGGCGATCGTGGGGATGATAGGAATCAGGCCAACAATTGTGGCAATAGAGGCGGGGAAAGATATTGCTCTGGCAAATAAGGAAACCCTGGTGACGGCTGGACATATCATCATGCCGCTCGCGAAAGAAAAGAATGTACGGATTCTTCCGGTGGACAGTGAGCACAGCGCTGTTTTCCAGGCATTGAATGGAGAAAATGGGAAACAGGTCAGCCGTATTCTGTTAACAGCTTCCGGCGGGCCATTTCGTGGGAAGACCAGGAAGGAGCTGGAAAATGTACAGCCGGAAGATGCGCTGAAACATCCAAACTGGGCAATGGGACAGAAAATAACCATTGATTCAGCAACATTGGTAAACAAAGGGCTGGAGGTCATGGAGGCAAAGTGGCTTTTTGGCGCAGAGCTGGAACAGATAGAAGTGGTGGTTCAGCCCCAGAGCGTTATTCATTCTATGGTAGAATTTACAGATGGGGCGGTGATGGCACAGCTTGGCACGCCGGATATGAAGCTGCCGATTCAGTATGCGCTGTATTATCCGGAGCGGAGGTATCTGGGCGGTGAGAGGCTGGACTTCGGCAGCATGGGACGGCTTACGTTTGAGGAACCGGATGAAGAGACTTTTTTAGGGCTGCCGCTGGCATTTCAGGCAGCACGGGATGGCGGTTCTATGCCGACAGTATTTAATGCGGCAAATGAATGTGCAGTGAGCAGATTTTTACATAAGCAGATTCGCTTCCTGGATATTTATGAGATTCTCCAGGCATGCATGGAAGAACACCATGTCGTGGAGAATCCTGCCGTGGAGGAGATTTTAGCTGCAGAGCAGATGACTTATGAATTTATAGAAAACAGGTGGTAGCATGAGTATAATTTTAGCGCTTATTATTTTTAGTTTGATTATTCTGATTCATGAACTGGGGCATTTTCTTCTGGCAAAACGCGGAGGAGTTACAGTGGAGGAATTTTCTCTGGGAATGGGGCCGAGGCTTATCAGTACAGTGAAAGGCGGCACACGGTATTCTCTGAAACTTCTGCCCTTTGGCGGTTCCTGTATGATGCTTGGGGAAGACGAGGCGACGACAGAGGAGGGTTCTTTTGCCAGCAAGTCAGTATGGACCAGGATATCGGTTATTGCCGCAGGACCTATCTTTAACTTTATTTTGGCGTTTGTCCTTTCAGTGATTATCATAGGAAGTATTGGCGTAGATAAGCCGGTTATTCTGGCGGTATCGGAAGGATTTCCGGCAGCGGAGGCGGGGATTCAGAAGGGAGATACAATCCTTAAGATGAACGGGACAAAAATCCGTCTCAGCCGTGAGGTTACTAATTATGTCACATTTCATCAGGGAGAGGATGTAACCTTTGTGTATGAACATGAAGGGGAAGAACGAACGGTTACGCTTTCACCGGAACAGAACGAAGGCGGACGCTATATCTTTGGGCTTAGTACAGTTTCTTCTTATCGGGAGAAAGTGGGAGCCTGGGAGACGCTTAAGTATAGTGCATATGAAGTAAAATACTGGATTCAGACGACAATTTCCAGCCTGAAAATGCTCTTTACAGGGCAGGTAGGGATTAATGATATGTCCGGGCCGGTAGGCGTGGTGACTATTATTGGAGATACTTATAAAGAAAGCGCAGCTGACGGAGGGTTTTATATCTGGCTGAACATGCTGAATATTTCCATCTTGCTTACGGCAAACCTGGGTGTGATGAATCTTCTGCCGCTTCCGGCTCTGGATGGCGGACGGTTGGTGTTCTTGATTATTGAGGCAATCCGAAGAAAACGGATTGACCCGGAAAAAGAGGGAATGGTACACTTTGTCGGACTGATGCTTTTGATGGTACTGATGATTGTGGTAATGTTTAATGATATCAGAAAGCTTTTCTAAGCAGATAAATAGAGCGCGTTCTCCGTCTGTCACTGACAAGAGAACGCGCTCTATCAAATTTGGAAACAATAGTTTCGGAAAGCTATGCAAAGCCCTGTAATATTTCACTGTGCTTTGCCAGTACCTGTTTTATTATCTTGTTATCATTTTGCAGCTCTTCAATCTGTGAAACAGCTTCAGTAAAACGTTTGGCGGCAGGCAGATAGTTTTCTGCCAGTATTTGGAGCTGTTTGTCAGTAACGTTTTCAAGGTGCAGGCTGATATGGGAAAGTCCCTGCTTAAGATTGTCAACCTCTTTTTCAAGAGCAGAGACTTTCAGCTTGAGAACAGAAACGTCCTGTTTAAGAGCAGAAATATCTTTCTCAAGCGTGGCAACTTTCAGCTTGAGAGCAGAAACGTCTTGTTTAAGAACAGAAACGTCTTGTTTAAGAGCAGAAACGTCCTGCTTGAGAACAGAAACGTCTTGTTTAAGAACAGAAACGTCTTGTTTAAGAGCAGAAACGTCTTCTTTAAGAATAGTGACTTCTTTTTTGAGTACAGAGACATCCTGCCGAAGTTCAGAAACCTCTTCTTTTAGACTGCGGATGTCTTGTCTCAGCGGCTGAATGTTTTTTTCGAGTTTTACATCGAATTTCGCATCCAGTTCGGATAATTTCGTATCCATTAGTTGGGCAATTGCCGACAAATCTTCGTTTGTTAATGTCATTTCATCACACTCCATGAAAAATATGCATTTTGAGGGGGATATGTTACGCAGCGTATACTTCTTTTTTTGGAAAGTATGATAGTATAGTACTACAAAGCAGAGAGAAATGCAAGTAAAAGAAATAACTTTTTAAAATAAAATATCCCATAATATATAAGAGTTAAACTTTGGGGAGGAAACAAAAAGGATTTCTTAAAAAATATTACGGTGAAATGTTGGAAATTCATATTTAAGACTTGAATTTTGGGAGAAGAAATTATAGAATATAAGACGTAAGGAGGTCTGCACATATTAACGGCAGGCTTCTGGTAACTGGAGAAGAAAAAGGAGGATATGTATGAAAAGAAAAGCTTTTTTAGCAAAAGTGCTTGCTGCCGCAGTTGCGGTAACATCAGTCCTGCCTAGTGGTCTGGTGGCAGAGGCAGCAACCATTAAAAATGAAACAAAGAGAACAGACTGGGAAGCGAATGCTGAAGCAAGCTGGGGGCCGGCTGCTGAAGGTGAGTCGGCGTTTGACGGTAAGTTGAATGTGGGAGGTTTCCAGAGCTGGCATTTCAAGGCAACAGAAGCGACGGGAAACCATAATAACAATGGAGATTTTGCAGCGTCTGATGCACCATCATTGGCTATTGCTGATGCTATTAATATTGCGACGGTTGAGGGGGCTGATGCCAGAGAATTGACATTTGACCTTTATCCGTATCAGGGAACAATAGCAAATATCCGTTTTGCAATTATGCTGAAGTATGTAGATGCGGAAAACTGGGCTTCATTAGGGCATGACCCGGAAGGCTGGTACTATGAGTATAGAATTGGTGATGATACGAGTTATACTTCTAAATTTAGCGAATTACATTCATTAGACGAAGAGAGATACACTCGTGTAAAGCTAACATATACGGCGAGTGATACAATCAACATTGAAATGACTAAATTGCAGGAGGGGCCGGAGGTAGACGGAAAACCAACATTAGTACCTGCAGAAAATGAGACTCCGGTGACTAAGGAACTGCAACAGGACTCGTTAGCAACTTTGCGGACAGTAGCAGCGCAGAAGGCTACAGAGGCTGGAGAGAGTGGACCTAAAATATGTTTCGGATTTAAAGGAGGAACATGGGATGGTAGTATTACGGAACTGAATATTGTAAATGTAAGAACAAATGCAGATTGTGATCCAGGAGAGGACAGAGTTTTGGCTTTTAACAACTGTGGTTGGGAATGGGTCAATGAAGCGACAAAAGGTACATTTGACAGCGAAAATCCTATCGGTGGTGTAAATTATGTTACAATTGATGGGGGTGTGTCTGGAAAAACCGTATATGAAAGTGGTACAACTGGATTTGAAGAAGGCACTGTATCAGCAGTCCTGCGTCCTTATACAGTAAATGCGCAGGGTGAGGCGGTTGCGGCAACACAGGCATTTTACCTGGATGCAAAGTATACCCCGGCAGGTGAGGGTACTACGGCAACTGGTATAAAGGTTGGATTCAACGGCACAAAATGGGGATATCAGATAGGGGATGCGGCATTTGTTGCGAAGGATGCTGTTACTCTTGCACCTATGGGCAGACAGGATTATACGGTGAGTTTGGAAGTCACAAAGGATGAAAAGCTCATCGCAAGTGTAACGCCTGTTGCAGCAGAAGGTGAAGAAACTACCACATATGATATTGTAACTGCGGCAGATAATGTATCCGTAGCGGATTTAGCAGCAGGAAGCGTTGGCGTTACAGCAGGGGCAGAGCTGTCACTGCGTGTAAGGGATTTTGACTATACACATGAAATAATACGTACAACGCCTGCACTTCAGACAACGGTTGATACGATTGAAACTGAAACGAAGAATAATGCAGAGTTTACGTATTACAAAGAGAACTGGGAAACTTTTGTTGCAGAATTGAACGCTGCGAAAACTTTCCTGGAGCCAGACGATGATGTTGATGCAGATGAGGCGGCGACTAAGAATACGGCTTTAACGACGGCGTATAATACATTGAAGAATGAAGGAACGGTTAGCAAAACAGAACTGGAAAATGCACTCAATGCAGCGAAAAACGGTAAAGTAGAAAGCGATTATACGGCTGAAAGCTGGACAGAATTCCAGAACAAGCTGAAAGAAGCCACAGATCTTATTGCAAAAATTAATGCTAAAAATGAATTGATTGAAAAGAGCAAAGTAACAACTGCAATTACCAATATGGAAACTGCAGCAGATGTTCTGGTGGAGGTTCCGGCAAGTGCGGAAGAGAAAGCAGGGCTGCAGAATTTGGTGAATGAAGCAGTTTCTGTTAAAGATACAGAGAAAGATTTGTATGATACAGCTCTTTGGGATGCATTTGTTGCAGCACGTGAAGAGGCAAAGACAGTGTCAGAAAAAGCAAATGCTTCGAAGAAAGAAGTCGCAGATGCGCTTGCAAAACTGCAGGCTGCAAAAAGTAGCCTGGTACCGCGCAAGGCCAGCGAAGAAGAAACAGCGGCATTCAAAGGCGAAGTTGATAAAATTAAAGCTTCTGCAAACAAGAAGTATACGGCAGAGAGCCTGAAAGTATATCAGGACGCGCTGGCAGCAGCAGAGAAGCTTCTGGCAGACGGAAATGCAACGAAGAAAGCATTGGATGAAGCACTGGCAAAACTTCAGGCAGCGAAAGCCGCACTGAAAGAAGATACAGGCAGTGTAACACCGAAGCCTCCGGTTCCTACCCCTGGTTTGAAAAAGGGTGAGACAAAGACAGTAGGTAACGCAACATATAAAGTTCTGGATGCAGATAAGAAAACGGTAGAGCTTACCAAGGGCGATGCAAAAGCGAAATCAGCGAAGATTGACAAAGTTAAGATTGATGGTATTGATTGCACAGTTGTATCAATCGGTGCAAATGCTTTTAAGGGAGCAAAGAATCTGACTTCTGTTACTATCGGCACTGGTGTGACTTCTATTGGCAAGAACGCATTTGCAAGCGCTAAGAAGCTGAAATCTGTTGTTGTGGGCAAGGCAGTTAAGACTATCGGCGCAAGTGCATTCTCAGGATGTAAGAAGCTTGCCAAGATTACCTTTAAGGGAACAGCGGTCAGCAAGATTCAGGGCAAGGCTTTTAAGGGAACAGCTAAGAAAGTGACCGTTAAGATTCCGAAGAGCCTGAAAAAGAATAAAAAGAAAGCTACAGCATTTAAGAAGAAACTGACAAAAGCCGGCATGAGCAAAAAACTGAAATTGAAATAGTCAGTAAGAACAGCAAAATGGGGCTGCTGCGAAGGCAGAAAGTAATCTGCCGGAGCGGCAGCTCCATTTGTTAGATAAAATCATAGAAGGAGGGCTTTTATGGAAACACGTGCAGTAAAGATTTATTCACAGGTAAACAAGAATGTGGTATTGAGGGTAATGAAAGGACATTTTGCTACAACACACTCGCATATTAATTATTTTATGGATATGACGGGCTTGAAATCGCGTCTGAATGAAGCTAAGGGAGCGGCTTCCGTGTTGGCGAGGAAGTATGAGAATACGACAATTGTAGATACAATAGTCTGTATAGACGGGTGCGAAGTAGTTGGCGCATTTCTTGCGGATGAATTGACTCGGGCCGGGGTCATGTCTATGAATCAGCATCGGACAATTTATGTATCTACTCCCGAGTGCCATACGGGAGGCCAGTTAATTTTCAGGGATAATATGCAGATGATGATTCGGGGGAAGAATGTCATTCTGCTATTGGCAAATGTGACAACCGGAAAGACTTTGAACCGCGCTTTAGAGTGTATTGAGTACTATGGGGGACAGACAGTAGGGATTTCTTCCATTTTTAGTGTTATTAAGTCTGCGAGAGGGATTGAAGTAAATTCTATATTTACTGAAAAAGATGTGCCGGATTATATGACATATGAGACGGCAAAATGCCCGCTTTGCCAGAAAAAGGTGCTGCTTGACGCTATGGTAAACAGCCACGGGTATTCAAAAATCTAAAGAAATGTGAAACAGCAGGTAGGGGAGCTACCTGCTGTTTCGAGGGGAGTATAAATAATTAATAAGGGGTTGTAAAAAAAATTTTTGAAGGGAAAATTCTTTTTACAACAGAATTATAATATACATTGGAAAAAAATGCAACATTAATTTATCGTATTTTTCAATTTATGACAGTTTTTAGCGGTTTTTAGCCATAAAATGGACAAAAAAGCTATATATGGCAGATGGGCGCTCTGTATAAAATGATGAATCTACGGCATAATAAGAGGGCAACAAATAATTCTTCATTTTTAGGAGGTAGTTTGAAATGGCTAAGAATATGAATTCCAAGAACAAAGCCCAGAATAATGCAAATAACAGCACAAACAGCACGAACTCTACTAACGGCACAAACAGCAGTAACAGCACAAATTCCCAGAACGCAAATAACAGCAGCAACAGCACAAATTCTCAGAATGCAAATAGCAGAAACAATTACTAAAGCTTTTAGAGAGGGCACCGCTTGGCGGTGTCTTTTCTATTTGCAGGATAGTGTTTTGGGGGCTTGGCATACTCTGAACGGTTTTTCTTTTTTTACATATACTGTGATAGAAGGAGGAGAATGGAAGGAGTGGATTTGATTGGATTTTGGCATGATAGCGGCAAATGAGCTGGATAGATATGTGGAAGATGGCGAAGCGTTTATCATAGATTTGCGGATGCCAGAGGAATATCGGCGCTGTCATATCAAAGGCGCTGTAAACATTCCATATGGCAGGCTGGGGCAATGCCGTGAGCTTCCCGGGGGAAGGACATTAGTTCTCTACTGCGAACGGGGTGCTGTGAGTATGGTAGCCGCCAAGGAATTGGCAGCAAGGGGGTATCGGGTAAAGACGGTGATTGGGGGAATTCATGCCTACCGGGAAATTTTCGATTGACAGCTATCCCGGCGGGCTTTAAGATAGAGGAAGAAATGATAGGTACGAGGAGAAAAGATTATGAAACTGATGTTTGCATCGGATATACACGGTTCTTCATACTTCTGCAGGAAAATGCTGGAGATGTGGAAGAAAGAAAAAGCGGGGCGCCTGATACTGCTTGGAGATTTGCTGTACCATGGCCCCCGAAATGAACTGCCGAAGGAATATGCGCCGAAAGAGGTTATTTCTCTTTTGAATTCTATGAAAAATGAAATCTGTGCTGTCAGGGGGAACTGTGAAGCAGAAGTGGATCAGATGGTTCTGGATTTTCCGGTGATGGCGGATTACTGTATAATTGTTGAAGGAGAGCGCACAATTTATGCAACGCATGGACATGTATACCATGAAAATCATTTGCCGCCCCTGAAAAATGGAGATGTATTGATTCATGGGCATACCCATGTACCGCGGGCAGAGCGGCGGGAAGGATATGTTTTGCTGAATCCGGGTTCTGTGTCTATACCAAAAGAAGGAAACCCGCCTACATATGGGATTTGGGAAGGCGGAAGTTTTTGCGTAAAGGACTTTGACGGGAATATTATAAAGGAGATAAACATATGATGAATACGGTGGAACTCATAGCGCCCTGCCATTTTGGACTGGAGGCGGTGCTAAAAAGGGAAATTTTGGACTTGGGTTATGAAATCAGCAAGGTAGAGGATGGGAAAGTGACTTTCCTGGGAGACATGGAGGCAATTGCTTATGCAAACGTATTTTTACGGACGGCAGAAAGGATTTTGCTGAAAGTGGGGGAAATCCATGCAGAAACATTTGATGAATTGTTCGAGCGGACACGGGAGCTGCCGTGGGAAGATTATATTCCGCGTGACGGAAAGTTCTGGGTGGCGAAAGCTACCTCCATTAAAAGCAAACTGTTCAGTCCTTCGGATATTCAGTCAATTATGAAGAAAGCGATGGTAGAACGGCTCAAAAGGGTGTATGGAGTCTCCTGGTTTGAGGAGAGCGGCGAGAGCTATCCTGTCCGCGTGACCTTCATGAAAGACCAGGCAGTGATAGGTATCGATACTACAGGAGTATCCCTGCATAAGCGGGGATACCGTCAGATGACTGCAAAAGCGCCGATTACGGAAACATTGGCGGCAGCGCTGATTATGCTCACGCCTTGGAATAAGAACAGGATTTTTGTGGATCCATTTTGCGGCAGCGGTACGTTCCCGATTGAGGCGGCTATGATGGCGGCAGGCATTGCCCCAGGCATGAACCGGGAATTCCTGGCGGATAAATGGGATGGGCTGGTTCCGAAAAAGTTCTGGTATCATGCTCTGGATGAAGCGAATGAGAGGATGGATACACAAATTGAAGTAGACATACAGGGGTATGATATTGATGGTGAAGTAGTGAAAGCAGCGCGTGCGAATGCGAAAATGGCAGGCGTGGATCATCTGATACATTTTCAGCAGCGCCCTGTGAATATGCTGAATCATCCGAAAAAGTATGGCTTTGTGGTTACAAATCCGCCTTATGGGGAACGGATTGAGGAAAAGGCGAAGCTGCCAGGGCTTTACCGGGAAATCGGGGAAGCCTTCCAGAGACTTGATTCATGGTCAGAATATGTGATTACCAGCTATGAAGAGGCTGAAAAGTATATCGGACGGAAAGCGGACAAGAACCGTAAGATTTATAATGGGATGATTAAGACATATTTTTATCAATTCCTGGGTGCAAAGCCGCCAAAGCCGAGGAAGAATCAGGGGGAATCATTTGGCTAAGAAAATACAGGGGACAGTGATTGTCCTGATTTTATGCTTGTGCGGATATCTTGTGTATCAGATGTATGGAGAGGATGTTATTTATCTGATAAAAAATAAAATGGAAACGGAGAAGGCAGCTGAGACAGAGCCGCAGGAAGAAAGCAGTGAGACAGCACAGGAGAAGAAAGAAAAGCTTCCGGGCTATTTTCATGCCGGGAAAGCGGGACGTGCTCCGGTTGTGAAGAATCAGGGAGAATTTGGTACATGCTGGGCGGTGGCGTCTTCGTCTGCGCTGGAGTCTGCTCTTTTGCCAGGGAAGCATCAGATTTTTTCGGCGGACCATATTGCGGCAAAAAATGCTTATGGAAAGGATGTGGAGGAAGGAGGTGCTTATATTATGTCTATGTCCTATCTGGCGGGGTGGCTGGGGCCTGTGACTGAGGAGGAAGACCCATATGGGGATGGTTACTCACCAGACGGTCTGTCTCCGGTATGTCATGTCCAGGAGATGCAGCTCTTGCGGGAAAAGGACATTACGTCTGTGAAAGAATTGGTTTTTCAATGCGGAGTTATCCAGTCTTCTTTTTATATGGATATGGAAAATTCGGGGCATTCATCTGTGTATTATAATGAGTTTGAACATGCGTATTGTTATGATGGGGATAAGGAAGCAAACCATGATGTGCTGATTATTGGATGGGATGACGCATACCCCAGGGAGAGGTTTTCTGTAGATGTGAAAAAAGACGGCGCCTTTATCTGCCAGAACAGCTGGGGCAGGGAGTTTGGAGAGGATGGAGTGTTCTATGTATCTTATGAAGACGTCCTGATTGGGAGCTCTTGCGTGGGTTATACCAGGGTTGAAGAGACGAATAATTATCACCATATTTATCAGACAGATTTGTGCGGCTGGATAGGGCAGATAGGGTATGACAGCCCGGATTGCTATTTTGCAAACGTGTATACAGCAGGCCAGGCAGAAGAGCTGGCGGCAGTGGGGTTCTATGCCACGGGAAAGGATACAGAATATACGATATATGTGGTAAAAGGTTTTGTAAACAGCCTTTCTTTTATATTAAAGAACTCTGTGGCTTCCGGAAGTTTTCAGAATCCGGGTTATTATACGGTAGATTTCGACGAGCCGGAAAGCCTGGAGGAGGGAGAGCGGTTTGCGGTGGCTGTGAAAATCCATACGCCGGGATCTGTATATCCTGTGGCTACGGAATTTGAGGCAGATGAAAACAGCAGGAACGTAACAATAGAGGATGGGGAAGGCTACCTGAGCATCAACGGAATTATTTGGCAGAATACCGAGGAGAGCAATGCTTGTAATATATGCCTAAAGGCATATACACGAAATATGGATTGACAAAGGCAGTACGGGATTTTATACTTGTATAATCTTTAAGAAAAGAGTGATAAGATGAGAAGAATTATTTTTGCAACGGGTAATGAGGGAAAAATGAAGGAAATCCGCGCGATTTTAGCTGATTTAGGCGTACCGGTTCTTTCGATGAAAGAAGCAGGGATTACGGCAGAGATTGTAGAGGACGGAAAGACATTCGAAGAAAACGCAGATATTAAGGCGCGGACAATTATGGAACTTACAGGCGATGTAGTTCTGGCAGATGATTCCGGGCTGGAAATAGACTGGCTGAATGGGGAACCGGGAATTTATTCTGCCCGCTATATGGGAGAGGATACTTCTTACGATATAAAGAACAGCCATCTGATACAGCTTCTGGACGGCGTGCCGCAGGAGCAGCGGACAGCGCGTTTTGTATGTGTAATTTCAGCGGCGTTCCCGGATGGCAGGATACTCCACGGGCGTGGGACGATAGAAGGGATTATCGGATATGAAATCAAGGGGGAGAATGGATTTGGATATGATCCGATTTTTTACCTCCCGGAATACGGATGCACGACAGCGGAACTTCCGCCGGCAAAGAAGAATGAGCTGAGCCACCGGGGGAAAGCGCTTCGTGAGATAAAAATGAAGCTGAGAGATACAGCGGATAAGGGAGAAGGAAAAAATGAAAGTTTTGATAGTGAGCGACACACATCGCAGAGATGAGAATCTTGAGAGGGTTTTGGAGAAGGAAAAACCAATAGACTGCCTGATTCATTTGGGAGATGTGGAGGGCAGTGAGGATTACATACGAGAAATTGCGGGGTGTGAGACGCATATCGTCAGCGGGAATAACGACTTCTTTTGTGACTTGCCGCGGGAAGAAGAGTTTATGCTGGGGGGATACAAGGTGCTTTTGACTCATGGACATTATTATTACGTTACCGTGGATTTGCATGAGATACGGAAGATGGCAGTGAGCCGGGGGATTGATCTTGTAATGTTTGGGCATACCCACAGACCCCTTCTGGAAAAGAGTGAAGAAACGTTCCTTTTGAATCCGGGAAGCCTGTCTTATCCCCGGCAGTCAGGCAGGAAGCCCAGTTACATTGTGATGGAGTCAGATGCAGAAGGGAAAATGCAGTTTGAGGTGCGCTTTTTGTAAATGGGCGAGAAATTGAAAAAAATGGTTGACAATTAGAAATGTGTATAATATAATATGTCTTGCGTCGAGAGCGGCGCAGGAGATATTACAACGGGGTGTGGCTCAGCTTGGCTAGAGCGCCTGGTTTGGGACCAGGAGGTCGCAGGTTCGAATCCTGTCACCCCGACGTATAAAGAAGCCGCAGGAAAGCCATAAGAGGCTGTATACTGTGCGGGTGTAGTTCAGTGGTAGAACACCAGCCTTCCAAGCTGGATATGTGGGTTCGATTCCCATCACCCGCTTTTGAGTCTGTAGCTCAGTTGGATAGAGCAACGGCCTTCTAAGCCGTGGGTCGGGGGTTCGAATCCCTTCAGGCTCGTTGGACAGCTTCCAGGCTGTCCGGAATATAGATATGGTGGGTATAGCGCAGTTGGTTAGCGCGCCAGATTGTGGCTCTGGAGGCCAAGGGTTCGAATCCCTTTATCCACCCTTTGTTGGGCTATCGCCAAGCGGTAAGGCACAGCACTTTGACTGCTGCATTCGCTGGTTCGAATCCAGCTAGCCCAGTTGGCGGGAGCCGGCTGGCGAGTGTTCAGCCGCCTGGCTTTCAAACAAAGATATGCTGCGGCGAAGACGCAGCAATTTTTATGGGATATTAGCTCAGTTGGTAGAGCACTTGACTTTTAATCAAGTTGTCCGGGGTTCGAATCCCCGATGTCTCACTCCTTGAAAATAGCGGGAAGCCAGTAAATAAGCGGTTTCCCGCTATTTTTCATGTAGCCCGAGGTACCTTAAAGTAACCAAAAGTAAATGTCTCAAAAATCAATTATTATTTTTGTGTTTTTTCTTATATAGATAAATAGCTCTCGAAAATGAAATGAGAATGATTATGAGATAGAATATAATACCATAGGTTCCTATTCTTTTTGTCATAGACGGAAACAGAAAATTTATGAATCCGCTGATGAAATAAAAGATGCCTGACAAAAATGGCAATGTCCATTTTCCATATTCAAAAATCCCTAAAAATCCTCCGGCTATTAAAGAAAGTAGTTCTGTTTTTTGGAGGAATGGATAGGCAGTATTGCCTATTTTGAGCATTGCGCTCCATTCAAAAATTCCTGCCAGAAAAGCAAATAGCCCTATGTATTTCGTGGCGAAAAAGCTGCGTCTTGAAAAAGGGATTTTATTATCGCTCCAGAGCAGGACTTCTGTTCTATTGGCTAATGTTTTTGCAGATTTCGTAAAAGAGGCATTTGTCATTACGGCTGCTATATCACAATCATAATATTTTGCGCCTGCAAAAGCCTCCTGGACGGCATGATTGCCAACGGGATAGGAATAATATTTACACTGGATGCCATATTTCTTTCTTTTTCTGTAGGCTATGATATCAATTCCCTGGTCGCCGCTTTCTCTGGTAATTTCTATTTTTCTAAATCCGTGTCTCTTTAGTTTTTTAGCACATTTCTGTTCATATTGGTGTCCGTTCATATAAATTCTCCTGTTCCAAAGTTATACATGAAAAAGCCCGCCTTTGTCAAGGGCAACAATCTTTCCGGAGTATTTAGGTTAGGGGGATAAAATAATATAAAAAGCGCCCCCTGAGCCGATAATAGCAAACAGGGGGAAGAAAAATAGTGTGAATAATTATATCTTAGCGTAGGAAGAGAGGAAATGCAATAGGCTGTTTCAAATTAGAATACAAAATGTTTCACGGTGAATAATAAGTTCTTCGTGTATTTACAGGCGGTATGCAACGAGGGCAACTTTCTCTCCTGTTTCTTTAGAGACAGCTTGTTCCAGTTTTGTTATCTGGCGAACGCAGGAGTCTGTAAGAGATGCGTAGGCATCTTCACGTTCCAGTTCTTTTGCCATACGCTCAGCAGCAGATTTGCAGGATCGAGGGAGTTCAGTGACGGTTGAGTTGACGTAAATCATTTTTAACATCTCCTTTTCTGATAATTGTTCAATTCTTTGAACTATTATGTAGTATGTACAAAAAGATAATGGTACAGTCTTTGGATGCTCATTTGGAGAATAATTACACAAAAAGAAAAAATATCCGGATTACATATTGACAGAATGGATTAGTTAAGATAATGTTAAGAAATAACATATTCGCATCATATTTCTAATATATATTCTTTCTTATAAGGAAAATATGGAAATATTTTGCGTGGTACATAAAAAGAGAAAAAGTGGTAATTATTTTTATAACCACATAGAAAATCAAAACAGGAGAAAACTTATGAATCATTTGGATGAATTGGAAGCGGAAGCGATCTATATCCTTCGCGAAGTGGCTGCAGAGTGTGAAAAGCCCGTCATGCTGTATTCGATAGGAAAGGATTCCTCTGTCATGCTGCATCTGGCGATGAAGGCATTTTATCCTGAGAAGCCTCCATTTCCATTTTTACATGTAAACACGACCTGGAAATTCCGTGAAATGATAGAGTTCCGGGATAGGCGGGCGGAAGAGCTGGGCATAGAGATGCTGGAATATATTAATGAAGAGGGTGTGCGCCAGGGGATTAATCCTTTTGAGCATGGGGCGTCTTATACAGATATTATGAAAACACAGGCGCTCAAGCAGGCTTTGGGGAAATACGGATTTACGGCGGCTTTTGGAGGCGGCAGAAGGGATGAAGAGAAATCCAGGGCAAAAGAAAGGATATTTTCTTTCCGAAATAGGGAGCAGGCATGGGATCCGAAGAATCAGCGTCCGGAGATGTGGAAGCTGTTCAATACCAGGATTGCACAGGGCGAGAGTATCCGCGTTTTTCCTCTTTCAAACTGGACGGAGAAGGATATCTGGCAGTATATCCGCAGGGAGAATATTCCAATTGTATCGCTGTATTTTGCAAAGGAGCGTCCGGTGGTTGAGCGGGACGGACAGCTTATCATGGTGGATGACGAACGCATGAAATTACTGCCTGGTGAGAAAATAGAGATGAAAAAAGTGCGTTTCCGTACGCTTGGCTGCTATCCGCTGACCGGCGGGATGGAGTCTGACGCGGAAACTTTGGATGAAATTATAGGAGAGACACTGGCGGCGGTAGAATCAGAGAGGACGAGCCGTATTATTGACTCAGACGGAGGCTCTGCCAGCATGGAAAAAAGGAAGCGGGAGGGATATTTTTAACGATGAGAGAAGATTTGTTAAAATTTATAACCTGCGGAAGTGTGGATGACGGAAAGTCGACGCTGATAGGACATATGCTCTATGATGCAAAATTATTATTTGCCGACCAGCAGAAGGCGCTGGAATTGGACAGTAAAGTGGGTTCCAGGGATGGCGATATTGATTATTCTCTGCTGCTGGACGGGTTGATGGCAGAGCGGGAGCAGGGAATTACGATTGATGTGGCTTACCGTTATTTTACTACGGATAACAGGAGCTTTATTGTGGCAGATACGCCGGGACATGAAGAATATACAAGGAATATGGCAGTAGGGGCTTCTTTTGCTTCTCTTGCGGTGATTCTGGTGGATGCCAGCCAGGGAGTACTGATTCAGACGAAGCGGCATTCCAGAATCTGCTCTCTGATGGGCATTCGGCATTTCGTGTTTGCGGTGAATAAGATGGATTTGGTGTGCCATGATAAGAGGAAGTTTCGAAAGATAGAGAGAGATATTAAGGTCTTAATGGCAGAGTTTGAATATCAGTCGTTAAAGATTATTCCTGTTTCGGCAACAGAGGGAGATAATATCACGAAGCCTTCAGAAAATATGCCGTGGTATACAGGAGAGCCGCTTCTTACTTATCTGGAAAATGTGGACGTGGGGGAAAAAGAGGGAAAGACAGGCTTTTCTATGCCTGTTCAGCGTGTATGCCGTCCAAATCACAGCTTCCGGGGATTCCAGGGGCAGATTTCTACAGGGGAAATCGCAGTGGGAGATACCATTACAGTTATGCCAAGCCGTGAAACAGCGAAGGTAGCGGAAATCCTGGAGGGGGATAAGCGTGTAGAGCAAAGCAGCAAAGGGCATGCAGTAACGATTCGGCTGGATACGGAAATTGATGTGTCCAGAGGCTGTGTTTTAGAGCGGGGGTACCAGCTCTGTACAGGTTCGATGTTTACAGCTTCTATCCTTTGGATGGATGACAGCAGTCTGGTCGCAGGCCGGAATTTCTGGCTGAAGCTGGGAACCCAGCAGGTTCCGGCGACTGTAATGAAGGTGAAGTATAAGGTTGATGTGAATTCCGGTGCAGAAGTATATGCAGACAGGATTTATAAAAATGAAATCGCGTATTGCGAGATTTCGGTGGGCAGTACAATTGTATTTGACAGGTTTGAAAATAACAGGGAGCTTGGGGCAGTGATTCTGATAGACAGGATTACAAATGCTACATCTGCGTGCGGGATTGTGCAGGAGCCGCTGGCGAGAGGGAAGAGCCTGACCTGGCATAATATGGATATTACGCGGAACCTGCGCGAGAGCCAGCTGGGGCAGAAAGCAATTACCATATGGATGACCGGGCTGTCCGGAGCCGGGAAATCATCTCTTGCTAATGCGTTGGAGAAACGTTTATTTTCCATGGGCAGGCACACGATGCTGCTGGACGGTGACAACGTGCGCATGGGGCTGAATAAAAATCTGGGATTTGAAGAAAATGACAGAATTGAAAATATCCGCAGAATTGCAGAAGTGGCGAAGCTGATGAACGATGCCGGTTTGATTGTACTGACATCCTTTATTTCTCCGTTCAGGCAGGACAGGCGGAATGCAAGGGATATTATAGGCGAGAGTTTCGTTGAAGTCTATGTGAGTACGCCGCTGGAAGAGTGCGAGAAGCGGGATGTGAAAGGGCTGTATAAAGAAGCACGAAAGGGCAATCTTCAGCATTTCACTGGGATCAGCAGCCCGTATGAAGCGCCGGAGAATCCGGCGGTTGTGATAGATACCAGCAAACACAGCCTTGAGGAATGTGTGGATATCCTCCTGGAAGGCTTGGAAGAATATTTAAAGAGTGAATAGAAGGCTGGCTTGGGAAGCAGATTCTCAGGAGGCAGGAAAATAACGGTGTCACGAAAGGGAAGATTATGTCAACAGTTTATATCAGTATCGGTACGCCGAAGACAGGGACTACAGCGCTGCAGACTTTTTTGCGTGAAAATGAGAATGAGCTGAATAAGCAGGGGTATTGTTACCCCATGCTTGAGCTGGGCATTGCGCCGTATTATGCAGACAGGAATGGGCAGTTCCTTGTCTACAAGTCGCGCAGTGAAGAGAATAAAGCGGAGCGTGAGGCGAGAGTCCGGAATATGGCATACCAGCAACTGCAAAAGTATATAGAGAAATATCCGAATATCATCCTTTCAGATGAGCAGATTTGGTATCGGAGCAGGAATCGAGAGGATTTCTGGCAGGATGTGCTGGACAGGTTCCGTGAGATGGGCTGTGAAGTTAAAGTGATTGTTTATCTTCGGAGACAGGATTTACTGATACAGTCCCTTTGGAACCAGAGTATTAAGATGTTTCAGAAAAATAGATGGACTTTTAAAGAGTGCATAGAGCGGAATTATTTCAGTTATCATCCATTGGATTATTATGAAAACCTGAAGCATATGGAAAAGTTTCTGGGAAAAGAAAATATCATTGTGCGTCCGTATGAGAGGGGAAGGTTTGAAGGAGAGGAACACACCTTATTTTCAGATTTTTTCCAAAGCGTTGGATTGACTTTGACAGACAGATTTCAAAAAAGCGTGAGCAAAAATCATGGTTTAGAAGGAAATTTTCTTGAAATTAAGCGATGGATTAACAATGTGCCGGGCTACGCTTCAATACGTGATTTCCTGAGCCGTCCTGTATTAAATGCCAGTATGCATTATACAGAGCTGGGGGAAAATGAAAAGGCAAATATGTTCAGCTACGAAGAACAGAAAGCTTATCTTGCACAGTTCGAAGAGAGCAACCGGAAGGTGGCAGAAGAGTACCTGGGGCGAAAAGAAGAACCGCTGTTTTATGATGAGGTTAAGGAAGCGCCCCAGTGGACATTCCGGGAGGACAGGCTGTCCAGAGACATTGTTGCGATCATGACAGAGGCGTTCAGCGTGCAGGAGAAGCGGATTGCCGATTTGAAAAGTGAACTGAAAGAAACAAAAGAAGAATTGGAGAATCTAAAGAATATCCGCCTTCTTCGCACATACCGGAAGGTGGGGGATTTCTTTAAGCATTAGCGAAAAGCAGATGGCGAGTAACAGTTCAGCCCAGGACTTTGCACCTGCTGCAAAGCCCGTGAGAATGCGTAAATTCAGCCAGAGAATCCAGCCCTTTGCGAACAGCAAACTTTAAATGGGCTGGATTCCGTAACAGTGAAGCCGAAGGCTGAACTGTTACGATGGCGAAAATAGATATCATATCAGTCTTGACAGAACGTGTCGTTGTCTAGTATAATAGCTGAGCAGTGAAAAGCGGATATGGCGGAATTGGCAGACGCGCCAGATTTAGGTTCTGGTGGGAGACCGTGCAGGTTCAAGTCCTGTTATCCGCACCAGATAATGATAATCCAAACCCGGTTCCAACCGGGGACGACTTCGGATTTTTAGATATTTTTTAGAGCGAAAAGCAAAATGGTGGTATCGTGGAGATACCGCCATTTTTGCTTTTGAAAACAATTTTAACAGGTAGATTTTTTATTTTCTTGTAATGCATGAGCTTTAATGGCCTCAAAAGAAGCATCGCTGATAATATGCTCCATCCGGCAGGCATCTGTAGAAGCAGTCTGCCTGTCTACGCCTAACTGCATTAGAAACTGGGTGAGGAGTGTATGACGCTCGTAAATCTTTTCTGCAATCTGACGGCCTTCCTCAGTGAGTGACAGATAGCCGTGCTTATCCATCAGTACATAATTTCCGCTTTTCAGCAGACTGATGGCGCGGCTAACGCTTGGCTTTGTATAGCCCATATATTCGGCAACGTCTACGGAACGCACAGAGTTGATTTTTTTTGATAATATTAAAATAGTTTCAAGGTACATTTCTCCGGATTCCTGTATCTGCATGATAACATTCTCCTTTCTATTGGTGGATATACGGTTCATTTTTTCGGTATACATAGTGAAACTGTAATTATTATAACAGTTTCTATGACTTTTTCAATTGATTTTCAGCGGCTTTGTATAAACAGGCAAGAGGCGGATGAAAAAAAGTTCTTGACAAATGAGTTAGCATAGGGTAACATGGTAGAGAATTAGCAAATGCTAATTATTTTGTTAAGCTTTGTGTTAGTGACTGCTAATTTTGAGAATATAATGCAAAGGAAGGATGGGATATGATGCCGTTGACACTTGCAAATATCGGTGAGGAGAATATGATTCGCAGAGTTGGAGGGAAACAGGAGGTGAAAAAGCATCTTGAAGATTTAGGCTTTGTGGCGGGCAGCAGAGTGACTGTTATCAGTATGCTGGGCGGGAATGTGATCGTGAATGTGAAGGAATCCCGGGTAGCCGTCAGCAGAGAGATGGCACAGAAAATCATGGTGTGATTCTCAGTGGTAAATATTTAGAGGAGGAATGGAATTATGAAAACACTTAGACAGGTGAAGATTGGAGATAGGGTGAAAGTTGTTAAGCTTCATGGAGAAGGGGCGGTAAAACGGCGGATTATGGACATGGGGATTACGAAGGGCGTAGAAGTCTACATACGGAAGGTTGCGCCTTTGGGAGATCCGGTGGAGGTAACGGTACGGGGATACGAGCTTTCGCTTCGGAAAGCCGACGCGGAGATGATAGAGGTTGAGTAATAGGACATGGGGGCTTCCCATTATTTTTTGGAGACAATGTTAGCATGAGCTAATTTGCAAAGGAAAAGACAGGGGACAGAAAGAATAATATAAAGAAAGGAAGAGAATTATGGACTTGAGAATTGCACTTGCAGGAAATCCCAACTGTGGGAAAACCACTCTGTTTAATGCGCTTACCGGTTCCAATCAGTTTGTGGGAAACTGGCCGGGCGTAACGGTTGAGAAAAAAGAGGGGAAATTGAAAAAACATGATGGAATTATCATTACGGATTTACCGGGAATTTATTCTCTTTCTCCGTATACTCTGGAGGAAGTGGTCGCCAGGAATTATCTGATTCAAGAGCGTCCGAATGCGATTTTGAATATTGTGGACGGTACAAACCTGGAGAGGAATTTGTATTTGACTACGCAATTGACAGAGCTGGGAATCCCGGTAGTGGTAGCTGTTAACATGATGGATATTGTAGAAAAGAACGGGGATAAGATTCATATCAAAGAATTATCCAGGGAACTGGGATGCCCGGTGGTTGAGATTTCGGCATTGAAAGGGACAGGAGTTGTGGAGGCTGCGGAGACGGCAGTCAAGGCTGCGAAGGGCGGGAGGACAATTCCGATGCATACCTTTTCGGGCGCAGTGGAGCATGCGCTTGCCCACATTGAAGAAGCAGCGGTACATCATATGCCGGAAGAACAGCAGCGCTGGTATGCGATTAAGATTTTTGAGCGGGACGATAAGGTTCTGGAGCAGATTGGGATTGAAAAAGGTGTTTTGGAGCATATCGAAGCGGATATTCAGGCGGCAGAAAAGGAGTGTGACGATGATGCAGAGAGTATCATCACCAATGAGCGCTATCTTTATATTGCATCTGTGATCAAAGGATGTTATAAAAAGAAATCATCAGGAAAACTCTCTGTTTCCGATAAAATTGACAAAATAGTGACAAACAGGTTTGCGGCGCTGCCAATTTTTGCGGCGGTTATGTTTTTGGTGTATTACCTTGCGGTATCAACAGTGGGGACGTTTGCCACGGACTGGGTGAATGACGGGGTATTTGGCGATGGCTGGCATCTGTTTGGTATAGGGACGGCGGATTATGAAGAAGATATGAATACATATGCAGAACAGTATGTGTTTACCGATGAGCTGAAAAATATGGTAAACAGTGCGGCAGAAGCTGGAGTGATTGGTGCAGAAGATGTCCAGGGGGCGGTAGAAGAAGCAGACTTTGGCGCTTTTGAGGAGGCATATGGTTCTTATGCAGATTCTTTGGCGGAAGAAGGCTTTGACATTTCCGAACTGGTGGATGAGGCATTGGAAAGCAGCGATGTGCCGGATACCTCTGCTTATGGGGTATGGGTTCCGAGTATTCCGGTTTTGGTTGAAAATGTCTTAGATGCAGTGAATTGTGCGGAGTGGCTGACAGGATTGCTGCTGGATGGTATTGTCGGTGGCGTTGGCGCAGTTCTGGGCTTTGTTCCTCAGATGCTGGTGCTGTTTATTCTGTTGGCGTTTTTGGAAGCGTGCGGCTATATGTCCAGGATTGCATTTGTGCTTGACAGGGTGTTCCGCAAGTTCGGTTTGTCAGGTAAGTCTTTTATCCCGATGCTGATTGGAACAGGGTGCGGCGTTCCTGGCGTCATGGCTTCCAGAACGATTGAAAATGAGCGTGACCGACGGATGACGATTATGACGACTACATTTATCCCGTGCGGGGCAAAGCTTCCGATTATCGCCCTTATTGCGGCAGCTCTGTTCGGCGGCGCATGGTGGGTAGCGCCCAGCGCGTACTTTGTGGGAATTGCGGCAGTAATTATTTCAGGTATCATGCTGAAAAAGACGAGAATGTTTGCAGGCGATCCGGCGCCGTTTGTTATGGAGCTTCCGGCATATCACTGGCCGACAGCAGGAAATGTATTACGTTCCATGTGGGAGCGGGCAAGTTCATTTATCAAAAAAGCAGGAACAATTATTCTTCTTTCATCTATTCTTATATGGGCAGGTTCTGTTTTCGGATTTGTGGACGGTGCATTTGTATTTGATCCGGATATGGAGCTTGAGAGTAGTATTTTAGGTATCATTGGGGGCGCAATCTGCTGGATTTTTGCACCGCTTGGATTTGGAAGTATTAAAGCGGCGATTGCTACCATTATGGGACTGGTTGCAAAGGAAGAGGTTGTGGGCGTGTTTGGCGTGTTAGACTTTGAGGGAATGACTCAGCTTGCCGGATATTCATTCCTGATATTTAATCTTCTGTGTGCGCCCTGCTTTGCGGCAATCGGCGCTATTAAGCGGGAGATGAATAGTGCAAAGTGGACATGGTTTGCTGTCGGATACCAATGCGGGTTCGCTTATGCAGTTTCCCTGGCAGTTTACCAGTTTGGAATGCTTTTTATGGGAGAGGGAAATCCAGTGGGAGTAATAGCAGCTCTGGCAGTTGTGATATTTATGCTGTTTATGCTGTTTCGTCCCTATAGTGAAGCAAAGACGCTCAGCGCGAAAAAGGCACGTTCTGTTGCGTGATGGCAAAGGAGGGGAAAATGTTATCCTGGATTATGGGAAATTTGGCTACAATTCTTATCAGCGCCGTTCTCGTTTTGGCGGTGTGTCTCATCATTGTAAAGATGGTGAAGGACAGAAAGCAGGGGAAATCCTCCTGTGGATGTGACTGCGGGAGCTGCGGTGCGTGCTGCCACGGAAAGAAAGAAATATAAAAAGTACAGTTCAGCTATATATGGCATCTTCTAATGAGAAAGCCCGCACTGGAAAATGGCAGGGAAGTCAAATTAAGAAGCAATAGATAGCTGAGCTGCTTTTTTGCTAGTGGTTAGCTGATGCTAACCAAAAGGAGGTCATGTATGAGTGTTGTTATTGTCGGAGGGAATGAGTGCATGGAAAGGAAATATAAAGATTTGTGCCGGGAATATGGATGCAGTGTAAAAGTTTTTACAAGAATGAAGGATGGGTTGAAAAGAAAGATTGGAAATCCAGACCTGCTGGTGTTGTTTACAAATACTACATGCCATAAGATGGTACGTTGTGCTTTGGATGGGACAAAAGGGAAGGAAACTGTAATTGCACGTTCCCATTCCAGTTCTATGGCGGCATTAAAAAAGATTTTAAAGGAACACGCATAATCATTTTGGGGAAGGGAAAAATAGAAGAAAAGATTTGAGTGTCTGAATGGAGGAGAATATGTCAGAAGAAATGATTATACAGCACTGCGCACCTACTCTGGCAGGGATGAAAACAGGGAATCTTTTTACCTGTCCTTATCAGGCAAAGAAGGAGCTGCAAAAAGAGATCAGGCATCTGAACCGTCTGCTGGCCTCCAGGGGAATCCGTGTGCTGCCGATCAAATATTATGAGCAGAAGGTATTGATTTACCTGTACCGCCCGAGCTATTTAAAGCGGGATTTTTCGAATAGAGACACGGTTTCTCTGTTGGGGGATTATGGATATGATGCAGGGAAGCCGGAACGCTGTTTAGTCCGTCTGATGGAACGGCTTAGAGAGAACAGGGAGTTTCCACATGAAATCGGTTTATTCCTAGGGTATCCGCCGGAGGATGTGAGAGGCTTTATCGAAAACAGGGCGGGAAACTGCAAATGTACAGGGTATTGGAAAGTATATGGAGATGAAGAGGGAGCAAAACGTTTATTTGGTAAATATAAAAAATGCACGGATATTTATTATAGTAATTGGGTCAGGGGAGAGGGAATGGAGCGGCTTGCAGTAGCTGTTTAGAGGGGGGGGTTTCAGGAATTTATTCCCGTGGGCAGCGAGCCGGATGACTGCTTGCAGCGGGGAATTTGGTTTATAGAAAACCGGCGATAGAACGATAAAAAGAAAGGACAGGTAGAAGTATGGGGAAAATTGCAGTTGTATATTGGAGTGGGACAGGAAACACAGAGGAGATGGCAAACGCTGTTCTGGAAGGAGCGAGGCAAAAGGGCGCGGATGCGGCGCTGTATACGCCGGACAGCTTTGATGCCTCCATGATAGAGGAGCAAGATGCCATCGCATTTGGCTGTCCTTCTATGGGATGCGAGGAGCTGGAGGATACAGAATTTGAGCCTATGTTTTCATCCTGCCGTGAAAAACTTGGAGGAAAGAAAGTGGCTCTCTTTGGCTCATACGGATGGGGCGATGGAGAATGGATGCGGGACTGGGAGGAAACCTGCCGGGAAGCGGGAGCGGTACTTGTATGCGAGAGTGTAATCTGCAATGAGGCTCCGGACGATGAAGCGGCGGATGCATGCAGGGCGCTGGGGGAAGTGCTGGCGGGGCAGTAATAATTCCTTGACAAATCCGCCTTTCAGGTGTATATTAAGAAGCATAAAGAAAAGGTTTTGATTACTGACGGATAGTTGTGGAGTACCACAAGGAAATCAAAATTATATGTGGGTCGACCGTCTGGGCAGCATTCGAGATTTTAGAGTGCTGCTTTTTATGTATCAGAACCTGGTAGAGTAGACGTTATACGTAAAGTGTCACAGAAGAGGGAGACTTTCTGTGAACGAAGGTTCGCCGCGTTATAATGTTGCTTCCGCTACTGCGTAAACTGTGGATATTTTTGTCCATTAACTTTGCGCGGCATTTTTTTGCCCAAAAACAGTAAAATCCCGCTGGGAATGCGGAAAATGAAAGGAGATTTTTATCATGGGTTACAAATCAGACATCGAAATCGCACAGGAGACAACGATGTCTCCAATTACTGAAATCGCTGCAAAAGCCGGCATCGATGAGAAGTATTTGGAGCAGTACGGAAAGTACAAAGCAAAAATCGACTATAATCTGCTGAAAGAGTCTGACAAGGCTGACGGCAAGCTGATCCTGGTTACGGCAATTAATCCGACGCCTGCAGGAGAAGGCAAGACAACAACGACCGTGGGTCTGGCAGACGGTATGCAGAAACTTGGAAAGAATGTTATGGTAGCGCTCCGTGAGCCGTCCCTGGGACCTGTATTTGGCGTGAAAGGCGGCGCAGCAGGCGGCGGTTATGCACAGGTAGTTCCAATGGAGGATATTAATCTTCATTTTACCGGTGATTTCCATGCAATCGGCGCAGCAAATAACCTGCTGGCAGCTATGATTGATAACCATATTTTCCAGGGAAATGACCTGAACATTGACCCGAGAAAAATTACCTGGAGAAGATGTGTGGATATGAATGACCGCCAGCTGCGTAATGTAGTGGACGGACTGGGCGGCAGGACAAACGGTACGCCAAGGGAAGATGGTTACGATATCACGGTAGCATCTGAAATTATGGCAGTTCTTTGTCTGGCAAGCGATATTACAGATTTGAAAAAGAGGCTTTCCAGAATCATTATCGGATACACATATGGCAAACCGTCAGAGCAGAAGCCGGTTACTGCCGGTGATTTACATGCAGAGGGCGCTATGACAGCTCTTCTGAAAGATGCATTGAAACCAAACCTGGTGCAGACCCTGGAGCACGTTCCGGCAATCGTACACGGCGGCCCGTTTGCAAATATTGCACACGGATGTAACTCCGTGACAGCAACGAGGATGGCTATGAAGCTGGCTGATTATACCATCACAGAAGCAGGATTCGGCGCAGATTTGGGAGCTGAGAAATTCCTGGATATCAAGTGCCGCATGGCAGGGCTGAAACCGAATGCAGTCGTTATCGTAGCTACTGTACGTGCACTGAAGTACAATGGCGGCGTGGCAAAAGCCGACCTGAATAATGAGAACCTGGAGGCGCTGGAGAAAGGACTTCCAAACCTTCTGAAACACGTAAGCAATATCAAGAACGTATATAAACTGCCATGTGTAGTTGCTATCAATGCATTCCCGACAGATACAAAGGCAGAGTTGGATCTGGTTGAGGCGAAGTGTAAAGAGCTTGGTGTAAATGTAGCGTTGTCTGAAGTATGGGCAAAAGGCGGCGAGGGCGGAAAGGCTCTGGCAGAGAAAGTTCTGGAACTGGTAGAGCAGCCAAACGATTTCACATTCTCTTATGAGCTGGAAGGCAGCATTGAGGATAAGCTGAATGCTATCGTTCAGAAGATTTACGGCGGCAAGAGAGTTGTCCTGACAGCAAATGCCCAGAAACAGGCAAAACAGTTAGAGGATCTTGGATTTGGAAACTGTCCAATCTGTGTGGCAAAGACACAGTACAGCCTGACAGACGACCAGACAAAACTGGGCGCTCCGACTGATTTTGAGGTAACTGTGCGTAACCTGAAGATTTCTGCAGGCGCAGGATTTATTGTAGCGCTGACCGGAGAAATCATGACGATGCCAGGACTGCCGAAGGTTCCGGCTGCTGAGAAGATTGATGTAGACGAGAGTGGTAAAATTACAGGCCTGTTCTAAATTTTGAAAGGCTGCGGCGGACTGCAAAGCCGTTTGACGCTTTGCAGCCCGCTTTTTTTACAGGATTCCTAAAAGAAAGGTAGGTATTATTATGTTTGGCGACGAATTTCAGGCGGCGGGCAATGCAGCGAAAAATAAGCTGGGACTTTTAGAGAAAAATCCGCTGGGATATGTCATGTCCTCTATTATGGCTGGGTTGTACATAGCATTTGGAAGCATCCTGATGGGAGTGGTAGGCGGTACTTTTACGGCAGGAGGCGCTTATTCTACAAAGTTGGTCTGCGGGCTTGTGTTTTCTGTGGGGCTGTGTTTTGTAATCATGGCGGGAGCAGAGCTTTTTACAGGAAATAACTTTGTAATGGCATGCGGCGCATTAAAGAAAGAGGTAAGCTGGGGAAAGGCTGTGAAGCTTTGGATTGTGTGCTATCTGGGAAATTTGATAGGTTCTGTAGTGGGGGGAGGCCTTTTCACCCTGACAGGGCTTGCGACAGGAGATGTGGGGGCGTTTTTGGCGAATGCGGCCGCAGCAAAGATAGCAGGCGAACCGATGCAGCTTTTTGCGAAAGCAATTTTGTGTAATATCTGTGTGTGTCTGGCTGTATGGTGCAGCATTAAGATGAAAACAGAAGGCGGAAAAATTGCTATGGCGGTTGCCGGCGTGGTTACTTTTGTAACATGCGGATTTGAGCACAGTATTGCAAATATGACGTTTTTTACGATAGGTCTGCTGAATCCGAACGGCGCGGCTGTAAATATGGGGGGATGTCTGTATAACCTGCTGATCGTCACTGTAGGAAATATGATTGGCGGCATCCTGTTTGTAGCGGTTCCTTATTATCTGATTTCAAAATCGAAAAAATAGTGGCAGAAAGGACTTTTGCTTATTGGCAGAGGTCCTTTTGTTTTCAATATTTTACTTGTATTTTTCAGACCGAGCGTGTTATAATGAAACAGAAAAGAAACAAAAATGTAAAAGAAAGGTAACAGTTAGGGATGTGGTGATAAGTATGAAGCGAATCAGAATCAGCTTGTTGGTTTTCTTATGTTTTCTGTGTCTGGGCGGAGGTACACTAAGGACGGAGGCCGCCTCGTTCAATTTGGTAAAGCAGGTATCGGCAAAAACGCCGATAAAAGGAAAATGGGTGAAAACCGATAAAGGTTACCGATACCGTTATACACACAACGGGAAATATGCCAGAAGCGTATGGCTGCCCATTAAGAAAAGGATTTACTATTTTAACAGTAAATCGTACCGTGTGACAGGGCTGAAAAAATATAAAGGAAAAAAATACTATCTGAACTCGCGGGGGGCGCTGACTTCCGGCTGGCAGACAATTGGGAAGAAGACTTATTATTTTTCGGCAAGGACAGGCGCAGCGCTCACAGGCTGGCAGACGATTCAGAAAGTACGCTATTACTTTAATGAAAACGGCGTCCAGCAGAAAAACTGCTGGGTGGGTGATTATTATGTAGGCCAGGACGGCACGCTGGTAAGGGACACAATGGTGGACGGCTACTACGTGGATGAAAACGGAAAGCGTACGGTGGTTCATTTTGAGGATGGAGATCCAAAGGAAGAAACGTCTCAGTACATTTTTGTGGGAGACTCCAGGACAGTAGGGATGAAAAATACGGTGGGAGGAAACCATGTTTATATCGGAAAAGTGGGAGAAGGATACCAATGGTTTTCTACAAAAGGGATAAGGACTTTGAAAAAAGCGTTGAAAGCGGCTCCGCAGTCCAAGGTCATTATTAACCTGGGCGTGAATGATTTGGGTAATATTGGCAGCTATATTGCATATTATCAGAATCTGATTGTCCAGTATCCCGGAGCAAGATTTTACTTTATGTCTGTGAATCCCATAGAGGCAAAGCTGGCAAAAGCAAGGGGTTACAATACCACAGCAGTGAATAATAACACAATCAAGGCATTTAACGCCAGCCTGCAGGCAGCATTCCCGGGGGCATATCTGGACTGTTATACGTATCTGATGACACAGAATCTGATACGGAATGTGAAAGCAGGGGCGGGAACCGTAGATGGTATCCATTATACGGCGGCAGTATATCAGGCAATTTATAATTTTGCAATTGCTTCGACGAATTAATTTCCATCAAAATTCCATACTATAATCGAACCGTAGAGTTACGGAGAGATGGCAGGATAAGGAGGAAATCCAACGTGGCGCTAATGGCGCGGCGAAGGTGTTATGCTGCAGTATGGAAATGGAAGATTTGGCAAATGATTTGTGGGCGCTCGAGAGGGATGGAGAAGAACTTTCTTATCACAGTATTGTGGAGTTCATGACAGAAAAGCTCAGCGAGCAGGAGTGGCAGATTGTTGAATTGAAAGAGCTGCTGAAAGAGGTAAAGCAGATGGAAAGGTATACGACGGGAGCTCTGCTCCACAAGGTGTATCGTAAAATCAAAGGCTTGTGGGGAAAATAGGGGGCAAAATTGTTACAAGGGCGGCAGCCATTTTTGGCAGCCGCTTTTTTTCGCCCGGAAATCTATGGCTGCTGTGAATGGAGTAAACAAGAACAATCTATGTAATAAAGAAAATGAGTGGTGACAGCTCTTTTGTTTTATGTTAAAATTTGTCTTAAGGACTTGGGGAGGACATGGATGTGATTGGACAGAAAACAGTACATAACCTGATTGAAGATATCTTAACTCTGTTGAGTATCTCAGAAAACAGTGGCAGAAATATAGAAAACCTGATGGAAGAATGTGAAAAAGATGCAGAATCTTTGCTGATGGATTCCCAGAATATCAGGACAGTTTATGAAGTTATTAAATTTATGGACGAGATGCCGGGAGGTTTTTTGATTTATCGTGCAAACGAAGCAGAAGATATTGTTTATGCCAATAAAGCGCTTCTTCGGATTTTCCAGTGCAGTACGCTGAAAGAATTCCGGGAAATGACGGGGAACTCTTTTCGGGGGCTTGTATATTTGGAAGATTTGGATGAGATAGAGGAAAGTATCAAAGAACAGATTGCTGCCAGCCAGTATGATTTGGATTATGTAGAATACCGCATTGTACGGAGAGATGGGGAGATACGCTGGATAGAAGATTATGGGCATTTTATCCGCAGTGAAACGGTAGGAGATATTTTTTATGTATTTCTGGGAGATGCGACAGAAAAGAGGAGCCGTCAGCTGCAGATTCTTGAGAGGGCGCTGAATAATGCAAATCTGGCGATTCAGGCGAAAAATAAATTTTTGTCTAATATGTCCCACGATATACGAACGCCGTTAAATGCGATTACTGGTTTTACATCGCTTGCAAAGAACCATATAGATAACAGGGATGAGGTACAGAGATATCTTGATAAGATTGGTGAGGCAAGCGGCCAGCTTCTTGATTTGGTTGATAAAGTACTGGAAATATCCTGGACAGAGACGAAAGATGTTCATGTGGAAGAAGCAGAGTGCAATTTGCGTGAAATTCTGCAAAGTGTGGAAAGAGCGCTGAGTCCGCGCTTTTCGGGAAAGAAGATAACTTTTGAAACAGATTTGACAGGTGTGAAACATCTTGATGTTTACAGCGACAGAGATAAACTGCGCCAGATTGTTCAGTATTTGGCGGGGAATGCAGTGGAATATACGGGAAAAGGCGGCAGAGTGCGTGTGGCTGTTGTGGAAGGGGAGCAGCTGGCAAATGATTATGCGGTATATCGGCTTGTGGTGTCGGATAACGGTATTGGAATCAGCAAAGAGTTTCAGGAACACGTTTTTGAGCCTTTTGAGCGGGAAAACAATACGACGTTTAGCGGCATTTACGGAACTGGCCTGGGATTGGCGATTACCAGGAATATTGTGAAAATAATGGGGGGGACGATAGAAGTTGACAGCGCAATTGGCAAGGGAAGTACATTTACGGTGACTATCCGGCTTCGGATACAGGAAACGCAGTTGGTATCAGCAGTTTCACCGGAAGATGTGGCGGTGTGCTTAAATAGCGGGAAGATCCTTTTGGTGGAAGATAATGAGATTAACGTCGAAATTGAAACAGAGATTTTGGAGAAAGCCGGATTTTGTATAGAGATAGCAGAAAATGGAAGCATAGCAGTTGAAAAGGTGAAGAAGTCTGAACCGGGTGAATATGCGCTTGTTTTGATGGATATCCAGATGCCGGTTATGGACGGAAGAGAGGCGGCAGAGGCTATTCGGGGACTTGGGAATCCTGAGCTGGCGCACATCCCTATTATTGCTCTGTCAGCGGATGCGTTTGAAAATGACAGGCGTCTGTCTTTGGAGAGCGGTATGGATGAGCATCTCACAAAGCCTATGGACATTGACGAGGTAGTGGGAGCGATGGCGAAAGCGCTGCAGAGGCATAAAACGTTATATGGAGACAGATAAAGACAGGCAGCAGAAACTTTTGCTGCCTGTCTGCATTTTGAGGATGCGGTTTTATTTGAAAATGCACAGCAAATGTGATATGGTATAGGATGACGGAATCGGGTTATCAAAATTGGAGGTAACGCTATGAAACTGATGGATTTGCTTGAAAGATTGGAATATGAATGTGTAAGCGGCAGCGTGGATGCAGAAGTGAATGGGATTGCTAATGATTCGAGGCATGTGGAAGAGGGGTTTCTGTTCTTCTGTATCCGGGGAGCTGTTGTTGACGGACATAAATATGTACCGGAAGTGGTGGAAAAGGGCGTGCGGGTGTTGGTAACAGAGGAGGCCGTGCCGGTTCCTGAAGGCGTGACGGTAATAAAGGTGAAGGACAGCCGTTATGCTATGGCTGTGATTTCAGCGGCATGGTTCGGATATCCGGCGGAAAAGCTGAAAGTTATTGGGATTACAGGAACGAAAGGAAAGACGACCACCACTTATATGGTGAAATCCATCTTGGAATCCGCAGGGCATAAGGTAGGGCTGATTGGTACGATTGAAGCAATTATCGGAGATACAGTGGTTCCGGCTACAAATACTACACCGGAATCCTGTACGATTCAGGAATATTTTTCGAAAATGGTAGATGCAGGCTGTGACTGTGTGGTTATGGAGGTTTCATCTCAGGGACTGATGCTGCGCCGCACGGCCGGAATTTCCTTTGAAATAGGGATTTTTACAAATATACAGCCAGATCATATTGGACCTGCGGAACATGAGAGCTTTGAGGATTATATGCGATGTAAAGGGCTATTGTTCCGCCAGTGCAGGATTGGAATCGTTAATGCGGATGACTCTCATCTCACACAAGTGCTTGAGGGGCATACCTGCAAGGTAGAGACGTTTGGATTTTCGGAGAAGGCGGATTTGCGGGCAGAGCGCACGCGTATGGTGGCGCGTCCGGGATATTTGGGCATCGATTATCATGTGGCAGGGCTTTTGGACATGGATGTAGAAATTGATATCCCGGGAACGTTCAGCGTGTACAATTCCCTTACTGCGATTGCGATCTGCAGACATTTTGGTGTAAGCCAGACAGATATTATTGAAGCTTTGAAAAAGGCCAGGGTTAAAGGCAGGATTGAGATGGTGAAAGTATCGGATGAGTTTACACTGATGATTGATTATGCTCATAACGCCATGAGTCTGGAGAGCTTGCTGACGACTCTGCAGGAATATCATCCCAGGCGTCTGATATGCCTTTTTGGCTGTGGGGGAAACCGGGCAAAGGCGAGGCGGTATGAGATGGGCGAGGTGTCGGGACGGCTGGCAGATTTAACAATCATTACTTCGGATAATCCCCGTTTTGAGAACCCTGAGGACATTATTGCAGATATACGGACGGGAATTGAGAAAACAGATGGAAAGTATGTGGAGATACCTGACAGGAAAGAGGCTATCGCCTATGCGATTCACCACGGGGAGCCTGGGGATGTGATTGTGCTGGCAGGAAAAGGGCATGAGGATTACCAGGAAATTAGAGGGAAAAAGTATCCGATGGATGAGAGGGTGCTGATTCGGGAAATACTGGAAGAGGATAGGAAGAGCCAGGCGTGAGCCGGTATTTAATCAGGACGGAGGCGGCATGGAGAAGCTTTACGCAAACATCATCGTGGATATTTCCCATGAAAAGCTGGATCGCAGTTTTCAGTACCGGATTCCGGAGAGTATGCGGGAGAGTTTGGAAGTAGGCATGGTGGTGGCTGTTCCTTTTGGGATGGGCAGCCGCAGGATGAAAGGTTATGTGATTGAGATTACAGACAAAGCGGAGTATCCTCCTGAGAAGATGAAGGAAATTCTGGAAACGGTTACGGACGCCAGTCCGGTAGAATCCCGTCTGATAGCGCTGGCGGGATGGATGCGGGATTATTATGGTTCTACGATGATTCAGGCGTTGAAGACGGTGATTCCGGTCAAACAAAAGATAAAGCCAAAAGAAAAAAAGAGCGTCCGTCTGCTGCTGGGCAGAGCGGAGGCGGAAGAGAAGCTGGCATTTTATAGGAAGAAACACCAGACGGCAAGGGCACGGCTGCTGGAGGCGCTGCTGGGGGGCGGCGAGGTTCCGATGGAGTTTGTCAGTGGAAAACTGAATGTGTCGTCATCAGCGGTGAAATTGCTGGAAGAACAGGGCGTTCTGGAATGTGTCAAACGTACGGTGTACAGGAATCCGGTCCAGGGTATGAAAAGCCGGGAAGGGCAGGTAAAGCTAAATGAGGCACAGCAGGCAGTGGTAGATGCGGTTGTTGGAGAGTGGGAAAAGAAAACAGAGGTTTACCTGATTCATGGGGTGACCGGGTGCGGAAAGACAGAGGTTTATATGGAGCTGATTGCTCATGCTATCCGTCAGGGGCAGCAGGCGATTGTTTTGATTCCGGAAATAGCTTTGACATATCAGACGGTCATGCGTTTTTACCGAAGATTTGGGGAGAGGATTTCCATCATGAACTCCAGGCTTTCGGCAGGGGAACGTTTTGATCAGTTTCAGCGTGCGCGGGAAGGGCTGATCGATGTGATGATAGGTCCCCGTTCTGCGCTGTTTACTCCGTTCCAGAACCTTGGCATTATTATCATAGATGAGGAGCATGAGGACAGTTACCGGAGCGAGATAACGCCCCGGTATCATGCCCGGGAGACGGCAATACGGCGCGGAGAGATGGAGGGAGCAAAGGTGGTTCTTGGTTCCGCGACGCCATCTGTGAATGCGTATTATCGGGCGAAAACAGGGGAATATATGCTGTTTACGATTGATAAAAGGGCGAAAGAAAGCCATATGCCTGAAGTAGAGATTGTGGATATGCGCAGAGAGCTGCAGGCTGGGAACCGCTCTATTCTGAGCCGGAGCATGAAAGCCAGGATGGAAGAGCGGCTGGGGAGGGGAGAACAGATGATGCTGTTTCTGAACCGCAGGGGATATTCCGGCGTGCTGTCCTGCAGGGCTTGCGGGCAGCCAATAAAATGTCCCCACTGTGATGTATCCCTTTCCCTGCATATGGATGGGCGTCTTGTTTGCCACTATTGCGGATATGAGACAAAGAAGCCGGAGACGTGCCCGGACTGTGGTTCGGTTTATCTGAGAGGATTTCGTGTGGGAACCCAGCAGGTAGAGGAACTGGTACAGAAGGAATTTCCCGGGGCGCGTATCCTGCGCATGGATTTGGATACGACACGGGAAAAGCATGGGCATCAGAAAATTTTAGAAAAGTTTGCGGCGGGGGATGCGGATATTCTGATAGGAACGCAGATGATTGTAAAAGGGCATGATTTTCCCAAAGTGACTCTGGCAGGCGTGCTGGCGGCAGATTTGTCGCTTCATGCGAATGACTACCGCTGTGGGGAAAAGACCTTCCAGCTTCTGACACAGGCGGCAGGCCGGGCGGGGCGGGGAAACCTTCCGGGACAGGTCGTTATACAGACTTATGACCCGGAGAACTACAGCATCCGGGCGGCGGCTGCACAGGATTACAGGGGATTTTATGAGCAGGAGATTTTGTTTCGGAAACTGGCGGGATATCCGCCGGTGGACGGGATGCTGGTTATTCATGGGGCGGCGGAGTCCGAAGCGCATCTGGCGCTTGCGATGGATTATCTGAAAAAATTTATAGATGTACTGGTAAAGAGAAGCCGGGTGCAGGTGATGGGGCCGGTAGACGAACAGGTGGCAAAAATCAATGACATCTACCGGAAAGTGATTTATTTAAAGTACCATGACCGCAAAATATTGACTATGATAAAACATAAGGTGGAACAATATATTGAGATGAATGAAGGCTATAGCACAGTCCATGTCCTGTTTGACATGGAATAAGCCTGGGAGTATAAGGAGGATAAAGAAAAATGGCAGTTCGGGAAATCAGGATTATGGGAGATAAGGTGTTGGCAAAAAAGTGCCGGGAAGTGAAAGAAATGACGGACAGAACCAGGGACTTAATTGATGATATGTTTGAGACAATGTACGGGGCTTCAGGCGTAGGGCTGGCCGCTCCCCAGGTGGGCGTGCTGAAACGCATTGTAGTGATAGATGTCACAGGCGATGATCCGTATCTGCTGATTAATCCCAGGATTCTGGAAACTGCAGGGGAACAGCATGGAAGGGAAGCATGTCTAAGCCTTCCGGGAAAGATGGGTGAGGTGACCAGGCCGAATTATGTAAAATGTGAAGCGTTGGACGAAAATATGGAACCGTTCATACTGGAAGGAGAAGGGCTGCTGGCACGGTGCATCTGCCATGAGTGCGAGCATCTGGATGGAGTTATGTATGTGGAGCATGTAGAAGGGGAACTGCTTGATGCAGAGGCACAGGAGCCAGAAGAAGAGGAGTGACAGAATGAAAGTGATTTTTATGGGAACACCGGACTTTGCAGTGCAGACATTGAAACGTCTGATTTCTTCAGGACATGAGGTGACGGGGGTGGTGACGCAGCCGGATAAGCCGAAAGGAAGAGGAAAAGCCCTGAGTCCCACACCGGTAAAGGAAGTAGCGCTGGAAGCGGGAATTCCGGTATTCCAGCCGAGACGTGTAAGAGACAGCGAGGCTCTTGAAACTTTGCGGGGCATAGAAGCAGATGTAATAGTAGTAGTGGCTTTTGGACAGCTGATTCCGAAAGAAATTCTGGAAATGAAGAAATATGGCTGTATCAATGTTCATGGCTCGCTGCTGCCGAAATACCGGGGGGCGGCTCCTGTACAGTGGGCAGTTATCGATGGGGAAAAGGAATCAGGCGTGACGACGATGCAGATGGACGAAGGGCTGGATACCGGGGATATGCTGCTGAAAGCAGTGATTCCGCTGGAGGAAAAAGAGACTGGAGGGAGCCTGTTTGAGAAATTGAGTGACGCGGGGGCAGAGTTGCTGCTTGAGACTTTGGACGCGCTGGAGGCCGGGACGGCAGTGCCAAAGAAACAGGGAGAGTCGCCAACTGCTTATGCGCAGATGCTGAAAAAGGATATGGGACTGATTGACTGGAAGAAGAGCGCGGCAGAAATCGAGCGGCTGGTGCGCGGGCTGAATCCGTGGCCAAGTGCATATACGCATCTGAATGGGAGAACATTAAAGATATGGCAGGCGGATGTCCTGACGGAAGATACAAGAGAAGCGCCGGGAACTGTAACGGCTGCAGGAAAAGACGGCCTGTATATCCAGACGGGCAGAGGAGTGCTTGCGGTTCGGGAACTGCAGCTGGAAGGAAAGAAACGCATGGATGCCGGAGCATTCCTGCGGGGCTATCAGATTGAGGAGGGGACACGGCTATGTTCTTAAGTTATGGTTATTATTATGGCGGATTCCGGTACGGTATGGGAATGTTTTATGATCCTACGATGATTTTTCTACTTATCGGCCTGGCTCTTTCCCTGCTGGCTTCCGCACTGGTGAAAGGGACGTTTGCGAAATATTCCAAAGTGCGGAGTATGTCGGGAATGACCGGGGCGCAGGCGGCTTCACGCATTTTACACAGCGCGGGGATTTATGATGTAAATATTTCCCATGTGGCGGGGAACCTGACGGATCACTATGATCCCAGAAGTAAGACGCTGCGCTTGTCGGATTCAACGTATAATTCTGCTTCAGTGGCGGCAGTGGGGGTAGCCGCTCATGAGTGCGGCCATGCTATCCAGCACCAGAAGCGTTATGCTCCGCTTGTTCTCCGGAGCACACTGGTTCCGGCGGCAAATATCGGTTCGTCTCTGGCGTGGCCTGTATTCTTTATAGGAATGATTGCTTCTTTGCCGATGTTGACGACAGTGGGAATTATCCTGTTTGGCCTGGCAGTTGTGTTCCAGCTAGTGACGCTTCCAGTGGAGCTGAACGCGTCCCGGCGGGCGGTAAGGCTGCTGGAGGACACAGGGGTGCTGGGGCATACGGAGAATTCAGGGGTAAAGAAAGTTCTGACTGCCGCAGCGCTGACTTATGTGGCAAGCCTTGCGGCCTCGGTATTGCAGCTTTTGAGGCTGCTTGTTTTAGCAGGAGGAAGACGGCGTAATGACTGATGTGGTAAATATACGGGAGATTATACTGGCGGCTCTGATGGAAATTCTCGAAGAGGAACAGTACAGCCATATTGTGCTCCGGGAGGTATTGGAGAAATACCAGTACCTGGATAAAAGGGAACGGGCTTTTATTTCCAGGGTGTCGGAAGGAACCCTGGAGAATCTCATATTGATTGATTATATTATTGAGCGGTTTTCTACAGTCAGCGTGGCCAACATGAAGCCTGCAATCCGTACAATTCTGCGGATGTCAGTGTACCAGCTCAAATTTATGGACAGCGTTCCGGATTCGGCGGTCTGCAATGAAGGGGTGAAGCTGGCGCAGAGAAAAGGATTTTTCAGCCTGAAAGGATTTGTGAACGGCGTGCTGCGGAGCGTAGCACGCAATATGGATAAGGTGGTATATCCTCAGGCAGAATCCCAGCCGCTGGAGTACCTTTCCGTTACGTATTCTATGCCAGAGTGGATTTTGAAAGAGTGGCTGGAAGTTTATGATTTTGATACGGTGGAAAAAATCTGCCTTGATACTCATCAGGAGAAAATGACTTCTGTTCGCTGCAATCTGGACAAGGCGTCAAAAGAGGAGATTGTAGAGAGTTTAAAGGCACAGGGGATTACGGTCAAAGAGAATCCCTATCTGAAATATGCGCTGGATATCGGAGGTTATAATTATATAAAAGCCGTGGAAGCATTTAAGAAAGGATGGCTCCAGGTGCAGGACGTCAGTTCCATGCTGGCAGCAGAAATCGCGGCGCCCGGATGGGGCAGCTATTGTATCGATGTGTGCGCGGCGCCGGGCGGAAAGAGCCTGCATCTGGCGGATATGCTGAGGGGCAGCGGGTACGTGGAGGCTCGGGATGTGACAGACTATAAGGTAAAGCTCATGCAGGAGAATATAGAGCGCATAGGGAATATCAATATGTCTGCCGTGCTGATGGACGCAACGGTGTTTGACGCGGAATCCGTTGAGAAAGCAGATATCCTGATTGCCGATGTTCCCTGTTCCGGGCTGGGAGTTATGGGAAAGAAAGCAGATATTAAATATAAGATGACTCCTGCAAAGCAGACAGAGATTGTAAAGCTCCAAAGGAAAATCCTGGATACGGTACAGGCATATGTGAAAAAGGGGGGGGTACTGATTTATAGTACATGCACCATAGCAGCGGCTGAGAATCAGTACAATGTGAAATGGTTCCTGGAAAATTATCCGTTCCGGCTGGAAAGCATTGAGCCTTATCTTTGCGATGAATTAAAAGGAAAGACTACGAAAGCGGGATATTTACAGCTTTTGCCGGGGGTGAATGAATCGGACGGATTTTTTATTGCCCGCCTAAAGAGGATTGATTGATGGAAAAGATAGATATAAAATCACTGGACTATGCAGAACTGCAGAATTTTTTTGAAAGTCTGGGAGAGAAATCTTTCCGTGCAAAACAGGTGTATCAATGGATACATGAGAAGCTGGCAAACGGGTTTGATGAGATGACGAACCTGCCGAAAAGCCTTCGGGACAGGCTGTCTGCTATCTGCAGTTATACTTGCCTGGTTCCGGCAGAGGTGCTGACTTCACGGATAGATGGAACGCAAAAGTATTTGTTCCGCCTGGCAGACGGCAATGTGGTGGAAAGTGTGCTGATGAAATATAAGCATGGAAACTCAGTGTGCATATCTACCCAGGTGGGATGCCGTATGGGATGCCGTTTTTGTGCTTCAACCCTCGGAGGTCTGACCAGGCAGCTGACGGTCTCAGAAATGCTCGACGAAGTATACCGCATCCAGAAGATTTCAGGGGAGCGGGTTTCGAATTTAGTGCTTATGGGGACAGGGGAACCGTTGGACAATTATGAGAATGTGGTGAAATTCATCCGTATGCTGAGCGATGGGCAGGGGCTGAATATCAGCCAGCGGAACATTACCCTGTCTACCTGTGGGATTGTCCCGAAGATGCGGGAGCTGGCGGGAGAGGGGCTGCAGATTACCCTGGCGTTATCGCTTCATGCATCCGGTCAGGAAAAGCGGAAGAAACTGATGCCTATCGCATGCAGATATGAGCTGGGTGAGGTTCTGGAAGCATGCAGGTATTATTTTGAGAAAACAGGCAGGAGAACGACGTTTGAGTATAGCCTGGTCGGCGGGATAAATGACAGTGCAGAAGATGCGGAATCGCTGGCGGAGCTGCTGGAGGGTATGAACTGCCATGTGAACCTGATTCCTGTAAACCCTATAAAAGAGCGGGATTTTGTGCAGTCAGGGAAGAAAGTTATCGCGGATTTTAAAAATAAACTTGAAAAATACGGAATTAATGTTACTATAAGAAGGGAAATGGGCAGGGACATTGACGGTGCCTGCGGACAGCTTAGAAAGAGATATATGGATGACAGAAGTTCATAATATGGTACGAAAAGAAAGAGAGGAAGAGGAATGAAATCGTGCTGCGTTACAGATGTAGGGCAAAAAAGGATGATGAATCAGGATTTCGTCTATGCGTCTGAGGAGCCGGTGGGCAATCTTCCAAATCTGTTTGTGGTGGCAGACGGCATGGGCGGACATAGGGCGGGTGACTTTGCTTCAAGATACACGGTGGAAATCATTCAGAAAAGCATCCGTGCAAACAGAGAAAGGAATCCTATTAAGATTATCAGGATGGCGATTGAGACGGCAAATATGAAAGTACTGGAGAAAGCAAATTCGGATGAGAATCTTGCCGGGATGGGAACTACAGTGGTAGTGGCGACAGTCGTGGGGAACTACATATATGTGGCGAATGTGGGAGACAGCCGCCTTTATCTGATTAGGGATGAAATACAGCAGATTACACGAGACCATTCTCTTGTGGAAGAGATGGTACGGATGGGAGAGATTAACAGAGAGCAGGCAAGGAACCATCCGGATAAAAACATTATTACCCGGGCAGTCGGAGTGAGGAGCAGGGTGTCAATTGACTTTTTTGACATGAAGCTGGAAAAGGACGATACTGTGCTGATGTGTTCTGACGGACTCAGCAATATGCTTGAGGACGAGGAGATAAAAGAAATCATCAGGACAGGCAGCCATGACCTGCCAGAGATTGCGCTGCAGCTGATTGGGCGTGCCAATCAGAATGGCGGAAGGGATAATATCGCGGTAGTGTTAATCGAGCCGTTGGCATGTGAGGTGGAAGGATGTTAAAAGAAGGAATGTTTGTTCAGGAGCGTTATGAAATTATAAATAGGATAGGCGCCGGAGGCATGGCGGATGTATACAAAGCGAAAGACCATAAATTGAATCGCTTTGTGGCAGTGAAGGTATTGAAACCGGAGTTTCGCGCAGACAGTGCGTTTATTTCGAAATTCCGTGTAGAAGCCCAGTCTGCGGCAGGACTGGCGCATCCGAATATCGTAAATGTCTATGATGTAGGAGACGATAATGGAGTGCAGTTTATCGTGATGGAGCTGGTAGAGGGCATCACGCTGAAAGAGTATATAGAGAAAAAGGGACGGCTGGCGGTGCGTGAAGCGACAAGCATTGCAATCCAGGTATCTATGGGGCTGGAGGCAGCCCACCATAACAGTATCGTACATCGGGATGTGAAGCCTCAGAATATTATTATTTCTACAGATGGGAAAGTAAAGGTGGCAGACTTCGGGATTGCCCGGGCTGCGTCCTCGAATACGATTAATTCTAACGTGATGGGGTCTGTCCACTACAGTTCTCCGGAGCAGGCTCGGGGCGGATACAGCGATTATAAGAGTGATATTTATTCGCTGGGTATCACTATGTATGAGATGCTTACCGGGCATGTGCCTTTTGATGGGGATACTACGGTGGCGATTGCTATTAAGCATCTTCAGGAAGAAATGCAGTCTCCGCGGAAATATGTGCCGGATTTGCCGAAAAGCATCGTACAGATTATCTATAAATGTACACAGAAAAGTCCGGACAGGCGTTATGACGATATGGCGGAGCTTATCCGGGATTTGAAGGAATCTCTGGTGAATCCGGACGGGGATTTTGTGCAGATTGCACCGCTGGCGACCCATGCGCAGACGATAGTGGTATCGAAAGAAGAGCTGGAGCAGATTAAAAGCGGAAAAGCTGTGAAAGCAGATGATACGCCTGAGAATGAGCCGGGACGAGGAGTCTATCAGGAAAGCGGGCATACGTACTATGGACAGAAGCCGGACGGGGATTATCCGGGAGGTGAGGCTTACGGAGGCAGGCACAGGCAGGGCGGCTACCATCAGGATATGGATGAGGATAACAGCGGTGTAAATAAAAAGGCAGAAAAGTTCCTGACAGTGGGGAGCATTGTTATTGGAATCTTGATTCTGGCTATTTTCCTGACAGTGGTGGGGAGCGCGGCAGGCTTTATTGATATAGGATTCCTGACAGGCGGAAAGAAAAAAGGAACGGAGGTTTCTACAGAGTCCGAGACAGTGAACAGCGCGGAAACCGTGAAGGTGCCGGATGTGAAAGGTATGACGCGTGCAGAGGCGCTGGATGAGCTGAACGGGTTTGGGCTGGGACTTAAATTTGGCGGAGAAAAAGAGTCGTCAAAGTATGGCGAGGGTGAAGTTATGGAACAGAGCCCGGAGGCCGGAGAAGATGTAGCGGTAAATACGGAAGTTGTGGTATATATCAGTAAAGGTGAAGAGACAGTACCTATGCCGGATGTATCAGGGAAGTCCCTGACAGAGGCACAGCAGGAGCTTAGGGCTTTGGGGCTGCAGGTAGATACAGATTATGCCTATGACAGTGAAGTGGAGGAGGGAAAGGTAGTGTCTACCAGACCGGAATCGGGAACATCTGTCAGAGGAGGGGATAAAGCCGTCGTGGTAATCAGCAAAGGGCCGCAGACGGAAGAAGGAGACGAAATGGTAGAGGTTCCTTCCGTTCTCGGTGAGACTGCAGAGAAAGCCAGGGAAATCCTGGAGGGGCTTGGCCTTTATGTAAAGATTATAGAGAGTTACAGTTCTGAATATCCGGAAGGGCAGATTATGCGCCAGAGCGTGAGCGAAGGGACAGAGATGGCAGCGGGCGGAACGATTGAGCTGGAAGTGAGCATCGGAGATTTGCCGGATCATGATTCCGGCGCGGGAACAGCTGAAGCGGCATATGCCTGCAAGGTGAAGATGGATTTGCCGGAAGGGCTTCCCAAGGCTTATAATGGCGAGAAGGTAAAGATTACCATTGAGCAGGACGGAAAGACAACGACAATCGTGGATAATGAACCTGTAGAATTCCCATATCTTCTGGAATGGGAGAGCGAATCGGGAAGTACAGGGACAGGATATGTGGTTATCACATATGATGATGGTAAGAATACAACAATACGCTATGACAATATCACGTTCCGTCCTTTGGACTGAATGTGCAGGAACGATGAGGGATGTCGAATAGATGTATGGTAAGATAGTGAAAGGAATTGCCGGATTCTACTACGTTCATGTAGCAGAATCCGGAATTTATGAGTGTAAAGCAAAAGGAATTTTCAGGAAAGATAAAAGGAAACCATTAGTGGGGGACGATGTGGAACTGGATGTACTGGATGAAACAGGGAAAAAGGGAAATATCATTCAAATGCTTCCGCGTAAGAACCAACTGGTGCGTCCGGAGGTAGCAAATGTAGACCAGGCGCTGGTGATTTTTGCTATGTGTAAGCCGCAGCCAAATCTTGGGCTTCTGGATAGGTTTCTGATTATGATGCAGCGGCAGCAGACAGATACGGTTATCTGTTTTAACAAAAAAGATTTGGCTTCTTTGGAAGAACAGGAACGGTTGGAAGAGATTTATGGAAAAAGCGGCTGCCGTCTGCTTTTTTTGAGCGCGCATACGGAAGAGGGCCTGGATAGGCTCCGTGCACTTTTGAGCGGAAAGACTACCGCGGTGGCCGGACCTTCCGGTGTGGGTAAATCGTCTTTGATTAACATTCTGCAGCCGGAGGCCCGGATGGAGACAGGGAAAATCAGCGAGAAGATAGACAGGGGGAAGCACACGACCCGTCATTCAGAATTGATTGCCGTGGCTTCAGGCACCTATATTATGGATACGCCGGGATTTAGTTCGCTCTATCTGGAAGGGATGGAGAAGGAAGAACTAAAAGATTTTTTTCCGGAATTTATGGAATATGAGCCGTTTTGCCGGTTCGGGGGCTGTATGCACATCCATGAGCCGGACTGTGGGGTAAAGCAGGCGCTGGAAGCCGGGCGTTTCAGCCGGGACAGATATGACAGCTATCTGGAGCTTTACGGAGAATTGAAAGAGAAAAGGAGGTATGGAAGATGAAAATATTAGCGCCTTCAATTTTATCGGCGGATTTTAAAAAGCTGGGTGAAGAGATTGCAGCGGTTGTGGATGCAGGCGCACAGTATATCCACATCGATGTGATGGACGGTATTTTTGTTCCCAGTATATCTTTTGGAATGCCTGTAATCAAAGCGGTTCGGGACGTCACGGACAAGGTATTTGATGTGCATTTGATGATTTCGGAGCCGGACAGGTACATAGGGGATTTTGCAGCATGCGGCGCGGATATTATTACGGTTCACGCAGAGGCGTGTCTTCATTTGGACCGCACAGTGGAGTTTATTCACAGTCTTGGGAAGAAGGCAGGAGTGGCGCTGAATCCGGCGACAGGTCTGGGTGTTTTAGACTATGTTCTGGAGAAGGTAGATATGGTGCTGTTGATGTCGGTAAATCCGGGCTTTGGAGGCCAGAAATATATTCCTTACTGTACGCAGAAAATCAGGCAGATGCGGAAAATGATTGAGGAGCGCGGGCTGAACACAAGGATAGAAGTGGACGGTGGGATTAATCTTTCTACCGCAGAAGAGGTCCTGGAAGCCGGGGCAGATATTCTGGTGGCAGGTTCGGCTGTGTTCGGTGGGGAACCCGCCCGGCGGACGGCGGAATTTGTGGATTTGATGAGGAAATATAGATGAAAAGGTCAATAATTGTCAGCGGGGGCGATATCGATTTTGATTTCGCTCTTTCTTTTTTAAACGAGAAAGCATATAGTTTTTTGATTGGGGCGGATAGGGGAATCCATTTTCTGCGGAAAGCAGGGAAGATACCCACGCATATTGTAGGGGACTTTGATTCCTCGACGGAAGGGGATTTGGAATATTTTAAAGAGAATGTTCAGGTGCCTGTCTATACGTATCCCTCGGAAAAAGATGAGACAGATACGCAGATTGCGGTAGAATTGGCGATAGAACTTAAAAGTGATGAAATTTATATTCTTGGAGGCACCGGAAGCCGGGTGGATCATCTTTTGTCGAATATCAGAGTACTGGCGATTCCGGAAAGAAAAGGGATTCCCTGCTTTCTCGCAGATCCGTGGAACAGGATACGGGTGATTGATAAACCGCTGATACTTTCGAGGCAGGAACTCATCGGTCAGTATGTATCTTTGTTTGCGCTGGGAGGACAGGTAGAGGGTCTGACGCTGACAGGGTTTAAATATCCGCTTGTAGACTATGAGCTGACAGGAGATAATCCTATGGGGGTCAGTAATGAGATAAAAGGAGAAAAAGCGGAGATTTTTTTTCGAAAAGGGCTGCTTGTTGTCGCAGAAAGTCGGGATAGTGCAGTTTGTGGCGAACCCTGTCGATGAGTTCCCCGGCGAAAGGGTTGATTTTTTGTCGGTTTCTGTGATACACTGATTAACGAAAAAAAGAAATGCAGGAAAGTTAAGGAAATGGGAAACGAGCGCTGACAGATGTATTTTTGTCTTTAGGTGAAAGACGCAGGAAGCGCCAGGCAAGATGATTTTTCAATACCGGAAAGGAAATTACAAATGAAATTAGGAATCGTAGGATTACCCAATGTGGGAAAAAGTACATTATTTAATTCTTTGACAAAAGCGGGAGCAGAATCGGCAAATTATCCGTTTTGCACGATTGACCCCAATGTAGGCGTTGTTGCCGTACCGGATGGAAGGCTGCAGCAGCTTGCGGACTTATATAATTCTGCAAAGGTGACTCCGGCAGTTATTGAGTTCGTGGACATTGCAGGGCTTGTCAAAGGCGCATCGAAAGGTGAAGGGCTCGGAAACCAGTTCCTGGCTAATATCCGGGAAGTGGACGCTATTGTTCATGTGGTACGTTGTTTTGAGGATACAAATATTATTCATGTGGATGGAAGCATTAATCCTATGCGGGACATAGAAACAATCAATCTGGAGTTGATTTTCTCGGATATTGAGATTCTGGAGAGGAGGGCTGCGAAGACTGCAAGGGGTGCGAGAAATGACAAAACCCTTGCGAAAGAGCTGAACTTTCTGAACCGGCTGAAGGAGTGGCTGGAGGAAGGAAAGATGGCAATTAATTTTGAGACAGAAGATGAAGAGGAGGAGGCATGGCTTCCTACATATAATCTGCTGACCGGTAAGCCGGTAATTTTTGCGGCAAATGTGCAGGAAGGAGATTTGGCAGACGACGGAATATCAAATTCGTATGTACAGCAGGTACGTGGATTTGCAGCGGAGAACAGGAGCGAAGTTTTTGTTATTTGCGCTCAGATTGAGCAGGAAATTGCCGAGCTGGAAGAAGATGAGAAGAAGATGTTTCTGGAGGATTTGGGGCTGGAGGAGTCCGGGCTTGAAAAGCTGATAAAAGCAAGTTATAGTCTGCTTGGGTTAATTAGTTATCTAACGGCGGGCGAGACAGAAACACGGGCATGGACGATTCAAAAAGGTACGAAAGCGCCCCAGGCGGCAGGGAAAATACACTCAGATTTTGAGCGGGGGTTTATCCGTGCGGAGGTGGTGAATTACCAGGATCTTTTGGACTGCGGCGCGTATTCCGCGGCGAAGGAAAAAGGGCTGGTAGGTTTGGAAGGAAAAGACTATGTGGTAAAGGATGGGGATGTTATCTTATTCAGATTCAATGTATAAAGGCGGGATAAAGCATGAATAAAAATATTAACTTCCCGCATTTGGGGATTTATCTTGAGAATGTAGGGAAAAGTATCAGTATCTTCGGATTTGAAATCGCTTTTTATGGAATTACGATTGCTGCCGCGATGCTTGCCGGATTATGGATTGCTATGCGCACAGCGAAAAAGACAGGACAGAATCCGGATCTGTACTTCGATATGGGGATGTTGGCAATTTTCTGTGCACTGATTGGGGCGAGAGCTTACTATGTGGTTTTTGCATGGGAGAATTATAAAAATAACCTTCTGGAAATCTTTAATTTGCGACATGGCGGCCTGGCGATTTACGGCGGTGTGATTGGAGGGGCTGTGGCAGTCTATATGTTTGCCAGGATGAAAAAGCAGAAATTTCTGCAGCTTGCAGATACGGCGAGTGTGGGGCTGGTTTTGGGGCAGATTATAGGGCGATGGGGCAATTTCTTTAACAGAGAGGCTTTCGGGGGATATACAGATAATTTGTTTGCCATGCAGCTTCCGCTGGACGCGGTATATTCCTGGGATGTGACGCCGGAGATGATGGAGAATCTGAGGACAGCCGGCGGTGTGCAGTATATTCAGGTACATCCGACCTTTCTTTATGAATCCCTTTGGAATCTCATGGTTCTTGTACTTTTGGCAGTTTACACAAAGCGCAAGAAGTTCGACGGAGAAGTATTTTGTCTGTATCTGCTGGGATATGGGCTGGGGCGTGCCTGGATTGAAGGACTGCGTACTGACCAGCTTTGGATTCCGGGAACTGAAATACCAGTCTCGCAGGTGCTGGCAGTCGTGTTGGTAGTTGTTTCAGCGGCTATAATCACTGTAAAACGAAGAAAAGCAAAGATAGTGGAAAGCACAGGTGATGAATGTGAAAAGAATTGAAGATTTGAAGATAAGGATTGAAAAAGAGCGTACAAGCCTGAATCAGATGGTAAAAGATAAGAAGGCAGATGAGGCATATCAACAAAGCCTTTTGGTAGATGCCTTGATTGCGGAGTATATTGGACTTACAAATGAATAAATGTAATATAAAAAACAGGGCGGGCTCCAAAGGGGAGTTCGTCCTGTTTTTTATGTGCCCGGAGACAGCATAATTTTGCAAAGTTTTCCTTGTTTTTTGTGAAAAGTATGCTATGATAGTAACATAAGTGGTGAAAAGTGGAGGAAGGTGGAGCCAAATGGGGGCATCTTCCCAAAAGCAGGTGAGTCGTTATGTTTATGGGAGAATACAATCACAGTATTGATACCAAAGGCAGGCTAATCATCCCTTCCAGATTCCGCGAGGAACTGGGCGACGAATTTGTAGTCACGAAAGGGTTAGACGGCTGTCTGTTTGTGTTCCCAAATGACAGATGGGCTGCTTTTGAAGAAAAGCTGGAAAAATTACCGCTTACAAACAAGAGCGCAAGGCAGTTCTCACGTTTCTTTGTATCGGGCGCTACACCGTGTGAGCTGGACAAGCAGGGGAGGGTTCTCTTGCCGCAGACGCTGAGGGGATTTGCTTGTCTGGAAAAAGATGTAGTGCTTGCCGGCATGCTGAATCGGATTGAGATCTGGAGTAAGTCTAAATGGATCGAGAACAGTTCTTACGACGATATGGATGATATCGCAGAGCAGATGACGGATTTAGGTTTAGGCATATAACCTGGGGAGGAAAGTATGGGATTTGAACACAAATCTGTCTTATTGGATGAGACAATAGAGGCGCTGGATATCCGGCCGGATGGAATCTATGTGGATGGAACGCTGGGCGGCGGCGGTCATTCTTATGAAATATGCAGGAGACTGTCTGATAAAGGACGCCTGATAGGGATTGACCAGGACGCGGCGGCTATCGAGGCTGCAAAAAAGCGCTTAGGGGAGTTTGGAGATAAAGTAACAGTCATACGCAGCAATTACTGCGATATGCGAAAAGAGTTAGCCGCGATGGGGATTGCGGCAGTAGATGGAATTGTTTTGGATTTGGGAGTATCCTCCTACCAACTGGATACGGCAGACCGCGGCTTCACTTACAGGGAGGACGCTCCGCTTGATATGCGGATGGATCAGCGTCAGGAGATGACTGCAAGAGATATCGTGAACGAGTATAGTGAGACAGAATTATACCGGATTATCCGGGACTACGGAGAGGACAAGTTTGCGAAGAATATTGCAAAGCACATTGTGAGTGCGAGGCAGAACAAAGAAATTGAAACGACTGGGGAGTTAATTCAAATAATAAAAGCGGCAATACCGATGAAAATCCGGGCGGTAGGCGGACACCCGGCCAAAAAAACATTCCAGGCGATACGGATTGAACTGAACAGAGAACTGGAGGTTCTGGAAAATTCTCTGGACGGTATGATAGAGCTGCTGAGGGAAAATGGACGCATCTGTGTGATTACGTTCCATTCCCTGGAGGATAGAATCGTGAAAAACAGTTTCCGCAGGAATGAAAATCCGTGCATATGTCCGAAAAATTTTCCGGTGTGTGTATGTGGGAGAGCATCGAAGGGCAGGGTAGTTACCAGGAAGCCTATTGTACCGGGAGTGGCGGAGCTGGAGGAGAATAAGCGGGCAAAGAGTTCAAAGCTGCGTGTGTTTGAGCGGAGAGCGCCCCTGGAGGCATAGGCAGGATGAGGCAGAAGAAGAACCGGGGAGGTAAAAAATGGGGAGAAAAGCAGGATACAGCAAGAAAGACTATAATTACAGAATGGATTCTTATATAGAAGGAAACGTTGTACGGGTTCCGGAGAGAGAGGAAAATATTCCGCGGAGGAAGGAGAAAGCAAGACCTTCCGTGAGCAAAAAGACGAGCAGAAACCGTGAAAAGGCATTGCAGCTGAATTTGAAATATGTATTTTTTCTTTTTATAGCAGCTGCAGTTACTGTCTTTGTGTGCGTAGGGTATCTGCAGCCTCAGGCTGATAATACAGCTTACAGGAAGAGGATTGCAGCTCTGGAGAGCCAGATTTCCAAGCTTAAAATGGAGAATGATGCTGCTTATGAAAAAGCGGCGGCTTCCGTGGACCTAGATGAAGTAAAGAATATTGCGATTAGCAAGTTTGGGATGATATATGCAAATCAGGGACAGATTATTACATATGATGTGCAGGACAGTGATTATGTCCGCCAGTATGATGATGTCCCCATAGAGTAGCAGGTGAGAATGTGGCAGGAAGAAAAAAGAGAAAAGATAGGAAATTTACAAAAAAAATGCAGATAAAGCTGATGGTTTTGTTTGCATTTATTTTATTCATTTTAGTAGGGTTAAATATTAAGATTGCGCTTATTACAGCAAAGAGCGGCGATACTTATACGAAGCAGGTACTGTCCCAGCAGCAATATGACAGCCGGGCGATTCCTTACCGCCGGGGAGATATCCAGGATACCAACGGAAATGTGCTGGCTCAGAGTGAGAAAGTCTATAACGTAGTTATGGACTGCCTGGAACTAAATAACGGAAAAGGGTTTCTGGAACCCACGGTTCATGCACTGGTGGAGATTTTTGAACTGGACGAGGCGGATATCAGAAAGCGGCTGACAGATGAGAACACGAAAACAAGCCAGTACCAGGTTTTGGCGCGGGGGATTACTCTTGAAAAAAAGAAAGCCTTTGAGGAGTATGCATCACCAGGAGAAAATTCGGGGCTGTCGAAGGAAGAAATCGAAAAAAGGCAGAAAATCCAGGGGGTCTGGTTTGAGGAGTATTATATACGGAAGTATCCGATGAATACAATGGCAAGCAATGTCATAGGTTTTTCTAATAATGCGAATGACGGTATTTGTGGACTAGAGGCATATTATTCTGATGTACTGAACGGTGTCAACGGCAGGGAGTACGGATATTTGAACGAAGACTCAGAGCTGAAACGCACAGTAATTGAACCGGAACATGGAAATACGATTGTCACTACCCTGGATGTGAATATTCAGGAAATCGTGGAAAAGTATATTCAGGAATTTGATGAAGAGTATGTGTCAGATACGTCCGGGGAATTGGAGGGAAAGGGCAGTAAGAATACTGGGGTTATCGTAGGTAACCCGAATACGGGTGAAATTTATGCGATGGCCAGTAATCATGGATTTGATTTGAATAATCCGCAGGATATGAGCAGGCTGTATACAAAGGAAGAACTTGAGGCAGAAATAGATCAGAGGGTTGAGAAGAAGAGGGCAGAAGAAGAAAAAAAGGCAGAAGAGAGGGAAAAAGCAGAATCGGAAGGACAGACAACAGAAACGGAGACGGAAGCAGCCGCAGAAACAGATGCAGAAACCGGAAAAAAGTTGACTGCTGAGGAAAAGGTTGAAAAGGAGAGGAACGAGTTCCGTTCTCAGATTATGAATGAGATGTGGAGCAACTTCTGTGTGTCAGATGCATTTGAACCCGGTTCTACGTTTAAACCAATTACGGTATCTTCCGCATTGGAAACAGGAGCGCTTACCGGAGATGAAATGTTTATCTGTGACGGCGGAAGACAGGTTGCAGACTGGAAAATCAAGTGCGACAATATCTATGGACATGGGGAAGAAACTGTGATTGACGCTATTAAGAATTCCTGTAACGATGCGTTGATGGAAATAGGGTTTCGGCTGGGAGTCGAAAATTTCTGCAAATACCAGAGGCTGTTCAATTTTGGGCGTGTTACGGGAATAGACCTTCCAAACGAAAGCACAGGGAATGTTTATACAAGAGAAGGGATGCATGAGGTAGAGCTGGCTACAAACAGTTTTGGACAGGGATTTACATGTACGATGGTACAGGAGTTTGCAGCATTTTCAGCAGTTGTAAACGGCGGTTACTATTATCAGCCGCATTTGGTAAGGCAGGTGTTGGATGCAAATGGAGGAGTGGCGAAAAGTGTGGAACCGCTGCTGATGCTCCAGCCGATTTCAGCCAGGACATCTTCGATACTCAGGGAAGCACTGGAGGCAGGAGTGCGGGAAGGTACGGGAAGAAAGGCGAAAGTTCCGGGCTACCGGGTAGGCGGAAAAACGGGAACGGCAGAAAAGATTAATCCGGAGACAGGAAAGCGGTGGGAAGGGAAATATCTGGTTTCTTTCATCGGATGCGTTCCAATAGATGATCCGCAGGTGGTTATTTATGTAGTTGTGGATGAACCGAATGTGGCTGACCAGTCTACCGGCGGATATGCCCATATCATCGCACGAAAAATCCTGCAGGAAATCCTGCCGTATCTGAATATTTATCCGACAGAGGAAGTAACAGACGAGGAGCTGAATAACATCGGGATTACAAGAGAAGAAGCCGAAATCGGACGGCAGGTGGAGACACAGGAGCCAGAGACGGACGAAAATGGAAACGTGATAGAAACAGAGCCGGAGACGGACGAAAATGGAAACGTGATAGAAACTGAACCGGAGACAGACGAAAACGGAAACGCTATCCAGGCAGAAGAACAGCCTGCCGATAATCCGGATATCGCTGCGCCGCCCCCGGAGAACGACGGGAATTCTGAAGGAATGGGTGGAGCCGGAGGAGTCACAAGTGAAGATTTAGGGCTGGAATAAAGAAGCATACATAACCTCATAAAAGCTGAGATATACTTATAACAAAGCTTTTATGAGGTTTTTGTTTATGAAACTATCATTTTCTGCAAGGCAGAAAGCAGAAGAGGGCGCGCTGCAGAGGATGAAAACATTCCACAAGAAGAAAATCCTGGTGGTTTTTCTCATCTGTTTTTCGGTGCTGTCGTTTCTGATTGGAAGACTGGGATTTCTGATGCTCACGCAGTCAGAGTATTACAGCGAGAAAGCAGAGCAGCTTCATGAGAGGGAAAGAGACATTAAGGCGGCGAGGGGAAAAATTATTGATGCATGCGGGAATGTGCTGGCGGCGAATAAGACAGTGTGTACCATTTCGGTTATCCACAGTCAGATAAAAGAGCCGGAAAAGATTATTCAGATACTGGCAAAGGAACTGGAGATTCCGGAAGAAGATGTCAGAAAACGTGTGGAAAAGGTTAGCTCTATTGAACGGGTAAAAACAAATGTGGAAAAAGAAGTAGGGGACAGAATACGGGAATATGATTTGGCAGGAGTGAAGGTAGATGAGGACTTCAAAAGGTATTATCCATATGGTTCACTGGCTTCGAAGGTTTTGGGATTCACAGGGAGCGATAACCAGGGGATTGTCGGGCTGGAGGTAAAGTATGATGAGGTACTGCAGGGAGAACCGGGAAAAATCCTGACATTGACGGATGCCCGCGGTGTGGAGCTGCCGGATGCGGGCGAAAGCCGCCAGGAACCGGTAAACGGCAAGAACCTGCATATCAGCCTGGATGCAAATATCCAGAAGTATGTAGAACAGGCGGCGTACCGGGTGATGCAGCAGAAGCAGGCGGACTCCGTGTCTATTATCCTGATGCGCCCATACAATGGGGAAATCCTGGCGATGGTGAATGTGCCGGAGTTTGACTTAAATGATCCGTTTACATTAAATACAGACACTTCCGGTATGAGCGCGGAAGAAAAGCAGGATGCGCTGAACCGTATGTGGCGGAATGGCTGCATTAACGATACTTATGAGCCGGGTTCCACGTTTAAAATCATAACGGCTGCCGCTGGGCTGGAGGAAGGCGTGGTGTCTTTAAAGGATAGGTTTAGCTGTCCAGGCTTTAAAATCGTGGAGGACAGGCGCATACGCTGCCATAAAGTCGGCGGACACGGTGCGGAGGATTTTGTACAGGGGACGATGAACTCCTGCAATCCGGTATTTATCGAAGTAGGGCTGCGATTGGGGATTGATAACTATTATCACTATTTTGAAAAGTTTGGACTGAAAGGAAAGACAGGAGTAGACCTTCCGGGGGAGGCCGCTACTATCATGCATAAGAAAGAAAATATGGGGCAGGTAGAGCTGGCGACAGTTTCTTTTGGCCAGTCGTTCCAGATTACTCCGATGCAGCTGATTACTACGGCAAGTTCTATTATTAATGGAGGACGGAGGATTACGCCTCATTTTGGTGTGGAAGTGAGGGATGACGAGGGAACCCTGTATGAAAAGCTGCAGTATCCGCTGGGAGACCAGATTGTATCAGAGGGGACTTCAGAGACTATGCGCTACATATTGGAACAGGTAGTGGATGGAGGTTCGGGAAAAAATGCGTTTCTTGAAGGGTATCATATTGGAGGGAAAACGGCTACTTCAGAGACACTTCCGCGAAGCGCAAACAAATATATATCCTCGTTTTTAGGATTTGCACCGGCATCAAATCCGCAGGTAATCGGGCTGTGTGTTATCAATAATCCACAGGGGCTGTATTATGGGGGAATTATTGCGGCGCCGGTAATACAGGATATTTACAAGAACATCCTTCCCTATCTGGGAGTGGAAAATGACGCTCCGGAAAGCACTGAAGAGGAAACTGAGGCAAATAATGGTTGATTAATGGGGCGAAAAGAATTATACTAATACCAAATGTGCGGAGAAAAACGGCACACTTGAATAAAAAGCGAAGAGGTGCGAAATGATTTTAGGTACAGAAGTAGTAATTCCATTGCTGACAGCATTCGCAATCAGCGTAGCATTGAGTCCCTTTGTGATTCCGTTTCTGCGGAGACTGAAGATAGGACAGACAGAGAGGAAGGAGGGAGTACAGTCCCATCTGAAAAAGGCCGGGACCCCGACTATGGGCGGACTGATTATCCTGATGGTGATCGTAGTGACCTCCCTGCTCTTTATCAGGCAGTATCCCAATATTGTTCCGGTACTCTTTCTGACTGTGGGGTTTGGGATTATCGGTTTTCTGGATGACTATCTGAAAGTCGTAATGAAGCGTTCAGACGGGCTGTACCCGATGCAGAAGATGGCGGGGCAGATTGTTGTGACGACGGTATTCCTGGCATATATGCTGATGGTGGACGATAGTTTTCTTACCGTGCTGATTCCATTTAGCGGCGGGGAGTATTTTGACTGTAAGTGGATTACCGTGCCGCTTGTGTACATAGCAGTAATCGGAACTGTGAACGGCGTAAACTTTACGGACGGGCTGGATGGCCTGGCTACCGGAGTTACGGTGATGGTGGCGGTATTTTTCACCGTGGTTTCTGCGGTATTCGGGGGAGGGATCGAACCGATTACGGCTGCAGTGACGGGCGCGCTGCTGGGATTTTTGCTTTTTAATGTGCACCCGGCACAGGTGTTTATGGGTGATACCGGTTCCCTGGCTCTGGGAGGTTTTGTGGCCGGAAGCGCATATATCCTCAGGATTCCGTGGATTATTGTGATTGTAGGGCTGATCTATCTGGTCGAGGTACTTTCTGTCATGATCCAGGTGACGTATTTTAAGAAAACAGGCGGAAAAAGATTCTTTAAAATGGCGCCTATTCATCATCATTTTGAACTCTGCGGCTGGTCTGAGACAAGGGTCGTGACGGTATTTACCGTGATTACGGCGCTGCTGTGCATGGCGGGGCTTATGATATTGTCCTACTAAGTCAGGAAACAGGAGGGAAAAAATGGAATTAAAAGATAAAAAGGTACTGGTATTCGGAACAGGGCTGAGCGGAATCGGCGCAGCGGCTTTGCTGTATAAAAAAGGTGCGGAACCGGTGATATATGATGGAAATGTGAAAACAGAGCCGGAACAGGTAAAAGAAAAATTGGGGAAGGATATCCCAGCAAGGATCTTGATTGGCAATTTGCCGGAGGAGGTGCTGGATGAGTTGGATTTGGCAGTATTAAGCCCTGGCGTACCGATAGATATTCCGGCAGTAAATATGTTGAGGGACCGGGGAATTCCCATTTGGGGAGAGGTAGAGCTGGCGTATGCGAACAGTAAAGGGAATGTGCTGGCGATAACGGGGACAAACGGAAAAACGACCACGACAAGCCTGCTGGGGGAAATCATGAGCCTGCATCAGGAATCGGTGTTTGTGGTGGGAAATATTGGGACGCCCTATACCGGAGTGGCATTGGAGACAGATGAAGAATCAGTGACAGTGGCGGAAATCAGCAGTTTCCAGCTGGAGACGATAGATACTTTCCGGCCGAAGGTGAGCGCGATTTTGAATATCACGCCGGATCACTTGAACAGGCACCATACGATGGAAGAATATATCCGGGTAAAGGAAAGCATTGCAAAGAACCAGGGAGAAGAGGATACCTGCGTCCTGAACTATGAGGATGAGGCGCTCCGGGAGTTTGGAAAAACTCTGAAATGCCAGGTATTATTCTTTAGCAGCCTGCGTACATTAGAACAGGGGATTTATCTGGAGGAAGGCAGGATTACATACAGAAACGGTGAAAAAAAGACAGTGATCTGCCATGTCAGCGAACTGAACCTGCCGGGAAGGCACAATTATGAAAACGTGATGGCGGCGGCGGGAATGGCGCTTAGTTACGGAGTTCCGGCGGAGGAAATCTGCATGGCAGTGAAGCAGTTTCAGGCAGTGGAGCACAGGATTGAATATGTCACGGAGAAAAATGGCGTGGTATATTATAATGACTCTAAGGGGACGAACCCGGATGCGGCAATCAAAGGCATTCAGGCAATGGACCGCCCGACGCTTCTAATTGGCGGAGGGTATGATAAGGAATCCTCATATGATGAATGGATTTTATCCTTTGACGGAAAAGTGAAATATCTGGTTCTTTTAGGAGAAACCAGGGAGAAGATTGCCAGGGCGGCAAGAACTTGCGGCTTTGATAATATTTTATTTGCAGATACGCTCGAAGAGGCCGTGAAAATCTGCGCAGAACGTGCAGAGAGCGGCGATGCAGTGCTTCTTTCACCGGCATGTGCAAGCTGGGATATGTTCCCAAGCTATGAGGTGCGGGGGAGAAAATTTAAAGAGTATGTGAGGAATCTGTAAATAGCAGCAGCCGTATCGGTGGCAAAGCTCCCGGCGGCCTGCTGTTTCAGAGGGCCGGAAGGGGTGGTTCTGTGGATAGAACAGCCAAAAGGCTGGATTATACACTGATGATACTTGTATTGTTTCTGGTGGGATTCGGGCTTGTCATGCTCTATAGCACAAGTGCCTATAATGGGCAGGTCAAATTTGATGATTCTGCCTACTATTTAAAGAAACAGCTTTTTGCCACAGTGCTTGGGGTGGCGGCAATGTATGTCCTATCCTGCGTGGATTACCATATGCTGGCGGGGCTGGCAGTTCCGGGATATCTGGTGTCTCTGGCTCTTTCAAGCCTGGTGTTGGTGGCTGGCAGTTCCTACAATGGTTCGAAGCGATGGCTTGCTCTGGGACCGCTTTCGTTCCAGCCTTCGGAGTTTGCGAAGCTCGCGGTGATTCTGTTCCTTGCATATATGGTGAGCCGTCAGAAGCAGAGGAAGAACAGCATCCTGTCTTTGGGAATTGTGCTTGGGATGGTACTTCCGATTGTGGGACTGGTAGGAACAAACAATCTGAGTACAGCGATTATTATCCTGGGAATTGCTGCAATTATGGGATTTGTATCCAATCCGAAGTATCTGCCATTTGTATGGATGGGATGTACCGGAGTGGGATTTATCGGGATTTTTCTGAGCCTGGAGTCCTATCGTCTGGAGCGGCTGCAAATATGGAGGAATCCTGAGAATTTTGAAAAAGGTTTTCAGACTATACAAGGGTTGTATGCTATTGGCTCGGGAGGGCTGTTCGGCAAGGGAATGGGGGGAAGCATCCAGAAGCTGGGATTTGTACCGGAAGCGCAGAATGATATGATTTTTTCAATTATCTGTGAAGAATTGGGGCTGGCAGGCGCTGCCATACTCGTTCTGGTATTCATGATATTAATTTGGCGGTTTATGGTGGTTGCCACCCATGCATCGGATTTGTTTGGCGCGCTGGTTGCGGCGGGAGTGATGGGACATATCGCAATCCAGGTCATGCTGAACGTGGCCGTGGTGACAAACACGATTCCGAATACAGGCATTACCCTTCCGTTTATCAGCTACGGCGGAACTTCGGTACTGTTCCTGCTCTCAGAGATGGGACTGGTACTTTCAGTGAGCCGGTGGCAAAAGTAGAATCACTGCATAGATATAATTTATAAGGGCTGATTTATCGGAGGAAATGCATTTGGCTTGTATAGAAATTTATGGCGGTCATCCCCTGGATGGCGAAGTCGTGATTCAGGGCTCAAAAAATGCGGCATTGCCGATTCTGGCCGGTGTGGTTCTGCACAGAGGCACGACAGTGCTGCATAACTGTCCGAGGATTTCGGATGTTATGCATATGATAAAAATTCTGGAAGAAATGGGATGCAGCGTCTCACAGAGTGGGAATACACTGTGTATTGATGCAAAAGGGCTGAATAAGCCATGTGTTCCGGAGGAACTGGGGGAGAAAATGCGCTGCTCGGTAATTTTTCTGGGGGCGCTTTTAGGAAGGGAAGGCAGAGCGGAGATTCCTTATCCCGGAGGATGTACGATTGGAGAACGGCCCATTGATATGCATGTGGATGCGCTGCACCAGATGCGGGCGGAGATTCAGGAAGGCTGCGGATGCCTGGCCGGAAAGAGCAGCAGGCTTTGCGGAAGCCGGATTTCCCTGCGGTTTCCAAGTGTCGGCGCTACCGAAAATGTCATTTTAGCGGCAGTGCTGGCGGAGGGAACGACAGAAATCAGGGGAGGGGCAAGAGAACCGGAAATCATCGAACTATGCCGCTTTCTGAATGGTATGGGAGCGAAAATCCGGGGTGCAGGCACGGAGCGGATAAGGATTGACGGAGTCAGGGAACTTTCGGATAGTGAGTTTGTGTTGATGCCGGATAGGATTGTGACGGGAACTTACCTGATGGCGGCAATTGCTTCCAGAGGAAGATGTATGCTGCGTGAGGCTCCCCAGGAGCAGATGGAAAATGTGATTTCAGCGGCAGAGCGGATGGGCGCCAGGATAGAGCGGATGCCGGAAGGAATGCGGGTTGACGCAAGAGCGGCCGCGAAAGCTCTTCCGATGCTTCGGACGGCGCCTCATCCCGGGTTTCCTACAGATCTTCAATCGCAGGTGATGGCGGCGCTCTGTCTGGCAGACGGGGAGAGCCGAATCCAGGAGAGCGTGTTTGAGGCACGCTTCCGTACAGCGGGGGAATTGGCAAAGATGGGAGCAGATATTAGTATCTGCGGGCAGGAAGCAAGGATACAAGGCACTGTCAGGCTGCATGGAGAGACAGTGGCGGCGCCGGAGCTGAGGGGCGGAGCGGCGCTTGTGATTGCAGGAGCTGCAGCTGAAGGCAGGACACGGATAGAGGGCTGCCATTACATCCAGAGAGGATACGAGGACATCTGCCGTGATATGAGGGCGCTGGGGGCGGATATCCGGATGATATAGGCGTGCTGTGAAGCGCGTCAGAAAGAGGAAGAAATGAAAGAGATAACCACCTATGGAAAAAAGCGAAGAAGAATAGGAAAAATCATAGGCGCGCTGGCAGGGATTGCCGTGCTGGCGGCGCTTGTGGTTTTTGGGCTTTTTAGGGTTCGCCATATGAAGATTAGTGGAAATTCCATATATTCATCCACAGATATCCAGAATGCTGTGATGCAGGATGGACTGTGCAAAAATACATTATATCTTATGTGGAAATATAAAGATGATTCCAGGGTGGAAGAAGAGCTTCCGTTTCTCAGTTCTGTGGAGGTGGAAATGCTTTCGCCGTCTGAAGTAGAAATACGGGTATATGAAAAACCAGAGGTGGGATATTTTCTAAACGGTACAGATTATATATATTTTGACAGGGATGGACTGATTGTAGAAGTTTCGAAAAAGCTGCGTGAAAATATTCCGAAAATTACCGGTGTGACGATTACGAAGCCAATAAAATATGAGAAGATACCTGTCAGGGCAGGGAATGTGCCGGAAACAGACAGTAAGAAAGAAGAGGCAGAGACAGGAAGTGAAAAAAGCATGGAGGCGTCAGGTATGACGGCTGAGGAGGCTGCAAACCAGGAAGTCTTTGATGCGGTAGTGGATATTACGAAGATTTTGAATAAAAATGAGCTGGTGCCGAAGGAAATTAAATTTGATAAAAAGCAGGAAATTACGCTGTATTTTGAGAATATGCGGGTGAAGCTGGGGAAGAATATGGATATGGAGGACAAGCTTATGGTTTTGAAATCCGTATATGAAAAGGTAAAACAGAAAGAGGGAGTCCTGCATATGGAAGGATATTCTTCAGATTCACAGACTGTCACATTTAAAAAGGGAGAGACTGAGGAGACACTGGAGGTGGAAAAACCGAAAAAACCGGGAGAAGACGAGGCAGAAACAGAGAGAGAGTCTGAGAGTGAGACCGAGAGTGGGGACGTGGGTACAGGAGCAGCGTATTCTGAATCGGACGGAACATTTTCTACAGATGCAGATGGAACTCCGATTTATACGGATAAAAATGGTAATACGACGCCAAACGTGGATGGTTATCAATATACGGATGAGGATGGGAAAGTGATTACGGATGGTTATGGTTATATTGACCCGTATACAGGAGCGTATATTTTGAAATAAATAATTTGCTGTCTACATGGAGTTATGCCGTCAATGTACAGTCTATGCGGATAGCAATTAAATCATTACAGAGATTTGAATTTTCCATGAATTTATAAAATAGACTTGATTAATTTTTGAAAAACTTATATGATATAGGAAATGTGGTTAATTCCCGCGCTTTTTTGCGGGTTCTTGACATGCCGGGGCCTCTACTGCCCGAGCTGTAGACAGCTTTGGATTTGATACAGATGTGAGAAGGAGGAAATACTCTTGTTAGAAATAATGACGAATGAAGCCGAATCAGCCGCAAAAATTATAGTAATTGGCGTTGGCGGTGCAGGCAACAATGCAGTAAATAGGATGGTAGACGAGACAATCGGAGGAGTAGAGTTTGTCGGCGTAAATACAGATAAACAAGCGTTGGCTCTCTGCAAAGCTCCCACGACAATCCAAATAGGCGAGAAGCTGACGAAGGGGCTGGGCGCGGGCGCACGTCCCCAGGTCGGAGAGCAGGCTGCAGAAGAAAGCGCAGAGGATATTAAGCAGGTAGTCCAGGGGGCTGACATGGTATTCGTCACATGCGGTATGGGAGGCGGAACCGGAACCGGGGCGGCGCCTGTAGTTGCAGGTATTGCGAAAGAAATGGGTATTCTTACAGTAGGCGTAGTGACGAAGCCGTTCCGTTTCGAATCAAGGACGCGTATGAATAATGCGCTTTCGGGGATTGAAAAGCTGAAAGAGAATGTAGATACCCTGATTGTGATTCCGAATGATAAACTTCTTGAAATCGTAGACCGCAGGACAACCATGCCGGAGGCTTTGAAAAAAGCAGATGAAGTACTGCAGCAGGCAGTACAGGGCATTACGGATCTGATTAACCTTCCGGCGCTTATCAATCTTGATTTTGCAGATGTACAGACAGTTATGACCGGAAAGGGTATCGCCCATATCGGAATCGGACATGCCAAAGGCGACGATAAGGCGCTGGAAGCAGTGAAGCAGGCAGTTTCCAGCCCGCTTCTGGAGACTACGATTGAGGGTGCATCTCATGTAATCATTAATATTTCGGGAGATATTTCTCTTATGGATGCAAACGACGCGGCAAGCTATGTACAAGAGCTGGCAGGCGATGAAGCAAATATTATTTTCGGCGCGATGTATGATGATACATACACCGACGAGGCAAGTATCACAGTAATTGCTACAGGACTGGATTCCGCTACGGCGACGCAGCCATCTGTAGGCAGCATGGCATCTCCAAAGAAAAAAGTAGCGGAATTTGCAGAAGCAGTAGTTCCGGAGACGCCGACGGGAAGTATATTCCAGAGGAACAATGCAGTAAATCCGACAGTTAAGCCGATGAATCCATCTCTTGGGAAGCTTAAGACGCCGGAGAGCAATGTTCCGGTGAGAGAGATACAGATACCGGATTTCCTGAGGCGGAAATAGATAAATATAAAAATAAACACCTTTGCAGTGGTTTTGAGATATAAAATAAAAAGGAAAGGCCGGGGGAATCTGCGGGCAGCAGATTCTCCCTCAGTCTTTCCTTTTTACAAGTTTGCGGTATGCACCGGCCGTCATGCCGCTGCTCTTTTTGAAACTTTGCGCGAAATAGCTCTGGGAGGAAAATCCCGATAATTGTGCGATTTCTGCGATGCAGTGGTCGGTGCTGGCAAGGAGAGCCTTGCTTACTTCAATTCGCCGCTCGTTCAGATAATTGATAGGGGAAAGCCCATAGCATTTTGTAAATGTGTGGACAAAGTAATATTTGTTCAGGTGGGCCATTGCAGCCAGGCTGTCCAGGGTGATATTGTCCTGATAATTGGAATCAATGTAGCGTTTAATTTTGGCACATTCCCTGTTGGGGCGTTGGGAAACCATGATTTCAAAAGGCGAATTTGTAAGACGCTGCAGACGGATCGTCAGAATATCCAGCATGTCTTTACATATTTCCTGATAGCCTGTTTCTTTGCGTTCGAGTTCAAAAAGCATGGAATTGAAATAAAAGAGCAAGTCATTTTTTTGTTCCCGGCAGTTAAATACCATGTAATCCCTGTTGTCAGAAAAAGAAAAGCTCAGGCCGTCTACACCTAAGGTGATATATTCGAGGGGAGGGGAGCCGAGGGATACCTCGGTGTGGAGGATGTTGGGATTGACAATGATAAGGTCATCCTTTTTGATAGAGAAGGACACGTTTTCAACAACAAATTCTCCGCTTCCGTCCCTTACATAAAACAGTTCTGTAAAATAATGGGAATGTTTCAGGCTGGGCCAGTCACCCTCATATTTTGATGAAGTAACGTAAAGAAGATGTACGATAGCGCTGCTGCCCGGAATCTGTTTTAACTGGTATTTCAGGTTTCCCATAGATGCGTTTCCTTTCTTCGTTATTAGTAATCTTGTCGTGTGAAAAAATACATATGTCCATTATCGTAGTGAAAAAGTCAAAGCAGATATCCTGCCGTTGCTGCCGGGATTGGGTAAAGCGTCTATAAAAAAACTCAAAAACCGTTCCCAAATTAAAAGAAATGACGGAAAACGCGTTCTTAATCCCGAAAGCAGGTTTCATAGTTTGTATAATACCACAAAAATAGCAAAACAGCAATATATATAAAAAAATAAGCAAAATAAGGCTAGAAATGCAGGAGAAAAATGAGTATTGTATATATATATACCAAAGGGGACATCCTGTCCCCTCATTTTAAAAGGAGGATATGCTATGAAACTGAAAAAGGTACTTTGCTTAACAATGGCAGGAGTTATGGCTTTCGGTCTTGTTGCCTGCGGTGACAGCGGCAAGAAAGAGACAGAGGCTCCGGCTGCTACAGAGGGGACGGAAGCTCCGGCTGACACAGAGGCTCCGGCTGACACGGAAGCAGCAGATACAGAGGAAGCAGCTGATACAGAAGCTCCTGCAGATACAGAAGCTCCGGCTTCAGAGTTAAGCGGAACCGTAAAAGTTGCAGCTGTTGAGACTGCATACGGCGCTCAGATGTGGGAAGATGTAAAGGCAGCTTTCGAAGCAGCTAACCCGGGCGTTACTGTTGAGTTAACAGTTGACAAGCAGCTTGAGGATGTTATCACACCGGATATGAAAGCCGGCAATTATCCTGACGTAATCTGCCGTTCTGTTGGCGCTGAATCAGCACTTACAGAGACATTTACAAAGGACAACAACCTTGTAAATCTGACAGACGTTCTGGAGATGACAGTACCGGGTGAGGACGTAAAAGTTGGGGATAAGATTCTCCCGGGATTCACAGAGAACACCATCACACAGCCATACGGCGATGGTAATGTGTATCTGATGCCGATGTTCTACAGCCCATGCGGACTGTTCTATGATGCAAACCTGCTGAAGACCAAAGGCTGGGAAGTTCCTCAGACATGGGATGAGATGTGGGAACTGGGAGAGAAAGCAAAAGCAGAAGATATCGCGCTGTTTACATATCCGACAACCGGATACTTTGATGCATTCTTCTATGCACTGCTTCATGAGGCAACTGACACCGATACATTCAACAGCGCTCTGAAATATGGCGAGGGCGTATGGGATACTGACGGTGCAAAACAGGTATTTGATATTATTGAGAAGCTTGCTTCTTACACACATGCAAGCACACCTTCACAGGCAAATGACAATGACTTCCAGATGAATCAGCAGTTAGTTCTGGATGACAAGGCAATCTTTATGCCGAACGGAAACTGGGTAATTGGCGAGATGGCTGAGGCACCTCGTGCAGACGGCTTTGAGTGGGGCTTCACAGCACTTCCGGCAGTTACAGAAGGCGGTGAGAGAGCTTCTTACACATTCTTCGAGCAGGTTTGGATGCCGGCAGGTTCCGAGAACCAGGATGCAGGTAAAGCATTTATCGCATTCCTGTACTCAGATGCAGCAGCAGATATCTTTGCAGCATCTAATGCTATTCAGCCAATCGTAGGTATGTCTGACAAACTGGAAGGCGACGCTAAGCTGTACTACAGCATCTATGATACAGGCGCAGTTGCAGTTATGGACGCATTTGCTACAACAGATCCGGTTGAGGGTATCACTGTTCGTACATCATTCTTTGACCCAGTAAACTCTCTGGTAACCGGAGATACAACAAAGGACGCATGGGTTGAGCAGATTAAGACTGACAGCGATGCATTAAGAGGCGCTTTAAAAGAGTAATGAAATAGTGTACTGTCTGCCCTTAAGGCAGAAGTAAGGCGGTAAGGCGGCCGGTGGATAAACTCTTTATGCACTGGCCGCTTTTCTTTAAACACAATATCAGGAAAGATTGGAGATGGGTTAATGCAACGAACGAAAGGTAGAGGGAGATTTATAGTCACTTGCCTTGCCCCCGCAGTGATTTTGTTTTTGATTTTTATGATTTATCCTACAATAGATGTGTTCCGTATGTCTATGTATAAATGGGGCGGTTACACGGCGGATAAAACTTTTGTAGGACTGCAGAATTTTCAGACGCTGTTTAAGAGTGATAAATTCTACAACTCATTCCAGAATACGGTGCTTCTGATTGTGCTTGTAACGATTGTGACATTTTCCCTGGCGCTTATCTTTGCGGCCATTTTGACAAGGGAGAAAATCAAAGGACAGAATTTTTTCAGGATTATTTTCTATATCCCGAATATTCTCTCCGTAGTTGTTATCAGTGCAATCTTCTCGGCTATTTACAGGCCGGAGGTCGGACTGCTGAATTCTTTTTTGAATCTTTTCAGAGGCGAGGAAATCCAGTGGCTGGGAAGTTCTAAAGTTGTTATGTACAGTCTTGTGATTGCTATGATCTGGCAGGCAATCGGATATTACATGGTTATGTATATGGCAAGTATGGCGAATGTATCTGAGAGCATTTATGAGTCTGCCAGTCTGGAAGGCGCAGGAAAAATCAAACAGTTTTTCTCACTGACTCTTCCGCTGGTGTGGACAAATATCAGGACGACGCTGACGTTCTTCATTATCAGTACGATTAACATGAGCTTCCTTTTCGTAAAGGCCATGACACAGGGAAATCCAAATGGTTCTTCTCATGTATTTCTGAGTTATATGTATCTGGAAGCATATACGAATTCCTCTTACGGATACGGTATGGCGATTGGTTCTGTCGTGTTTATATTCTCCTTTGCACTGGCAGGCATCATCAATGCTGTTACGAAGCGTGAAGAGATTGAATTTTAAGGGGGGGATGGGAATGAGCAAGAAAGATACAGGAGCAATCAAACAGACGTCGAAGGCGGGAAAAATCGGTATTTATGTCGTATTAATCATTCTGGCTATTACGATTATCGTTCCTATCGCCTGGGTATTTATGGCTTCACTTAAGGAGAATGAGCAGTTTTATGGCAGTCCCTGGACACTTCCGAATGGGCTGCATTTTGAAAACTTCGTCCAGGCATGGCAGGAAGCGGACATGGGTTCTTATATGCTGAATTCTGTAATTGTAACGGCGCTCGGGATCGGGCTGTTGATTATTATTTCGCTTCCGGCGGCTTATGTTTTGGCAAGATTTAAATTTAAAACCAGCAGATTCTGGAATGTTCTTTTTATGGCAGGGTTGTTTATCAATGTGAACTACATTGTTGTGCCGATTTTCCTGATGCTTGTTGACGCAGACAGTTTTCTTCAGAGTACGCTTGGACATGGGTTCTTTTTGAACAACTTGTTTATACTGGCGCTGATTTATGCGTCTACAGCGCTTCCGTTTACCATTTATCTGCTGTCCGGATATTTTAAATCTCTGGCAAAGGATTATGAAGAAGCAGCTTATGTGGACGGAGCAGGATACTTCAGGACAATGATTCAGGTCATTTTCCCGATGGCAAAGCCAAGTATTATCACCATTATCCTGTTTAACTTCCTGTCATTCTGGAATGAGTACATTATTTCCATGACGATGCTGACAAAACCGACGCTTAAGACGCTTCCGGTAGGTTTGATGAATCTGATGGCTGCCCAGAAATCGGCAGTGCAGTACGGAAGGATGTATGCAGGTCTGGTTCTCGTTATGCTGCCGACATTGATTTTATACATGTGCGTTCAGAAACAGTTGACAGAAGGTATGACAGTGGGCGGACTGAAAGGATAAGGAGGATGCGGTATGAGTGAATATTCAAAGAACCTTTTAATTGGAATCCTCGCAGCAGTTGTGTTCATTGCATGTGTTGCACTGGTTGTTGTGGGACAGAGGAATATTGGTCCTACCGGACTTTTGATGATGTTAGCCGGGCTTGCAGGTCTGCTTGTCCTGCTTGGACTTTACAATAGACAATATAAGTAAATGGGAAACCATATACAGGAGGATTTTATATGAACCAGCAGAAAGGCAGGGTAACGATACCCACCGACTTAGATGTAATTCCACAGACTCTGGAACTCATGGAGGAATGGGGAGCAGATGCTATCCGCGATTGTGACGGTACAGATTTTCCAAAAGAACTCTGTGATGTAGATGCTAAAATTTATTCCACTTATTATACCACCAGAAAAGATAATCAGTGGGCATTGGAAAATCCCGAGGAGATACAGCAGGTGTATGTCATGACGCCGTTCTATACAGCAGATGGCGATGTACTGAAAATTCATCTGATGAAGGGACTTTATCCTGATATGCTCACGCCGAACAGCAGAGATGATATCAGGCGCTGGTGGGAAGTCGTGGACCGTACTACAGGCGAAGTAGTGCCTGTGGAAAAGTGGAGCTATTCTGAGGAAGATGGTGATGTTACCATTCAGACGGAGGCTTTTCATGAATATACAGTCAGCTTCCTGGCATATATCATGTGGGATCCGGTGCATATGTACAATGCAGTGACAAATGACTGGCAGGGTGTGGAGCATCAGATTACGTTTGATGTGCGCCAGCCGAAAACTCATGATTATACGATGAAACGGCTTCGTAAATTTATTGAGGATCATCCATATGTGAATGTGCTTCGTTTTACTACATTTTTTCACCAATTCACTTTGCTGTTTGATGAGATGGCAAGGGAAAAATATGTAGACTGGTATGGGTATTCCGCGTCGGTCAGCCCATATATTCTGGAGCAGTTTGAGAAAGAGGTTGGATATAAATTCCGGCCTGAGTTTATCATTGACCAGGGCTATTATAACAACCAGTACCGTGTTCCGACAAAAGAGTTCCAGGATTTCCAGGCATTCCAGCGCCGGGAGGTTCGGAGGATTGCTAAGGAGATGGTGGACATTACCCATGAATGCGGGAAAGAGGCTATGATGTTCCTGGGTGATCACTGGATTGGGACAGAACCATTCCTGGAGGGATTTGAAGAAATCGGACTGGATGCTATTGTGGGCAGTGTAGGGAATGGCTCTACGCTTCGGTTAATTAGTGATATCAAGGGCGTGAAATATACCGAAGGACGCCTTCTCCCGTATTTCTTCCCGGACGTGTTTCATGAAGGGGGAGACCCGGTAAAAGAGGCAAAGATTAACTGGGTAACTGCAAGGCGGGCTATCCTGCGTAAGCCAATTGACCGTATCGGATACGGCGGATACTTAAAACTTGCGCTGGATTTCCCAGAATTTATTGATTACGTAAAATCTGTCACAGATGAGTTCCGTACGCTGTATGACAATATTAAGGGATGTGTTCCTTATTGTGTGAAGAAAGTAGCTGTATTGAACTGCTGGGGTAAGATGCGCGCCTGGGGAAATCATATGGTACATCATGCGCTTTACCAGAAAGAGAACTATTTCTACGCGGGAGTTGTAGAGGCGCTTTCCGGCGCTCCGTTTGATGTGAAGTTTATCAGTTTCCAGGATATTCTGGATGATGCAAAGCTTTTGGATGACATTGATGTTATCATTAATGTAGGCGATGCAGATACAGCCCATACAGGCGGTGAATGGTGGGTAAATCCTGAAATTTCAGCAGCTGTTCGGAAATTTGTCTATAACGGCGGCGGTTTTATCGGTATTGGGGAGCCGACGGCACATCAGGCAAACGGCCACTTCTTCCAGCTTGCAAATGTGCTGGGCGTGGAGGAAGAGACAGGTTTCACACTTGGGTATGATAAGTATAATTGGGAGAGCCATGAGCACTTTATCACAGAAGACAGCAGCGATGAGATTGATTTTGGCGAGAACTTAAAGAGCATTTATGCACTGGAGGGAGCGAAGATCCTGGTACAGAAAGGCAAGAGAGTACGCCTGGCTGTAAATGAATTCGGAAAAGGGCGCGCCGTATATATGTGCGGTCTGCCTTACAGCTTTGAAAACAGCCGTATGTTGTATCGGTCTATCCTGTGGAGTTCCCATGATGAGGAGCATCTGTATAAGTGGTTCAGCTCAAATTACAATGTAGAAGTTCATGCTTATGTGGAAAACGGGAAATACTGTGTAGTCAATAATACGTATGAGCCGCAGGAGACAACGGTCTATCGTGGCGACGGCTCCAGTTTTGAATTGAAGATGGAAGCAAACGAAATCATATGGTATGAGATGTAGCGTAGGCTGAATAGCCACAAGGGGGCAGGGACTGCGGTTCCTGCCCTTTGTAGAAGAGACAGAAAAGACGACGCGGCAATGCGTTAAGAAGGGGGAAAAAATGAAGAAACCAGTGTTAGTGATTATGGCGGCAGGCATGGGAAGCCGTTACGGGGGGCTTAAGCAGATTGACCCGATTGATAATGAAGGGCATATTATCATTGACTTTTCCATTTATGATGCTATCCGGGCAGGATTTGAGAAAGTCGTGTTTATTATTAAGAAAGAAAATGAAGCGGACTTTAAAGCGGTGATTGGCGACAGGATGCAGAAGCATATAGAGGTAGAATATGTATATCAGGAGCTGACGAATCTGCCAGAGGGATATTCCGTGCCGGAAGGACGTGTGAAACCATATGGAACAGGACATGCAATCCTGAGCTGCCTGAATGCTATCGATGGTCCGTTTGCTGTAATCAATGCAGATGATTATTACGGAAAGAACGCATATCAGATGATTTACGATTATCTGGCAAACCATGAGGATGACGACAAATACCGCTATGCAATGGTGGGATATATCCTGGAAAATACATTGACTGACAACGGGCATGTGGCAAGGGGCGTATGTGTGACGGATGAGAAGAACTTCCTGACGGATATCAACGAGCGTACACGCATTGAACGCAGATCCGACGGAACGGCAGCCTATACAGAAGATGAAGGGGCAACCTGGACGACAATTCCGGCGGGCAGTATCGTATCTATGAATCTCTGGGGATTTTCTGCAAGCCTTTTAAAAGAACTGAAAGAGAGATTTCCAAAGTTCCTTGAAGCAAATATGGCTTCTAATCCGCTGAAATGTGAATTTTTCCTTCCCTCGGTCGTAAATGAGCTGTTGGATGAAGGAAAAGCTACTGTAGAAGTGTTAGAATCTGCGGATCGGTGGTACGGCGTGACCTACAAAGAGGATAAAGAGTTTGTCGTAAACGCAATTAAGGGATTGAAAGACAGTGGGTTATATCCACAGCACTTATGGGAGGAAAAGTAAAATGGAGAGAAATGAGAAATGCAAAGCGATTGAAGAGGCAGTTCAGCAGTTTGCTTTAGAAGGCACCGTGGAAACTTATGAGCCGTATGGAAGCGGGCATATCAATGATACATACCGTGTGACCTGCCGCCTGGAAGATGGTTCTACGAAATATTATATCCTTCAGCGCATGAATAAAGAGATTTTTACAAAACCGGTAGAACTGATGGAAAACGTTGTAAATGTAACTTCTTACCTTCGTAAAATTATCATTGAGAAAGGCGGAAATCCGGAGAGGGAAACGTTAAACATCATCCTGACAAAAGATGGAAAGAACTTTTATGTGGACAGCATCGGAGAATATTGGAGAGTTTATGTCTTTATTGAAGATGCATTCAGCTATGATGCAGTAGAAAAACCGGAAGATTTCTATGCGAGTGCGCTGGCATTTGGAGATTTTCAGAGCCTTCTGGCTGACTATCCGGCTGAGACGCTTCATGAGACTATTGAGGGATTCCATGACACAAAGAAGAGATTTGCCAGATTTAAAGAAGTGCTGGCAGCTGATGTGATGGGAAGGGCGGCTTCCGTACAGAAAGAAATCCAGTTTGTACTTGACCATGAAGAGACAGCAAATATATTGGGAGATCTGCAGGCGGCAGGGGAACTTCCTCTGCGTGTAACCCACAACGACACGAAGCTCAACAATATCATGATTGATAAGGCGACAGGAAAGGGTCTGTGCGTTATCGATTTGGATACTGTTATGCCGGGATTGGCTATTAATGACTTTGGCGACAGCATCCGTTTTGGTGCAAGCACTGCTGCTGAGGATGAGATAGATTTGGACAAAGTAACCTGCAGCATGGACTTGTTTGATATTTACACAAAAGGATTTATTGAGGGATGTAAGGGAAGCCTTACGGCAAAAGAAATTGAGATGCTTCCGATGGGCGCAAAAGTTATGACTTATGAGTGCGGCATGCGCTTCCTGACGGATTATCTGGAGGGCGATGTATACTTCAAAATACACAGAGAAAACCATAACTTAGACCGTGCAAGAACCCAGTTCAAATTGGTAGCCGATATGGAAGCAAAATGGGAGACAATGAAAGAAATTGTTGCTAAGTATGCGTAAGTGCGTTATAGTAAAAATGGAACGTTACAGACGTAAACGATTATGGTTTTAAAGGAGGATTTCAGATGTCAATTTTAGTTACAGGCGGTGCAGGGTATATTGGAAGCCATACATGTATCGAGCTGCTGAATGCAGGATATGAAGTAGTCGTGCTGGACAACCTCTATAATTCCAGCGAGAAAGCGCTGGAGCGTGTAGAGCAGATTACCGGAAAGAAAGTGACTTTCTATAAAGCAGACATTCTTGATAAAGAAGCAATGAATGAGATTTTCGATAAAGAGGATATTGATTCCGTTATTCATTTTGCAGGCCTGAAAGCTGTTGGTGAGTCCGTGGCTAAGCCTTTGGAGTATTACCACAACAATATGACCGGAACATTTAATCTCTGTGATGTGATGAGAAACCACGGCGTGAAGAAAATCATTTTCAGCTCTTCCGCTACCGTTTATGGTGATCCGGCGTTTATTCCGATTACAGAGGAATGTCCGAAGGGGCAGATTACAAACCCATACGGACAGACAAAGGGAATGCTGGAGCAGGTATTGACAGATCTTCATATTTCAGATCCTGAGTGGAATGTGGTACTGCTTCGTTACTTCAACCCGATTGGGGCACATAAGAGCGGCACCATCGGCGAAGACCCGAAAGGAATCCCGAACAATCTGGTTCCGTACATTGCGCAGGTGGCAGTCGGAAAGAGGGAATGCCTGGGTGTATTTGGAAATGATTACGATACCCATGATGGTACAGGCGTGCGTGATTATATCCATGTCGTAGACCTGGCAAGAGGACATGTGAAAGCGCTGCAGAAATTCCAGGATGAGCCGAACGTATATATCTATAATCTGGGAACAGGAAACGGCTACAGCGTACTGGATGTGCTTCATGCGTTTGAGAAAGCCTGCGGAAAGAAGCTTCCTTATGAAGTTAAGGAGCGCCGCCCGGGAGATATCGCTACCTGTTATGCAGATCCTGCAAAAGCGAAGGCTGAACTCGGCTGGGAGGCAGAGTATGGCATTGAGGAGATGTGTGAGGATTCCTGGAGATGGCAGAGCCAGAATCCGGACGGATACAATACAAAATAAAGGATGGGTAAAAATGGGGAACTGCTTCTGTGTATGAAGCGGTTCCCTGTTTTTGGGTGTAGATTAGAAATTAGAAGGAGTAAAATAAGCCTGTTTGATTGCGTTTATCGGCATTTCTTTTCCGGTCCACAGACGAAAAGCTTCAGCGCCCTGAAAGAGAAGCATGTACAGTCCGTTAAAAGTGGGGCAGCCTTTGGCTTGCGCCATCTGCAGCAGCCGCGTTTTTCGGGGATTGTAAATGATATCCGATACGATTAATTCCGGGTGGAGCAGAGAATCGTCTGAAAGGATGCATTCAGATTCGTGGGGGGCCATGCCTACGGAAGTACCATTTGTGAGAATGGAGCTTTCACGCAGACACTTTTCCAAGGATGCAGCATCTGCCAAGTCATAAAGGCTGGCCCGGCAGGAAGTGTTTGTGTTGATTGTGTCAGTCAGTTTGACAGCATGTTCCCAGGAGCGTCCCCGCCGGTTAAAAATGTTCAGTGCTTTTACACCGTCCAGGGCAGCCTGTACAGCGATGGCGGTAGAGGCGCCTCCTGCCCCCAAAAGCGTCATTTCTTTTCCGATGATATCGAATCCTGCTTCTTTTACGGACATCATATAGCCGATGCCGTCCGTGTTATGTCCAATCAGAATGCCGTTTTCGTTGACAACAGTGTTTACCGCTCTAATCATCTGTGCGGCTGGGGAAAGGCTGTCGCACAGTTCACACATGCGTTGTTTATCCGGCATAGTGCAGTTCCATCCCCTGGCGCCGAGGGTGCGCAGCCCGTGTACGGCGTCAGCCAGTGAATCTACTCCTACGTTAAAACAGAGATAAGAATAATCAAGTCCCAGAAGCTCGAAAGCCTTGTTGTGCATCAGCGGCGAAATGCTGTGGGATACAGGGCTTCCGAGCAGCCCTGTGAGTTTTGTATGTCCTGTGATTTCCATTGTATGCTTTACCTCCTGTATTTACAGATATTTTAAAGCAGCGGGGACAGGGTGTCAATGGATAGTATATGAATGGTTACAGTGAAGCCAAAGACTGAACTGTAACTATTTGTGTATAAAATGTTTACTTTGTATGGGAAAATTCAGGCGGGTATGGTAAAATGAAAACATTGTGATAAAAGGATGCCGTGTATAAAGGATACACGGGATAAGATACAGGGAGGAATTTTTATGCAGGAAATTAAATGTCCCAAATGCGGCGAGTTATTTCAGGTGGATGAGTCGGGCTATGCCGCGATTGTGAAACAGGTCAGGGATAAGGAGTTTGGAAAAGAAATACGCGAGCGTGAGGCGCAGTTTAAGACGGAGAGGGAAGCGGCTGTAAAGCTGGCGCAGGCGGAAACGGAAAAGACTTTGCAGGAAAAGTTTGCAGAGCAGGAAAGGAAGATTGCAGAACTTGAGAAAAAAGTACAGGCTGAGAATGAGGCAAAAAAACTGGAGGTAGCGAAGGCGCTTTCAGAAAAAGAAAGCGAAATCGCCAGGCTTCAGGCAAAGATAGAAGCGGAGGGAAGTGCAAAGAAACTGGCAGTGGCCGAAGCAGTTTCTAAAAAGGAAAAGGAAATTGCCGAACTGCGGGCAAAAATAGAGTCAGAGAGCAGTGCAAAAAAATTGGCGGTAGCGGAGGCAGTTTCGGAAAAGGAGAAAGAGATTGCAAGTAAAGAGAAGAGGATTTATGAGCTGAAAAGCAAGATTGAGAATCAGGAAACGGAGAGACAGCTGAAAGAGCAGTCTCTGAAAGAGAGCTACGAGAAGCAGCTGGAGATGAAGGAAGAACAGATTAGCTATTATAAGGATTTCAAGGCACGCCAGTCGACAAAGATGGTAGGGGAAAGCCTGGAACAGCACTGTGAAATAGAGTTTAACAGGCTTCGTGCCACGGCGTTTCCCAGTGCGTATTTTGAGAAGGATAATGATGCGAGGACAGGGAGCAAGGGCGATTTCATTTACCGGGAAGCAGACCCTGATGGGACAGAATTTATTTCGGTGATGTTTGAGATGAAAAATGAGATGGATGAAACCGCAACGAAGAAAAAGAATGAGGATTTCCTGAAAGAACTGGATAAAGACAGGAAAGAGAAAGGATGCGAATATGCGGTGTTGGTATCGCTTCTGGAAGCGGATAATGAGTTGTACAATTCCGGGATTGTGGATATGTCCCACCGCTATCAGAAAATGTATGTGATACGCCCCCAGTTTTTCATTCCGATGATTACTTTGCTTCGGAATGCGGCATTGAACTCGCTGAAGTACAGGCAGGAGCTTGCCGTCATCAGGAACCAGAATATTGATATTTCACGGTTTGAAGATGATATGAACGATTTTAAAGAGAAGTTTGCCAGGAATTACAGGCTGGCAAGTGAGAAATTCCAGACGGCAATTAAAGAGATTGATAAGACAATAGACCATTTGCAGAAAACGAAAGAGGCGCTGCTTTCGTCTGAGAACAATCTACGTCTGGCAAATAATAAAGCGGAAGAGCTGAGCATTAAACGGCTGACACGCAAAAATCCAACAATGGCGGCCAAATTTGCCGAGCTTGAAGAGAAAAAGAGAGGGGAAGAATAGGAGACGGTCATGATTCAAAGAGAGGATATGCTGGAGCTTACAAGGCGGATGACGCCAAAGCGGACTTCTTTTACCCGGATTGCCGGGGCATATATGGATAAGGATGGGGAAATAGACGGCAGCTTCAACACAAATTTCCTGAAACTGTCTGCGTCTGAGAAGGAAAAAAATCTGGCGGTTGCAAAAACAATACCTTTTTCAGAAACAAATGAACAGTTAAAGGAATACCGCTTTCCGGCAGAAAATGAAAAGTCAAAAGAAATCTGGCGGCTTCTGACGGCAGTGAAATCCTGCGGTTTGAAAAATGACGCATTAATGGATGCTTTTTATGAACTGGTCGGCAGAGAATACCGGGCAGACGAGGACTATGCGGTATTTGTGTTTCATGACCGTTACGATGTGCCGGTGAAGGCGGCGGATAAAGAGCGGATGGGGGAATCGGAGGAGGTGTATGAATACCTGATTTGCGCCATCTGTCCGCTGACAGGCGACTATGAACCGGGAAGACCGGAATGCGGATTTTTATTTCCGTCTTTTAAAGACAGGAGCAGCGATTGGAATCATGTGGCTGTTTATCAGGCAGATCCGGGACATTTGCACAGGGAGCTTATGGAAAAGATTTTGTATTTAAAATGATAAATGCTGTTTCCTGATGAGAGGCCGCACAAGAGAGGAGAATTTTATGAAATCATTAGTTATCGCAGAAAAGCCTTCTGTGGCGAGAGATATCGCCAGAGTGCTGCATTGCCAGAAAAAGCTGCCAGGCGCTATGGAAGGGCAGCAATATGTTGTCACCTGGGCGCTGGGACATCTGGTGACCCTGGCGGATCCGGAGGAATATGATAAAAAATATGCCCAGTGGAATCTGGAGACACTGCCTATGCTTCCGCAAAAAATGCAGCTTGTGGTGATTAAGCAGACGGCAAAGCAATTTAAAGATGTAAAGACGCAGCTTTTTCGAAAAGATATCGGACAAATCGTTATCGCAACGGACGCAGGTCGGGAAGGCGAGCTGGTGGCGCGCTGGATTTTGGAAAAGGCAGACTGCAGAAAGCCCGTGAAACGGCTGTGGATTTCCTCTGTTACAGACAAAGCGATTCGGGAAGGTTTTGCCCATTTGAAAGATGGGAAAGAGTATAATAACCTTTATGCGGCAGCCGTAGCCAGGGCAGAAGCCGACTGGCTGGTGGGAATCAACGCGACCCGCGCCCTTACCTGCAAATATAATGCACAGCTTTCCTGTGGGCGTGTACAGACTCCTACGCTCGCTATGATTGCGAAGCGGGAAGAGGAAATCAGGAAGTTTAAACCGGAGGAATATTTTGGCATGAACCTTCAGGCAGGAAAAGTGAGCTGGACATGGCAGGACAGAAAAAGCCGGGGAACCCGTACCTTTCAGAAAGAACGCATGGAAGAACTGCGCAAAAAGCTGGGAGGGCAGAAGCTGACAATTCTGTCGGTAGAAAAAGCGGCGAAAAAGTCTTATGCGCCAGGGCTGTATGATTTAACGGAGCTGCAGAGAGACGCCAATAAGAGGTTTGGGTATTCTGCGAAAGAAACTCTGAATATCATGCAGCGGCTTTACGAAAACCACAAAGTGCTCACCTATCCGCGTACGGATTCACGCTATATCAGCTCTGATGTGGCTGAGACTTTGAGGGAACGCCTGCAGGCGTGCGCTGTAGGCCCTTACCGTAAGATGGCGGGGAGCCTGGCTATGAAACCGATTCGAACAAACAGTTCTTTTGTAGATAATAAAAAGGTCAGCGACCATCACGCTATTATTCCTACGGAGCAATTTGTACAGCTTGACCATATGACAGTGGATGAGCGCAGAATCTATGATTTAGCAGTGCGGCGGTTCCTGGCGGTACTTTATCCGCCCTTTGAGTATGAACAGACCACGATGTATGGAGAGTCGGGGGGAGAGACTTTCACCGCGAAAGGGAAAATTGTAAAGAACCAGGGCTGGAAGGCTGCTTACGAAAGCCCTGTGGATGAAGAGGATGAGGAAGAATCTGACGTCAGAGAACAGACTTTGCCGGAAATGAAAAAAGGAAGCAGCTTTCCGATTGAGAGCATAAAACTGACAAGCGGAAAAACGAAGCCGCCTGCTCCATTTAATGAGGCAACGCTTCTGTCTGCCATGGAAAACCCGGTAAAATATATGGAGTCAAGGGATGCGAAAGCAATCAAAACCCTGGGGGAAACAGGAGGCTTGGGAACCGTGGCAACCCGGGCGGACATTATTGATAAACTTTTCCATACTTTTTTGATGGAAAAAAGAGGCAAGGACATTTTTATCACTTCTAAGGCAAAGCAGCTTCTAGAGCTGGTGCCGGAGGATTTGAAGAAGCCGGAGCTGACGGCATCCTGGGAAATGAAACTGTCCGGTATTGCGAAAGGCACGATGAAGAAAGAGAATTTCTTGAGAAATATCAGGGAATATACGCAGGAAATCGTGGGAGAGATTAAAACAGGGGACGGTACGTTCCGTCATGAAAATCTGACAAATAAAAAATGCCCGGTGTGCGGCAAACGGATGTTGGCAGTCAATGGAAAGAACAGTAAAATGCTAGTGTGCCAGGATCGGGAATGCGGACACAGGGAGACAGTATCTCGAATCACAAATGCCCGGTGCCCGAAATGCCATAAGAAAATGGAGATGTTTGTAAAAGGTGAAGAGGAGACATTTATCTGTGCCTGCGGCTACAAAGAAAAACTGTCTGCGTTTAAATCACGCCGTGAAAAAGAAGGGGCAGGCGTGAATAAAAAAGATGTTCAGCGTTATCTGAATAAACAGAAAAAAGAAGCAGAAGCGCCGATGAATAATGCTTTTGCAGATGCCTTTGCAAAATTAAATCTGAAATAAAAATAACTCTAAATAAAGGGAGAGCCGGGGCTTTGTAAGCCCCGGCGAGTTATGAAAAAGATTTTTGAAAAGGTATGCGCCTTGTTCGATTATTAGTATATCTATAAAATGTGAAAAACCTATGTAGAAGTTTTGAAGGAATTGTGAAAAATGATAAGGGCATTCTCTTTCGGCAAATTCCTGTTCATTTTGGATATAGAGTTTTTATCTTTGTCACGATAACATATTTTTACAGTAACTGTATTCCGTTTGCCAGCGCTTCCTTCATCACATCTTCCGGCCACAGAGAAGCCTGTACTTCGCCGATGTGTGCTTTCCGAAGATAGAACATACAAATACGGGACTGGCCGATGCCGCCGCCGATGGTGTAGGGGACTTCGTGGTTCAGGACTGCTTTCTGGAACGGAAGTTCTGCGCGTTCCGGGCAGCCTGCAGTTTCCAGCTGGCGCAGCAGCGCATTTTCATCCACACGGATTCCCATAGAGGACAGCTCCAGAGCGATATCCAGCACCGGATAGTAAACGATGATATCTCCGTTTAATGTCCAATCGTCATAGTCAGGAGCGCGGCCGTCATGCTTTTCACCGGATGCCAGAGCGCCGCCGATCTGCATGATGAATACGGCGCCTTTCAATTTTGCAATCTTGTATTCACGTTCCTTCGGCGTACAGCCGGGATACATATCCTCCAGCTCCTGGGTAGTGATAAAGAAGATTTCTTTCGGAAGGATTTCTTCTATGTAATCATATTCGATAGACATGTACTTTTCAGTCTTTTTCAGAGCTTTGTATACTGTGCGGACCACATTCTGCAGGGTTTCCACGGTACGTTCTTCTTTTTTGATAATTTTTTCCCAATCCCACTGGTCTACATAGATAGAATGGATATTGTCGGTGTCCTCGTCCCTGCGGATGGCGCTCATATCTGTGTACAGCCCTTCTCCGTAAGTGAAACCGTATTTTTTCAGGGCGTAGCGTTTCCACTTTGCCAGCGAATGAACAATTTCAGCCTGGGCGTCATTTTGCTCTCTGATGCCGAAGCTCACGGGGCGTTCCACGCCGTTTAAGTTGTCATTCAGCCCGGAATCCGGCGTTACAAATAACGGCGCGGATACCCGAAGCAGGTTCAGGCGTTCAGAAAGAGTCTTCTGGAAGAAGTCTTTCACGGTTTTAATCGCCACCTGCGTATCATGCAGGTTCAGATCAGATTTATAATTTTCCGGTATCATCAGATTTTTCATAAAATACTCCTTTACTGATAGAAATGATTTCACGAGGAGTAGTATAACACCTGGGAGAAAGGACTGCAAGAGTGTGTTTGCGTAACAGCAGGGCAACAGCATTTAAAAAGTATGCCTTTTGGATAAATTTCAGGGAATTTCTAAATGAAAAATGGGCGGTCTTTTGGCCGCCCTGCGCTTTGGTAATGCTGTGCTGTTCATGTACAGTAAATGATAGATACTCGCGTCACATAAAGGTAAATGAGTCATTACTTGGAAACTACATGGCAGCTTGCCCATAACTTGTCGATTGTTTCTTGTTGTACGTGGATGATTTTCCAAAGCTTTTCATTGTCTTGTTTCAATCTTGCGTTTTCGGTAAGTAATTCCTGTAGCGTATTTTCATTCATTCTTCCTTCTCCTCTATGCATGGTGCAAACATATTACAATGATGTTACAGAAATGTAAAGCAAAACAGTATGACAAAATTTTCGGTTTATCGACAAGCAGAGATGGTCAACCGATGTTTAGATTATTATAACATAAAAGTACGATGAAGAAAAGCTAAAAAAAATGCTGAAATATAAGAAGCACACAAAAAAAATGTCGACAAAAAAATGTCTTGCATTGTCTGGAAGAAAGTGTTATAGTCTAGTCAATGGTTATATGTTACTTGAGTATGGGTGGACGTGAGTCCACTCATATTTTTGTAAAGCAGGAAAGCGGGCGGGTTTTCCATGCAGCATTAGGATAGAGAGGTGATAAAATGTCAAAGAGAGAGGTTTATGAGCAGAAAACAGAGGAACTTATTACTCCGTTTGTGGAGGATAAAGGGTTTGAACTGGTGGATGTGGAATATGTTAAGGAAGGCGGTAATTGGTATTTGAGGGCTTATATTGATAAGCCGGGAGGAATTACCGTAGACGACTGTGAAGTGATTAGCCGCAGCTTGAGCGATAAGCTGGATGAAGAGGATTTTATAGAAGGGGCATATATTCTTGAGGTGAGCTCCCCGGGACTTGGAAGACCGCTTAAAAAAGAGAAAGATTTCGTGAGAAACATGGGGCAGGAAGTAGAGCTGCGTACGTACCGTGCCATTGAGAAACAGAAAGAGTTCCGGGGAATCCTGGATGCTTATGATAAGAGTAGTATCACCCTGGAGGTAGAAGAAGGTGAAAAACTGGTTTTTGACAGGAGTAATGTAGCTTTGGTCAGGCTCGCATTTGACTTTTGATAAAATATAGTAAGGAGGAAATTAGAATCATGAATAACGAGTTGTTGGAGGCGTTGACCCTTTTGGAGAAAGAAAAGAATATCAGTAAAGATACTCTTTTAGAGGCAATTGAGCAGTCTCTGCTTCAGGCATGTAAGAATCATTTCGGAAAAGCAGATAATGTAAAGGTATTTATTAACCCAAACAGTTGTGAATTCAATGTTCATGCGGAGAAAACAGTTGTGGAGCAGGTAGAGGACCCGATTATGGAAATCAGCCTTGCGAATGCGAAGCTGGTGGATTCTAAATATGAAGTTGGGGATATCGTAAATGTGGAGATTAAGTCTAAAGAGTTTGGGCGCATCGCTACCCAGAATGCCAAAAATGTAATTCTCCAGAAAATCCGCGAGGAGGAGCGTAAGATTCTGTACAACCAGTATTATAGTAAGGAAAAGGATATCGTGACCGGAGTTGTCCAGAGATATATTGGGAAAAATGTGAGCATCAATCTGGGAAAAGTGGATGCAGTTTTGAATGAAAATGAAATGGTGAAAGGCGAGGTGTTCCATCCTACGGAGCGCATTAAAGTGTACGTAGTAGAGGTAAAAGATACATCAAAAGGACCGAAAGTTCTGGTCTCCAGAACACATCCGGAACTGGTAAAGCGTCTTTTTGAATCAGAAGTAACGGAAGTAAAAGACGGCACAGTGGAAATTAAGTGCATTGCGCGCGAGGCCGGAAGCAGAACGAAGATGGCAGTATGGTCAAACAATCCGGATGTGGATCCGGTCGGCGCCTGTGTGGGAATGAACGGAGCAAGAGTCAATGCGATTGTAGAGGAGCTGCGGGGGGAGAAAATTGACATTCTGAACTGGAGCGAGAATGCCGCCATTTTGATTGAGAATGCTTTAAGCCCTGCTAAGGTGATTTCAGTTATAGCAGATGATGATGAGAAAACGGCTAAAGTAGTGGTGCCGGATTACCAGCTTTCTCTTGCGATTGGAAAAGAGGGGCAGAATGCGCGTCTGGCAGCGCGTCTGACAGGATTTAAGATTGATATTAAGAGTGAGACGCAGGCGAGGGAGTCCGGTGATTTCGATGATTTCTATATGGAAGATGATTATGACGAGGATGGATACGATGATGCCTATGCGGAAAACTATGAGACAGAATACGAGGAAGAAGGCTATGGAGAAGCATATGCAGCAGACGCAGACATGCCGTAAAGCAGGCCTCATGTGTTCGAACAGGCAGGAAACCGGAAAAGAACAGCTTTAGGGGTGGATCATGGGACAGATAAGGAAAGTTCCGATGCGTAAATGTATCGGATGTCAGGAAATGAAGAGCAAGAAAGAAATGCTGCGCATTTTAAAAACCACGGAAGAAGAGGTGGTTTTGGATACTACAGGAAAGAAAAACGGGAGAGGCGCATACATTTGTCTTTCCAGGGAATGTTTTGAAAAAGCTGCAAAGAGCAAAGCCCTGGAGAGGTCGTTAAAAATGAGTATTCCCCGGGAAGTCTATGAAAGTTTAAAAAAGGAGATTGATGCTATTGAGGCAAAATAAGGTTTTATCTCTGGTCGGGCTGGCTACAAAGGCGGGCAGGACTGTGAGCGGCGAGTTTTCTACAGAAAAAGCTGTGAAGTCCGGGCAGGCAGGGCTTGTAATCGTTTCGGAGGAGGCTTCTGATAATACGAAGAAAAAGTTCCATAATATGTGCACGTATTACAAAGTTCCGCTGTATGTATTTGGGACGAAAGAAGAGCTTGGAAGCGCTATGGGCAAGGAGTTCCGTGCGTCACTTGCCGTATTGGATGAGGGGTTTGGCAGCGCGTTGAAAAAGCAGCTTGATGATACAATAGAACGGAGGTAGTCGGTATGTCGAAAATAAGAGTTCATGAATTGGCTAAGGAGTTAGGGAAGCAGAATAAAGATATCCTTAATTTCCTGGCAGAAAAAGGAATAGAGGTAAAAAGCCATATGAGTTCGATTGAAAACGAACAGATAGAATTGGTAAAAAAGAAATTTGGAAAAGCAGAAAAAGAAGAAGAGACTGTAAAAGCGGAAGGAACGGCATCAGCGCCTAAGAAGAAAAATATTACCCAGGTATTTCATCCCCAGAACAGCAGGACAGGGATAGGAAGAACGGGACAAAGGCCAAGGCAGGGAGAGCGTCCCCAGGGCAGAGGAGCACGTCCCCAGGATGGCCAGGCGGCAAGGACGGTGAAAACGCAGGATGGTTTGGGCGCTAAAATGCCGATTAAAGACGTGCAGGGCGCAAGACTGCAGGAGCCGCAGAATAAGCCGGAAGAAAAGGCTCAGGAACTCCAGAATAAGCCGGTGGTTTCCCTCCAGGAAAGTCAGGGAAAACCGATGGGAAAACTGCAGGAACCCCAGAATAAACCGATAGTGAAGTCTCAGGAAACTCAGGGAGGGCAGGGAGCGAGAGCCCAGGCTTCTCAGAACAGACAGGAGGCAAGAACTCAGGAGTCTCAGAACAGGCAGGGAATGAGAACTCAGGAACCTCAAAATAGACAGGGGACAAAACCCCAGGAATCTCAGAACAGGCAAGGGACAAGGAAACAGGAATTTCAGGGCAGATCACAGGCAAGACCGCAGGGAAGCCGTTCCCAGGGCGACAGGCTGCAGGGAGGGCGTTTCCAGGGCGACAGATCTCAGGGAAACCGTTTCCAGGGCGACAGGCCGCAGGGAGGGCGTTCTCAGGGAGATAGGCCACAGGGAGGGCGTCCGCAGGGCGACAGGCTGCAGGGAGGCCGTTTCCAGGGCGACAGGCCACAGGGAGGGCGTCCGCAGGGCGACAGATCTCAGGGAAACCGTTTCCAGGGCGACAGGCCGCAGGGAAGCCGTTCCCAGGGAGGACGCGGCCAGGGAAGCCGTTCTCAGGGAAGCGCACAGGCACCGCTTGAGATGAAGCCGCTGACGAAAGAGTCCAGGACAAGGAACGACAAAGCGAAAGAGCGTGTGGATAAGTTTGACCGTTTTGAAAAAGGAGGCCGTTCCCAGGGCGGTAACAGGCCGAACCAGAGGAATAATAACGGGCGGAACGGTAAGAATAATGTCAAGCCGCCGGTAAAGGCAGCTCCTCAGGAGAAAAAGGCGGATGAGATTAAGACCATTATTCTGCCGGAGAGCCTGACGATAGGGGAACTGGCGGAAAAGATGAAAATTCCGGCGTCTACGATTATTAAAAAGCTGTTTTTGGAAGGTATCATGGTTACGGTAAACCATGAGATTGATTATGATAAGGCAGAAGAGATTGCACTGGAATATAATTGCATCGCTGAAATGGAGGAAAAGGTAGATGTAATCGAAGAGCTCCTTAGGGAAGATGAGGAAGATGAGGCAAAGATGGTTTCCAGACCGCCTGTCGTATGCGTTATGGGTCATGTAGACCACGGGAAAACTTCGCTTCTGGATGCGATCCGTAATACGCATGTCATTGCAAAAGAAGCCGGAGGCATCACCCAGCATATTGGAGCTTATGTGGTAAGCGTTAACGGGCAGAAGATTACGTTTCTGGATACACCGGGGCACGAAGCATTTACCGCTATGCGTATGCGCGGAGCAAACGCGACGGATATTGCGATCCTGGTAGTAGCGGCGGACGACGGCGTGATGCCGCAGACTGTGGAGGCCATCAACCATGCGAAGGCAGCAGGGACGGAAATTATCGTAGCAATTAACAAAATTGATAAACCGAGCGCAAACATTGAGAGAGTAAAACAGGAACTGGCTGAGCATGAGCTTGTCCCGGAAGATTGGGGGGGAAGCACGATTTTCGTTCCTGTATCGGCACATACGCAGGAGGGAATCGACTCTCTGCTGGAGATGATTCTTCTGACGGCAGAAGTAAGTGAGCTGAAAGCGAATCCGAAGCGGGCGGCAAGAGGCCTGATTATCGAGGCAGAGCTGGATAAGGGGAAAGGCCCGGTGGCTACTGTTCTTGTACAGAAAGGCACACTGCGCATCGGCGATCCGGTAGCGGCAGGTTCCTGTTATGGCAAAGTACGCGCTATGATGGATGATAAAGGACGGAGAGTGAAAGAGGCAGGACCTTCGACTCCGGTAGAAATCCTGGGGCTTTCAGATGTTCCGAACGCAGGAGAAATCTTTGTGGCTATGCCGAATGAGAAAGAGGCAAGAAGCTTTGCAGAGACATTCATCAGCCAGGGCAGGGAGAAGCTTTTGGAAGAAACGAAGTCGAAATCTCTGTCGCTGAATGATATTTTTAATCAGATTAAAGAAGGAAGCTTAAAAGAGCTGGGGCTTATTGTGAAGGCAGACGTACAGGGGTCTGTAGAAGCAGTAAAACAGAGCCTTTTGAAACTGTCCAATGAAGAAGTAGTTGTTAAGATTATCCACGGCGGCGTAGGCGCTATCAATGAATCTGATGTGAGCCTGGCGAGTGCATCCAATGCAATTATTATTGGGTTTAATGTGCGTCCGGATGCCACAGCAAAAGCTACGGCAGAGCGTGAAGGGGTAGATGTGCGTCTCTACCGTGTGATTTATGACGCTATAGCAGATGTGGAGCGTGCAATGAAAGGTATGCTGGATCCAGTGTTTGAGGAGAAGATTATTGGGCATGCAGAAGTGCGTCAGTTGTTCAAATCTTCAGGCGTGGGAATGATTGCAGGTTCTTATGTGCTGGACGGCGTATTCCAGAGAGGATGCTCCGTGCGCATCAGCCGGGAAGGAAAACAGATTTATGAAGGCAGCCTTGCTTCCCTGAAACGGTTTAAAGATGATGTGAAAGAAGTAAGGTCAGGTTATGAATGCGGCCTTGTATTTGAGAAATTCAGTGATCTGAAGGAACTGGACCAGGTAGAGGCATATATTATGGTTGAGGTTCCCAGATAGAAAGCAGGTTTATATAGATGAGGAAAAACAGTATTAAAAATACCCGTGTTAATGGTGAGGTACAGCGTGAGCTGAGCCGCATCATTAGCCGGGAGATTAAAGATCCGCGTATCGCTCCGATGACCAGCGTGGTAGCTGTAGAAGTGGCGCCGGATCTGAAAAGCTGCAAAGCGTATATCAGCGTGCTGGGGGATGAGCAGGCACAGCAGGATACGCTGGCAGGCTTAAAGAGTGCGGTGGGATATATTCGCCGTGAGCTGGCACGGACGATTAATTTGCGGAATACCCCGGAAATACGTTTTGTGCTGGATCAATCAATTGAATATGGAGTAAATATGTCAAAATTGATTGATGATGTGACAAGCAGTTTGAGTGAGGATGATAGAGATGATTAATTTAGCATCGGAACTAAAAGATGTCAAAAGCGCAGCCATCGCCGGCCATATCCGGCCGGACGGTGACTGTGTTGGTTCTTGTATGGGGCTGTACCTTTACATAAAGGAGAACTTTCCGGGTGTGGAAGTGCTGGATGTTTACCTGGAAGAGTTTTCAGAGAGCTTTCGTATAATTGAGGGAACAGACAGTGTGAGACATTCCTGCGGTGAGGATAGAGTGTATGATGTGTTGTTTTGTCTGGATGCGGGGGATGCACAGCGTCTGGGCGGAGCAGAAAAATATTTAAAAACGGCAAAACGGAGTGTATGTATCGACCATCATATCAGCAACCGGGGATATGCAGATGAAAACATGATTGTGCCGGAGGCGAGTTCTACATCAGAGCTGGTATACGGGCTGCTGGAGCCGCAGAAAATTACGAAAGCAGCAGCAGAGGCGCTCTATATGGGGATTGCCCACGATACAGGAGTGTTCAGGTATTCTTGCGCATCACCGGAGACCATGCGGATTGCAGGGGAACTGATGGCGAAAGGGATTGACAGTTCAAAGCTTGTGGAAAAGACCTTTTACCAGAAAACCTATGTGCAGAACCAGATTTTGGCGCGGGCTCTGCTGGAAAGCATTCTTATTTTGGATAAGCGGTGTATTATCAGCGGTCTGCGGAAGAAGGATATGGATTTTTACGGCGCATCGCCTATGGATCTGGAAGGAATCGTGAGCCAGATGAAGAATACAGAGGGCGTGGAAGTGGCCATATTCCTGTACGAATCCAATATCCAGGAGTACAAAGTGAGCATGCGGTCAAATGAAAGAGTGGATGTAAGTGCGGTAGCTTCTTATTTCGGCGGCGGCGGCCATGTCCGTGCGGCGGGCTGTACGATGCAGGGATCTTTCCATGATGTTATAAACAACCTGACGCTGCATATAGAAAGGCAGCTTGACGCATAAGGGAGAAAACAGCGGTGATTCACGGAATTATTAATGTATATAAAGAGAAAGGATATACTTCGCACGACGTGGTTGCCAGGCTCCGGGGAATCCTGGGGCAGAAGCGAATTGGGCATACAGGTACGCTGGACCCTGATGCGGAAGGCGTGCTTCCAGTGTGCCTGGGAAAAGCAACCAAAGTATGTGAGCTTCTTGCGGATTGGGACAAGACTTATCGGGCTATCCTGCTTTTGGGACAGGTTACGGATACCCAGGATGTATCGGGAGAAATCCTGGAAACCAGAGAGGTTACAGCGTCTATCAAAGAAGTATATGAGGCGATTCAGTCCTTTAAGGGAGAGTATGCGCAGGTTCCGCCCATGTACTCTGCCTTGAAAGTTAACGGAAAAAAGCTGTATGAGCTGGCAAGAGAGGGAAAGACGGTAGAACGGAAGGCAAGGAACGTACAGATTCATGAAATTAAAATTCATGAAATCGTTCTTCCCAGGATTTCCATGACGGTAAACTGTTCAAAAGGGACATATATTAGGACATTATGCCATGACATTGGGCAGAAAGTGGGCTGCGGCGGCTGTATGGAACAGCTTTTGCGCACACAGGTGGGAATGTTTCGTGTTGAGGAAAGTCTCCGCCTGGACGAGATTGAAGTGCTGCATGATTTGGGGCAGCTTCAGGAACACATGGCGGCGATTGACAGCCTGTTTTCCTTATATCCGGCGGTTACCGTAAAGCAGGAGTATCAGAAACTGCTTGACAACGGTAACGAACTGTATGGCAGACAGGTAGGGAAACAGGGATTTCCCGGGCAGGACGGACCGGTAAGGATGTATGGTTCAGACGGGAATTTTCAGGCAGTTTATGAATATTTAAAGAAAGAAAACCGTTTCCGGCCGATGAAAATGTTTTAGGGGTCAAAGGTATCTGCATATCGGAAACGGCAGGAGGAATCTATGGAATACATGCGGGGACCGGGAGACTTTTATGTAGAAGAGGATACGGCAGTTACACTGGGAAAGTTTGACGGTCTTCACCGGGGGCATCAGAAACTGGTTAGCCGGATTCGAGGGGTTGGGGATAGAGGATGCAAAAGCGTGGTATTTACCCTTAACCGTATGGAGAACGAACAGCTTTTGACAGAGGAAGAGCGGAAATCTATGACAGAAAAGCTGGGAGTGGATTATCTTCTGGACTGTCCTCTGGTGCCGGAAATCAGCGGGATGGAACCGGAAGCATTTGTGGAAAAGATTCTGATAGACAAGCTTCACGCAAAATATCTGGCCGTGGGAACAGATTTCCGGTTTGGCTGCCAGCGCAGGGGTGACAGCAGTCTGCTGCGTGAATTGCAGAAAAAGTATGGATTTGTTTTGGAAGTTATACAGAAGGAGCAGTATCAGAAACGGGATATCAGCAGTACTTATATAAAGGAAGAACTGGCGGCCGGACATCTGGAAACAGTCAATACGCTGCTTGGCTATACTTTTTTTGTGTCAGGAGAGGTTCTTCATGGAGGGCCAGGAAACTACAGGTATGGGCTTCCTGCCGCAAATCTGCGCGTTTCGGCCAGGAAGCTGCTTCCGCCGAACGGGATTTATCTCACCCGTACGATTATCAGAAAGGAAGAGTTTCCGGGGGTTACAAATATTGGCATGGGTATTGAGGGAGAAAGACAGTTCAGAAGCGTAGAAACGTATCTGTTCGGTTTTGGCAGGGAGCTGCCGGGAGAACATATTGAAGTACAGTTTTTAAAATTCCTGCGTCCGGAAAAGTCGTTTGGCAGCACAGAAGAGCTGCACAGGCAGATGGACGCCGATATTTCCTTTGGGAAGGAGTATTTTGGTGAATAGTTTTTTTTGGACATTGAGTATTGTGCTGATTAGTGTGGGGGGGATTGTAGTAGCATTATCACTTATGGGGCGATCTTATGCAGACCGTGTGCAGCGTTACAGCGGGAAAGCCACCGCTACTGTTGTGGAAATTGAGGCGGACACACCGGATAAGATAGGGAGAGCAAAGGGAATTCATGATTATTATTATGCAGTTTTTGCATATTATGCGGAGGGCAGGCTGTATAAAAAGCGTTATGAAAGAGGGGGGAATCCTTGTCCGTTTTCCCTGAACCAGGCAGTAGATATCCAGTATGATATAGAAAAGCCGGAGCGCTTCCGGCTGCGGGAAAAGAAGCAGATAAACATTTTTTCACAAGGGCTGTATTACCTGGGGATGAGTATTTGTGTGGCAGGTGGATTTTTGTTTCTGCTGACTGCCATGCGGCTATTGTGACGGAACAGAAAATTTGTCTTTTGCTGCCTTTTGAAAAATTCCGTTGCCGTATTCCGTTGCCGTAATGAAATTCGCTGTTGACGGGAACAGTTTCTTGTGCTAGACTAGACAAGTATGAAAATCAGCCGGTATTCAGAGCTATGGAAACTCCGACCAGTTCTTAATACCAGGCGTTTAGAAAAGTCAGGAGGAATTATCATGATTTCAAAGGAAAAGAAAACGGCAATTATTGAAGAGTATGGAAGAACACCGGGCGATACAGGTTCACCGGAGGTTCAGATTGCTATTTTGACAGCAAGGATTCAGGAACTTACAGAGCATTTAAAGGTACATCAGAAAGATCATCATTCAAGAAGAGGTCTTTTGAAGATGGTAGGTCAGAGGCGCGGACTGCTGGCATATCTGAAGAAAACTGATCTGGAAGGTTACCGTGCTTTAATTGCAAAATTAGGAATCAGAAAATAATCTGGACAGTGAGGGGACGGGAGAAATTCCGTCCCGTTTTTGCTGTACAGGTATCCAAGCAAAAGGAGAATACTATGTACAAAAGTTTTTCTATGGAACTTGCCGGCAGAACCCTGACGGTAGATGTGGACAGGGTAGCAAAACAGGCAAACGGTGCGGTACTGATGCATTATGGAGATACTACAGTACTGTCTACGGCGACGGCTTCCGAAAAGCCGAGGGAGGGTATTGATTTCTTCCCGCTGAGCGTGGAGTACAATGAAAGGCTGTACTCAGTAGGAAAGATTCCGGGAGGATTTAATAAGCGTGAGGGAAAGGCATCGGAAAATGCAGTGTTGACCTGCCGCGTGATTGACCGCCCTATGCGTCCTCTTTTTCCGAAAGATTATAGAAATGACGTTACGCTGGAAAATCTGGTCTTGTCCGTTGACCAGGACTGCAGTCCGGAACTGACGGCAATGCTGGGTTCTGCAATTGCGGCGACGATTTCCGATATCCCATTTGACGGTCCGTGCGCAACCACGCAGGTGGGTATGGTGGACGGAGAATTTGTGTTTAATCCGACGGCAGCGCAGAAAGAGGTTTCCGACCTGCACCTTACCGTGGCATCCACCAGGGATAAGGTTATCATGATTGAGGCGGGGGCGAACGAAGTTCCCGAAGCGAAAATGATTGATGCGATTTTTGCCGCCCATGCGATAAACCAGGACATTATCAAATTTATTGATACTATCGTAGCTGAGTGCGGGAAAGAAAAGCACAGCTATACCAGCTTTGCGGTACCTGAGGAACTTTTTGCAGCTATCAGGGAACTTGTGCCGGCAGAGGAGATGGAAAAAGCCGTATTCACGGATGACAAGCAAACGAGGGAAGAAAATATCCGCACCATTACGGACAAGCTGGAAGAGGCATTTTCAGAGAAAGAAGAATGGTTGTCTTTCTTAGGTGAGGCTGTATACCAATACCAGAAAAAGACAGTCCGTAAGATGATTTTGAAAGACCATAAGCGTCCGGACGGCCGTGAGATTACGCAGATCCGTCCGCTGGCGGCGGAGGTGGATTTGATTCCGAGAGTACATGGTTCTGCGATGTTCACCCGCGGACAGACACAGATTTGTACAATTACTACATTAGCGCCGCTTTCCGAAGCACAGAGGCTGGATGGGCTGGATGAGGCGGAAACCAGCAAGCGCTATATGCACCACTACAATTTCCCGAGCTATTCCGTAGGTGAGACGAGACCTTCCAGAGGACCGGGAAGGCGTGAAATCGGACATGGCGCGTTGGCAGAAAGGGCGTTGCTGCCGGTGCTTCCCGGTGAAGAGGAGTTCCCGTATGCTATCCGTACCGTATCTGAGACGTTTGAGTCCAATGGTTCTACTTCACAGGCAAGTGTCTGCGCCTCCACAATGTCGCTGATGGCGGCAGGTGTGCCGATTAAGCGTCCGGTAGCCGGGATTTCCTGCGGTCTGGTGACTGGGGAAACGGATGACGACTATCTTGTACTCACAGATATTCAGGGACTTGAGGATTTCTTCGGGGACATGGACTTTAAGGTAGCGGGCACGGATAATGGCATCACAGCGATCCAGATGGATATTAAGATTCACGGTTTGACCAGGGCGATTATCGAAGAGGCGATTGCCCGGACGAAAGAGGCGCGTACCTTTATCCTTCATGGAGTAATGGAAGCGGCGATTGCCAGTCCGAGAGCGGAAGTAGGCCCGTATGCGCCGAAGATTATCCAGATTCAGATTGATCCGCAGAAGATAGGCGATGTGGTAGGGCAGAGAGGAAAGACAATCAATGCCATCATTGAGCAGACTGGGGTGAAGATTGATATTACTGACGATGGAGCGGTGTCTATCTGCGGAACCGAACGGGCAGCTATGGATAAGGCCATAGAATTGATACGCATTATCACTACAGACTTCGAGGCGGGACAGATTTTTGTAGGCAAGGTAGTGAGCATCAAAGAGTTCGGGGCATTCCTGGAGTTCGCGCCGGGCAAGGAAGGTATGGTGCATATCTCTAAGATTTCCAAGCAGAGAATTAACCGTGTAGAGGATGAGCTGACCCTGGGAGACATGGTAAAGGTTGTGTGCCTTGGCAAAGACAAGATGGGAAGAATCAGCTTCAGTATAAAAGATGTGAAATAAGGTATTGACAATTCACGAAAAAAGGTTTAGAATGAATAGCAACATGTGAAACCGATGAGAAAGAGTAGTAAGCAGAGGGTGAAGTCACAGAGAGCTGTCGTTGGTGAGAGACAGTACGGAGCAGTTTGCTGAATGGACTTTCGAGGGCAGTCTGAAATCTGAAGAAAGTAGGCGCTGTCGGGAACCGAACCCGTTATCAATCAGGAGCGTATGTTAGTACGTGCAGAGTGGACGTTACGTCAAATTGAGTGGTACCGCGGAAATGTATAGTCATAGCCGTCTCAAGCAAAGATGCTTGAGACGGCTTGTTTAATTTTACGCAGCATCCGAAAAAATGGAGGGCTGAGAAAAAGTTTAGGAGGATTTGATTATGAAGAAAAAAGTATTGGCAGCAGTATTGGCAGCGACAATGACAGCAGCATTTCTGGCAGGCTGCGGCAGCAAGCCGGCAGAAACGAACAGTACGGAAACGGCGGGAACAGATACAGCGTCAGGAGATGCGTATACGATTGGTATTTCGCAGTTTGCAGAGCACGGTTCCCTGGATAACTGCAAAGAGGGATTTCTGCAGGGGCTGGCGGAGGCCGGCATCAAGGAGGGAGAAAACCTGACAGTAATTTACGAGAATGCCCAGGCAGATACGGGAACGGCGGCAACGATTTCTGACAGCTTCGTGTCGAAGAAAGTGGATATGATTTGCGCAATTGCAACACCCAGTGCTATGAGCGCATACAATAGCTGCCTGGATACGGAAATTCCGGTGATTTATACGGCGGTTTCCGACCCTGCAGGAGCAGGGCTGGCAGAAGAGGACGGAAAAAGTGTGGGAAATATTACGGGAACGGCAGATTCCCTTCCGGTTAAAGAACAGCTTGAGATGATTCGGGCAATGATGCCGGAGGCGAAGAAGATAGGTATTCTGTATACCACCAGCGAGGCAAATTCCATCAGTACGATTGAGACATATAAGGCGTTAGCAGGGGATTTTGGATTTGAAATCGTAGATACGGGAATCAATACCATTGCTGATGTGGAGATGGCGGCAAAGGATATGGCAGCGAAGGTGGACTGTATGACAAACCTGACAGATAATACGGTAGTATCCGCGCTACAGACAGTTTTGGCAGCGGCAAATGCCCAGGGGATTCCGGTGTTTGGTTCGGAAATTGAACAGGTGAAGAACGGATGCCTGGCGTCTATGGGAATTGATTACATTGCGCTGGGGAAACAGACAGGGGCGATGGCGGCAAAGGTTCTGAAAGGAGAAGCTGCGGCAGCGGATTTACAGGTTGAGACATGCGAGGGGGCAAACTTGTACGTGAATACTGCAGTGGCTGAGAACCTTGAATTTCCACTGGATGAAGAATATATTTCTGGCGCTGTGGAGACATTTAAAGAGATTACAGTAGAATAAAGGCAATCGCCTTGCCTGAAGTGTTACGAATAAGGCTGTATAGCAGTGAGTTGGAGGGAACTATGGTTTTATTTATAAGCGTACTGGAACAGGGTATGATTTATGCAATCATGGCGCTTGGCGTATATATTACTTATAAGATATTGGATTTCCCGGACTTGACAGTGGACGGCAGTTTCCCTATGGGAGCTGCCATCACAGCAGTCATGATTAGCCGGGGTATTAATCCGCTGCTGACGCTGCCTGTGTGCTTTCTGGCAGGGGCAGCAGTGGGAATGTTGACCGGGCTGATTCATGTGAAGCTGAAAGTGAGGGATTTGCTGTCGGGAATTATCATGATGACGGCGCTTTATACGGTGAATCTGCGCATTGCAGGACGGGCGAACCTGCCGATTTATAACAAGACGACAATATTTGATAATGATATTGTAAATGGGATGCCGGGCGGCATCGCAGATTACAGGGCGATCTTGATTATTTTTGCCATTACCCTGGTCAGTAAGTATCTGCTGGACTGGTATCTGGGCACGAAATCAGGAATGTTGCTGCGGGCAGTAGGGGATAATGACAGGATTATCACTTCTCTGAGCGTTGACAAAGGGCTGGTGAAAATCGTAGGGCTGGCGATTGCAAATGGGCTGGTGGCGCTCAGCGGATGTATTTTTGCGCAGCAGCAGAGGTACTTTGATGTTTCTATGGGAACAGGAACCGTGGTCATCGGACTGGCAAGCGTCATCATCGGCACCAGTCTGTTTAAGAAAATTACGGTTCTGAGGGTGACTTCCAGTGTGGTTATTGGCTCCGTCCTCTACAAAGGATGCGTGGCGCTGGCAATCAGCCTGGGATTTGAGTCTACAGATTTGAAGATGATTACAGCGGCGCTGTTCCTGGCTATCCTGGTGCTTGGAATGGAGCGGAAAAGGAGGGTGAAGGTCGATGCTTGAGCTGAAACATATCCATAAATACTATAATCCGGGAACCGTAAATGAGATGTGTCTGTTCCGTGACTTTAATTTCCGGGTGGAGGACGGGGAGTTTGTATCCGTGGTAGGAAGCAATGGTTCTGGAAAAACCTCTATGCTGAATATCATCTGCGGCAGTATAGCGGCAGATTCCGGGCAGATTTTGATGAATGGCAGGGATATCACGAACCTGAGCGAGTATCGGAGACTTTCAAAAATCGGGCGTGTGTTCCAAAATCCGTCTATGGGAACGTGCCCGTCCATGACGATTATGGAAAACCTGTCGCTGGCAGAAAATAAGGGAAAGTCCTACAATCTGGGGCGGTGCGTGAACAAAAAGCGGAGAGAAACGTACCAGGATATGCTCCGTCCCCTGAACCTGGGACTGGAGGATAAGCTGGATGTGAAAGTCGGGGCGCTCTCCGGCGGGCAGCGCCAGGCGATGGCGCTCCTGATGTCCACGATGACGCCCATAGAGTTCCTGATTCTTGACGAGCATACGGCGGCACTGGATCCTAAAACGGCAGAAATTAATATGCAGCTTACGGAACAGATCGTCAGGCAGAAAAAACTGACGTCTATTATGGTGACACACAATCTTCGCTATGCGCTGGAATACGGAAACCGTATCATTATGATGCATCAGGGAAAAATTATATTAGATAAAAAAGGAAAAGAAAAGGAGGATCTGCACGTAGACGAGGTGCTTGGGCTGTTTAATGAAATTAGTATAGAATGTGGAAATTAAAGGATGATCCTGCCTGTTATCCGGCAAATTTATGTCAGATAGAGGCAGGATATTTTTTAGAGATTTTTCTTTTTGGTTTTTTGTTGAAAAACAACTCTATATATGGTTTAATATAAGTAATATTGCATAAACGAGGGAAAGGAGAAGGCCTTTGAGGCGGCAGGCAGTTACAGACGGCTATTGATGAAGAAACAGGAGGAAAGGAATTGAAAAAGAAATTTTTATCAGTATTATTATCGGTTTCTATGCTGATGACCATGGGAGGTGTGTCTGCATTGGCGGCGACAGGGATAGCTGCAAAAGAAGAAACGACAGCAGAAACAGTAGCAGAAAAAAACCTGCTGAGAATGTGGTATGATGAGCCGGCAAGCGCAAGCGGGCTGACGGGAAATGATCTTTGGGAGCAGATGACTCTTCCAATCGGCAACAGTTTCATGGGCGCTAATGTGTATGGTGAGATTGTCAATGAGCGGCTGACCTTTAACCAGAAAACGCTGTGGAATGGCGGACCAAGTACACGAAGACCAGATTATAAGGGCGGAAATATTGAGGTATCAAACGGTGTGCAAATGTCTGAAAAGTACCAGGAGGTCGTAGAAGCTTTTAAGAATAACGCCTCAAATGCTACCAATCTCTGCAGTGCGCTGGTAGGAAAAGGAATGGATGACGGATATGGCTCTTACCAGTCATGGGGAGATATTTACCTCACGTTTAACGGGTTGACAGAGAGCGATTATACCGATTACAGCCGTGATCTTGATTTTCAGACCGGGGCTGCCCATGTAGATTTTACGCAGAGCGGGACGGATTATCACAGAGAATATTTCATGAGCTATCCGGATAATGTGCTGGCTATGAAGCTGACGGCAAAAGGAAACAATAAGCTGAACTTGAATGTGAAATTTCCGGTAGACAATGATGAAAACGACGTAGTGAACCGTAACCTGGGCAAAAATGCCGAGTATACAGTAGATGCCAGCGCAGGTACGATTATTATGAAGGGAAGTTTACAGGATAACCAGATGAAGATGAGTTCCGTACTTCAGGTTGTGACGGGGGGGACGAAAACGGCGGGCGCTGATGGGCAGTCCCTGGATATCTCCGATACGGACGAGGTTGTGATTTTCGTTTCTGCGGGAACAGATTACAAAAATACTTTTTATAATGAAGACGAATCAGTAAACTACTATTACCGCACAGGCGAGACGGATGAGCAAGTGGCAGCCCGTGTGAAAGCTCTGGTAGATACAGCGAAAGAGAAAGGCTACGAGGAAGTAAAGAATTCTCACCTGGCAGACTATCAGGAACTTTTTGAAAGGGTTGACTTGGATTTGGGGCAGACTGCGCAGGCGGCGGAAAAAACTACGGATGATCTTCTGGCTGCATATAAGAATGCTACAGCTACAGCAGCAGAGAAAAGACTTTTGGAGGTTACTTTGTATCAGTATGGACGTTATCTGACGATTGCATCCTCTAGAGAAGGCGACCTGCCTTCCAATCTGCAGGGTGTATGGCAGAACCGTGTGGGTAACGGATCACAAGTTGCATGGGGATCTGATTATCATGCAAATGTCAATCTGCAGATGAATTACTGGCCTACTTATGCAGCGAACCTGACAGAGTGCGCAACACCGTTGATAGATTTTATTAATTCACTCCGTGAGCCAGGAAAGGTGACGGCACAAACTTATTTTGGAACAGAAGCCGGATTTAGTGCGCATACACAGATTAATCCTTTGGGCTGGACTTGTCCGGGCTGGAGTTTTGACTGGGGCTGGTCACCAGCAGCTATACCGTGGATTCTGCAGAACTGTTGGGAGTACTATGAGTATACTGGGGATTTGGAGTATATGAGAGAACACCTTTATCCGATGATGAAAGAAGAGGCGTTGCTGTATGATCAGATTCTGGTAGACAGCGGTGTAGAGATCACTCTGGAGGATGGCACCAAGTCTACCCGTCTGGCAACAGCTCCGGCTTACTCACCGGAACATGGTGCGAGGACGCTGGGAAATACTTATGAAGGTACGCTGGTATGGCAGCTTTATGAAGATACGATTAAGGCAGCGGAGCTTTTAGGTGTAGATGAAGATAAGGTTGCCGAGTGGAAAGCGACGCAGAGCCGTCTGGCGCCGATTGAAATCGGAAAGAGCGGTCAGATTAAAGAGTGGTATACAGAGGAAGAGTTTAATAAGGACGCAAATGGAAACAATATCGGAGAGGGCTACGGGCACAGGCATATCTCTCATATGCTGGGCTTGTATCCGGGCGATTTGATTACAGAGGAGCATCCGGAATGGATGGCAGCAGCCAAGGTTTCTATGGAGAACAGAACAGATGATAGTACCGGCTGGGGTATGGCACAGCGTATCTGTACCTGGGCACGTCTTGGCGATGGAAACCATGCGTACAAAGTCATTGGAAATCTGCTTGGTTCCAAAATTTATAAAAATCTATGGGATACGCATCCACCTTTCCAGATTGATGGAAACTTTGGCTATACTGCGGGTGTCAACGAGCTTCTGATGCAGAGTAACATGGATTATATTAATCTGCTTCCGGCGCTTCCGGATGCCTGGGAAACCGGACATGTATACGGTCTGTTAGCAAGAGGAAACTTTGAAGTTGATGTGGAATGGAAAAATGGATGTATAGCTGAAGCTGTCATTACATCAAATAACGGCGGTGAAGCAGTTATTCAGTGTGACAATATTTTCCTTGCAGAAGTAGTAGATGAAGATGGAAACGAAGTAACTGTGACAAACATGGCAGACAACCGCATAGCATTCGATACAATAGAAGGTATGAGCTATACGATTTCCAAGATTCCCGAAACAGAAGAGCTAGAGATGCCGACAGCATTACACACTATACGTAATGGAAATCAGATAACATTGTCCTGGAATCCAGTGGATGCAAACGTAACCTATACGGTTTACCGAAAAATTGGCGATGGCGAGCTGATGGAAGCAGCATCAGGACTTTCAGAAGCACAGTATGTGGATAATCAGGCATATGGAATCATGGGAGAAATCACTTATCAGGTTATTGCGGTGTCAGGCAGTGGTACAGAGTCACAGCCAGCTCAGGTAACACAAAGATTTGGAGATAAAGTATTGGACGACAGAGATGCCAGGATTCAGTACACAGGCAACTGGGGTTCATGGTATAGTGAGGATGAAGCAAATTATCATTATACAACGAGACATATAAATAATCCACAAGGCGGTGAAACTGTTTACCTTGAATTTTGCGGGACGAAGATTGAAGTAATAGCTCCAACGAATCGTGACAGAGGTTACCTGGATATTTCGATTGATGGACATGCTTCCGAAAGAGTAAATTGCTATACTTCAGGAGTAAACAGGCAGTCTACAATATTTTCCAAAGAAGGTCTTGCAGATGGTTCTCATACGATTCTGATAACTGTACCGAATGAGAAAGATTCCGCAAGCAGTGGGACAAAAGTAGAAATTGATGCATTCAAGATTTATGCACCGGCGGCAGAAGTACCAGAGCTTCCGGCAGGCGAGAAAAGCCAGGTGCTGGTATCCGAGAGCAATCGTGTCATGATACAGTGGGACGAAGTACAAAATGCAGAGTCTTATAAGGTTTATGTGGATGGCGAGGAAGTAGCGACATCGACAGAACCGTATGCATGGATTGAAAATCTGGAACCGGAACAAGATTACACATTTACTGTCAAAGCTGTAGTGAATGGCTCAGAATCATCAAGTGCAACAGAAGTGCAGGCATCGACTGCAGAAAAAGCTGATAATGACCCGGGAGCTGCACCAGACAAAGTAACAGGGCTGACAGCAGTCAAAAGCGACAGTGAAACAAAGGCAAAATTGCTTTGGAAAGCGTCGAAAGATGCAGAAAAGTATATGGTTTACATTGACGGAGAGTATGTAGGAGAGACTGTTGATACGGCATATGTCCTCAGCGGGCTGGATGCTTCCAGAACCTACAAAGCGATGGTATTTGCGGTGAGTGCGAAAAACAGGAAATCCGACAGAGCGGCTATTAGTTTCAAGACGACAGAACTTCAGGAGGAGTCCTTGCATATCAGCAGTGTTGCAGCGTTCTCTGCTATCACCGTAAAGAATGGCACAGCTTTCGAGCAGCTTACATTGCCGAAGAGCGTACAGGTTACTCTGAATTCAGGGGAGACCCAGGAACTGGAAGTAACGTGGCAGAAAGGCAATTATAATGGAACGGTGGCAGGAACGTATACACTGTATGGAGATATCAAGCTTTCTAAGAATATCCTGAATCCGGATAATAAGAAGGCATCCATTACGGTAACAGTAGAGAAAGGGCAGACAGGAACGAATCCGGGGCCTAATCCTACGCCGAATCCAGGACCAGGTCCTGTACCAGATCCGGGAGTGAAACCAGAGCCAAAGAAGGGTGATGTAGTAGATTCTCCGGATGGATCACGCTACAAAGTGCTCGATGTGAAGAACAAAACGGCAATGCTTGTATCTGTAAAGAACAAGAAAAAAGCAACGATGAATGTTCCGGCAACGGTTATGCTGAATGGTTATAAACATAAGGTTGTTCAGATTGGCGACAAAGTGATGAAGAGGAATTCCAAATTGAAAAAGGTAGTTCTTGGAAAATATGTCACCACAATTGGAAAACAGGCGTTCATGAACTGTAAGAACCTAAAGAGCGTTCAGTTAAAGGGAAAAGTATTAAAGACAATCAAGAGCGGCGCATTTAAGAAGACTTCAGCAAAGCTGGTTGTAAGTGCGAAGAAGATGAGTAAAAAGCAAAAAGTGAAACTGCTGAAGAACCTGAAAAGAGCGGGTGCAGGAAAGAAAACAAAAGTGAAATAGGTAAGAAACAGAGAATCCCCACAGGAAGCTGTGGGGATTCTTTCTATAAATTTTTCTAAAATCGGTGTGAAATTTATTTGATATGAAGATGAAGGGGAGAGGTTACAATTTTCGGAATTCCGGTTTACGTTTCCGAAAGACAGTGTAGTAACGAAATCCGCAGCCCAGCAGGATATCCTTTACTTTGCCAAAATCGTAAGCAAGATGTTCCGGAGCATGGCCGTCGCTGCCTACGGTGATAATTTCGCCGCCCAGTTCCCGGTAACGCCGCAGCACATCCGGGTGGGGATTTGGCGCACCCAGTCCGTATTTGTAGCCTGCAGTGTTCAGTTCCAGTCCGACGCCGTGTGTGATGATGTTTTTCAAGACTTCGTCCAGAATTTCTTTGTATTTTTCATAGGAGTAGAAACGGTTTTTGTTAGGGCCGTAACGCACCACATAATCAATGTGTCCGTAGACGTCAATATCAGAGAATGCATTCAGGTTTTCAATAATAGTCTCAAAGTATTCCAGGTAGCAGTCCTCTTCCTTACGCCCTTCGTAGAAAGCAGGATAGTAAGGGTCAGCGCCATGCACCAGATGAGAAGAGCCGATGACAAAATCAAAATCCCACTGGCTGATATAATCGTTCAGACGCCGGGTAAGGTGAGGCTGCAGTCCAAGCTCAATACCAAAAAGAAGCTCTATCCGGGAACCGTATAGATCACGGCAGCGGCGCAGGCAGTCAAGGTAAGCGGGCGTGTCTACTATAAAATCCGGTTCGCCGGGTACATAGTCATAGTCTAAATGTTCTGTAAAACACATCGCTGTAAGCCCCAGGCGAATACCTGCTTCTATCATGGATTCCATAGAAGCTTCTGAATCTGAAGAAAAAGACGAATGGATATGGAAATCAGTATTCAAAAAATCCCTCCTTTAAAACCGTATTTTGCATGTGGATTAATCATGTTTTGATGTAACTTTCTTACGTCCGGCCTGGTATTCCCGAAGCAGGCGCAGCGCTTCTTTTGACAAAGGGAAGAGTGCAATCATATTGAAGATTGTCATAAGCCCAATTCCGATATCGCCCAAATCCCATACAAAGGTGTAAGCAGCCAGCCCTCCGATAAAGAGCATTACCAGAGCCAGGACTTTATAAAGGGTCTGAGATGTCCAGTTATCTCCAAACAAGTAGGCGACATTGGAGCGGGCATAGAACAGGATGCCCAGGAAGGTGGAGAAACTGAACAGCCACAGTACGATAGCTGTAAAAATCACACCGAAGTCTCCCATGTGATGACGCATGGCTGTCTGGAGCAAATCCATTCCCTCCAGTCCCTGGATAGACTCTGCCGGGGCAAGGAGCATCAGCATGGCGGTACAGCTGCAGATAACAATGGTATCAATAAATACGCCCAGAGCCTGCAAAAGACCTACCTTTACCGGATGATCCATCTCTGCGGCCGCGGCAGCGCAAGGAGCGGAGCCGGAGCCTGCCTCATTAGAGAATAAACCTCTCTTTGCGCCGTTCATAAGCACGGCGCCGAAGCCGCCCGCGACAACCTGGCGGAGCCCGAATGCTTCGGAGAAAATTCTGCTAAATACATCCGGCAGAAGATGCATGTTCTTTATGATGATAAATAGCGTAAGCAGGAAATATGCCCCTGCCATAACCGGGACGACGATATCAAGAACTTTTACAGTGGCATTTTTCCGCAGCACGACGACTGCCGCTATCAGTACCAGAATTGCAGTGGTCCAGAACGGCGGGATATGGAAGGCGTGGTCAAAGGCAGAGGAAACGGAATTGCCGATAACCTGGCTGATGCCGCACCAGCAGATAAGCCCGGATATGGCAAACAATGCGGCAATTATCGAACGGCGCCGTCTGCCATCTTTCTTTACAAACAGATGATGGATGTAATATGCGGGGCCTCCCCGGTAGCCGCCGTACAGGGGATCTGGTTCTTTGTGGAGCTGTGCCAGGGTTGCTTCTATAAAAGCAGTAGAAGAACCGAGCAGCGCCAGTACCCACATCCAGAAAACTGCCCCTGCGCCTCCGGCTGAGATGGCAGCCACTACGCCTACCAGATTTCCCATGCCCACCCGTGTGGCAGTGGATACAATCAGGGACTGCAGGCCGGACAGCGCGCCCTTTTTTGAAGAAGTTTTTTTCTCTGTTATCAGCCGAAGCATTTCCGGGAACATCCGAATGGGAAGAAGCCGGGTCTTGATGGTGAAATAGATACCTGAAGGCACAAGAATAAGAATCAATAAGGAAAGCCCTACAGAGCTTCCGCCGGGAAGGGGAATCGTTATCAAATCGCCCCACAGCAGCTGATAAACTGCCTGAATAAAGTCTACTATCATGTTTTTCCTCTTTCTGACGCATATGCTGCATCATCTTGGTGATTTAGAAGTTTACTTTCAAACGTTCTTTTTTTCATGCGTGTTCTGCATCAGTTTTGTACAGTTGGAAGTTCGCTTCTTTTGTTGTATTTTTCTACTGTTCAGTATATAATGAATAGCAGAATCTGTCTAATTGATGAAATTGATATTTAGGATTAAGAATTTCGATAATAGATGTACTTAGAGTGCATGGTGACTTTTTATATGGGGGAGCGGAAGCGTGGATATTAAAAATCTGGCTACTTTTATACAGGCGGCGGAGATGAATAGCTTCACAAAGGCGGCACAGAAACTGGGCTATTCCCAGTCGACGGTCTCTTTTCAGATTAAACAGCTGGAGGAAGAGCTGAATGTCCGGCTGTTTGAGCGTATCAGCCATACGGTAGCGTTGACAGAGGAGGGGCATGAGCTGCTGAGATACGCCCATCAGATTACCCGGCTGACACAGGAACTGAAGGATCATATGAGGGAGGAGAAAGATGTTCGGGGGCATGTGCGCCTGGCTATGGCGGATTCTCTGTGTACATCTATGGTATCTTCAGGTTTTCGGGATTTTCGGGAACAGTATCCCGGAATCTCTTTGAAAATCATTACGGCAGAGACGGAAGAGATGTTCCGCCTGCTGAACCATAATGAGGTGGACGCGATTCTGACTCTGGACAGCCATATTTACGATGCGGAATATGTGATTGTGAAGGAAGAGAAGGTATGTACGCATTTTACGGCAAAAGCGGGAACGCCCGTCAGCCGGAAAAAAGGGCTGCGTATTCAGGAGCTTATACAGGAGCCGTTTCTTCTGACAGAAAAAAATATGAGTTACCGCCGTCTGATGGATGAGAAGCTTGCAGGGATGTCTCTGGAAATACAGCCGATTTTAGAGACAGGGAGCGCAGAGCTCATCAGCAGGCTTGTGGAGACGGGGGAGGGGGTTTCTTTTCTGCCTGATTATGTGACAGCCCAAAAAGCAGCGGAAGGAAAGCTGGTATATCTGGATGTGCCCGGATTTGAGGTTGAAGTTTGGAAACAGCTATTGTATCATAGGGATAAATGGATTTCCCGGCAGCTGGGTTCTGTTTTAGAATATTTTTCGGAAAAAGGCTTTGGGGAAGAAGCTTTGATGTATAGTTCCGGAAAGGATGCAGCAAAATGTAGTGAGGAGTTTGTAACTGTTTGAGCAAAAACGGGTTGTTTCGGGAATGTATAATAGAAAATGGAGGAAAAACGGATGGAAAATCTATTGCAGGAGTTCCGGGGGGAGCTTGCCGGATTCCGGGAGATGACAGAGAAATTTTATGCAGGGGAAGTGAGCACGAAAGAATATAAAGGGTTTTCCGGAGGATTCGGAAGCTATGCGCAAAAAGGCGGCAGGGCGAGCATGCTTCGTCTGCGTTTGCCGGGTGGGCGTGTGACAAAGGAGAAACTGAGATTTATCGCAGACGCCATAGAGGAATACGGGATTGACAAAGTACATTTTACCACCTGCCAGACGGTGCAGTTCCACAATTTGTCAGCAAAAGCCGCATGCGAACTTATGGAAAAGGCATTGGATGCAGGTATTGTTACCAGAGGGGGCGGCGGGGATTTTCCGCGGAATGTGATGGCGTCTCCGCTTTCCGGGGCAGAGCAGGGCGAGTATTTTGATGTGCTGCCGATGGCGGAAGCTGTGTCGGACTATCTCCTGGGTATGATAAAAGCAGTGAAGATGCCCAGAAAGCTGAAAGTCTGCTTTTCGAATTCGCCGGCAAATGAAACACATGCCACATTCCGCGATTTGGGATTTGCGGCACAGGCGGACGGAACGTTTACGGTGTACAGCGCCGGAGGACTGGGGAAGAATCCCCGCATGGGCGTGAAGATTGCGGAACATGTAGAACCGTCGGACGTGTTGTACTATGTAAAAGCAATGGTTGATACGTTTGTAGCATATGGTGATTATGAAAACCGGGGCAGAGCCAGGACGCGCTATATGCAGGACAAGCTGGGGGCAGAGGGGTACCGGGCGGCGTTTCTGGAAAAGCTGGCGCAGGTGAAAGCGGAAGAGAACTTAAAAATCAATACAGAACCTGAAACTTTGAAAAAAACGGAGGACGGTACGGAAGCGTCCGGGAAGCGCATTATTCCCCAGAAACAGGAAGGATTGTATGCAGTGGCATGGCATCCGCTGGGCGGGGTCCCAGCTGTCACGAAGTTTGGGGAGCTGTATGGACTGTTGAAAGATATGAAGGACGCGGAGCTGCGCATTGGGCCGGATGAGACGGTTTATGTGGTAAATCTGAACGGCAGTGAAGCCGTGAAAGTAGAAGCAGCGACAGAGGACGGCGCGCAGAACCTGTTTGAGACTTCGGTATCGTGCATTGGGAGCAGTATCTGCCAGATTGGTCTAAGAGATTCCCAGGGAGCGTTGGCGGCAGTAATAGAGGAAGTGAGAAAGCACGGCTTTGCGGATGGCGTGCTGCCGCGTATCCACATTTCCGGCTGTTCTTCTTCATGCGGGACGCATCAGATCGGGACGCTGGGCTTTCATGGCGGCGTAAAACGGGTGGACGGCGTGGTAGAACCGGCATTTACTTTCCATGTAAATGGCTCTGATTCGGAAGGAGAGGAGCGGTTTGGAGAGGAGTGGGGCATGATGCTGCAGAAGGATATGCCTGCATTTTTCGTAGAGATGGGAAAGGCAGTGGAGGCGGAAGACATGACTTTTGACGAGTGGTTTTCCGCTTATCCGGAAAGGCTGAGAGAGCTTGCCGGGAAGTATTTATATTAGGAGCCAGTACACAGAAAATAGTTTGAAGCTTGATAACAGTTCAGGCAGGCCAGCGCATTTTATGTGCTGGCTGTGTGAATGGCGTACTGGGGAGAGGATGTGTTTTAGGCATGTTATCAGTAGTTTTACCTGCTTACAATGAGGAAAAAATGCTTGCTAAGGCGGCAGGAACCATCAGCTCGGTTCTGGAGGAAGCGGCGATTCCTTATGAGCTGGTATTTGTGAATGATGGTTCCAGGGATGGCACCTGGGCGGAAATTGAGAAGGCGGCAGCAGGAAATCCCCATATTGCAGGGATTCATTTTTCGAGGAATTTTGGAAAGGAAGCGGCAATCTTTGCGGGGCTGGCAAATGCGTCCGGGGACTGCTGTGCCGTGATGGACTGTGACCTGCAGCATCCGCCGGAAGCTCTGGTGGAGATGTACAGGCTGTGGGAACAGGGATATGAAGTAATCGAGGGCGTAAAGCGCAGCAGGGGACGGGAGAGCGTCATGCACCGGGCCAGCGCAGGGCTGTTTTACCGGATGATTTCCAAGGCGGTGGGGATTGACATGTCCCGTGCCTCGGATTTTAAACTGATGGACAGGAAAGCGGTGGACGCGCTGCTGGCGCTGCCGGAAAAGAATGCGTTTTTCCGGGCGCTGTCCTCCTGGATTGGCTATAAGACGGCGTCTGTGGAGTTTGATGTGCAGGAGAGGGAGGCTGGGGAGTCTAAGTGGTCTACCTGGTCTTTGGTGAAATATGCGGTTACGAATATCGTGGCGTTTTCTTCCGTTCCTATGCAGCTGGTGACAGTGGCAGGGGTTCTTGTATTTATTTTTGCGATGATTATGGGAGTCCAGACGCTGGCGAAGTTCTTTATGGGACATGCGGTGGAAGGGTTTACCACGGTAATTCTGTTGATTTTGATAATCGGAAGCGTGATAATGATTAGCCTGGGAATTATCGGCTATTACATATCGAAGATTTATGAGGAAGTCAAAGGGAGGCCGAGATATTTGATTTCCAAGCGGATTTCCGCAGAAAGGCGCACAGATGAGGGAGAGAAAAGGCTGGATTGACTATGCGCGGGTATGCGCAGTGTTCTGTGTCGTGCTCTGCCATGCCACAGAGAGCTTCTACGGCGCGGTTGTCCGCGGGGAAGCTAGAATTGACACAGGGCTTTGGATGTTGGAAAATACTTTATTTACGGTGGGGAGGCTGGGGGTTCCGCTGTTTCTGGCGATTACAGGAGCGCTTTTGCTCGGCAGGGAGCTGGAACCTGGAAAATTCTACCGGAAGTCGCTGTTTCCGCTGGTGGGTACTACAGAAATTTGGATCGTGCTGAATTATGTGTTTGTGTGTGTGTTTCAGGATGTGGAGTTTTCGTTGGCAGACCTGGTCTGTGAAATGCTGTTCCTGCGGACTCTGGAGCTGTCACATATGTGGTATATGCCGATGATTATCGGGTTATACCTGGCGCTGCCTTTCTTGTCTATGGCAGTCCGGGGAGCAAAAGGGCCAGGCGCTTTCCGGTTGCCTTATCTGGCAGGGGTCGCCGCGTTTCTGGTCATTCCTACGGTAAATGTATTTCTGGCGGAAGCAGTTCCGGGCGGGACGCCGCTGAAATTGAAGCTGGATTTTGATTTGCTGGGAGGTGTTTATGTGCTGTACCTGCTCGGTGGATATTTTATTGCCCAGGGAGTTCTGGAAAAGATCAAAGGGAAATACCTTCTGTTGGCAGGGGGAGGCTGTTTCCTTCTGAATACGGCGGCGCAGTATTATCTGTATGCGAATGAATTTTATAAATCCAACCGTCTGCTGTGGTACAGCAGCGCGTGCATCTTCGTTATGGGATTGTCGCTGTTTGAAGGGATACGCCGCATGGCTGGTATGCCGGGCAGACGGGCTGTACGGCTGATAGAGGATGCGGCCAGGTGCAGTTTTGGAATTTATCTGCTGCATAAGCCAATCCTCGTTCTGACGCTGAAGTGCCTTCCAGTGGAAAACTGGGGGGAGCCTGCCGGAATTTTTGTACTGCTGGCGGCGGGTCTGGGAATCAGTTTGTTGTTCCTGCTGCCTTTTGTCCGCAGATGGAAGAGAGCGGGGCGCGTGTTGTTTTTGATAAAGTCGAAGACCCCGCTGCAAGCAACGGGGCATCAAACTTGAAACGCCCCTCGCAGCAGTCGCCAAATGCCCGTAAGCAGTCACTTGGTTCGTTGCTTGCGGGAATAGGCGGCTGTATAGCTAATCTCCAAGCATAAATTTTCCGATAATCTCAGAAACGCCGTCCTCATTGTTGGTGCGTTTGGTTATGTAGTCCGCGGCTTCTTTGACGGCGGGTTCGGCGTTTGCCATTGCCGCGCCTATGGCGGCGGCCTGAATCATGGAAATATCGTTTTCGGCATCTCCGGCGGCAATCGTGTTTTCCATCGAGATATCCAGGTGCTCACACAGGATGCGGACAGCATTTCCTTTGGAAATGCCGGGGGCGACGTGTTCCAAATAGGAGGGGCTTGAGAATACCCGATCCATTTTTCCATGACACCAGTTTTCAGTGGCAGTGCGGAAACGCACCAGCTTTTCGTGGTCATGGATGTCTATGACAATCATTTTTACAGGTTCCTTTTCGAGCGCCGCGATAACATCAGGAACGATGCGGCTGTGGGTACGTGTTGTTTCCATATAGAACTGAAGCGCGTCCGTATCGGCTTCTGTAAGGATTTCCGTGTCGCTGTAGGTCTGGCAGTGCAGCCCCATTTCCTTGGCGGCGTCGAAGATATGCCGAATGTAGGGAAGGGGAAGCGTTTTTTTATAAAGACTCTCTTTTTTTGAGGTATCATAGATTTCACCGCCATTGTAAGCGATGATATAGCATCCCTTACCCGTCAGCCCTAAATCTTCTGCCTGTGCCAGAGCGCTGAACAGGGGGCGCCCGGTGGTGATTACAATCTGATGTCCTGCGCGCAGCGCCTGTTTGACAGCTTTTCGATTTCCGGGCGTGAATTGTTTTTCGTCATTAAGAAGCGTGCCGTCTAAATCCAGGAAAATGATTTTCCGGTTCTTTTCCTTTTCCAGCAGAGTCTCCAGCGCTTCGTCGCTCTCGGAAACCCAGACATCCTCTTCTTCAGGAGTCAGTCCCAGATATTCTCTGAGGGTGCAGTCTGCACCGCCGTAATTCCATTCGTCTGTGTAATCGAAAATAGCGTCAAAAGGCAGTTCACCTTTCATGTATTGTTCTCTGAATGTCATAAGTTCCTCCATTTATTATGATTTTTGTAACAGTTCAGCCTTTGGCTTCCTGTTCCCGGCAGCAAGCTATGCGAAGTTCTTCCAGGAATGTATAAGGCACTTTCAGGTTCCCTTTTCCAACGCCCAAATCAATGTTTGGTTTCGTGCTGCCGTGGAAATCAGAGCCGCCGGAAAGACAAAGCCCATGCCTCTCTGCCAGCATGCGCACATGCGCTTCATCCTCTGCCGAGTAAGTGGAGTAGAGAGCTTCAATACCGATCAGTCCTTCTTTCTTCAGACCGGTAATCAGTTCGTCCATAGAAGCTTCGTCCAAATGATACAGCATAGGATGCGCCAGGATAGGGATTCCACCGGCGAGCCGGATTAAGCGGACTGCCTGAGCGGGGGTCACCTTTTCACGGGGGATGAAACAGCAGGCGTCGTCTCCCAGGTAACGGGAAAAGGCTTCTGAAATTTCTTTCACATAACCGTGCTCTAACAGGAATTTTCCGAAATGCGCCCGGGTCCATACGGCGTCCGGGTACTCTGTTTCCATAGCTTCCCAGGTAATATCAATGCCTTCTTTGCGCAGCAATTGTATCATTTTCTCATTGCGGATGTCCCGGGAATTCTGGAAACGCGTAAGCTGCCGGCAGAATTCCGGCAGTTTGTAATCGAAGTCCAGGCCGACAATATGGACGTCCTTTCCATGAAATTCCGTAGAAAACTCAATACCGGAGATGACCTCAAGGCCAGTCCCGTTGGCGGCAGAAAATAATTCTTCGAGCCCGTCAATGGTGTCGTGGTCTGTCAGGGCGATTGCCGCCAGTTTCTTTTTTAATGCGTATGCAGCCAACTCTGCGGGGCTTAGCGTGCCGTCAGAGCAGTTGGAGTGTACGTGTAAATCAATAACGTTCATCTTTGCCTCTTCTTTCTGGATATTTTCTTTTAGTATACCCAAATGGAGGGATAGTTTCAATAAAAAAATATTAGTCATTGGGTGAAGTGACCGGAAAGCGGATTACGATACAAAAGATATCTTCTGTAAGGTCTGCCTTGATTTCTCCCGCCATCCGCAGCGCCAGTTCTTTTGCGATGGCAAGCCCAAGCCCGGTGGAAGTCCTGCTGCGTGCTTCGTCGGCTTTGTAGAAACGTTCGAAAATCATTGTTACGTCAATGTGCTCTGGGTGCGTCACTTGATTGCTGACAGCAAGAAGGATTTGTTTTTCCTCTGAGTAGAGAGCGATTTTTATTTTTTTCTCCCCGTGTTCTACAGCATTTTTCAGTATATTCTGGATGATGCGGCGGAGCGCGGGGGGATTTCCAAGAAGATACAGACGTTCTTCGGCAATCAGGATTTCCGGTTCTATCCCAAGCTTTGTCCAATCCTCATAGTAAGAAAATACGGTTTCCTTTAAAATCTGGGTGATACAACAGCGGGTCAGTTCCAGCGGGCAGGTTTCATTTTTCAGTTTTGTGAATGTGAATAATTCTTCCAGCATTTCTTTCAGGCTTTCGATGCGTTCCCGAATGACTGTCAGGTATCTCTGTCTGTCATCTGCGCTGCCGCACTCCTCCAGAAGCTGGAAGTATCCGTCCAGAGAAGTCAGCGGGGTACGGATATCATGGGAAAGATTCGTATAAGTATCGGAAATGATTTTTTCTTTTTTGCGGTATTGCGCATGCTCCCGGCGTTTGGAAGCCAGGTATTCATTCAGGAGATCTGCCAGTTTCCCGATACTTCCGAAATCTATGTCGCGGGTTATGGGCATATTGCTGTCGTGCTTCAGCAGAAACGCAAGCTGGCGGCAGATGTCTTTCACCTGCCGCTGGTATTTCCATAGAAGGAATGTCTGTATGAAAATGATAAGAAGTAAAAATCCGATTATAATATACATGGTTTAACAGTCCTTTTTTGCAAAAACAGTACTTCCGATGAATGACATGGCCAGAAGGAACGCCACAGAAATCACGGCAGGCGTCAAGATATCGCCGGAGGAAGGCTCCAAGGGCACCATAGCGATTTGCCCTGTTACTGTGTATTTCATGATCTGAAAATCCTGAACGCCCAGTTTGTGCATCAGGTTATCAATCAGGCCATAAATTAGCGCCGAAATCCCGCCGCACAGACAGATAACGATAATCATACTGAAAACGTTATTTCTCAGCACTACCGCGATTGCCATACAGATGAGCGTAAGCGCGTAGTGGAGCAGAATCTGGATACCGAGATACCATAGCAGCGCGGAGATATTTCCCCAGACAAGATATCCGAAGCATATCCGGCAGAAGAGCGCCTGAAGCAGTACGTAGCCAATCATGGTAAGGGCAGTAAATACAAGCATTGCGGCGGTTTTTGATAAGAACAAAGCCCCGCGGTTTGGCACCTGTCCGCCGATGTTTTTGACGTATCCGCTGTTTATATCGGCAGTGGCAAAGAGGACTGCGAAGATGACAAGGAACAGGGCGGTAAACTTTGCGGTGGTATTTGCGTAGACTTCATCCAGCACGGTAATCTGTTCTCCGGGGAGGGTGGGAAGACTCACGCTCATACCGAGGTTTACATTTTCCTCTGTTTCCTGCTGTATGTATTCCTGCGGCTCCGGCATCTCCTGAGCCATAAGGCTTAAAGCAGTAGTAAGCAGCATGGTAAGAGCCATGACAATCCAGATGACATACAGGGCTTTCGTCCGGAACATCCGGTATAAATCCATTCGAACCATATTAAACATGTGTAGCGCCTCCCGTCAGATTCAGAAAATAAGTTTCCAGTTCTTCGTTTCTCAAAGAAATCTCCCTTACGGAAATCCCTGATGTTACAAGCTCTGTATTCAGGCCGGCGCTCTCGTTCAGCCGTTCGAATACATGGATATGCTCTTTGTCTACAATCTGATAATTTACAAAGCCCATCCTGTCCAAAACAGGAACCGCCTGTTCCGGGCAGGAGAGTGTCAGTTCGATTCGTTCGCTGCACCGTTTCATCAGTTCTTTTCGTGTCAGCTCCTGGATGAGACAGCCGTTATGGATGATGCCGTAGTCGGTGGCAATTTTGGACAGCTCTTCCAGGATATGGCTGGATATCAGGATAGTCATATTCCGTTCATCTCTCAGACGGTGGAGCGTATCGCGTATTTCGGCGATTCCCTGAGGGTCCAGGCCGTTAATCGGCTCATCCAGCACCAGCAGGTCAGGTTCGTTTATCAGAGCGAGTCCGATTCCCAGCCGTTGTTTCATACCGAGGGAAAAATGTTTTGTCTTTTTCTTTCCAGTGTCTGCAAGTCCTACGGTATGCAGGATTTCCTCAATGTAGCCTGGCTTTTTTATACCGAACAGCTTACACTTTATTTGCATATTTTCGTATGCAGTCATGCTTCCATAAAGCCCTGGAGCTTCAATCAGGCATCCGACTCTGGAGCGGATATTTTTTAAATCCTTTCCGGTATAGCCGAACATTTCGATTTCCCCGTCCGTCGGGCTTGCGAGGCCGCTGATCATCCGCAGGCAGGTGGTTTTCCCGGCGCCGTTTCTTCCGATAAAGCCATAAATCGCGCCTTTTTTGATATGGATGTCCACCCCATCCACAGCCCTGTGACGCCCGAACTGCTTGGTGAGGTTTGAGGTGCTTAGTAAAAATTCGCTCAATGTTTTCATCTCCTTTTTCTTGACTGATCTTATCTTATCGGAACAATCCAAAAGAAAAGCAAAGAAACAGTAAAAAAAGAGTAAAGAATCAGGGCTTTAAACGGTAACCGATGCCCCAGACGGTTTCTATGTAATCTTCGTCGGTGAGCGTCTTGATCTTTTTGCGGATATTGCTGATATGGACATCCAGCGTCTTTGTCTCCCCCATATACGGCTCTTCCCAGGCATATTCAAAAATGTCCTCCTTGCTGAATACCTGTTTTGGGTGTTTCAGAAGCAGTTCCAGAATCGCAAATTCCTGTTTGGTAATACGGGGCAGCTCTGTTCCGGAAATGCTGGCCAGGAACGTGTTTCTGTCCAGGGTGAGCGCTTTGTGGGAAAGAACCGCCTGTTCCGGAGCCCGGGACAGATGGCGGAGCTGTACCTGTACGCGTGCAAGGACTTCTTTGATTTCAAAAGGTTTTGTAATATAGTCGTCTGCTCCGCCGGTCAGTACATCCACTTTTTCCTGCAGTTCGTTTTTAGCAGTCAGCACAATGACTGGAGTAGTACCGCTTTTTCTGATTTGTTCCAGTACCTCTTCACCCGGAATACCCGGGAGCATCAAGTCCAGAAGCACAAGCGCATAGGAATTCATTTGAAGAAGCATCCCCGCTTCTGTCCCGGAAAATGCCTGGTCGCAGGCATAGCCTTCTTTTGTCAGCGCTTCTTTCAGCAGATGATTAATGCTGGTATCGTCCTCTACAATAAGAATTTTTTTCAAAATAGATATCTCCCTGTTAAAAAATGCCGTTTCGCGTTTCAGTGGATTTATTTTAACATGCAGGAAAGAGGGTTTCAACTGGAATGGAGGTATGCTTGAATAAATTCTTTTCTTATGGTATGTTGTGTAATATGATAACCGTCAGGGAGGAGACACAACATGAACTTTGATTTTGGAATTTTGGACTTTATTCAAGCGAATATGCGGAGTGATTTCTTTGATGCAGTTATGCCGTTTATTACAAGGCTGGGAGATGCAGGAATTATCTGGATTCTTGCTACGCTGGTGTTATTGGCAGTTCCGAAAACCCGAAAAGTGGGAATTGCCGCCGCGGCCAGCCTTCTTCTGGAAGTGGTTTGCTGCAATTTGCTTTTAAAACCTTTGGTGGCGCGCACACGCCCGTATGATATCAATACGGCGATTCAGCTTCTGATTCAGCGCCCCCTGGACTTTTCATTTCCGTCAGGGCATACCTCAGCGGCCTTTGCAGTGGTGTCTGCTTTGTTTTTCAGCAAAAACCGCCTTTGGATTCCGGGAAGTATACTGGCGGTTCTGATTGCTTTTTCCAGGCTTTATCTGTATGTGCATTTCCCATCGGATGTGTTTGTGGGAGCGTTGATCGGGATTGCGTCAGGATGGATTGGGAGTTTGGTGGTTCAAAAGGGGAAACGGGAATAAGAAAAAACGAGAACATGCTGCTTCTTCGTGATAAGCGGCATGTTTTTGTGTATATAGAACATTTAGTTTAAAAATATTAATTTTATTTTAGATAATTTCAATTGACATATAAAAATGTAAAATATATAATATAACTCAACAGATATAGGGGTATAAAGTCTGAATTTATACTTGGCCCATTTACAAAAAAGGAGGTATACTACATGAGAAAGAAATGGTTAAAGAAAGCTATTATTGTGGTGATGGGCGCGGTGACGTTTTTCAACATGTATACGCAGATATTATATGCAGCGCCAACGGTAAATAATATTATCCCAAATGAACAGGAACTTGTAGAGATTTCAGATTATAATCTGCAGACGCAGACAGAAGAAACGAGTTATGTAAGTGATTTTGCATTAGATCCAATAACTGTATTCGATGAATCAATATCTACATATGCTATAATAGGGAGTGATAATCGTACCATTGTTTCTGATACTACAGTTGCTCCGTATCGTTACGTGGGACGTTTGGTTACATATTATACAGTACCTTCTACGGGTGCAGCTATGATGGATTCGGGAAGTGCATTTTTAGTAGGACCTAAATTGGTGATGACTGCAGCGCATTGTTTATATCCAGTATGGAAAGGAGAGATATGTAACATTACAAAGGTAATGTTCTATCCAGGAAGAAATGGTAATAATCTTCCATATGGAGGAGTTCAAGGAACAGTTCTGCATGTACCTACAAAATATAAACAAAATGCTTTAGAATATGAAAAGAATTATGATGAGAAATACGATTATGCAGTTATGGAATTAGCTACAGCGGTTGGGAATACTACAGGATATTTTAGAACGGACGCAAACTATATGGTTGGGACGGGAGAAAATGTAGGTTCTTCATTGAAAGTTATTGTGGCTGGATATCCGGGTGCGGTGAGTGAGCGTAATAAATTGTATCGTCAGGCAGGAACGGTTAATTTCATGGGTGACGGATATTTGCTGGATTATACGATGGATATAGAGAGCGGGCAAAGTGGAGGACCATTATATTATAAAGAAAGTGGAAAATATTATGTGATGGGAATTATTACATCAGATACGCCTACACAAAATTATGGAAGGCGTTTAACAAATGCTGTTTTGCAGCTGGTAAAGAAATATAGTTAAAGAGGGGAGATAAATGCATGAAAGAGAGAATTTCAAAAATAATCTTTTCCGTACTGGCATTGTGTGTGATATTTTGCGGATGGAATGTACAAGCGGCGTCTTCTATGTTGAACGAACAGGAGATTGTCTTAGAAGTAAATGAAACCTATATGCTGAAAGCTTCTACGTCAAAGAAGGTTTCGTGGAGCAGTACATCGGATATTCTTGCTCTGAATGAAGAGGGAAAGAAAGCAGCAGTAACTGCTTTGAAACCAGGGAAAGCAAAGGTATATGCGAGAGTGGGGGGCAGAAAGGTATGCTGTAAAATCACTGTTTTGAAAAAAGCATTTTCCAGGCGCAGGTCAAAATCAATGTTTCGTTCGCCGGATGGGACTTTTACATGGCATAAAGTGCCGGGCGCGGAAGGATACCAGATTTATGAAATAAAGCCCGGCGGTAAAAAGCAGAAGCTGTTTAAAACGATTAGAGGGGGAAATATCACCCGGTATTCGGGAAATATCATAAACACAAAAAGTACATTTAACATAAGGGCTTACCGAAGAGTAAACGGAAAAATTGTATACAGTAAATGGGCGAAAAGAAGTATGTCATGGCTGATTACTGTTACAAAAGGCTAAAATATTTAAAAGACGGCAGAGGGTTTTTGCAGCCCTCTGCTTTTATAGCATTTTATGGCACGAATAAATAAAAAATGAGAAAAGGGACAGGCACAGAGCAGTTTGGCGAAGTGTATATAGTACTATGGAAGCATTGGCAAAAGCCAGGGCTTTCACAGTAAATATATAGGAGGGACGCCAAATGGCTTTGAATATTGTAAAGCGTTATCTTACAAAGAACCGCTGCTATCAGAGCGGTGTAACTTCTCAGAAGATTGGGATTCAGATACACACAATCGGGACAGGGCAGGACAACGCGGAGGCAATCGCAGAGTATTGGGATCAGAGCAGCGTAGATACCTGCGTTCATTATTGTGTGGACGCGGAGGTTCCGGGACTGGTGCTGCAGTTCCTGCCGGAGAGTTACCGAAGCTGGGCAGATGCCGGCTACGGAAATAACAATTTAATTACGATAGAAATCTGTGAGTCGGACGCCATTGTTTATACAAACGGGGCTTTGTATGACGTGACGAATTTTACCAAGTTTAAGCAGGATATTCTGAGGGGGTACTGGACAACCGTAGAGTTGTGCGCGCACATTTGCCGGGAATACGGCTGGAATCCGCAGGCGAAGCTCCCGTCGGGACTTTACCTGATTTCATCCCATGATGAGGGGCGCAGAGCGGGACTGTCTTCGGGGCATGTAGACCCGACGCATGTGTGGGACAGATTTGGTCTGACTATGAACGGGTTCCGGGCAGATGTGGCTTTCGCTATGGGAAATGACGGGGAGCTGACGATAGGAATGAAGGTGCGGCTTACCCAGGGAATTACATTCCGAACAGGCGTGTCTACGGAGTCTGAACAGGCTGGCTACGTGAAATATACCGAGCTTCCCAAGTCCGTGCAGAAAAAATGCAAACGGCTGTCAGGCAACAAGGCAAAATTAAAAAAAGGGAACGTAGTGAAAATCAAGGATCTGGAAATTTCCTGGAACGGCGATATATGGATTGAAGTAAAGAACGGCTGGCTGCCTGTGGTGGTAAAAGGGAAATACCGGGTGGAAAGAGCATAGCTTGCCATGAGACTGCTTTTATGGTAAGATTCGGGTATCAGTTGAAATATAGAAAACGCCGGGCAAATAGCCGGAAGAAGGAGGAAACAGAGTGGAAACCTGGTACTACGAAGTTGTCAGTATTGACGGGGATTATGCAAATTTAAAAAGGACGGATATAGATTCCGATGAGTTAAAGATGGTCGCGCGGGCGTTGCTTCCGGCGGAAATCATGGAAGGAAGCAGATTGAAATATGAGTGGATGCAGTATGAAATCATATAAGAAGATTTTCGTCTATATGACGGACAGGGAGAAAAAAGAGAAGATTCTGTCACTGTGCGGGGAACTGAATTTGGGACTGGACGAGATTTCTTACGCGCAGATTAACACGCCGCTTGTGGAACTTGTGGGATTGCCCAGGCTCCCGGAAGAGATGCGGGGAAAGGCAGCTGCGCCTGCCCTTTACAACATGCCGGAGCTGCTAGTTTTCTGTGGAATGCCGGAGGATGAAGTAGATGTGTTCCTGAAACGTTACCGGGAAATAGGCATCGCCCCAGTGAGCCTGAAAGCAGTTACGACGCCGTACAATCTGCTGTGGACACCTTATGAGCTTGTAAAAGAGCTGGAAAAAGAGAGGGAGGCGTTGAGAAATACCTGAAGCAAGGTTTGACAAAATCAAAAATTAGGATGTGAAAAGGATACTGGCGTAAATAATGGCGCTCTGCGGCTTACAGGCGCCATTATTGCTTCCATATCATAGTATATTCTTTTTCACCAGTATTTTCGTCTATATTTTTGTGCTGAATTTGAAAGGATTCTCTCTGATAAAATTTAACGGCTCTTGCATTTTTTTGATATACGCTTAGTGTCAGATGCCCTTTTTTTGCCTTGGCAAAGTCCAGCAGCAGTTTTCCGATACCTCTGGACTGTGCGTTGCTGCGGACAAAAATCCCTGCTATATAGTTAGCGCTCAGCCCAAGAAAGCCGTCTATGTTATGGGTAGTTTCATTTTCATAGACATAGACTTCCGACTGCAAAAGCATTTTTTTCACGGATTCAAAATGGTCTTTCCAATATTGCGCAGGAATGAAATCGTGGGCTTTCAGATTGGTGTCCAGCCAAATATCTGCGACTTGGTCGATATCTGATTCTTGTAATTTTCTGATCATGCTGTGTCTCCATTCAAAAATGAGGTGGGATTTATAAAGTCACTCGCTCAATTATACAATAAAATAAAAAGAAATGCAATTTGTCGTTGACAAGTCAGGTCTATAGTTATAGAATAAAAATAAGTCTATAACTATAGACCTGATGCTCATTTTAGAAAGAGAGGAGGTTTTCCAGTGGAATATTTGAAGTTATGTGACAGCGATTACCGTTTTATGACGGTAGTGTGGGATTACGCACCGATCAATTCCGGAGAGCTGGCGGCTCTTTGCCTGAAGGAGCTGGGCTGGAAAAAGTCTACGACTTATACGACGATAAAGAAGCTGTGTGAAAAGGGGTATATCAAAAATGAAAATGCCGTGGTGTCTGTAAAGATTCCAAGGGAAAAGGTACAGTCACAGGAGAGCGATTATTTTGTGGAACGTACATTCAGCGGCTCGCTTCCCAGATTTCTGGCTGCATTCCTGGGAGGGAAAAAGCTGTCGAGAAAGGAAGCGGAGGAGATTCGGAAAATGATAGAAGAGCACGAGGAGTAGGAGGAGGGATTTTGTGGAGAAGCTGTTTCGGGTTATTTTGGAGATGGGGATTACGGCGGTGCCTGTGATTCTTGCGGTGTTTGCCATACGGATGTGCCTTTTGCGCGCACCGAAACGCTATTCGTACCTGCTCTGGGGAATCGCAGGATTCCGTCTGGCAGTTCCGTTTTCTGTTTCATCGGCGCTCAGCATATTTAATCTTGGTTTTTTCAGGGGGACAAGTATAGGAAGGAATATCGCGCAGCCGGGGATGGGCGAAGCTTTTGGGGCGCAGCCGGCAGGGCTTGGGCAGGGGCTGGCAGGCGCGGGCGCTTTGCAGACAGCTCCTGCGCTGCAAGGCAGGGCGAGCGCCACAGATGGGATATGGCAGGTTCTTATGTTTCTGTGGGCGTTGGGCGTTGTCGCGCTCCTGGGGTATTTCCTGCTGTCCTGGATACAGATGAGGAGAAGAGTAGAAAAAGCAGTCTGGATGCAGGAAAATGTCTGGGAGTGCGAAAACATCCCATCGCCGTTTGTTATGGGGATTTTCAGCCCGAAGATTTATATTCCTTTCCGCTTGGGGGAAGCAGAACGCATGGTTATCTTGAGCCATGAGCAGTACCATATCCAGAGAAGGGATTATCTGGTGAAGATCTTTGCATACCTGCTGCTGGCGGTTTACTGGTTTCATCCTCTTGTGTGGGCGGCGTATTTTGCGATGCAGAAAGATATGGAAATGAGCTGCGACGAGCGGGTTCTGGAACGGATAGGGGTTAAAAGAAAAGCAGAATACAGCAGCCTCCTGCTTTCTTTCGCACAGAAAGAAAGCGAAAGCTTCCACACAGGAATCCTGGGGTTTGGAGAAAATGGAATCAAAAGACGGATACGGAATATTCTGAATTTCAGGCATACAGGGCGCTGGGTGGGAGCTGGCCTGGGCGTGGTGTGTATCATGGCAGTCTGTCTGCTTGGCACAAATGGAAGGGTAGCAGATACAGTTCCCGAAAGCCAGGCAGAATCTGACGGCAGCGTTTACAATCAGGAGTATGGTTTTTCAGTCGGAGTTCCAGAAGCATCGGACGCGGTAAAAACATATAAAATGGAGGTGGGGGCAGATGTGGATGAGGAGCTTAAAGACCTCTGGACTCCGGGGCTGAGCCTGAATGAAATAACAAAAGAAGGCAGTTTCGGTTTTGATTTGCTGTCCTCGTATCTTCATGCCGGTACATATGAAGTGGAGAGAGATATTTTGACTCTGACAGATTATGAAGGGACTTATCATTTCCGGTTTAAGAGAATAGATAAGGATACGCTGGAATTTATTCAGGAAGGCTCTTCTTCGGTTGCCCTGACAGATGAGCGGATGGGAATCCCCGTATATGACGGAGCACGCTTTAAGCTTACAGAAGATTAGCCTGAAAGAATATCTTCCTAAAATACTGGACGAACGGCGATTTTTATACTAAGATAAGAGAAGTGTTGAGTTGTTACGTCAGGAGGAGATAAGATATGAAAAAAGTAGTGAAATTTGGCGGCAGTTCTCTTGCCAGCGCAGAGCAGTTCCGTAAGGTAGGAGATATCATCCGCAGCGATGAAGCGAGACGGTTTGTAGTACCGTCTGCACCGGGAAAACGGTTTGACGGGGACACGAAGGTAACGGATATGCTCTATAAGTGTTATGCTGCGGCTGAGGCAGGAGAAAAGTTTGGGAAACTGCTGGAGGATATCAAGGCGCGCTATTATGAAATTATTCATGGACTGGAGCTTTCGCTTTCCCTCGAAGAAGAGTTCCAGGTTATCAGTGAGTCTTTTGCCGGGAAAGCAGGGACGGATTATGCGGCTTCCAGGGGAGAGTATCTGAACGGCATTGTAATGGCTGCATATCTGGGATATGAGTTTGTGGATGCGGCAGAGGTGATTTGTTTTGACGAGGATGGGAATTTTGCGGCGGATGAGACAAATGCAAAGCTTTCCGCAAGGCTGGCAGAGGCAGAGAGCGCTGTGGTTCCGGGTTTTTACGGCGCCATGCCGGACGGAAAGGTAAAGACATTTTCGAGAGGCGGTTCCGATGTGACCGGTTCTATTGTGGCAAAAGCTATCAGTGCGGATATCTATGAAAACTGGACGGATGTTTCCGGGTTCCTGGTGACAGATCCGCGAATCATTGAAAATCCGAAGGTGATTGAGACAATTACTTACCGGGAGCTGCGGGAGCTTTCCTATATGGGCGCGACTGTACTTCACGAAGATGCGATTTTCCCGGTGCGCAAGGCGGGAATCCCCATTAATATCAGGAATACGAATGCTCCGCAGGATAAAGGAACCCTGATTGTGGAAAGCACATGCAGGAGACCGAATTATACAATCACCGGAATTGCCGGGAAGAAAGGTTTTGCCGCCCTGAATATTGAGAAGGATATGATGAATGCGGAGGTTGGATTTGGCAGGAAGGTGCTCCAGGTGTTTGAAGAAAATGGGATTTCTTTTGAGCATATGCCCTCCGGTATCGACACGATGACAATTTTTGTCCATCAGTCGGAATTTGAGGAAAAGGAGCAGAAGGTACTGGCGGGAATCCACCGTGCGGTGAACCCGGATTCTGTAGATTTAGAAGCGAACCTGGCCTTGATTGCAGTGGTAGGGCGCGGTATGCGGGCGACCAGAGGAACGGCTGGGCGTATTTTCTCCGCGCTGGCACATGCGAATATCAATGTGAAGATGATTGACCAGGGTTCCAGCGAGCTGAATATTATCATCGGCGTGAGAAATGATGATTTTGAAGCGGCAATTAAAGCGATTTATGATATTTTTGTGACAACCCAGCTATAAGAATTGACAGAAATTTAACATTTAGGTATACTGGATAAAGAAGCATACCCCATTCCGACAGGGGAAGACCGCTGACGGGATGGGGTAAACTATAGTCGGGAAGGATGATTCTGATGGAGGGGAAGGAAATATCAAGGGCAGTAGTGAAACGTCTGCCGCGCTATTACCGGTATTTAGGAGATTTGCTTGAGAGAGGTGTAGAGAGAATTTCTTCAAATGATTTGAGTGAAAAGATGCGGGTAACTGCATCGCAGATTCGGCAGGATTTGAATAATTTCGGCGGTTTTGGGCAGCAGGGCTATGGCTATAATGTGGAGTTTCTTTATAATGAGATAGGAAGAATCCTTGGACTGGATAAAACCTACCATATGATTATCGTGGGAGGAGGAAATCTGGGGCAGGCGCTTACGAATTATGTAAAGTTTGAAAAGCGGGGATTTAAGATTATAGGGATTTTTGATGTGAATCCAGAGCTTGTGGGAAAAAATGTGAGGGGGATAGAGATACGTGTGGCAGATGAGATTCCCCGTTTTCTGCGGGAAAATGACATTCAGATTGCCGCGCTTACGCTGCCGAAAAGCCAGGCTGAAGAGATGGCGGTGCTGCTGGTCGAGAATGGTGTGAAAGCTATCTGGAATTTCGCACACCTGGATCTCAGATTGCCGGAGGATGTGATTGTGGAGAATGTACATCTGTCGGAAAGCCTGATGCAGCTTTCCTATAATATCAGCCGCAGACAGGAGACGGGGAGATGAAATACCTGGTAAATGCCCGGGAGATGCAGAGATGCGACAGGATTACGATAGAAGAATATGGGGTTCCCGGTCTTGTGCTTATGGAGCGGGCAGCTTTGGCAGTGGCAGATTCGGTGATGGACGGTGAATTTTGTACGGATAAGGTGCTGGCAGTGTGCGGTTCGGGCAATAACGGAGGCGACGGATTTGCAGCCGCCCGGATTTTGATGGAGCGAAATGTGGAGATTGCTGTCCTGTTTGTAGGAAAAGAGGAGTCCATGAGCGAAGCAGCGCGGATTCAGAAGAAAATCTGCGAAAATTATGGTATGAATTTTGTCAGCAATATAGACGTTCATGAATATACTTGTATAGTAGATGCTATCTTTGGCGTGGGGCTTTCCAGGAAAGTCGCGGGAGAGTACCGGACGTTGATCGAACAGATTAATCAGGCATCGGGAAAGGTGATAGCAGTAGATATCCCTTCAGGCATTTCTGCTGATAGCGGCAGAGTGATGGGGGCAGCCGTATGCGCAGACAGAACCGTGACATTCGGGTTTGCGAAGCTTGGACAGGTGCTTTACCCGGGAGCCTTATACTGCGGGGAAACCGTTGTATGGGACATAGGAATTACAGAGAAAAGTTTCCGTGGGGAATTACCCCGTGCATACTATCTCGGACGGGAGGATATGCGCTGCCTGCCGCGGAGGATGAGGTATTCAAATAAAGGTACTTACGGAAAAGCCCTGCTTGTGGCGGGACAGAAGAATATGTGCGGTGCGGCATATCTGGCAGGGGAGGCAGCGTACCGTGTGGGAACAGGGCTGGTGAAAATCTTTACAGAAGAATGCAATCGGGTGATTGTGCAGGAAAGGCTTCCGGAAGCGTTGTTGTCTACATATGAGGTTTTGGAAGAAGAAAACAGCTTCCGGTGGCCTACAGCAGCAGGAATCGGCCCGGGGTTTGGAACAGGCGAGGGAAAGTGGGAAATCCTGTGTTTGTTTTTGGAAAGATGCGTCTGTCCGCTGGTACTGGATGCAGACGCACTGAATCTGCTTTCCGGCCGGACAGAGAAGTTAAGGGAGCGCCGGGCGCCTGTTGTGGTGACGCCCCATGTGGGGGAAATGGAACGCCTGATGGGGATTCCGAAAAAAACGATTCTGGAAGATTTGCCGGGAACATGCCGGCGGTTTGCAGAGGAGTACGGGGTGATTTGCGTACTGAAAGATACCAGGACTGTGATTTCTGACGGCAGGGAAATTTGCGTAAATCTCACGGGGACAGACGGAATGGCAACGGGAGGTTCCGGGGATGTACTTACAGGAATTCTGACAGGACTGCTTGCACAGGGGATGGAGCCTTTTGCGGCGGCAAAGCTGGCAGTGTGGATTCACGGCTCTGCCGGGGAACTGGCGTCCAAACGTCTGGGAAGACGCGGGATGCTGGCAGGAGATCTTTTGAAGGAGATACCGACAGTATTGTTGGAGGGAGAGAACGCATGAAGAAGCATGGAAGAGTATGGGCGGAAATTGATCTGGATGCAATAGAGTTTAATTATCAGGAAATGAAAAAGAAGCTTGGCGGCGGACAGAAAATGATTGCCGTAGTAAAAACCGATGGGTATGGACACGGCGCCGTGCCTATAGCAAGGTTTCTGGAGCCGCTGGATGATATCTGGGGATTCGCGGTGGCGGCTGTGGAGGAAGCGCAGGAGCTAAGGAGACATGGAATTACAAAGCCCATACTGATCTTAGGCTATACGTTCCGGGAGGATTACCGCTGGTTGGCGAGAGAAGAAATACGCCCTGCAGTTTTCAAGTATGATATGGCGGCGCAGATGTCGGAGGCGGCGCTGGCAGAGGGAAAGAAGTTTTTTATACATATGGCTGTAGATACGGGAATGGCAAGGATTGGGCTTCCAGATACAGAAGAAGGCGCAGAGGAGGCTGCCCGGATTACCGCGCTTCCCGGGATTGAGATAGAGGGGCTGTTTACGCACTTTGCCAGGGCTGACGAGGCAGATAAGTCCCATGCCAAAATTCAGTTTTCGAGATACATACATTTTTTAGAACTGCTGAAAGAGAAAGGGGTAGAAATTCCCCTGCGGCATTGTTCAAACAGTGCCGCTATCTTAGAGATGCCGGGGCTTACGGCGGATCTGGTAAGGCCGGGGATTACAGGTTATGGGATTTATCCTTCAGAGGAAGTGAGCCGTGAAAGCCTGCCGCTCCGTCCGGCAATGTCCTTAAAAAGCCATATTGTGTACATAAAAGATGTGGAAGCGGGAACGCCTGTCAGCTATGGGGGAACTTATGTTACAGAACAGAAAATGCGGATTGCCACGATACCTGTAGGATATGGGGACGGGTATCCGCGAAGCCTTTCCAATAAAGGCTGGGTGTTAATACATGGGAAAAAAGCGCCGATTCTTGGCAGGGTATGTATGGATCAGTTTATGGTAGACGTAACCGGAATCCCGGAAGCGAAGGAATTGGACGAGGCAGTTCTGATGGGAGAATCAGAAGGAAGCGTTTTGGATGTAGATATTCTTGGAAAACTGTCAGGACGGTTCCCCTATGAGTTCGTGTGCAACATTGGAAAACGCGTCCCAAGGGTCTATATCCGAGACGGAAAGTTCAGGGAAAATCCGTAAATCGCAGCGAAGGCGAAACGATAACCTCAGTTTGATAAAATGCAGATGGGAAGCGGCATTTGAAATGCCGGTCCTTTGTCTATGCAAATTTACCGCCGAAAATGAATAACGATAAAAAACAGGGGAATACTGTAGATACCGGAAAGGAAAAACAGGAATCGGAGTGTGAATTTTGTGATTATTAAGCGAGGGGATATTTTTTATGCGGACTTACGTCCGGTGGTCGGCTCAGAACAGGGCGGGGTGCGCCCGGTGCTGATTATCCAGAATGATATTGGGAACAGGCACAGCCCCACCGTTATCTGTGCGGCGATTACATCAAAGATGAATAAGGCAAAACTTCCCACCCATGTGGAGATTGATGCAGGCCGGTATGATATTATCAAAGATTCCGTTATTTTGCTGGAACAGCTGCGGACGATTGATAAGAAACGGCTGAAAGACAGAGTGTGCCATCTGGATGCGGAAATATTGTGTAAGGTAGACAGGGCGCTGGCAGTCAGCCTGGACATGGGATGCCAGACGGCACGGGCGCAGGGATGCAGATAGCGGGAATGCTACATAAAAAATGCCGTGTGCTTGTGGATGTTTGCCGGAAATATGGGAATACTTTGAAAGGGACTCGGGTTTGAGTTCCTTTTTAATGTAAATGGTGTTTTGCAGGCATATTGAAGGATTTTGCAATTTGCTCTTGAATTTTCTGGACAAATTAGGTAAAATAATGAATAGGTTGATGTTTCTTTAACAAACTATAGGAACACATCATGAACCGGCATATACCGGCCGGTTGCAAAATTTCATTCTTAGGAGGAATATAAATCATGGCAGTAAAAGTAGCAATCAATGGTTTTGGCCGTATTGGTCGTCTGGCATTCAGACAGATGTTTGGCGCAGAGGGATATGAAGTAGTTGCAATCAACGACTTGACATCTCCGAAAATGTTGGCACATTTATTAAAATATGATTCATCACAGGGCAAATATGATCTGGCTGACAAGGTAGAGGCTGGCGAGGATTCTATCACTGTTGATGGAAAAGAGATCAAAATCTATGCTATGGCTGACGCTTCCCAGCTTCCTTGGGGAGAAATCGGAGTAGACGTTGTATTAGAGTGTACAGGATTCTACACATCTAAAGCAAAAGCGGAAGCACACATCAAAGCAGGTGCCCGCAAAGTCGTTATTTCCGCTCCGGCTGGAAACGATCTGCCGACTATCGTTTACAATGTAAACCATGAGACACTGACAGCAGAGGATACTGTTATTTCCGCAGCTTCCTGTACAACAAACTGCCTGGCTCCGATGGCAAAAGCTCTGAACGACTATATGCCGATCCAGTCCGGTATCATGTGTACTATCCATGCTTACACAGGCGATCAGATGATCCTTGACGGACCGCAGAGAAAAGGCGATCTGAGAAGATCCCGTGCAGGCGCTGTAAACATCGTTCCGAACAGCACAGGCGCAGCAAAAGCTATCGGTCTGGTTATTCCGGAACTGAACGGCAAGCTGATCGGCGCTGCTCAGCGTGTACCGACCCCGACAGGTTCTACGACAATCCTGAACGCAGTTGTTAAGGGACAGGCTACTGTTGACGAAATCAACGCAGCTATGAAAGCAGCAGCTACAGAGTCTTTCGGTTACAACACAGATGAAATCGTATCCAGCGACATCGTTGGTATGAGATTTGGTTCTCTGTTCGATGCTACTCAGACAATGGTAGTAAATCTGGAAGACGGAACATCTCAGGTACAGGTAGTTTCCTGGTACGACAATGAGAACTCCTACGTAAGCCAGATGGTTCGTACAATCAAATACTTCTCAGAGTTAGCATAAGTTTAAATATCTTTAAGAAGATCCAAAAAGGGTCCGGTCTGCTTGGACCGGGCCCTTTATCATTATCATTATTCAGGAGGCAAACAAATGCTTAATAAGAAATCAGTTGATGATATCAACGTAAAAGGCAAAAAAGTTCTGGTAAGATGTGATTTTAATGTTCCTTTAAAAGAAGGGAAAATCACAGATGAGAACCGTCTGGTAGCAGCTCTTCCGACAATTAAAAAATTAATCGCGGACGGCGGAAAGGTAATCCTCTGCTCACATCTGGGCAAGCCTAAGGGAGAGCCGAAACCGGAACTTTCCCTGGCGCCGGTTGCAGTACGTCTTTCTGAACTGCTTGGACAGGAAGTGAAATTTGCGGCGGATCCTGAGGTAGTAGGAGTGAATGCAAAGGCAGCTGTAGAGGCTATGCAGGACGGAGAGGTTGTATTGTTAGAGAATACACGGTACCGTGTGGAAGAGACTAAGAATGGCGAAGCATTCAGTAAAGAGCTTGCTTCTCTGTGTGAAGTATTTGTGAACGATGCTTTTGGAACAGCTCACAGGGCACACTGTTCCAATGTCGGTGTAACAGAATATGTGGATACTGCGGCAGTAGGTTATCTGATGCAGAAAGAAATCGACTTCCTGGGCAATGCAGTAAACAGCCCGGAAAGACCATTTGTAGCAATTCTCGGCGGAGCTAAAGTTGCGGACAAGCTGAATGTTATCAACAACTTACTTGAGAAATGCGATACCCTGATTATCGGTGGCGGTATGGCTTATACGTTCTTAAAGGCTCAGGGAAAAGAAGTAGGAAACTCTCTTCTGGATGAGTCTAAGATTGATTACTGCAAAGAGATGATGGAAAAAGCAGAGAAGATGGGCAAAAAACTTCTGCTTCCGGTAGATGCAGTTGTAGCTGACGGTTTCCCAAGCCCGATTGATGCGGAAATCGAAGTAGCTGTCGTATCGGCAAATGCAGTTCCGGCTGATAAAGAATGTCTGGATATCGGACCTGAAACGGCAGAGCTGTACGCGGAAGCTGCAAGGACAGCAAAAACCGTTGTATGGAACGGACCGATGGGCGTATTTGAGAACCCAATCCTTGCAAAAGGTACAATTGCAGTAGCAAAGGCTTTGGCAGAGACAGACGCTACCACAATCATCGGCGGCGGTGACTCCGCAGCAGCCGTAAACCAGCTTGGCTTCGGCGATAAGATGAGCCATATTTCCACAGGCGGCGGCGCTTCCCTGGAATTCCTTGAAGGCAAAGAACTCCCAGGCGTAGCAGCAGCAAACGATAAGTAAGCACTTAGCGATTGGCGAGCCGGAGGCGAAGACAGAGCTTAGTGCGAACTTAGTTCCCTGCACTTAGCGAATGCGAGCAGAGCGAAGCATGAGGTTAGTAAAGGGAACAAACCGCATAGCGATTGGCGTGCCGTCCATTTTAATATATTTAAGGAGAAAGTGAAAATGTCAAGAAAGAAAATTATTGCAGGCAACTGGAAGATGAACATGACTCCAAGCGAGGCAGTTGCTTTAGTAAACGAGTTAAAACCATTGGTAGCAAATGATGAAGTGGACGTAGTATTCTGCGTTCCGGCAATCGATATCATCCCGGTTGTAGAGGCTGTAAAAGGCTCTAACATCCAGGTAGGCGCAGAGAATATGTATTTTGAGGAGAAAGGTGCATACACAGGCGAGATTTCTCCCGCTATGCTTACAGATGCAGGCGTTAAATATGTAGTTCTCGGACACTCTGAGAGAAGAGAGTACTTTGCGGAGACAAATGAGACGGTAAATAAGAAAATGCTGAAGGCATTTGAGCATGGAATTACACCAATCATGTGCTGCGGCGAGACTCTGGAGCAGAGAGAGCAGGGCGTGACTATGGATTTCATCCGTCAGCAGGTGAAAGTTGGCTTCCTTGGAGTAACTGCAGATCAGGCAAAGACAGCCGTTATCGCTTACGAGCCAATCTGGGCTATTGGGACAGGAAAGACGGCTACGACAGAGCAGGCACAGGAAGTATGTAAAGGCATCCGCGAGTGCATTGCTGAGATTTATGATGATGCGACAGCAGCAGCTATCCGCATCCAGTATGGCGGCTCTGTAAATGCGGCTACGGCTCCGGAATTATTTGTTCAGGACGATATCGATGGCGGTCTGGTAGGCGGCGCAGCTCTGAAACCGGATTTTGGAAAAATTGTAAATTATAAATAGAAATTGGATTATGTTGAAAGGACGTGCTTTCGGGCGCGTCCTTTTCTGGGTGAAGGAGGAAACATGACGCCGGCGGAAACATTGATCAACAGCCATAGGCTTTCAAGAGAAGAATATGCGGCTCTTTTGATAAAAGCAGAGGATGAGGGGACAAGAGAATTACTCAAGACAGAGGCAGTGCGCCTGAGACGGAAATACTATGGGAATAAAGTGTTTACGCGGGGGCTGATTGAATTCACAAATTACTGTAAAAATGACTGTTATTACTGTGGAATCAGATGCGGAAACCAGAAAGCAGAGCGGTATCGCCTAACCGAAGAGGAAATTCTGGAATGCTGCCGGGAAGGGGACAAGCTGGGCTTCCGCACATTTGTGCTCCAGGGAGGAGAAGACGCGTGGTTTACAGATGAACGGATGGAAAAGATCATCCGCAGAATCAAGCGCGAATTTCCAGATTGTGCCGTTACGTTGTCCATAGGCGAGAAATCTTATGAGAGCTACCGGAAATTCCGGGAAGCAGGAGCTGACCGTTACCTGCTGCGCCATGAGACAGCAGACGAGGAACATTACCGGATGCTGCATCCAGAGAACATGTATCTGTCGAAAAGAAAGCAGTGCCTGTATAATCTGAAAGCATTGGGGTATCAGACAGGAGCAGGATTTATGGTAGGATCTCCCGGACAGACATTAGAAACGCTGGCGGCAGATTTGGAATTTCTGCAGGAGCTTAAACCGCAGATGGTAGGAATCGGCCCGTTCATACCTCATCATGGGACGAAATTTGCCAACGAAAAAGCAGGAAGCGTCAGCCTGACTCTGTTTCTGCTTTCCATCATCCGAATCATGCTTCCCAAAGTCCTCCTTCCTGCCACCACAGCTCTGGGGACAGTAGATCCGCGGGGGCGTGAAAAGGGATTGGAAGCAGGGGCGAATGTGGTGATGCCAAACCTGTCCCCACTCAGGAATCGGAAGCAGTATGACTTGTATGACAATAAAATCTGCACTGGAGATGAAGCGGCAGAATGCAGGACATGCCTGGCTCGCCGGGTGGCATCCGTAGGATACCGTTTGGCAGACGAGCGAGGGGATGCGCTGGAGTGAGAGTGGCAGCTTCCGGCGTAAGCGTCAAACAGCGGTTTGAGCTTTAAAAGGCCACGAGTCTGGGACTGGCAGGAATTCACACGGAAAAAGATTGTACAGCAGAAAAAGTTATGCTATAATCTCAGAATGAAAATAAGAACAACTGCAATGCTATAGAAAGGGATGGAGCATATGGATTTAATATATAGAAGTACGAGAGATAACAAAGTATCTGTCACCGCTTCCAAGGCAATTCTAAAGGGGTTAGCGGAGGATGGCGGTCTGTTCGTGCCGGAGACGGTTCCGGCGCTGGATAGAAGCATGGACGAGCTGGCGGGGATGAGCTACCGGGAAACCGCTTATGAGGTCATGAAGCTGTTCCTGACAGATTTTACAGAGGATGAGCTGAAAGACTGTATTGCAAAGGCATATGACGAGAAATTTGACACAGAGGAAATCGCGCCGATAAAAGAAGCAGACGGCGCATATTATCTTGAGCTGTTCCACGGTGCGACGATTGCGTTTAAAGATATGGCGCTTTCTATTCTGCCGCATCTGCTGATTACTTCTGCGAAGAAAAATCAGGTGAAAGATGAGATTGTCATCCTGACGGCAACTTCCGGGGATACAGGAAAAGCGGCTTTGGCAGGCTTTGCTGATGTTCCGGGGACAAAAATTGTAGTATTTTATCCGAAGAACGGCGTCAGCCCTATTCAGGAAAAGCAGATGGTAACGCAGAAAGGGGACAATACCTTTGTAGTGGGCATCAAAGGAAATTTTGACGATGCGCAGACAGGGGTTAAAAAGATTTTTGGAGATAAAGCACTGGAGGCGGAGCTGGCAGAGGCAGGTTTCCGTTTTTCGTCGGCAAACTCTATTAATATTGGACGTCTGGTTCCGCAAGTTGTTTATTATGTGTATGCATATGCAAAGCTGTACGCGGCAGGAAAGCTGGCGAAGGATGAAAGACTGAATGTGGTAGTGCCTACAGGAAATTTTGGAAATATCTTAGCGGCGTATTATGCGAAAAATATGGGCGTGCCGATTGGAAAACTGATTTGTGCGTCAAATGACAATAAGGTATTGTATGACTTCTTTGCTACCGGGACATATGACAGGAACCGTGAATTTATCCTTACGACGTCGCCTTCTATGGATATTCTGATTTCCAGCAATCTGGAACGTTTGATTTACAGGATTGCCGGAGCTGATGACGCAGTGGACAGGGAATTAATGGAGAATTTGAGTGTATCAGGAAAGTATGCGGTTACAGACGAAATGAAAACGCAGCTTACAGATTTTTATGGGAATTATGCTTCGGAAGCTGAGACAGCGGCAGAGATTAAGGAAGTGTATGATAAAACGGGGTATGTGCTGGATACGCATACGGCAGTGGCGTCTAAGGTGCGCAGGAAGTATGCAGCCGAGACCGGGGACGGGACAAAGACAATGATTGCTTCCACAGCGAGTCCGTACAAATTTACACGAAGCGTTATGAACGCTATTGACATCAAATATGACAGTATGTCGGATTTTGAGCTGGTAGATGAGCTGAACCGCATTTCAGGAGTGGCAGTGCCCGGGGCAATTGAGGAAATCCGTACGGCTCCTGTGCTTCACGATACGGTTGTAGAAGTGGATGATATGAAAGATACGGTCAAGAAATTTTTGGGGATTTAAGCAGAGTTTTCAGGTTCTGCGAGGATTTGGAAAAATTTTAGAGGATTTTTATTGATTTTATTCGGTTATTATGTATAATATAATCTGGAAGTTGGACAGACCCATGTCCATCAAAAGATATCAAAAGTCCTGCAAATGCAGGCAACTATTGAAGAAGAGAGGTAAAAGGTAAAATGGCAGAAATCAATTTAAGTAAGTATGGTATCACCGGAACTACAGAAATCGTGTACAATCCTTCTTACGAGATGCTGTTTGAAGAGGAGACAAGGACGGATCTGGAAGGCTTTGAAAAAGGACAGGTAAGTGAGCTTGGCGCAGTCAACGTAATGACTGGTATTTATACCGGACGTTCTCCGAAAGACAAATTCATCGTTATGGACGAGAACTCAAAAGATACTGTATGGTGGACATCTGATGAGTACAAGAATGACAATCATCCGGCAAGCCAGGAAGCATGGGACACAGTAAAGAAAATCGCACTGGAAGAGCTTTCTAACAAGAGACTTTTCGTAGTAGATGCTTTCTGCGGTACAAATGCAGACACACGTATGGCAATCCGTTTTATCGTTGAGGTAGCATGGCAGGCTCATTTTGTAACAAATATGTTTATTAAGCCGACCGCTGAAGAGCTTGAGAACTTTGAGCCGGATTTCGTTGTTTACAATGCGTCCAAGGCAAAAGTAGAAAACTATAAAGAGCTGGGTCTGAATTCAGAGACAGCTGCAATGTTCAACATCACAAGCCGTGAGCAGGTTATCGTAAATACATGGTACGGCGGAGAGATGAAGAAGGGTATGTTCTCCATGATGAACTACTACCTGCCGTTGAAGGGCATCGCTTCCATGCACTGCTCTGCAAACACAGATATGAACGGTGAGAACACAGCAATCTTCTTTGGGCTTTCAGGAACAGGTAAGACAACCCTTTCTACAGATCCGAAGCGTCTTCTGATTGGTGATGACGAGCACGGCTGGGATGATAATGGCGTGTTCAACTTTGAAGGCGGCTGCTATGCAAAGGTTATTAACCTGGATAAAGAGTCTGAGCCGGATATCTACAATGCAATCAAGCGCAACGCTCTTCTTGAGAACGTAACGCTGGATGCAGAAGGAAAGATTGACTTTAACGATAAGAGCGTAACAGAGAATACGCGTGTATCTTATCCGATTGACCATATTGAGAAAATTGTTCGTCCGGTATCTGCTGCACCGGCAGCGAAGAATGTAATCTTCCTGTCTGCAGATGCATTCGGCGTACTTCCTCCGGTATCTGTTCTGACACCGGAGCAGACACAGTACTACTTCCTGTCAGGCTTCACAGCAAAGCTTGCAGGTACAGAGCGTGGAATCACAGAGCCGACACCGACTTTCTCCGCTTGCTTCGGACAGGCATTCCTGGAGCTGCATCCTACAAAGTATGCAGAGGAGCTTGTTAAGAGAATGGAAAAGAGCGGCGCAAAGGCATACTTGGTAAATACCGGCTGGAACGGAACAGGAAAGCGTATCTCCATCCGTGATACCCGTGGCATCATTGACGCAATTCTCAACGGAGATATCCAGAATGCACCGACAAAGAAGATTCCGTTCTTCAACTTTGAGGTTCCGACAGAGCTTCCGGGCGTAGATTCCGGTATCCTGGATCCGCGTGATACGTATGCAGACGCTTCTGAGTGGGAAGCAAAAGCTAAGGATTTGGCTGAGCGTTTCGCAAAGAACTTTGCAAAATACGAGGGTAATGAGGCTGGAAAGGCTTTGGTTTCTGCAGGTCCTCAGCTCTAAGATAAATAGTTGTAGTTATTACAGCACCGGGAGCAGTTTTGGCTGCACCCGGTGTTTTAAAGCTAAATGGAAATAATTTTCAGGATTATGTGTTGTCAAAATGCAGATACTAGGGTATAATCATTTATACATCAAGATTCCTGGGATGTTCGACAATCCTGTTATTTTGAACCTACATTTACTTTTATGGGATTCTTATATCGCCATATGCAATGACAGGCCGCCGTTTGCAGCGGAAGCCAGAACATATGGCTGCGGATACCCACCTAGCTTTGCTAGGAGTCAAAATACAGGAAACGGCATTTTGGGAATTTTAATAAAAGAGAGTATTCCGTGCGGATACTCTTTTACTGTATAAGGAAGGTGTTTGATATGGGAAGCAAAATCAGCAGTTTTGGAAAGACAGCAGACGGGAAGGAAGTATCCCTGATAACGCTGGTAAATAAAAATGGAATGGGAATCGAAGTAACAAACTATGGCGCAACTTTGGTGGCTGTGACTGTGGCAGACAGGGACGGCAGAATTGACGATGTAGTTTTGGGATACGATGATGTGACGGATTATACGCTTCACGGGGGATATCTGGGAGCAACCGTTGGACGTAACTGCAACCGGATTCATGGGGCAAAAGTGGCGATTGACGGAAAAGAGTACATACTGGATGACAATGAAAATGGAAATAATCTGCACAGTGGATTTCATGGATATAATTCTTTGCTGTGGGATTTTGAGGTGATAGAAGAGGAACTGGCAGTGAAATTCACGCATCATAGCGCGGATGGCGAGCAGGGCTTTCCGGGAAATTTTGACATTACAGTGACATATACGCTGACGGAAGAAAATGAAGTAAAGATTCATTATTGCGGAACGTCAGACAAGGATACTATTGCAAATCTGACAAATCACAGCTATTTCAATTTAGGAGGACATGGAAGCGGGGGCATTCTGGAACATACGATGTGGATTGATTCGGACGCTATCACGGTGACTGACGCAAGAAGTATTCCGACAGGAGAAATCAGGGATATTAAGGGAAGCCCGATGGACTTTAACACCCCGAAAAAAATTGGAAAGGATATTAGCGCAGACTATGACCAGTTGATACAGGGGGCAGGATATGACCATAATTATGTGCTGAAGAATCAGGGCTGCGGCTTGAGGAAAATCGCAGAGGCGGCAGACGAGAAGAGCGGCAGAGTGATGGAAGTACTGACAGATAGTGTAGGCGTGCAGCTTTATACAGGAAACTTTATTGATAAGGATAGCAGAGGGAAAGGAGGGGCAGTTTATCAGCCGCGTCACGGATTCTGCCTGGAGACGCAGTATTATCCCGATGCGAACCATCATGAAAATTTCCCTTCATCTATTTTGAAGGCAGGCGAGCGGTATGATACGACGACCGTGTACAAATTTCGTGTGAAGTAAACGTAAATTATAAAAAATAAGTGCATGATTTTCCAATTTTGCGATATACTTCCAATAGGATATTTCGTGATAGGAGAAGTCAAGTGAGTCAGAATACGCATAGGCAGCTTATGATTCTTGGGACATGCGCACTGTGTTTTGTGCTGTTTTCTATTTACCGCAGGGGAGTGGAAAATGGATGGTCAGTGATGCAGAGGGTATATGGAACCGGAAAACTTGTGACAGATATCGGTTCAGATGAGGAAACAGAGCCGGAAACGGCGAAGGCGGTGGGACAGGCTGAAGAGAGACAGGCGGCTGGAGTTCAGGTGACTGCATATGAGGAAAATCCGGATGTGCGGGTACAGTTATGCACAGATGACTATGCAGGGAAATACCATGAAAAGCTGACGCTCGTGTGCAGTACAGCCTACACGGTAAGCTATGGTGACGTGACAGAGGAACATAAGGCATCGGAGCCGGTGTGGTTTACACTGGATGATCCCTGGCTGGAACATGGGACAGTGACACTGGTTCCTAAGAAGAAAAAAGGTGTATTTACATTTTCTGATTTAAAGCGGGCGCAGGGGGCGCCTTCTTACACAGGAAAAATTCTTGTAGAGAGAAAAGAGGAAGGACTTTTAGTAATGAATGAACTTCCGTTGGAAACTTATCTTTGCTCTGTAGTTCCGAGTGAGATGCCATCCGGTTATCCAATGGAGGCGTTAAAGGCGCAGGCTGTCTGCGCCAGGACTTATGCGTTGAAACAGCTTCAGACAGGGCGGCGCACAGAGGGCGGCGCGGATTTGGACGACAGCGTATCTTATCAGGTCTATAATAACTTTAAAAGGGATGAGCGGACAGATTTGGCGGTAAAAGAGACGAAGGGAAAAGTCTTGACGCAGGACGGGGAACTGGTGGATGCGCTTTACTATTCAACTTCCTGTGGCATTGATTTATCACGGAATCTGTCTGAAGAAGCGGTGTTCTGTGCGTTTATGTCGGGGAATGACGAGGCTTATGAAAAAGAAGAGCCGTGGTATCGGTGGAGCACATATTTTTCTCTGGAGGAGCTGACCAGGCTGGCAGGAACTGAGAGTCAGGAGGCAGGAGAAGTGAGCGGAATGCGGGTTTCCGAGAGAGAGAACAGCGGTGTGATAAAGACTTTGGAGATTATTGGTTCCGGCGGAAGTTTTGAGGTAGAAGGAGAATACGAAATCCGAAAACTGCTTCAAACGCAGAATGCCCCGGTAACCCTGCAGGATGGCAGTACGGCGCCAAACCTGGGAATGCTGCCGAGCGCATTTTTTTATTTGACAGAGGAGAAGGAGGGCGGTGTCCTGAAAGGCTATACACTGAAAGGCGGCGGATATGGCCACGGGAAAGGCATGAGCCAGAATGGAGCAAAACATATGGCAGAGGCAGGGCGGAGCTGTGTGGATATCCTGAGATACTATTATGGATAATAGCGCGCGGCGGCGCGGGAAAGTGGCGTGGAATACCGGAAAAGGAACTTAGAAAGAGAAAAGGAGTTATACAGGGCATCATGAAAAAGATTCGTTTGGTGCAGATGTTTATGAGAAAAATGAAAAGGGATCGTGTAGATGCATATTCTGCACAGTCTGCTTTCTATATTATCATGGGATTTATCCCGTTTGTTATGCTGCTTCTTACGCTTCTGCAGTATACGCCTTTGACGCCGGATGACATGATGGGGATGCTGATGAATGCGCTTCCGGACAGTCTCAAAGAGATGGTGGCTGATGTGGTAAATTCTCTGTTTACATCTTCCACAGCGCTGTTGTCAGGAACGGCGATTGCGGCAGTGTGGGCATCGGGAAAAGCCGTGCTGGCTATCACGAATGGTTTGAATTCTGTGTACGATATTGAGGAAACCAGAAATTATGTAGTGATGCGTATACGTTCCTCCTTTTATATCCTGGTAATGCTGGTTTCTCTTATCCTCACGCTGGCGCTGCTGGTGTTTGGAAATCAGATTCATGCCGTAATCGTGGATCATTTTCCGATTTTCAGGGACGTGTCAGGGTTTATTATCAGTGTGCGCACGGTCATTACTTTGATATTGTTGACGCTGCTTTTTGCGGCTATGTATACGATGCTGCCAAATACGCGGCAGCAGTTTTCAGGACAGATACCGGGGGCAGTGGCGGCAGCCGTGTCCTGGTCATTGTTTTCCTATGGGTTTTCCGTATATTTAAATTATGCCCACGGGATGTCGGCAGTTTATGGCAGCCTTACTACAGCGGTGATGATTATGCTGTGGCTATATTTTTGTATGTGGCTGTTGTTTTTAGGAGCAGAGATTAATGAATATTTAAATAGCCCTGAAAGTTTCCGCTTGACAGGAAGCTGAAATATGTTAAAATAACGAGGAAAGCGCATACCGTGCTTGCACGAGTGTGCGTTTGACGAGTATAAACATCGAGACAATCGTCGAGATGTTAAAATAACGAAAGATGCTAGAATGAAGTTCAAAGGCAAAGAAGATGCAAGTAGGATATCATTTTCTTACAGAGAGAGGGAGCCATCGGCTGGAAGCTTCTTTAAGTTCAGATGATATTCCGAATTTCCCATCGGAGCCGCATTTCTGAAAGCGGAGTAGGAAGTGACGTGTTGTGCGCGTTAAGCATAGAGAGAGCCTGTCACGTACAGGAAACAGGGTGGTACCGCGGAACTGTCAGATTTCGTCCCTATGGTGGGGATGAAGGATGCCGGTTCTTATTTTTTTGCCGCAATACCGGGAATATCCGGAAAATGGCGCAGACGCGGCTGATGGCTTTACGTTTGAGTAAATAGAAAATAGAAGGAGAATCGATGATGAAACAGAAGTTGCAGGAAATCAGAGAAGAGGCAGTAAAACAAATCCAAAATTCCGATGCACTGGACAAATTAAACGATGTCCGCGTCGCATTCCTTGGGAAAAAAGGAAAGCTGACAGCTGTTCTGAAAGGAATGAAGGATGTAGCTGCGGAAGAACGTCCAATGGTAGGACAGATGGTAAATGAGACCAGGGCGGCTATTGAAGGGATTCTGGAGGAGACGAAGCAGAGGCTGGAGGCGAAAGCCAGGGAAGAACAGCTAAAGAGGGAAGTAATTGATGTTACGCTTCCGGCAAAGAAAAATAATATGGGACACCGCCATCCAAACACGATTGCACTGGAAGAGGTAGAGCGTATTTTCATCGGCATGGGCTATGAAGTAGTGGAAGGACCGGAAGTAGAATACGACCTTTACAACTTTGAAAAGTTAAATATCCCGGCAAACCATCCGGCAAAAGATGAGCAGGATACTTTTTATATTAATAAAGATATCGTGCTGCGTACCCAGACATCGCCGGTTCAGGCAAGGGTCATGGAGCAGGGCAAGCTGCCAATCCGTATGATTGCACCGGGAAGAGTGTTCCGTTCCGACGAGGTGGATGCGACACATTCCCCATCTTTCCATCAGATAGAAGGGCTTGTTATTGATAAAAATATCACATTTGCAGATTTGAAAGGAACGCTGGAAGAGTTTGCGAAAGAGCTGTTCGGACCGGAAACCAGGACAAAATTCCGTCCCCATCATTTCCCATTCACAGAGCCGAGCGCAGAGGTAGACGTGACCTGCTTTAAATGCGGTGGGAGCGGATGCCGTTTCTGTAAAGGTTCCGGCTGGATAGAGATACTTGGCTGCGGCATGGTACATCCCCATGTATTAGAGATGTGCGGCATTGACCCGGAAGAATACACAGGCTTCGCATTCGGCGTCGGGCTGGAGCGTATCGCACTTCTGAAATATGAAATCGACGATATGCGGCTGCTATATGAAAATGATATCAGATTTCTGAAACAATTTTGATACTGTCTAGCCGTGCATTCGAATCTTTATGCAGACCGTGCAAGTTTACTTGCTAAGGGCTGCATAAAGATTCGAATATAGGGCGCACAGCCCAAGCGAAACGAAGCGGAGCGAAGTAGAGCGAGCACGGCGAAGCAGGGGGAGGAGAGACCGTGCAAGTTTACTTGCT
>SRZB01000019.1 GCA_004793585.1 Hominisplanchenecus murintestinalis | reverse complement strand
CCCTGCATAGGGCAGGTTGTCCACGCGTTACTCACCCGTCCGCCGCTAAGCCACATCCTCTTCCTCCCGAAGGATTCCAATGATGTGCTCCGCTCGACTTGCATGTGTTAAGCACGCCGCCAGCGTTCATCCTGAGCCAGGATCAAACTCTCATAAAAAGTGTTGCAATCCAGTTCAAGAATCAGCTTGGCTGTTCTATCCCTTGTTTTACTGTTTTAAGGTCGATGTAGTTGTACATCTGTTCTTTGAATTTCACTCTCCAGAACTTCGGAAACTTCTTTTCCTCAGTCATGGATGGTCTCTCTCAAGACCTTGTCTTCATGAACTTTCAAGGTTGTTTCACTGTTCAATTATCAATGTCCTCTGCTGTCTTGTTTGTTTCGTCCCCGACAGCTTCCTTAGTCTACCAAACCTTTCCGAATATGTCAAGTACTTTTTTTGATTTTTTTCGATATTTTTTTCTTTGTAAAAACAGAAGCCGCCGCATCCCTGCGCCAGCCCCTCATTATGTTCCATCTGCCTGGTATCGTCTTGCGTAAAATACAGTAAATTTATGTAAGACAATACTACTCTAATTCCCGCTTAAATACTTTTCAATCCCCTGCATAGCCGCCTCTTCGTCTGTGCCTTCTGCAGAAATGATAACATTATCCCCTTCATTTAATCCCAGGGTCATCATTCCCATAATACTCTTCGCGTTCACACGCTTCTTAGCCAGCTCCACATATACTGCACTTTCATATTGGCTCGCCACCTGCACCAATACCGCTACAGGCCGCGCTTCCAGCCCATTCGATATCTGCACTTTGATTGATTTCCTAATCATAATAGCTCTCCTCCTTCATTCCCACGCAACTCTTCAGCAAGTGCACTAAGCTTTCTCAATCTGTGATTTACGCCGGACTTCCCCACTGGTGGGGCAAGCATCATCCCCAGCTCCTTCAGCGAAGCATCTGGATTCTCAAGACGAAGCCGTGCCGTGTCTGCAAGTCCCTCTGCAAGATCTTCAAAGCCGATTTTTGACTGAATATATTTTATGTCCTCTGTCTGCTTTACTGCGGCATTCACCGTCTTATGAATATTTGCCGTTTCACAGTTTACTTTTCTGTTCACGGAATTCCGCATTTCTTTTAAAATCCGCACATTCTCCAAATCCATCAGCGCCACATGCGCCTCCATCACATTCAGAATATCCACAATCCGGGAACCCTCTTTGATGTAAACTACATAATACTTTTTCCGCCGTACAATCTTCGCATCCATTTCAAAACTGTTAATAATATCGCGAAGCTGTTCTGCTTTTCTCTCTGTGGCGCAGGCAATCTCAAAATGATAAGACTTCTGAGGATTGCTGATAGAGCCCGAAGCCAAAAATGCACCTCGGATAAACGCGCGCTTACAACAGGACTTCTGAATCACCAGATTATCATGAAGCGACAGATTTTCTCTAATTTCTCCATTCCATCCAATCAGCCTGGCCGCCTGAAGTATCTTCATGGCATCTTCGTGATTCTTCACCAGCACCAGATACGTCGGTGCCTTTTTTAAGTACACATTCTGCTTTATGGAAACTTCCGTATCTATATTAAAGGTTTTTTGCAGTAATGTAAAGTATTTTCTTGCCACAGAGAGATTTTCTGTCTGTACCCGCAGGCAATACTTCTCTTCTTTTGAAATCGAAACACTGCCGCACATACTGATAATAGCGGCAATTTCTGCTATCCGGCAATGTCTGGCTGCGCATAGCTGCCGTGATAACTCCTCTTTCACATCACTCGAAAACGACATCTCTTCTCCTTATCCGCCTGCATTCTACCTTGCGATATCCCTGTGTTCAATTCTGCTCCCATATTCACTGCACGTTTTCAGCCGCTCATAAAGCCTGCCTGCCAAAGTAACCGAACGATGTTTCCCTCCGGTACAGCCAATGCCAATAACCAGCTGGTTTTTCCCCTCCGCCACATAATTGGGTATTAGAAATTCAACCATATCTGCCAGCTTGTCCAGAAACTCATGTGCCAGCTCAAACCCCATCACATAGTCCTGAACCTCTGCGTCCAGTCCTGTCTTATTCCGAAGCTCCTCTACATAAAAAGGATTTGGAAGAAAACGCACATCAAACACCAAATCACAATCATTCGGAATCCCATATTTAAACCCAAAAGAAAGCACAGTTATCACCAGGCTTTTAAATTCCTGGTTCCACACAAAGATTTTTCCCAGCTCCTGATGCAGCTCCCGGGTAAGCAGCTGGCTCGTATCAATAATATAGTCCGCATGTTTTTTCAAAAAACCCATCTTTGCCCTTTCCAGGGCAATTCCCTTGTCCACTCTGTCACCCCGCGAAAGAGGATGGCTGCGGCGTGTCTCCTTATACCGTTTTACCAGCACAGAGTCCGAAGCATCCAAAAATACGATTTCATACTGAAATCCTTCCATAGCAATCTCCTCAAGTTCCTGCTCCAATTCCCCTAACGCCTGTCCGCTGCGCACATCAACTCCCAGCGCTACTTTCTCAATCTCACTGCCCAAATCGCACGCCAGTTCCGCAAATTTTTTCAGCAAAAGTATCGGAAGGTTATCCACACAGAAATATCCCATATCCTCCAGCATTTTGAGCGCTGTACTCTTCCCTGCGCCCGACATCCCGGTCACAATTACAAATCTCATAAGTCAAACTCCTATCTCCCGCGCCGCGGGACAACAGCCACAGTTCCGAATTTGAACCGTTACCATTCCCCCAACATCTTTACTTCCGGCTCCAGAGTAACCCCTGAAGTCTCCTCTACCCGCCTTATGACTTCCTGCATCAGCTCCCTCACCTGTAGGGCTGTCGCCCCGCCTTTATTCACCACAAATCCGCAGTGCTTCTCAGATACCTGGGCATCTCCTACGGAAAACCCCCGAAGCCCCGCCTCCATGATTAATTTTCCGGCAAAGTTCCCTTCCGGACGTTTAAAAGTACTCCCGGCACTCGGAAGCTCCAACGGCTGTTTACTTACGCGTTTCTCTTTTAATTCTTCCATACGGGATGCAATCGCTTCCCGTTTTCCTTCCTGAAGCCGCATTTTCGCTTCCAGTACGATATATCCTTTCCGCGCAATGACACTGGTGCGGTAGCCCAGATCCAGCTCCTCTCTTTTCAGCCTCAGGATTTCTCCTTCCCCTGAAAGCACTCCCACTTCCTCCAGTACATCTTTCATTTCGCCGCCATAGGCTCCGGCATTCATCACCACTGCCCCTCCAAGGGTTCCCGGAATTCCGGCTGCAAATTCTAACCCTGTGAGATTATTTTCTAATGCTGTCTTAGCTATTTTAGATAACAGAGCGCCTGCTCTGGCTGTCACGCAGACGCCATCCACAGAAACCTCACTATAATTTTTAAACATCTGTATGATAACGCCTCGAAATCCCTTATCACTTACCAGAAGATTGCTTCCGTTTCCCAAAATATAAAACGGAAGCTTCCACTCACGGCACGCCTTTATCACCTGTGCAGCCTCTTCCCCGCTATGCGGCGTTACATAGTAGTCCGCGGGACCCCCAATCCGAAAAGTCGTGTGTTTCTTCATCGGTTCATCTACAGATACATTATCATTTCCTACAATGCTGCAAACCTTATCCAAAAATCCTTTTTCCACTCTCTTTACCTGCCCTTTATAAAATATTATTCTCCGTGTCTTTTTTCGGAATGTTTCCCCTCTCATTTGCCACAAGTATACCGCTCTCCCTGACAGCTTCCACAATCTCCTTCATCACATGAACCGGCTCTACCAGCGCAAAACGTACAAACCCTTCTCCCAGCGAACCAAAGCTGCTGCCCGGCACGCAAATCACACCTGCTCTCTCCATCAATTCCATACAGAATGCATTTGAGTCTTCATATCCTTTTGGAAGCGGAGCCCACACAAACATTGTACCCTGGCTGTCCGGAACATCCCATCCGATTTCACGCAGACCGCCGCACAGCGCTTCCATCCTCGCCTCGTACTCTCTTCGCTGCGCTTCTACGCTTTCCCTTGATCCGCTCAGCGCTGCCGCTGCCCCATACTGCAGAGGCAAGAACATTCCATAATCAATCTGTGTACGCACCGCACGGAATGTATCTACAATCTCCCGGTTGCCCAGCACAAAAGAAATTCTGGCTCCCGTCAAATTATAAGATTTGGAGAGGGAATATAGTTCTACGCCCACTTCTTTCGCCCCTTCATATGCAAGAAAAGATTTTCCGATTCTCTCTCCGTAGATAATATCAGAATATGCATTATCATGGATAATGATGATTTGATATTTCCGGGCAAAGGCAATCAATTCCTCATAAAATCCATCATCTGCCACCGCACATACGGGGTTCAGAGGATAGGACACCAGCATAAACTTCGCACGTCTTGCCATCTCTGCCGGAATATCGGCAAACTTCGGCAGGAAGCCGTTCTCAGGATACAGTGGATATTCCACCACCTTTGCATCGCAAAGCGCCGGACCGATGCTGAAAATCGGGTATCCGGGATTCGGTACTAAGACTACGTCACCAGGATTGCACAATGCCCAGGTAATATGCGCCATGCCCTCCTGTGAGCCATTGATAGTCATGATTTCCTCCGGCATCAATTCCACACCAAAACGATTCCTGTAAAAATCCTGTACCGCCTCCAGCAGAAATGGTCTGTCTGTCAATGCATACCTGTAATTTTCCGGATTCTTTGCGGCCTCAGCAACCGCTGCCATCACATGAGGCGCGGGCTCAAAATCCGGCGTGCCCACCGACAGATTATAAATCCTCCTGCCCTGCTGCTCCAACTCTTCCTTCTTTTCATTTAATACGGCAAAAATTCCTGCCTGGAACATCTGTGATTTCCTTGAAAATCTATTTCTCTCTTTTTCCTCTTCGAGTCTCCTTCTTCTCTCTTCTTCACGCCTTACAGCCTCTTCTGCTTCCCGCTGCTCAATCCGGGCATCGCGCCTCTGCGCCTCTGCCGCCGTTACGAGGTACAATGCGATACACACCAGGCTCACTGCCGTTCCCATCCACAATCCCGGCGGAGTATAATCCATAGAAATCTCATGCTCCCCGGATTCTAAATCAATTCCTGTAAGCGCCTGGCCTACCCGGTACGCAGTTATCTCCTGCCCATCTGCCTTGATGCTCCATCCTTCATCATAGGGAATTGAAAGCAGCAGGGTTCCGGCCTCCTTTGCCGTTACACGCCCCCGGATTTTCCCATCCTCTGCGACATCCAGCTCCATCTGCTCATCTGCCAGAAGCGCATGCATCTCTTTATATGCCGCGTCATCGCATACGTATACGCTTGCTTCCGCTTCGGTTTGACCTTCTTTCATAGTTACAGTAACCGTCGCGGTATTATCTTCCGCAAAACACCCTAAATCATACAGATGGTCGGTAAATCTGTCATAACTCTTGGAATATTGCGGAGTGGTAAGTTCTACCTCTTCCACTGACTCAGGTAAATAAAGATACGCCTGCTTTCCGGCCGGAAGAAGGATCTCATAGGTTTCTCCGTCATGCATCGCAATTTCCTGATTTTCAAAAAATATACCATGGCTGCCTGTTGCCAGCTCTATAAAACGGTTCTGAACATCAAGCGGCGTACCATCTTCTTCGATATCCCATTCTTTAATTTCCGAATTTACCATAAATCCCAGAGAAAGCGCCCCCGTATTCTGATACATAGCCAGCGGTTCCTCATAATCTACTTTTTCCATCTGGTAAAGAGACGTCGTGTCTGTTTGCGACACAATATATTTTACGCCAAAAATATCGTTCGCTAGCTTTGTGAACCCATTATACCCATTCTTATTCGTCCTCGCCTCAATCCCCAGGCTTTTACAGATATCTACCGTAGCTGCCGGCATGGTAGAAGAAAACAATACCACGCCATTTCCACCCATAAACATATTTTCATTCCTCATCCGGCTGCTGTCGATATCGCTCCTGTAAAAACTGTTATCCTGCCGCCTGGCAATCATTTTTTCGTAGGCTTTCTGTTCATCTACATAAGTGCTTCTGCCCACCGTGCCGTTCATACACACGCCCACCGCGCCTGTAGCCGTCATCTCTGCCAGCACCAGGGACATAAACGCACATCGGAATGTATATTCCCCCATCTTCTTCCCGCTGCGGTACAGCAACAGCAGAACGCTGTAAACTGCCAGAAGCACGATAACTGCCGTATAGACATAAGGTTCCCGTTCTCCCAGACCTGTCCACGCTGAATACACTGCAAATCCCATAGGCGGCACACACGCAACTGCTACCCGCTCCCACGAGAGCCTCCGCAAGTCTGTCATCACATCAAACCCCACGGAAAGCAGCATAGCAATATAAATAAATGCAAAGCGGTTCGGAAGTCCATTCTGCACATGAAAGCCATGCCAGATAAAATTCAGCACATTAATGTCAAAGCTCGCATACAAAAAACCTATCAGCAGCAGTTTCGAAGCCCTCTCCCGTATGCTCCGTCTCTTATCCAGAGCATACAGACATCCCAGAATCATCGTCACCGTGCCGCAAAATGCATTGACTCCAATCTGGTCATCCGCAATATTAATTGGCTCCACAAATGCAAAATGGCTGGTAAGCTGGGAAAGATTTTCCACATAAAATTTCAACGGAGACGGAAAACTGTTCTGCGCCGACTCCGTAGTTCCCAGCCCCACAAATGCAGGCAGCAAAATAATCGCCGCCATTCCCCCGGCAAGAAGTGAATACCATCCAAAGGTCAGGCAGGAATCCAGGACTCTCTTCCCTTCCACTTTCCGGGCAGAAACCCACTGTACCAGAAAATACAGGCAGGAAAAAAGACACAGCATAAAGCCGATATAATAATTACAGTACAGAGCATAAAACAACGCCAGACAGTAAAGAGATTTTTTCTTTTCATCCTTAACAATCCGTTCAATCCCCCGCATTACAAGCGGAAGCATCGCGATACTCTCCAGCCACATTAGATTAAAATAGTAACCGATGATAAAGCTGCTCAGCCCAAACATCGTACCGAACGCAATCGGGTAATAGCTCCTTCCTCTGTCATGCTCTGTAAAATACCAGGTCATGGTCAAACCGCACAAACCGATTTTCAACACAATAAAAAGCGCCATCACATCCATCATATGTTCCTTTGGGAACAGGCTCACCAGAAAATTCATCGGGCTTGCCAGATAATACGCAATCGTCGCCCAGAAATTATAGCCCAGCCCGCCGCCAAAAGAATACAGCAGGGATTCTGAATTCACCAGCTTTTCATGAAATTCCGTAAAAAACGGCAGATACTGGTGCAGGGAGTCAATAATCAGCACGCCTCTGTCCCCAAACGGAAACACACCGTTCCCTATAAACGCCGCCGTCACAACGACAGCCGGGATCGTAAAACCCCAAAAGCAGCATTTTCTCCGTATCCTTTGCACTTTCTTTTCCAACTCCGGCAATTCCTTCTTTTCCTTATTAAACACAAACAGCTTACTAAACAGGTAATTAAGCGCCAAAACTACCGCCTGCACCGCCAGCTTGGAAAGCATGTCGTCGATGCCGAAAACACTGCTTAAAAACACTACGCCAAACACTTCCAGGAACATTGTGCCAAGGCGCATGCCGATAAACTGTGCCGCTTCAGCCAGAAGCTCTTTTACAGAAGCTGTCCTGCTTTTGAACACATACTGTTTATTTACCACATAGGCAAACAAAATCGCCAATGCAATAGAAATCATATTGGCTGCCGTTACATCAACCCCAAAAAGATATCTCTGCGCCGCATACGCTCCTACATTCACCAGCGTAGTACATGCGCCGAAAAATATATAACGAATCCCTTCATTCCCAAATATCTGCCTTAAAAATTTTTCCATATGTATCCATTCTCCTCAAATCACGTTCTGCAAAACTATGTCTGCTTTAGTATAGCCTCCTTTTCGGGAAATTTCAATTATGCGTTTCTTAATTCTTTCTTTTATGACTAAATGCAAACCCCCGGCAGGAAGCCGTCGAAAAACTCTTAAGAAACACTTGACGAATCGCCCCGGGCGTAATAAAATTGCAAAGGGCAAAAAAATACACCCTGTGCAAACAGGTGTATTTCCAAGAAAGACATTTCAAGAGGAGGACGATTATGACAGCGTATAAGGACAGGAGCAGGGAAGAACTACTTCAGGAAAAATCAGTACTGGAGGAAAAATTTAAAGAAGTCAAAGCCAAAGGGCTGAAGCTGGATATGTCCAGAGGAAAACCTTCCGCCGCACAGCTGGATTTGGCTATGGGAATGATGGACGTACTGAACAGCGAGACAGATTTAAAGTGCTCAGAAGGCGTGGACTGCCGGAACTACGGTGTGCTGGACGGCATCCGGGAAGCAAAAGAACTGCTTGCCGATATGACAGAAGTTTCCCCTGACAATATCATTATTTACGGAAACTCCAGCCTGAACATCATGTATGATACGGTGTCACGTTCCATGACCCACGGCGTTATGGGCAGCACTCCCTGGTGTAAATTAGAGAAAGTGAAGTTCCTCTGTCCGGTTCCCGGATATGACAGGCATTTCACGATTACAGAGCATTTCGGAATCGAAATGATAAATATCCCGATGACACCGGACGGCCCGGATATGGATCTGGTCGAAAAATATGTAAACAACGACCCGGCAGTAAAAGGTATCTGGTGCGTGCCGAAATATTCGAATCCCCAGGGTTCCACATACTCTGATGAAACTGTACGCAGATTTGCAAGGCTGAATCCCGCAGCTGAAGATTTCCGCATCTACTGGGACAACGCCTACGGAATCCACCATCTGTACGATGACAAGCAGGACAATCTGGTTGAAATCTTAATGGAATGCAAAAAAGAAGGCCATCCCGACATGGTATACAAATTCTGCTCTACTTCAAAAGTAAGTTTCCCAGGCTCAGGCGTAGCAGCCATCGGAACATCAAAAGCAAACCTGGAATATATAAAAAAACAAATGGCAATGCAGACCATCGGCCATGATAAACTGAATCAGCTCCGCCATGTACGCTTTTTCAAAGATATCCACGGAATGGTACAGCATATGAGGAAACATGCAGAAATCCTGCGCCCGAAATTTGAAACCGTACTGAACTGCCTGAAACATGAGCTGGGCGGCCTGGAAATCGGAAACTGGATTGAACCAAGAGGCGGTTACTTCATTTCCTTCGACGCCCTTCCAGGATGTGCAAAAGATATCGTAGCAAAAGCAAAGGAAGCCGGGCTGGTTATGACAGGAGCAGGAGCCACATTCCCCTACGGAAAAGACCCCCAGGACAGCAATATCCGTATCGCGCCTTCCTACCCTACACCGGAAGAGCTGGCGATCGCAACCGATATTTTTGTCCTTAGTGTAAAGCTGGTCAGCATTGATAAAATTTTAGAAAATAAATAACCCAAAATGAGCCGCAGCTTTTAAATACAAAAAGCCACGGCTCATTTTTAGATAGTCTGCAGCAAAAAACACTTGCCATCAAAGTGCACTCAGCATTTCCCTTATCCGATGCCTGTAGGTATGCCCCGCTGCAATTTTGTCATGTCCACGTTTGGCAATTGCCCTGCGTTCTTCTTCATGGTTCAAATAATAATCTATTTTCTGCTGTAAATCCTCTTTACTCTCATAATATACAAAATCCTCCCCTGGAATAAAATAGTCCAAAAAATCAGACTGAAAATTGCTAACCAGAAATCCTCCGCTTCCCATAATATCTACTGCGCGCAGCGGAATCCCGCTTTGAATTCCACGCCGGGTAATATTCAGGTTAATCCGGCTCTGTTTGAAGACCTTCGGCATCTCCTCATAATAATCAACAGTCCCGTGATTGCGCACATTCGACGCCGAAAAGTCTTTATGCTGTGTAAAAAGATCCACCCCTGCACACTCTCGGGCAACCGTCTCCAGCAAATCAATACGGTCTACTGCAGTAATCCACTCATTAACCACGTATTGCGCATAAAAATATTCCTGTGATTCTATCCCCCCCGGCTCCCGCGTCATTGGGTATGCCCTTGCCATATCCCCTATCACCGGTCCCAGGACTTCCTCAATAAAATTGTACCCCTGTATTTTCAGCTGGGCAGCCACAAGTGCGTTCAGGTATCCTTTTGTATAATCAGAAACAGAATTCAGCACCTGCACAAATGCACTGCCATTCTCCAAATATAAAGAACCCACAAAAGAGACATCATATGTATACCCGTCTGTTTGAATAGCGTCCAATCGTTCCGTATTCGCAGCCAGCGGCATATAACGTACCGTAGAAATACCGGCATTATGACACTCAAGATACAGCTGCTTATCAAATACATAGATGATGTTGCACGGATTAAGGACACTTTCTGAAAAAAGCCTGCGGTACGGGCTGTCATACAGCCAGGAAATATACCGAACATTTTCCTTACAGCACAGATTGGAAATTGCCGGATAATAATTCGTCGTATAAACCAGATCCGGCGCTTCCTCCCGCACGACGGAAGAAAACTGGCGTTCAATCTCAGGAAGCTCCTGATATGTCTTTCCTTCAATCGAAAACGGAGGATAAATCAGTTCATGCCCTTCTTTAATAAAAGCCTCCACCAAATCTTTCTTCCCACAACTGCTCCATTCAATAAATAAAATTTTCATTTTTTATCATCCCTTCTGCATTTTTATCCCCATATCCTTTTTCTAGTGTGTAAAAAAAGAACCAATCAAACACAAACAAATGTCTGACTGGTTTCGCATCTGATATATGCCGTGAATTAACACTACCAAAAACAAAAAGCAGATAGCGGGAATCGAACCCGTCTCTCCAGCTTGGGAAGCTAGCGTTCTACCGATGAACTATATCTGCATGTCACCTATTATACCCCATCCCCTGCCAAAATGCAAGTACTTTTTTTCAAATCGCGAATCAACTGTAACAGTTCAGCCTTCGGCTTTACTGCTACGGAATCCAGCCCATTTAAAGTTTGCTGATCACAAAGGGCTGGATTCTCTGCCTAAATTTACGCATTCTTACGGACTTTGCAGCAAATGCAAAGTCCTGGGCTGAACTGTTATAATCAACTTTCAAACCGCAATTTGCCGCATCCTTTCACTGCCGTATGTAAATCCCCTGCTCTTCTATCCAGTCCTCTAAGTCTCCCAAGGCATCCTGCGCCCAGGTTTCACTGAGCTTTTTTTCCTGCCGCGCCTCCTGGCTTTTCTGTTCTTCTTTTTCTTTCTTTTCTTGCATGTGAATAACCTCCTTCTATCCATGAATACATAAGAAAAATACTTTTTCCCAATATCAAATACAAAGGTAACCGCCCGCATACCTCCTTTGGTTCCGGAACGGTTACCTTTCTTTAACTTTTGATATTAGCAGCCTTCTAACAGCTCCCGTAATACATCCCGTACCGGACGGTGGATTGCCAAATCTGCAACCCTGTCTTTAAAAGCGTCCTCCGGGTCGATGACTACCAGTTTCTTCCCATCAAAATATTTCACATACCGTTCTGCAAAAGCTCCGTCCAGGTTTGCACCGATTACCAGAAGCACTTCGGCTTTTGTAATTTCGTTAATGGCTCTTGTCATCAAACGGTTATCTACCGCCTCGCCAAACATTACTACTTTGGGTCTCAATATCTTTCCGCACTCGTCACAGCAGGGAATTCCTCTGCTCTTCGCCACGTAATCTGCACGAAACCGCTTTCCGCAGTTAATGCAGACATTATCTTCCACATCTCCGTGCATCATGATTACATTCCGGCATCCTACCCTTGAGTAAAAATTACAGGTATTGTCCGTAATCATAAGATGTATCAGGCTGCGTTGTTCCAGTTCCCTCAGATAACGAAAAGATTCTCCCGGCTCCATATCTCCGGGCAGTATCTCCGCCTTATAATAATCAAAAAACTTTTCCGGCCGTGTACTGAAAAATGCGGCATTAAAAATCTCCTCCGGAGAATACCCATATTTCATCTCAATTTCATAAGCTCGAGACTGCGTCCGTACACTTGCCCGCCCTACTTCCTCTAACAGACCGCTACAGCAGAGGGCAACCGTATACTTACTTTCAAATAAAGCTTTTCTTAACAGGTCTACTTCTCTCATGACCCCACCTCCGTCTGCTTTTCCTTTATATTAGTACAATCCACTACAAAATGTCAATATTTTTGTCGCATTTTATGCGTATTTACCAATGTTTTTTACACCTGCCACCGTCAAATAGCTTAAAAATCCAATTTTATCACATGACGGTATAGAAAATATGCTAATCCCCCTTCTAACACTACCAGAAAAACTTCGAAAATCTTTGCAAACATCCCCTGAAGAACCAGCATCAGGATTAAAGGAATCAGCGCATTAAACATCCCTGCAAAAATCCCGGCCATGCTTGAAGCGCTCTGCTTTACCACTGCCGCCTCGCTCGTCCAGTCATACTTCGGGAACTTAATGTTAATATACATTCCCAGCACACTGATAAAGACTGCATACACTACCGGAATTATAAATAAGAACAGGACCTCCCAGGCACTCATAGGAATCCTGACAGCTATCAGCAGGGAAACCAGGATGCCTGCCGGAACCGTGAGCAACAAATTAAACAGGATTTTCCCTTGGTACACCGTTTTCTTATCTAGCGGAAGAGATTTCAGAATCCATAAGTTTCTTCCCTCCAGTGACAGAGACACACACGTCGTACAGCTCATACACTGCAGCATGGCAATCATAAAAGGCAATACCTTTGTAATACCTTCAGACATGCCCGGTATATTCACCCACTTCTCCAGCTTTTCAGGTCCCATCACTGCTAACGCAACGCCGAAAAGCACCATCATCACCAGTCCTATCCCCATATTTGTGGTATACATCGGGCATCCAAAAAAACGCTTTGCCTCTTTTCTGCATACTGCCATCAGCGGACTAGATGTTTTAAGCGTCCCCAGCTTATAGTCCGAACGCGCATGCCAGCTCATCAATGCCGTATTCATACTCTTATACTTCAATGATACCAGCTTCAAAAAAATCAGATACCACCCTATAGAAAGCAGCAAAAATGTAAAAAAGGAAAACATATCGAAGGAAATCACCGCACGCTCAAAAAGTACCGACAGAGGATACAGTCTGTGAATCGCTCCAAGCATCACCTGTCCCAGCTGGTTCAGCTCCTGAACCAGAATATCCCCCTCATCCATACCGCTTAACCCAAAAGACAGTACCATAATGACACTGGTAATGCCAATGGTTAAAACCGTAGTAAGCACATTCGCATGGCGGAACCTTGATGTAAACAGGATAATCAACGCGCCAATCACGGTTGCTGCCGTCGTTGGAAGCAAAGGCGCCGCCATCATTCCCAAGAGCCAGATAGGGTAAAATCCAATACCCGGATGCTCCCATATCACATATCCGGCCCCCATGGGAAGCATTACAACTGCTGTGAACAGCAGATTCATCAAATACATCGACAGGAAACGGCTGGCTATCACCGTTCCCGTTTTTATTGGAAATGACAGCAAAAGCTCATAATCCCGATAAGCAAACAATACACCATTTGCCTTTAATACCGTAAAAAATAGAGTAATCACACTCGTGATTGCCAAAGCAAACCCGGGTATCATATAGGAAAGTTCCATAGCTCCCAGGCCTGCTGCTACCAGAAAACTGTACGCCGCAATCATTACGTCCACAAACAGATATGCTGCCATCATTACAACCGTGCCGCGTTTCTTTTCCTTTCCCCTGAACTGTCCTAAAAGCTGTACCTTCATCAACAGAAAACACTTATTTTTCATCTTCAATCACCTCCAGGAAAAGGTTCTCCAGAGATTCATCCCCTGTAAGCTTCTCCGTTTCCCCGCTCACAATCAGCCTGCCATCTTTGATAATTGCAATCTTATTACACAGCTTTTCCGCAACCTCCAGAACATGGGTAGAAAAGAAAATCGCACTTCCGTTCCCACACATTTCATGCATGATATTTTTTAAAGTAATGGAAGCCTTAGGGTCAAGCCCTACAAACGGCTCATCCAGAACCATCAGCTTGGGCTGATGGATTAGTGCAGAAATAAGCGCCACCTTTTGCTTCATCCCATGAGAATAAGAAGAAATCAAGTCCCCCAGACTTCCGGTAATTTCCAGCAAATCTCCATACTTTGCAATACGTTCTTTCCTTATTTTGGACGGAACTTCATAAATATCTCCGATAAAGTTCAGATATTTAACTCCTGTCAAATGTTCATAAATATCCGGATTATCAGGGATATATGCCGTAACTTTTTTACATTCTACCGGAGATTTGCGAATGCTTTTTCCGTCAATCAGAATTTCACCTTCCTCAAAATCCAGCACACCCACAACAGATTTAATTGTAGTACTTTTTCCTGCGCCATTGTGTCCGATGAATCCATAGATATCCCCCGCTTCCACGGTAAGCGTCAGGTTATCAACCGCCTTTTTCCCTTTTTTATATGTTTTTGAAAAATTCCTAATTTCCAGCATCGCTTTTTCCTCCTCAAGTTTCATCATTTCTTGTCTTTATGTGTTCGCACACAATTTTTATACATTATACCACGAAAAGATTCCAAGATACAGCAAAAACAATTCTAATACATAACATCATTCCTAATTTTCACGCAAAAAACGCCGCCAGGCATTCTCTGCCCGGCGACGGCCATTTAACTTTCTTTTCCGTCACTTTCCAAGATGCAGCTCCGCAGCAGCGTAAGCGCCCTCACCACGGAATACTCCCGTATCTTCTCTCTGCTTCCCTGAAAATGATATTCTTTTACAGTAACTTTATTGTTCAGGCTGCATGCCATGTAGACCAGCCCCACCGGCTTCTCCTCACTTCCTCCGTCCGGTCCCGCGATTCCGGTAATAGATATACATACATCTGACCCGGTTACAAAAGCGCCGTTTTTCGCCATCTCTTTGGCAGTCTTCTCACTGACTGCCCCATAATCTTTCAGCGTTGTCTTTTTTACATCCAAAAGCTTTCTTTTTGCTTTATTGCTGTATGTTACAAGTCCTTGCTTAAACACTTCGGATGCTCCGGGCACATCTGTCAGCCTTGCCGCCAGCATGCCGCCTGTACATGACTCTGCCGTAGTAAGCGTCAATTCCCGCTCTTTCAGAAGCTTTAGAACACTTTCTGCCAGCGTCTCATGCTCATCTGTAGAATAAATATAGTCGCCAAAGCGTTTCCTAAGCTCCCGAACCATTGGTTTGATCAGTTTCTTCGCTTCTTTCTCGTCAGAAGCCTTCGCCGTAATCCGCAGATGCACCTCCCCGGTCTTTGCATATGGGGCAAGCGTAGGATTCGTCTGCTTTTCAATCAAATCTGCAATCTGTGTTTCCACATAGCTCTCTCCCAGCCCGCATATCTTCACCATACAGGAGCATATCATTTCCGGCTGAAGTTTATTCAAATACGGAAAAATGCTTTTCGCAAACATGGGCTGCATCTCATTCGGAGGGCCTGGCAGCAGTATAACAGATTTTCCGTCCTTTTCCAAAATCAGTCCGGGCGCCGTACCATTGTCATTGTCTACCACAATGCCTCCCTCCGGCACCTGCGCCTGCTTCCAATTATTTTCCGTAACAGTTTTAATTCCGCTGTTCTTAAAATATTCCGCAATCAGCTTCCGGGTATGCTTATCTTCTTTCAGAGGCATTTCCATCACCTTGGCTGCAGCCTCTTTGGTAAGGTCATCCTTCGTAGGCCCCAGCCCTCCGCTCAAGATTACTACATCTGAACGTCCCAGTGCTGTCTGAATCGCCTCTGCCAGACGTTCCTCATTATCCCCCACTACAGACTGGTGGAACATAGAAAGCCCCAATAGAGCGCACTGCTCCGAAAGATATGCCGCGTTTGTATTCACAATATTTCCAAGCAGCAGCTCTGTTCCCACCGAAATTAACTCAACTTCCATTTTTACCTCCAATGTCCGGCGCATTTCCGCCTGTTATCTGATGGCTAAGTCCCTCTATCTAATCCTGCATCTTCAGAACCTGCTTATTTTTTGCAATATAATCTATAAGGGAAATTACTGTCAGAATCAATGCAATATAAATAAACACCTGTTCAAGCATCGTAAACACTCCGCCAAAATCTCCTATCAAAAGGATAATCATAACCATCTGGGATACGGTCTTAATTTTTCCCCACCAGCTCGCTGCAATTACAATGCCGTTGTCCGACGCCACCAGCCGAAAACCGCTGATAATAAATTCCCGGCTGATGATTACAATTACAACCCAGCTTGGAATCATATCTAATTCCACCAGACAGATCATCGCCGCCGATACCAGCAGTTTATCTGCAAGCGGATCCATAAATTTCCCAAAATTCGTTACCTGGTTGTTTTTCCTTGCCAGATAACCGTCCAAAGTGTCTGTAAAGCTTGCTGCAATGAAAATAGCCAGAGCGATATATTTGTCATATTCCGTAATATCAAGCAACAAGAAAGCCACAAAAAACGGAATCATGACCACCCTTAATATTGTTAACATATTTGGTGCATTCATTCTGCAATCTCTCCTATCAAATCATATTCCAGGGCTCCTGTCACTTTTACCCTTGCAAAATCTCCCGTCACCAGCGTTTCATCTGTATTGATAAACAGATAACCGTCAATTCCCGGCGCATCCATATAGGTGCGGGCAATATAGGCATTTTCATCCGCCACTTTTCCTTCTACCATAGCCAGCAGCGTCCTGCCCGCCATATCTTCATTTTTGTCAAACGAAATCTCCTGCTGCAGCTCCATCAGTTCATCCCTGCGCTCTTCTTTGATTTCTTCCGGTATCTGTCCTTCCATCTGGGCCGCCGGGGTATCTTCTTCCGGCGAGTAGGCAAACACGCCCAGACGCTCAAATTCCATCTCGTCCACAAACTGCATCAGCTCTTCATGGGCTTCCTGTGTTTCTCCCGGAAAACCGCTGATCAATGTTGTGCGTAGTACAATATCAGGAATTTCCCGGCGCAAATGCACCACGATTTCCTGCAGATCCTTTTTCGTAGTTCTGCGCCCCATCCGTTTCAGCACATCATCGTTCGCATGCTGAATCGGCAAATCCAAGTAATGGCAGATCTTCGGCTCTGTCTTTATAGTCTGAATCAGCTCTTCATAAATTTCTTCGGGATAGCAGTACAAGACACGTATCCATCGGATGCCCTGAATCCTGCACAACTCCCGAAGCAGTTTATGTAAGGATTTCTTTCCATAGATATCTACTCCATATAACGTAGTCTCCTGGGCAACCAGAATCAGTTCCTTTACACCCTGCGCCGCCAAATCCCGCGCTTCTTGCACCAGCTCTTCCATCGGAACGCTCCGGTACTTCCCGCGCACGGCAGGTATGATGCAGTATGTACAATGCTTATCGCATCCCTCTGCAATTTTCAGATGGGCATAATGCCCACCTGTTGTAAGCAGCCTCTTTCGTTTCCCGTCTGGTGTGCTGTTGATGTCATGAAACTCCAAAAACCGTTTCCCTTCCAGGGCATCCGCCGCTGCTTTTACAATCTCTTCATACGTGGACGTGCCAAGAACCGCATCCACTTCAGGAATTTCATCCACAATTTCCTTCTGGTAACGCTGCGCCAGGCACCCTGTCACAATCAAGGCTTTACAGTTTCCGGATTTTTTATACTCTGCCATTTCCAGAATCGTCTGTACGCTCTCTTCCTTCGCATCATTGATAAAACAGCAGGTATTGATAATTATGACATCCGCTTCACTTTCGTTGTCCGTCAGGCTATAGCCCTGCCCATTCAGAAGGGCAAGCATCACTTCTGAGTCCACCAGGTTCTTATCGCATCCCAGAGATACAAACAGTAATTTCATATTTTATGCTGCCCTTTCTATTCTGCCAGCTCAATTTCATCTTCTGATTTCTCTTCCTCTGCCATAATCTTAATCTTCGCTTTATCCAGCTCCTCCACTGCTACAGACAGAGGCTTCTTTCCTGAACTGTATACCAGAGGATCTGCCCCTCCGATGATTTCCCGCGCTCTTTTTGCTGTTGCAAGTACGATTGAATATCTGCTATTCACCACCGGAGTCTCATTTTCCCCTACTTCACTATTTACTACATTCATTAAATCTGTATAAGATGGATGTAACATTCGCCTATTCTCCTTTCGAAAACCTCTCTAAATCTTTTCTTATCATTTTTACAAACCCTGTATTTCTTCTTATGCGGTAATGCTCTCCCTGGATGATTCCATGCATCTCTTCCACTGCCGCATCCAAATCGTCATTTACAATCAGATAATCGTAATTCTCTATCCCTTCCGCCTCTTCCACTGCCCTCGCCAGACGCGACGAAACTACCTCTGCCGTCTCCGTTCCCCTGCCCAGAAGCCGCAGCTTAAGCGTAGATGCATCCGGTGTAGTCACAAACATCAGAAGCGCATCCGGATATTTTTCTCTTACCTTCAGGGCGCCCTGAATCTCTATTTCCAAAATCACATCTTTCCCTTGCTCCAGCATTTCTTCTACATAGGCTCTTGGCGTACCGTAATAATTCTCCACATACTGGGCGTACTCAATAAAAGCATCCTCATCTATCATACGGCGGAATTCCTCTACCCTTTTAAAAAAATATGCCTTGCCTTCCTCTTCCCCGTCCCTCGGCTGCCTGGTAGTTGCTGAAATAGACAGGGCATAACCATCATATTTTTTCCTGAGTGCATTTACCAGCGTCCCCTTTCCTGCGCCGGAGAAACCGGAAAGCACTATTAAAATCCCTCTATGGCTCATCTTCTTCCCCCTTCATCCCTATAATTGCAGCATTCGAAAACCGCTTTATCAGAGTGTCTGGCTGCAACGCAGACAATACTATATGATCCTCCTGGGTTACAAGCACAGACTTTGTTCTCCTCCCCTGGGTAGCATCAATAACCCTTCCGTTCTCTTTCGCCTGCTGCACCATACGTTTAATCGGCGCTGCGTCCGGATTCACCACTGCCACTACCTTATCCGTATTCACCGCATTACCAAAACCTATATTCATTAATCTCGCCACTTTATACTCCTGCCCCTAAACTTTAAGTAACCGTTCAGCTTTGCCAACCTGTCACAAACTTAACTACTCGATATTTTGAATCTGTTCGCGTACTTTCTCGATTTCTGTCTTTAAACTAATGGCGATATTTGAAGTCTCCAAATCATTTGCTTTGGACAAAATCGTGTTCGCTTCCCTATTCATTTCCTGTGCAATAAAATCCAGCTTCCTGCCGATGCCGCCGCCTTCTGTCAACGCATCCTTCATACTTTCAATGTGGCTTCTCAAACGCACAGTCTCCTCATCTGTACAGATTTTATCCGAATACAGTACCACCTCCGTGGCAATGCGTCCTTCCTCTATCTGAAAATCCCCCAAAAGCTCCCTGACCTTTTCTTCCAGTTTCCTGCGGTAGTTCTCCATAATCTCAGGATAGCGTTTCTCAACTGCTTCCACATCCTTCAACATACCGTTAAGCTTTCCAAGCAAATCATCCTTCAAAGCTTCTCCTTCTTTGAGCCTGGATTCTACAAACTGTTCACTGGCACACCGCATGGTTTTCTCAAGAGCCGCCCACAATTCCTTCTCATCTACGGCCTGCTCTTCCATCGTCAGTACCTCCGGACTCCTTGCAACCAGAGAAGTCCGAATATCATTTTCCAGTCCGAATTGCTCCGCAATCTGCCCATAATATTTCACATATTCTCTGGCAATTCCTTCATTATACTTCAAGGAAACATTGCTCTCGGCATAATCTTCATACGTAATAAAAACATCCACTTTCCCTCTCTGGATGTATTCTTTCAGTACATTCCGCAATGCCGACTCAAAAAAGCTGAGCTTCTTGGGCATCCTGATATTCACGTCAAAGTACCTGTGGTTCACGGCCTTCATTTCTACCGTGAATTTCCTGTCGCCCTGGAGATTCTCACACCGTCCAAAGCCTGTCATGCTTTTTATCATTTTTTCCTCTTTCTGACACATCTGCTGCGCCATCCTGTCGGATTTAGAAGTTTCCTTCCAAACTTACCTTCCATCCATTCATTAACAGTATAATCCAAATCCGTACAAGCGTCAATTCCCTTTTTCCTGTCATATAAGCCCTATAAAATAGCCATGGGTTAGACATTCCTCTTCCCCATGGCTATTTTCTATCCACTCACTATTTCACCTTAACTTTTTTGCTGCTTCCAGATTTCTTCAAGGCTTTCAGGAGCTTTGCTTTCTGCTTCTTATTCATCTTCTTTGCACTTACTTTCAGCTTCGCTGAAGTCTTCTTAAATGCCCCCGGACGTATGTTCTTCAAATCTTTCCCTTTTAGCTGAACATTCGCCAGTTTCTTACAATTCATAAATGCCTGTTTTCCGATTGTAGCGACATACTTGCCAAGGACTACTTTCCTCAGCTTGGAGTTGCCTTTCATGACTTTTTCTCCAACCTCTGTCACCTTACATATTTCGCCATTAATCTTAACTGTTGCCGGAACGCTCAAAGTAGTCTTTTTCTTATTGATTACTTCTACCAGCCTGGCCGTCTTCCGCTTCTCATCGACTACCTGATAGCGGCCATTGCCCGATTTGACAATAACCCCCTCCTTAAACGGCGGCTGTGGGTTTGGAGTTGGATTAGGCTGTGGCCCTGGATTTGGCCCCGGATTCGGGGTTGGTTCCGGTTTCGGCTCTGGGTTCGGGGTTGGTTCCGGTTTATCTCCTCCGGAACTCCCTGCCGGTTTTAACCCTTCGATTGCCGTTGTAAGCTTATTCAGCGCTTCTTCCAGTTCCTCCTTCGTACTTTTCGGATTACTCTGTATTTTTTTGATTTCATCCAATGCCGCCTGATATTTATCCCAGCTCTCTTTTTCATACTTGGAAGCATCTGACGGCTTCTCTTTATCGTTCAGGATATTCGAAATTTCATCATCCAAATCATCTCGCTCATCCGTACCTGCAACCAACAGGGAATATCTCGCATCTTTCAGCGCGTCTCGTGCCGCATAACATTCATTCTGCGTACTGCTGCTGTTGTCTAATACCTGCTGTGCTTTTGCCAGTGCATCCTGGTATACTGCCCAGGTGCGCTTCGAATATCGCGACTCCTCAGACGGAAGAATTGCCTTTTCAATTTCTTCCTCCAGGCTGTCCCGCATCGATGGCAATACGAGCTCATCTAAATCAGACAGTTTAAATTTTGCCTGTTTAATATAGCACAGATCATTATAAACATTATACCCGCTCAGGCTTCCATGCTTCTCAGCCCACCAATCTTTATCCCAATGCCCATAAGCGTCCATGATAAAGGTTCCGTCCGGCTGCACAACAAGCCCCGTATACCCTGTATCACCGGATTTGGCATTATGCGCCCAATCTTCACAGAGCAAAATGCGGTACTCTCCCTGCTCCTGATTCATAATATCATCATAGGTGCCTACCCAGGCAATCCAGTCTCCTGCCACCCAATCGCTGCCCCCATTGAACTCATTGTTACCATTCAGATCATAGCAGATTTCACGGAAAGTCACAATCAGACGCTGGCCTGTCGGGTCTGTCGGGTCATACATGGCTTTATGGCGTTCACCCGCCAGTGATCCCGGAAGGTCCACCGGCTTGCTCCACGTCTCGCCTTCATCATCAGAATAAAACATAGTCGCCGGACCATTATGTGACTGATTTCTTGCCAATGCCACAATCCTCTTTCCGTCCGGTGAGCGGAACATTCCCACTTCACAAATCTGATGCGACGATTCGATAGAACGGTACTCGCTCAGATAGGGAACCGGCGTTGTCCACTGCTCATTACCTTCTTCATCAAACGTCAAATATGTCTTATAATTTACAAATGTGGTACCATTATGGTACACGCCCATCCATTTATCAATGTAATTTCCTTTTTCATCCTTTAACTGAATCAGGCTTGCCATCGCCACCACTGTCTCATTCCTGGTACCGTCCGCAAAGTTCCCGCAGAAAGTCTGATATTCTGACCATGTGATTCCGCCATCTTCAGATATGGAAGTATCCCATCCCCCTGTAGGTGCGCCAAAGCTTTCCGGTCTTCCTGAAATCATAATCAATTTTGTCGTCCCGTCTGTCATATTCAATTTGTACAGTGTCGGCGTTTCATAAGATGTTTTCCATGAGACAGGTGCAGACGGCCATAAATCTTCCCCTGTTTCTTCATCCTTCACCACCGGCTCCTGCGTTCTTTCTATCCATGTTTCTCCGGCATCATAGCTAATCTGCATGATAACTGAACCTTTCCCATGTCCCACCGGATAAACAGTAATCAATGTCTTCTCATCATCCAGCATTACCATATCCGGCTGTCCCAAATAGAGACGGCTATTCGGATTCGAGTCTGATATTGGTTCATGGTCTGCATGTTTTTCAACATCTGAAAGATATTTTTCCGGCAGTTTATAATCCGTCAGCTTGTTACTGATATACATCACTTTCTTTGTAACAGTAACTTCTACCATATCCGCGTATCCGCTTGCTTTATTCATAGCTGTGATAGTAACCGCTCCCGGTTTCCTTGCGGTTACCACACCGTTTGCATCCACTGCAGCCACAGACGTATCTGAAGACTTATAAATCACTGTCTTATCCTCAATATCGCTCCGTAACGTTACCGGAATCTGCCAGGTAGTATCCTGTACCAGTTCCTTACTGGATTCTTCGATATAAAGGCCATCTACTGTTTCTTTCAGATATTTCTTCGTAATTCTTGCAACGCCTTCTTTAAAGGCATTCATTTCCCCCTCAAGCTGTGTCTTTTCTGCTGCTGAGAGATATGTTCGGCCTGTACTTGCCGTTGTGAGTATTCCCGCATACAACGTTTCAATTTCTTCGGAAAGCTCTGGCACCTCCTTTTCTATCAGACGCAGCTTATTTACGTCACGTACACCCTCCGCCATGCGTTCCAGGCGCACTGAACTTTTACATGTCTTATCTGCCGCGTCTTTCTCGGCCGGATATATAAGGAAACAGTCTCCCGGCTCAAAAGCATTGTGAGTAGCGTCATTCAGCGGATCTGCAACCCATGCGTCATACGCCCAGCGCAGGAACCCTGCCGTACCCGCTTTTCCCGCATTTACAATAGACCAATAGCTCTCCATCGGCGCACTCAGAGAGAAATTGCCCGGACGGTGTTCCGTACAGGAATACAGTGTAGTACGGAGTCCTGCCGCCTCCCTGTCAGCCAGAAGCTGCGCAAAGTCATCCGCATGCGCAACAGCAGCATTATCGCCTATATTCAAATCATCCACACGCATAGCCAGATCTCGCTTACCTACGAAATTGTCCATCGCGCCTGCTGTCTTTAAACTTTCGCCGTTGCTGTTCTCCACTGAATCTACCAAATCAAATGCCGCCGTACTGAACCCTCTCTCATCAATTCCAATATAAGCGTCATCAAACCACTCATTTTCCTCCAAATGCTCAATCAGATTCTCCAGAAAATCCGTCCATACTTCCCTATATCTGTCGCTTCCGGCAGTAAAACTCTCATATTTCAGCTCTTCCCCCTCCCAGTACGTAAAGGAATTATGCCATGGAGCGATGCTGTAAAGAACAATTTTATCTCCGATTCCAAGAGATTTGCAGAAATTTACCCATGCGTCAAAGTCTTTATAATCATATGCAAAACTGCCGTCCGCCTTCTTTGTCCATTTCACCATAGAGGGGTAATGGACTTCGTTTGCACTGTACGTCTGTCCGCTCCACGCCTCTTCTACAATGGTCGTGGTAATCGCATGACCGCCTACCTCTTTATATTTCAGCATAGAAGAACGCATGATATTAAGATGCTCTTCTGAAAACGGAGTTACATTATAGTATTCCGCACTCGCATAAGGATACTGCCACAGCTCTACATCAAACGCACCCGCCATCTCCTCAATATCCGGCAGAACTGCATTCTGCACAGTTACTGTATAGTTAAATACTATAGGGTTCTCAATACCGTCCGCCGTCGCTTTCAGCGTTCCGGTATAAATTCCTGCCGCTGCATCCTTTGGAATATTGAATTCTACCCATACCGGCTGCAATTTGTTCCACCCGATGTCAACAGGCGTAGTCTGATAAAGAATATCGGAAGACTCGCTCCTGTTGGATGCAGTCGCCGCAGGAACTTCGCGGTCTTTACTTCCATATCCTAAGTAACTGCCATTGTATGCTTTTGTTGATTTGATAAATGTCGCTGTAATGTTGTCCGCCGGAATCGTATCACTCCCATTTGTCAGCGCACCGGCTTCAATGCTTACATTTTCCAGGCTGCAGTTTTTAGAATACAGAACCAGCTCACTGACTGCCTTATCATTTTTCCATGCCGTCAATTTCGCAGATGTCGTGCTTTTCGCCGAAATTTCGCCGTAACGCTCCTGTGTATACTGCGTATTCGTGTCTTCAATCGTACCTCCAAGATTTGGAATGCCGCCCTTATACGGCTGGTGCGTAATTTCTGCATAAGATACCTGATTTACAATACTTCTTCCGCTTTTCTCCGTCTGCGTTATCGCTTTCAGTACATGTTCTCCTTCCGAAAGACCGCTGACTTCATACACGAGCTGCTCGGATCGTGAAGAATTGTACAAATCTACCATCTGGCCTTCTTCTCCATCCACTGTAAACGCTACTTTCCCATGATTAGATGCCTTTACGGCATACACCTTAATCCCGCTTCCGCGAAAATGAATCTCATAGTAGCATTCATTTGCCTTGGCATCAGACGCCCCCAAATCAATGTACGATTCGTTTGCATTCAATGTCCAGGATTTCCCGCTATAAGCCGTATAGCTAAAATAATTAAGCTGTGTCGAATCTACTATACCGCTTTTCAGAGCGGTAACTTCATCCGCTGCACGCCCTATCTTCCTCTCTTCCGGCAAGCTATCCGCTGCCTGTACCCCTATCAAATTCAGGGGCAATGCCAGCAGCAATGCCAAAAACCCACATAGTATCTTTTTTACAATTTGTTTCATTTAGCTTTCTCCCTTTCATAATTTTTGCGGAACGGCCCTAAACCTATGCGCATTGTACAATTCACCATTAAATTTACGACCATATTCCTAAAAAAAGTGCCAAACTCTTCTCTATATTATAAAATTATTTTATTCATTATGCAATACTAACTTTATTAATTTTGTCAATAAACGTAGCCGTTCAGCCCAGGACTTTGCACCTGCTGCAAAGTCCCTGAGAATGCGTAAATTCAGCCAGAGAATCCAGCCCTTTGCGAACAGCAAACTTTAAATGGGCTGAATTCCGTAACAGTGAAGCCGAAGGCTGAAATGTTACCAATAAACATAAACAGCACATAACGAGGAAATCTATGCGCGTCTGTAGCCAAAAAACAACTTTTCTGCTATACTGGCTGATATATATTTCATGAATCTATCACAGAAGGAGAAACTTATGGCACTTGACGGAATCGTAATCGCAAATATGGTAAAAGAACTGAATGAATCCATACTTGGAGGAAAAATCAACAAAATCGCACAGCCGGAAAATGATGAATTGCTGATTACTATAAAAAACAACAAAACTCAATACCGCCTGCTGATTTCAGCGGGCGCAAGTCTTCCGCTTATTTATTTTACACAAAAAAACAAACCCGGCCCTTTGACCGCCCCTAATTTCTGCATGCTGCTGCGCAAATATATTGGCAGCGGAAAGTTCACAAAAATATGGCAGCCCGGCCTGGAACGTATTATCCATTTTGAGATTGAACATCTCAATGAAATGGGTGATCTATGCCGGAAAGATTTGATTGTGGAGATTATGGGAAAACACAGCAATATCATTTTCTGCGACGATAAGGGCATGATTATTGACAGCATTAAACATGTAAGCGCACAGATGAGCTCTATCCGCGAAGTGCTTCCGGGACGAAACTACTTCATCCCGGCCACATCAGAAAAATATGATCCCCTCATCATTTCAGAACGGGATTTCAAGGCATCTGTGTGTACCAGGCCCATGCCGCTGGCAAAGGCATTGTATATGACGCTGACAGGAATCAGCCCTCTGATTGCAGAGGAAATTTGCCATCGCAGCTCTCTGGAGTCCTCCCAAAGCGCCAATTCCCTCTCGGAGTCTGAGCAGACACATCTATACCATATTTTCTCTATGCTGATGGACAATGTACGGACAGGGCATTTTTCCCCTCTTATCATCTGCAACGGAAAAGAACCCGTGGAATTCTCCTCTGTGCCGCTCACGCAGTATCAGGACTTTACATCCCTGGAATATACTGCGGTATCCGATGTACTGGAAACTTACTATGCCGCTAAAAATGCTATCACACGCATTCGCCAGCGCTCCGCCGATATCCGCCGCATTGTACAGACCGCCCTTGAACGGGATTATAAAAAATACGACCTCCAGCTCCGCCAGCTGAAAGATACGGAGAAACGGGAAAAATACAAAGTTTACGGGGAATTGATAAATGCCTATGGATACGGCCTTGAACCAGGCGCGAAAAAGCTGGACGCTTTAAACTACTACACAAACGAAATGATATCCATACCTCTGGACCCAACCATGACTCCCCAGGAAAATGCCCGGAAAAATTTTGACAGATATAATAAACTCAAGCGTACCTGTGAAGCTCTGCAAAAATTGACCGTAGAAACGAAGGAAGCCATCGAACATCTGGAATCCATCCGCACTGCACTGGATATCGCGCTTTCTGAAGAAGATTTAGTACAAATCAAAGAAGAGTTGACCCAATACGGTTATATCCGCCGGAAACACGCCGGAAAGAAAGTAAAAATCACCTCCAGGCCCCTGCATTTCCTGTCCGGCGACGGCTATCATATATATGTAGGAAAAAATAATTTTCAAAATGAAGAGCTGACCTTTAAATTTGCCAGCGGAAACGACTGGTGGTTCCATGCAAAGGGCGCTCCCGGCTCCCACGTCATCGTAAAAAACCCGGACGGCGGAGAAATGCCCGACAGAACTTACGAGGAAGCTGCCCGGCTTGCCGCGCACTATTCTGCCAACAGCGAGGCAGAAAAAACCGAGATTGACTATGTGCAGAAAAAGCATGTCAAGAAAGTCAATGGAAAACTTCCGGGCTTCGTAATCTATCACACAAACTATTCCATGCTCATTGATTCTGACATTTCGGAAATTGAACAAATCATCTAAAAAATCCGGCAGAACGCACTCTTCTTTGCTTTCTGCCGGATTCCCTTTTGTTATCCGCTCCGTTCACAGTGACGGTTTTTATATTATTTTACTTTGTATGTCTTTGTATTGGATGCTTTTCCATATACATAAGTACTTCCATTTTTGATGTAAGCTTTCACCTGGAAACTATATTTCTTCCCTTTCTTGAGTTTCTTCACTGTGAAGGATGTTTTTTTCGTAGTTCCTACTCTCTTATACTTTCCTTTTCCCATTTTGCTGAAAACCGCATAGCCCTGGGCTTTGCTTACTTTTTTAAATGCCACTTTCGCTTTTCCCTTTCCTGCTTTTTTCACTGTGGAAAGCTTGGGCTTGCCCGGGCATGTTCCCGTTTTCACGAGAGCGGAATCCTGTCCCTGCCCGGCCTGGTTCACCGCTGCAACCTTTACAGAATACTTCGTCACCTTTTTCAGTTTTTTTACTGTCATGCTGCACTCTGCTGTTGTATAGGATTTCAGAAATTTGTTTCCCTGGTAAACAGACACTACATACCTGTCTGCACCTTCTATTTTGTTCCATTTCACTTTTATAGAGGCTGTGTTTGGTTCTGCTGTCACCCCTGTTACAGCAGCCGGTTTCTGCTTTACGGGAAGGACTGTCACCGGGCCGGGCACAGGCGCCGCCTTTGCCTTTACGGTTACTTTTCTGCTGATCCTGGCAGATTCCGGTACAGTTACCCACTCTGGCACATCTTCATATATTACAACCCCGGTAAACTCCGTTGAATTTCCAACTGCCGTAAGGTCTAATCTTTCTGTCTGATCCCATACAACGCTGTATGAAACGTCTGCGCTGCCCACCCTGACAGTTCCTGTATTCGGGAACATTCCCTGTCCCAAATCCGATATCCCAGCCAAAGCATTGCCAGCCTGCTCTACTTCTATCGAGGGAAGCGACAGCACTCCGCTCAAAACCACCGGTTCTACAAATATTGCCATTTGAAGTATCATATCTTCCGGCACATCAATATTTTCATTGCCAAAAATCTTCCCGGTATAATGGTATGTGCCTCCTTTTATACGGTATGCGTCTGATGTACTCCATTCTACCGGAAGATACCTCTTAATCCCGGAATCCGTCATCACTTCTATCTGTTCAATTCCAATAAGCGCTTTCAGCTCATCTTCTGTGTACTGTTCGGAAGCCGACACAGTCTTTCTTTCAGGAACTTCCGTTTTTATTTCTGCAGCAGCCGCCTTGCGGATACTCAGCTGGCATTCCCCGGATTCGCAGTTTTTAAATGGTGTTCCTTTTCCGTTATAAGATGCTTTATAGGACTTTGTTCCCACATTTCCGTACAGGGAATCCAACAATTTAAACTGCGCCCGGACTTTTCCTCCCTCTCCTGAAACCATATCCGCGGTTCCCAACAGGGTTCCATCCAATGCTAAAAAGGTTACTTTCCCATAATTAGACACATTCTCCAAATCCTCTGCGATAAGCTCCGCAGTAAGCATTACCTCTGCTCCATATGGACAAGATTCCTGATCGGCTGAAAGCGTCAGCGCACTGTCACGTTTTACAGATGCCGGAATCGTTGCCGAACCTGTATACTCTGCCACATTTCCTACATTATCACGAACCATAACCCGCCCTGCTAATGCCTGTTCAGATTCTCCGCAATCCGTCAAATACTCATTCTCTTCCTGCCAGGTCTTACCTCCGTCAAAAGAATATCCCGCTATACCGCTCTCAGCATCGCTCGCCTCCACCCGGATGACTGCCTCGTCATAATAGTCTCCTTCTGTCACATTTTCCACGGAAGCTATCACCGGAGCCGTGGTATCCACCTTATCAAAAGTAATCGTTTCTTCATCGCTCTGAATGCCTTCCCCGTCGCATGCCACTACTGTCACGCTCCTATCCGTAGGCACTGTAAGGCTGTCAGAAAACTCATTTGCTCCTGCTGCTTTTATTCCGGATGCAGGCGCTTTCGGGGTAATTACCGCCTCCGCCCCTACAAATCCATTATACTTTTCCACAGTATAACAGCCATTTGCGAGCCTGATACCTTCAACACTCAATGTTACATCCGAAATTATGCCGTCAACCCGATAAATTCCGTTCTGTGGAATTACGGCGGCTCCGGTGTCGCTGCGTTTCACAGATGTCACTTCATATCCTGGTACTGTCTCTATGGTAAACCGATATTCACCGTCAACGCGTCCGCTCACATACCCCGCACAGGATTTCATCTCATATTTGCTGTCCGTCGGAAGGGTTACTGTGTACTTTTTAGTTTCCACACCGCCGGACACAACTGTACGCACATCTTCCTCTGGCATAATAAATGTGAAGTAGTCCGCTTCTGAACGCACGAGGTTTGTCGCGCTTACCACTACCAATTCCTCTCCGGCCTCCGGTTCCCGCCCCTGAGATTTTGTCACGGCAGCCGTTATCTCACTGCCTCCCTTCACGTAAAGCTCTCCGGATGATACTCCGTGAAAAGAAACTGTATAGTCACGATTGCCCTGGCTGATATCTACTTTTATTACTGCTTTATTTTCCTCATCCGCAAATATCGGCGCTCCTTCTCCCTGTGACCATACTCTGGCGCCTGCTCCATTGCCGCCATTTGTATTCAGGTAATATGCCGTTTTTCCTGACGAGAATTCGTCTGCAGTCATCTTGCCAATCTGCGATTGGTCTGCATATCCGCCCTTTGCGCTGCTGCTATCCAGGTAGTAGCAATTCGATACTGTCCCCATTGGCTTCCCGTTCTCATTCAGCCAGACATACACCGCGCCATTTGCACCGGCCGGGCGCTGAATTGCCCCATAATTAAAGCAGTCTGAAGCCGTACCTGCCATCATCACGCCTATACCTCCCGTACACGTATTACCAGAAGGCGCGCCGCTGATGACTGCCATATTATAACACTGTTCCACCACGGAATCCGGTTCGCTCCATCCCACGATTCCCCCTGTAGATGCATTGCTGTCCGAAACAATCTGACCTTCTATAAAACACTTAGAAATATTCCCCCAATTGTTCCCCACCAGACCGCCTACATAATATCCTGAACTTGCTCCTGTCGCCGCGCTGAAGGTAACTTTTCCATTTAAAGACGACTCTTCTATTGTTCCCTTATTGCTTCCTGCCAAACCTCCCAGTTGAAAACCTGCGCAGTCAAAAAGGATGTTCCCCTCTATCTGGCATCCGCTGATCGTTCCTCTGTTCTCCGCCGCTATCCCGCCTGCCAGCCATTCTTTAAATACAAATTCCACCTCCGTCAGTTTCAGGTTTTTGACTGTCCCCTTCTCTCCTATCAAAGCGAACAGGCCGCTGTACCCATATTCGTACTCACTTTCCAAATTCACGATAGAATGTCCGCCGCCGTCAAACGTTCCCTCAAAAGCTGCCTGGCCGCTTCCGACCGGATGGTGGGAAATACCACTCATATCTAAATCCTGCATGAGCCGCACCGTCTGTCCCTCATAATCCGCACCGCTGGATACCATATGTGCAAAATTCTCAAACTCCGCCGGATTTTTTATATATATTTCCGCCGGAGCAAGCGCCATCCGGGCTGCCCTGAGATCCATAACCTGCCTCAGAATAAGATTCTTTTTCTCTGCTTCCGTCCAGGTTTCTCCGGTTTCTTCCTCCAGTGTATCCAGATGCGCAAAAATCCATTCCGCAAAGCCGCGCTTCTCAATAAAAGCATCCCAGGATGCTTTTGTATACTTTTCGGAGTCCGTCACTTTCGCCGCCTCGTCAATTTCAGCCTTCAGCATGGGCTTATCCCATTCCCTGATATAATCGCTGAATACCTTAATGCAGACATTTTTAAATCCCAGATTCTGTCCCTGTCCGTCCGTCATTGTGGTGGTATCTGTCCATTCCCCATTGCTGTAGAAGAAAGATTGCCCAGGTTCTGCCGTATACGCATCACCTGCTTCAAAATATGTAACCGCGCTCCCTCCATCCTTCGGTATCAGCTGCACAGATACTGCGTAGTCTATGCCGCTCCAGAGAATCACGCCGGTATCCAGTGGAATCGTATGATATCCGGGGGTGTCCAGGCTTCCCTGCTGGGAATATGCCAGAGTACCGTCGGAGGGTTTCTCCAGTTTCACATCAGGATTATCCTTTGCAGGAATGTCTCCTGTGTAAATCTCTATCAGATAATCATAGTCTTTAAATGCATAAAAAGAAACTGCTTTCAGCTCCTCCACATACTCTGTATGAAAAATATTTGCCGCCTTCTCATAACCGATGGTACTGTTGTAGCCTGCGCCGTCATACTGATGGACTTCTTCATAATTAGACACCGCATCCGCCTCAAAGCTGCAGAATTCACCGAGAGTCGCATCCTCATAAGATATCCAGAAATACCCGCCGTCTCCCCAGGCGCTGCCCCAGCTGTTTCGGCACAGCCAGGCTCCATTTGCTTTTGGCTTCCTTCCTTTGTCAGAAAAATTGGATTCTGCCGACGTCGTGTCATGGTTGTCATCCCACCCTACAATGCTCACCGAATGATCTATGTCATGCTTATCCGCATTGTATACCTCCTCCAATGCAGATGCTAAAGTACCATCGCCTGTATAATAAGAGCACATCACCGCGCCGTTATCCATCACAGCACGTTTCACCCTGTCCATCGTCTCAAGGCGCATCCGCTCCTTTTGAGCTTCTGTCTGCCCGCTCTCTTCCGGCATACTCAGCACACTGGCATTTGTCAGATGGCTCACCGCCTTACTGCGTTCTCCCTCTGCCAGATCCCTCATCTCGCCTTCTGTTGTATATGCATAATACGGATAATCGCTTTCCGCCGCTGCGCCATACCAGCCTGCCAGCTGTGCCACAGCCATCTGATAATTGCCTCCTCCGTACCAGAGATACTGATTGTCTTTATTATCTGTTCCATCCCCAAGCGCTGCGTTCCTTTTATGAGAAAAATACGAAAGATGCCGCTCGGAGTAGTCCACGCTTCCGACATTTGCCAGCCCGTTCTTCACCATATTCGTCTCTACAGAAGCTATCGCCGCATGCGCCCAGCAAGTCCCCCATTGTCCCTGGTTCCTCACACCAGGAAGCTCTCCCTGCTCACGCATATCGTATGCATCCGGAAGGACACTCCTTGCTTTTACATGTGCGTCGCTTTTTTCTTTCGTATAAAGAGCTTCCCCTTCTATTTCATTTCCGTCCTCATCTACCCATGCCATCGCCTGATAGCCATACTCCGAGGCTTCTCCTTTTTTCTCCAGCCTATAAACCGGAACTTCCCTCTCTGCCATCTTCCCTGCGGGCTCCGCCATAGATACTGCCTGTCCTGTTCCTTCCGCCCGTACATAATTCCCCGGCATTCCGGCCAACACCATAACTGCTGCCAGCAGGATGCTTATTCGCTGGTTCTTTAAAAATTTAATTTTCATCTTCTACCCCTTCCCCGCATATCGCTGCTCGAAATCATATGGATATAGGATAATCGTTTTCCATAGGTAAAGTCAAGCAATTTCTGGCACTGGATTACGCCAAACCCTAGAGCCTGTTTGAAAATTCATTCCTGTCTTTTGTGTTTTCATCATATTTATATGGTGCTGTTTTTCATTTTCAAATACTTTCTGTAAAACTCATCATCACTTAATCCCGGTTCTTCTTTAATTAGAATATAATATTTCTGCACGGTTGATACGTCTATTTCCAATATATCTGCCGTTTCCTCAGCCGAAAGTCCCTTTTCCATCTTCTTACGGATAAGATTCCACAAATTTAGCCAGCTGCCCTTTTTTACTCCTTCTTTTATTCCCTCTTCCCTCGCATCTTCGCGTTCCTGTTGGATATGAAGTTCTTCATTATATTCATAGATTCCCACTTTTATCACCTCCGCACGGTTTTTCCTTAAAAAATCGGCAAGTATGTTTTCTTTAATAGCCCCGGCAACAGCCTTCTCCATTGCCTGTGACAATGGCATCCCTCTGCTATACTCCCGGACTTTGCTCACAAAAATCATGTATTCCCACAATGTCCGGCATTTCCCCATCAATTCCATATTATAGCCTGGATTAATATTCAGTACCAGTATCTTTAGCTCCAACGCTGGATTATCTACCGGATGAAAATATAAATCAGACAGTTTCCGCTCGCTGCGTTCCGGCAATTCTTTTGTTCCATTGTAAAATTCCACAAATCGGGGTTCCGGTATCTGCACCGGACGGGAACGGTATAAATTCTCTAACCGCACCAGCCCGGAATACACATCTGCCACATATAAAAGATTCCGCAGTGGCATATTAGGGTTATTTGTGGATTGGTGCTCATACAGGGTAAGCTGGTCATGCAGAAGAAACGACACATCATTTTTCATATTCATATAGATAGCATTTTCCAACGTCGTCACTACCAATTCGTCTGGATTAACATAGTCTGTGCCATTCAAGGCATTATACAGTTCCAAAAATTCTTTCTTTTCCTTAAAAATCATCCGGAAAATCCTGTCTTTGTAAACACGCACAGGCGCAGGCGCTGAGCCTGCCGGCTGCTTTATGGTTACTGATTCATCTTTTATTTTACTCATCCATTGTCCTCCTTTAAACAGCAGGGAGGACGCCTGTCTCTTTTAGAAATCCTCTCCGCCTTTTTTCTTTGGGTTTCAGCATCGAACATTTCTAAGAACGGCAGACTTGCCATAGATAGGGAGTGACTATATGTCGCAAAAAGAATCTGTTTAGAAATAAAATGCTTATATGCAGTATAGCACTGTTTGAAGGAAATGTCAGCCCCTTTTTCACAAAATAAAAAAATGTCTTAAAAGTGACTGTTCAATACCTTCATAGTTACTTTTCTCTGACAAATTCAGCTCTTCCCTGAACGAATATTTCATTCAGAAAAAAGCTGAATCCAAACTCTGACTGTCAGATATCCTTTCTGCATGCCTGTAATTCCCCCTGATGCTTCAAGTTCCAGATTCATACTGAATTTAGGCAGAATAGCTGCCTCAAGGTAACCATCCGCCTGAAGATGCCGAGCTTTCCATGATTACAGAACTTTTCAAATGTAGAAAAACTGCCGCACCTGAAATTTTTCATTTCCTGTGCGGCAGTCATCTTTTCTATTTCATAACAAAGTTAAGGATTTTCTTCGGTACATAAATTTCTTTCACAACCGTACCTGTCAGCTTATCGGCAATCGCTGCTTTTCCCGATGCAAGCGCCTCTTCCTTCGAACATTCTGCCGGGATACTGATCACCACTTTCGTTTTTCCGTTAATCTGTACCGGAACCTGGACTTCATCATCTTTCATCGCCTCTGTATCGTACTTCGGCCATTCATTTTTAAATACAGACTCTGTATGTCCAAGCTGCTCCCACAGTTCCTCGGAAAGATGCGGCGTAAACGGCGCTAACAGAATTACGGCTGTCTCCAACGTCTCTTTGTCAATGCCACCCTCACGCTTTGCCAGTTCAATCATTTTATTATTAAACTCCATGAATCCGGAAACTACGGTATTCAAGCTGAAGCTTTCCAGCCTCTGCGTAATCGTGTGTACCATAGTATGACGCACTTTCAGCATTTCTTTTGTAGGCTTCACATCTTTGTCTTTATTCTCCGTTACCAGTTTCCAGAAACGGGTAATGAAACGGTACACGCCGTCGATTCCCCTGTCGTCCCACTCGGCGTCCAGCTCCGGCGGTCCTACGAACAGCTCATACATCCTCAGAGAATCGCAGCCGTAATCTCTTACCAGATCATCCGGCGATACTACATTCCCTTTGGACTTACTCATCTTAATTCCATTCTTTCCGGTAATCATACCCTGATTAAACAACTTCTGGAACGGCTCGTCAAAATCAACAGCTCCGATATCATACAGGAACTTTGTATAAAATCTCGAATACAGCAGATGAAGCACCGCGTGTTCCACCCCTCCGATATACATATCTACCGGAAGGTACTTGTCTGCTTTCTCTTTAGAAACCAGTTCCTTATCATTATGGCTGTCCACATAGCGCAGGAAATACCACGAAGACCCCGCCCACTGAGGCATCGTATTTGTCTCTCTCTTCGCATCTGCACCGCAAACAGGACATTTACAATTTACCCAGTCCCCAATCGCAGCCAACGGTGATTCTCCGGTTCCGGTAGGCTCATAGGATTCCACATCCGGCAGACGCAGCGGAAGGTCTTCCTCCGGGACAGGTACGTTTCCACACTTCGGGCAGTGTACAATCGGAATTGGCTCGCCCCAGTAACGCTGGCGTGAAAATACCCAGTCACGGAGCTTATAGTTCACGGTCTTTCTTCCAATCCCCCGCTCCTCAATCATCATCGGAGCTTCTTTCTTCAGCACAGAAGATTCCATACCGTTCCACTCACCGGAATTAATCATCGTTCCCGCCGCCTCTGTATAAGCTTCTGCCATATGTTCAATTTCTTTCCCGTCTTTCGCAATAACCTGGATAATCGGAATATTAAATTTCGTCGCAAATTCAAAGTCACGATCGTCATGGGCAGGTACGCACATGATAGCGCCCGTACCATAATCAGCCAGCACATAATCAGAGAGCCAAATCGGCACTTTCGCCCCGTTCAACGGATTGAGCGCATAGCTTCCTGTAAATACGCCTGTTTTTTCTTTATCCTGCAGACGGTCTACATTTGATTTCATAGAAGAATCATAAATATACTTTTCTACCGCTTCTTTTGTTTCCTCTGTGGCAAGCCCTGCCGCTAACGCATGCTCCGGCGCCAGCACCATAAAGGTTGCGCCGTACAGAGTATCCGGCCTGGTCGTATAAACCGTAATCTTCTCGTCTGTTCCCTCCACTGGGAACTCAACCTCCGCCCCATAGGATTTTCCAATCCAGTCCGACTGCATCTTCTTAACCTTTTCCGGCCAGTCCAGCTTATCCAGATCCGCCAGCAGCCTGTCTGCATATTTCGTAATGCGCAGCATCCACTGACGCAGGTTCTTCTTCGTCACGGCAGTTCCACAGCGCTCGCAGACGCCGTTTGTAACCTCTTCATTTGCCAGTCCGGTCTTACAGGAGGGACACCAGTTAATTGGAAATTCCTTCTCGTACGCCAATCCCTCCTTAAACATTTTCACAAAAATCCACTGTGTCCATTTATAGAAATCCGGATCCGTGGTATTTACTTCCATATCCCAGTCATAAATTGATGCAATCTCATTAATCTGGCGCTTAATATTATCAACATTCTGTTTCGTCGAAATGGCAGGATGCTGGCCTGTCTTAATGGCGTAATTTTCAGCCGGAAGCCCAAACGCATCCCAGCCCATCGGATGAATCAGATAATATCCCTGAAGCATCTTGTAGCGGCTCCACACATCTGAAATCACATAGCCTCTCCAATGCCCTACATGAAGCCCATTTCCTGACGGATACGGAAACATATCCAGACAATAATATTTTGGTTTCTTTCCGTCATTGACGTTCACCGGTTTCTCTTCCCAATGTTTGCGCCACTTTGATTCAATCGCCTTATGATTATAAGGTACGCTCATAATTTCTGCCTCCTAACACTTCGTGTCGTCTCTTTATTTTCATTCCTGAGGGCAACGAGCCAAGCAGACGTGTCTGCACGTATATTTGGCTGCTATTTGCTCCGCTCATAGTAACTTTTGCTACAAAAACTCTTAATAATTCTACTCATTTCCCTTGCATTTGTCAATAGATGCAGTATACTTTATTCATATGCAGAGGAGACTGCGGCGCCTTCAAACTGCGGTTTGTCGCTTACCCCTGACAGCCACGGAACCGACAGTCCCCCGCTCCAAAATCGCACATTAAGAAAGGACACCATTATGAAGAAATCATTTTCGCCATCAAATCTCACCCTGGCGGTGGTTTTCATGTTGTTTTTTATCAGCTTTTCGGTGGTTCTGGTGCTGAACTTCCGCCCACTGTATTACCATGATATTGAAGCCTTAGGCATCGTAGAATCCTCCGGCATATCGGAAGAGGATATCCGTACAAATTATGATACTCTGATTTCTTATAATTCTATATTTGGACAAAAAGAATTGGATTTCCCCACTCTCGCCATGTCAGAAAGCGGAAAAATCCATTTCGAAGAAGTTAAAAATATTTTTGTATTTGTCCAGTGGCTCTGTATATCCACACTTTTCGCAGGCACCGCCGGCTTATTTTTCAAATTCCGAAAAAAAGATGCGGGCTGTTTAAAGCTGGCTGGTGTCCTTACACCTCTGGTTCCTGCTGTTCTTGGAGGCTTGATTGCGCTAAATTGGGAGAATTTTTTTGTGACCTTCCATCACATTTTCTTCCGCAATGATTACTGGCTGTTCAACCCGGCGACAGACCCTGTTATTACTATACTGCCGGATGCATTTTTCCTGCACTGCGCAATTGCTATTTTAGTTCTGATAATCTTTTTCAGCCTGCTGTCCTTTCTGGTTTCACAATTGCTTTCCAGGCACTGGAGCTAAAATATCATGATATACGCAGAGAGAAGGGGCGAAATAACCGCCCCTTCTCTCTCCCTAGAACTCCGCGCCTTTCAAATTTGACTAATAATTCTCCGCATACACCTCGAAATAACTCTGCGGATGGTTACAGGTCGGGCAAACTTCAGGCGCGTTTGTTCCAATAACGATATGTCCACAGTTGCGGCACTCCCATATCTTCACTTCGCTCTTTTCAAATACGGCGGCTGTCTCCACGTTTTTAAGCAATGCACGATATCTCTCCTCATGGCGCTTCTCGATTGCCCCTACAAGCCTGAACTTTTCTGCAAGCTCCGGGAACCCTTCTTCCTCTGCTGTTTTGGCAAATTCCTCATACATATCTGTCCATTCATAGTTTTCGCCATCTGCAGCCGCGGCAAGGTTTTCTTTCGTATCGCCGATTCCTTTCAGCTCTTTAAACCACATCTTTGCATGTTCTTTTTCATTGTCTGCTGTTCTCAAAAACAGGCTCGCAATTTGCTCGTAGCCTTCCCTTTTTGCCGCGGAAGCAAAATAAGTGTACTTATTCCTTGCCTGTGATTCACCTGCAAATGCGGCCTCCAGGTTTTTTTCTGTCTGTGTTCCTGCATACTTTGTTGTTTTCATGTTTTCCTCCTGTTAATTTTTGACGCAAAATTTGTTTCACTCTTCTTATTCCCCAATTTCTTGAAAATCAATCCACAAATCCTCATAAATATGTGTCTTCACCTTATCTTCAAAGCTATAAATGTCCAGTTCAACCCCAGACTCTTCCAAATGGTACACCAATACCTTCTTTTTCATCGGGTCTGCAATCCAGTATTCTTTCACCCCTGCATCCAGATAAAGGTTTAGCTTCCGCACATAATCATGGCTGAATGTTCCGGGAGAAATAATTTCGATAATCCAGTCCGGCGCGCCCTCGCACCCCCTGTCCGTAAGTTTATCCGGGTCGCAGATTACACTGATATCCGGCTCCACAATCGTCCGCCTGCCCTCCCACAGTTTAACTGCGAAAGGCGCGGGATAAACCTCGCAGGCGCCGCCTAATAGTAAATCTGCCCGTCAATCAGTTCCGCCCTGACATTCTCCGGGGTATTGTAATAATCGTCTGCTGTATAAAGCCCCTGCTGTGCCAATGCCATAATCACACGCCCTTTCTCTTATAAAATTAAAGCATTTTGGCATTACCCGCTATTTAATCCCCAGCACCACATTCGCTAGCTCGCCTTCCTGGTATTCAAGCGTGACTTTATCCCCTTCTGTATAGCGGATAATATCAATATAATCCACCACAGACACATCAAAGATTCCATCATTTCCTTCCAGCATCAGATAATAATGGGAATTCCCATCTACCACGCCTTGAGCGATCTTGGTAATTTTCCCACTGATGCTTTTTGTCTGGATATTTTCCGTGGTACGGATGCCGCTCTCTCTCAGCAGGCTGTTATAAGACTTCTCACACTCTGCCACTGTATCGCCGATTGCTACATTTTGGTATTTCTTAATGTTCACCATAGCGTACTTCTTCACAAGTCCCGCGGCATCTTTCAGCGCCATAAAGTAAGTAGGTTCTCCAGAAATATTTAAAAGAAGCGGGAACGTGGACTGATAGCCCAGGTTCTGTACCTGCCCTTCCGCCGACGCCATCGCCGAATACTCCTGGGCGCCTGCAATTTCATAATAGCGGCACTCCATCGTCCGCTGGTTCATCAGTACAAATCCTACGTTAGACTCATCTCCGCTCACGGACGTGATGCCTGTGTAAACCCATACGTCATCTTCCAGCGCCAGATAATTGTACCCGTCGGTAGTCATCAGGCATCCCTTCTGCCCGAGCACGCTATTGATAAATCCATTCTGCAGAGTCCCGTGGTAATCATAGAGCTGTGTCAGCAAATCTGCCGCAAATACATGGTCTACCCAGTTGGGGCAGTCCTCTACCGCATAGTCAGCCGTTTCCCCGGTCACTGCATTACACAGCACGACCCGGCCGATGGTCACACCGCCAAAGAGACCGATATTAAACTTTTTGACCGGGCATACCCAGTAGGGCGTTCCTTCATCATCAATCTCAAAACTCAGTTCATCAAAAATGTACGTAGGATAACGGAACCGCAAGTGACGGTTAATATTCCTGTTGAAATGCTCCGACTGTGAATAACGGATTGGCTGCTCCAGCTTCACCAGCTCTGTGTCCTGGGTAGCCATATCAATTTTAATATATGCCGGAATACCGTTGCTCTGGTTCGTAAACCACTTAATCAGGTTCGCATATACAAGCGGCGTTACCCGGACGGGCGTATCCTGATAATTAATCTGAGTATACAGGCTGCTCACTTCAAACTGGGACACCATATCCACCATGCTTCCCATCTTCCTGTTGCCAAGCAGCGTAGCGGAATCCCTGTCCAGAAGCGGAATCCTTCGGTAATCTACTTCTTTAATATCCTCTGTAAACTTCCTGTTCTCCACGGTAATCAATTGCTGGTATTTATTTGCATTTACAATAGGCGAGGACAAAACAGAACCGATTAGATACACAACTCCGATTCCAAGTATTACAAAAATCCCCACCTTAATCCCCTTATCTGTTTTTAAATCATCCGGCGTCCGCACCCTGGGCGCTGCATAAAGCACAAGAAGCACAACGGCCGCAATTGCAATAAATACCCAGAAACCCGATGAATGGATATTAATTGCCGGAATCGTCACATAGTAGTAGACTGCCGCTATGATAACTGCCGCCAATATCAGTATCGCCTTTTTTCCGATTTTCTTCATAATAATTTATTCCCCCTTCGATGCTTATTGATAGCTCTGAATCACAATCTGCAGTGTCCTGTTTCCGCGGAATTCATTGATACCCGGATAGTATGCCAGAGACAGGGTAACTGCATTTTCGCGTCCCTGAAACAGCTTTTCTGTTTCTGTATGGCCAAACTTCTCTCTGAGATATTCCTGAAACCGTTCCACATCCCCAAAATACATGGCCTCCATCACCGTCCCGGCCGCACCCAGAACCTGCAGCTTGATGACATTTCTATTCTTGCCCAAAATGCGGGCGCTTAATATATTTAAGCTCTTCTCCGCAAACAGCGGTTTCGTATTCCCTTTCCCAAAAGGCTCCAGAAGCCCCAGCTCTTCCACCAGCCTCTCTGTAATATAGCTGATTGGCATCGGAACGTCAATCGTGACTTTGGGAATAAAATCATCTTCGGTAAGGACAGAATTTTCATTTATTTTCTTGTGAAAGGCTTCCATATTCTCCCGTGGAAGCGACAATCCTGCAGCCATAGGGTGTCCCCCGAATTTGGTGAACAGCTCCGCACATTTACTCATCTCTGCAAACATATTATAAGTCTCTATAGAGCGCCCGGAGCCTTTGAGGCCGTCTGCCGCGTCTGTCAGAACGAACACCGGCTTATGATAGCGCTCCCGGATACGCCCTGCGATAATTCCGGCCAGGCTTTCATGACAGTCCGGAAGATATACTACCAGCACCTTATCTTCTTTCAGGACTCCTTCCTCTATCAGCTCTATCGCCTGCGCAACTCCCTGCTGTGTCATGTCTTTGCGCTCGTCATTCAATTCCTTTAATGTATGCGCCAAATCCTCTGCCACCGCATCATCCTCTGCCAAAAGCAGCTCCAGCGCCCGTTTTGCCGTATCCAGGCGTCCGCTGGCGTTAATGCATGGTCCCAGCACAAAACCGATATGATAGGATGAAATCTGGGCATCCTCCAGTCCATTTGCCCGAATCAGCGCTTTCAGCCCTCGGTTTGAGGTCTGGTTTATCATCTTTAGCCCTTCTTTTACAAGAATCCTGTTTTCTCCCGTGAGATCCATTACATCCCCCACGGTTGCAATCGCGGCAAACTCAATAAACGCATCTGTCTCTTCCACCGGAATCCCACACAGCTCATAGAGGCATATCATCAACTTATAGGCCACCGCCGCCCCGCACAGGGATTTGTAGGGGTATGTACATTCTGGCTGCTTAGGGTTTACAATCGCATCTGCCTCCGGAATTCTTTCCTGGAGCTCATGATGGTCAGTAATCAGCACTGTCATCCCCAAACGTTTTGCCTCCGCGATCTCGTCCACGGCCGCTATGCCATTATCGCAAGTCAGAATCGTATCGATTCCTTCTTCATATGCATATTGAATCAGGTTTTTATTTAGTCCATAGCCATCTTTCATCCTGTCAGGTATTTCCACATCTGCCTCTGCCCCGCACCGTATCAGCCCTTTATACAATATACAGGTGGCATTTACCCCATCAATGTCATAATCCCCAATAACCCTTATTTTCTTTTTCTCTGCAATCTTTTCCTTTAATATTTCTGCCGTTTTCCTGCAATCCTTCATCAACTGCGGCGCATATAAATCTTTCCGGCTCCCATACAGGTATTCCCGTACGGCCTCATCTCCCACCACGTCCCTATTCCTGATAAGCCTTGCCGTCACCGCATCAATGCCAAACTTCCTGCCGATTTCCTGAAAATCTGCCCGTTTTGCAGATACAAACCATTTCTCCACTTTTCATCTCCTGTATCTAAGAAAGCCTCGGCATTTCCTGCAGGGTGCGCGTCATGCAAAGCATGACATAATTTTTCTGCGCACCTTTGCACTCCCGCCGGGGCTTTCACGCTTCTATATCTTATGCCTTTTTCTTTCCTAATTTCGTTTTCATCACATACCACAATGCGCCTGTAATACATACGGAAGAATATCCTCCACACACTACGCCCACGATCAGCGGAAGCGCAAACTCACGGATAGACGGAACACCTAATACATACAGCACCGCAATCATAACAAATGTTGTGAAAGATGTATAGATGCTTCGCGTCAGCGTCTGCGTGATACTCGCATTTACCACTTCTGACAGCTCTGTTTTCTTTGACATTGCTTTCAGGTTCTCACGGATACGGTCGAAGATAACGATGGTCGCGTTAATCGAATAACCTACAATCGTCAGCATACATGCAATAAAGGTATTTCCGATAGAAATACGTGACACCGCGTAAAATGCCAGAACTACCAGGACGTCATGTACCAGGGCTGCCACCGCACTGGTCGCAAACCTTACATCCTTGAACCGGAACCAAATGTAGAGCAGCATACATATGGTAGCTACGATAACTGCCACTACCGCATCGCTTCTCATCTCATTGCTGACCGTAGAGGAAATACTCTCTGCCGTAATCAGGCTTTCATCTACATCGAAGCTCTCTTTGAGCGCCTCATTCAACGACTGCCTTTCATCCAGAGTCAGTTCCCTCGTCTTGATAATAACCTGGTTCGTTCCGGAAACCTTCTGTGTCTGAATATCCGCATCTCCTGTCACTCCCTGGACAACAGGTTTTACCTTGGAATCAATATCCGCAATGCTCATATCCTCATTAAAGGTCACATTTGTTGATGTACCGCCCATAAATTCAAGGCTGTAATTTAATGCCTTGCCCTCGGAGCTGCTGAAAACTCCCATCGTAACCGGTCCTGCGATAATCAATACCAGGGACACGATAAAACAAATATTTTTCTTGCTGAGGAAATTGACAGTCTTTCTTTCTTTCTGTTTCCCATAATATTTCTCATCTTTCAGTCCCAGGGCATAGAAAGCATTTACCAGAAGACGGGAAATTACCAGTGCAGTAAACATGGATAAAACAATACCCATCGCCAGTGTCTGTGCAAACCCTTTCACGCTTCCGGTTCCCATCATACCCAGCACCAGAGCAGCAATCAACGTCGTAATATTGCCGTCTACAATCGCGGAAAGCGCTTTCTGGAAACCTGTCTGGATTGCCCCCTGCACACTCTTGCCTGCTGCAATCTCCTCACGGATACGGGCATAAATGATAACATTTGCATCCACCGCCATACCAATAGAAAGAATAATACCAGCAATACCCGGCAGCGTCAGCGTGATATCAAATGCATTCAGCATTACCAGCATCAGCGCCGTATAAATCAGCAGGGAAATCCCGGCTGCCACACCTGGAATCAGATAAACAATTGCCATAAATACAATAACAATAGCAAGTCCGATAGCACCCGCAGTCAAACTGGTAGAAATCGCCTCCTCACCCAGCTGCGCGCCTACCACGTTGGAACGAAGCTCTTCCAGCTCCAGCGACAGAGAACCAATACGGATAGAGGACGCCAGGCGCTCTGCTTCTTCCTGGTCCGCCATTCCGGTAATCTGAGCCCTTCCTCCGGTAATCGCTGACTCAACCCTCGGTGCACTGATGATATTTCCATCATAAACAATTGAAATTTGATTTCCTATATTCTCAGATGTCGCCGTGGCAAACTTTGACGCGCCCTCGCTGGTCAGAACCAGCTCCACCACATACTCTCTGTTCTTCATGTTGTCCTGGGAAACCGCTGCTTCCGCAGACTCCACATCCATACCTGTCAGAACTTCCGTACCGTCTGCCAGAGTAAACTCCAGGGAACCCGGCTTACCAAGTTCTTCCAGAATCTTATTCGCATCCGACACACCCGGAATCTCAATATTAATCCGGTTATCGCCTTCCTGGTATACCTGCGCCTCTGTACTGTACTGCTGGACACGCTGCTGCAGCTTGTAAATCGTGTCCGACATATCCTCGGCAGACGGGGTCTCATCGCCCACTGTCGTATATGTAATACTTACACCGCCGGCCAGATCGAGACCTGTGATGATGTTCTTAGCCGATCCTGTCCCGGTCGGTCCAAACCCTATTGCTGCGGTGAACGTCAACAGCCCTAAAAATAAAGCCATCACTACGACAACCGCAATTGCTCTGTTTTTTTTCATCGCTTATTTCTCCTTTTCATCTTCCTCCGCTAACGCGGCTTTTATCATGACTGCACACTCAATCCGCTTTCTCTGCAGTTCGCAGCCGACGTCGTATGCGTCATTAATGGAGCCGTGGAATTTATACGCATTTGCCGCACACCCGCCGCTGCAGTAGAACTTTGCAAAACAGTTCCTGCACTTTTCTTTCGCGTATACATTGCAGCCTTTAAACTCCTCCTGAAGCTCCGATGCTTTCAGCCCGTCAAAAACATTTCCCATAAGAAACGCTTCCTCTCCCACGAACTGATGGCAGGGATAGAAATCCCCCCACGGGGTCACTGCCAGGTATTCCGTGCCCGAGCCACAGCCCGATAACCGTTTGTACACACACGGCCCGCCTGTCAAATCTATCATAAAGTGGAAAAAGTTAAACTCCTTTCCCTCTCTATGCCTCTTTATCATCTCTGCTGCCAGCCTGTCATATTCTTCGCAAATCTGTGGAATATCCTCTTCCCGAAGCGCATATTCCTCCTCCGGCAGCGCCACCACCGGCTCCACGGAAATCTGCTTAAATCCCAAATCCGCCAGATGCAGCACATCCTTCGCAAAATCCAGATTATGCCGGGTAAACGTCCCCCTGACATAATATCTATCCTGATTTCTGCTCTCTGCAAATTTGCGGAATTTCGGTACAATCAAATCATAGCTGCCTTTTCCTTTCCGGAACGGGCGCATAAAATCATGGACTTCTTTCCGCCCGTCGATGCTGAGAACCACATTCGCCATCTCCCGGTTGCAGAACTCCATGACCTCATCATCTAATAGTACTCCATTCGTTGTCAGTGTAAAGCGGAAATTCTTTCCATGCTTCTTCTCCTGCTCCCTGCCGTACTTCACCAAGTCTTTCACAACCTGCCAGTTCATCAGCGGTTCGCCTCCAAAAAAATCCACTTCCAGATTTCTCCTATTTCCGGAATTCGCAATCAGGAAATCAAGCGCCTGTTTCCCCACCTCAAAACTCATAAGCGCCCTTCTGCCGTGATATTCTCCCTCTTCCGCAAAGCAATAGCGGCATGCCAGGTTGCAGTCATGGGCAATATGCAGGCAAAGCGCTTTCACCACTGTAGGACGGTGCGAAAAATTTTCGATAGCATTCTCATAGACATCCTCCGTAAACAGGACGCCCGCCTCTTCCAGCTCCCTGCATTCAGAAAGAGCCTCCCGAACCGCTTCTTCCGAATATTTTCCTGAAAGAACCGCCAGGATGTCTTCCTCCCTCTTCTTTTCCTCCAGGAGCGGAAGCACATCATAAACAACATCGTCAACAATATGTACAGCCCCGCTGTTAATATCCATGACGATATTATAACCATTGCTCCTGTACTGATGGATCACAGTAAATCCCCTTTCTAAATCAAAAATAACACAATTTTCCCATACCTGAACTAATAAGCAGCGAACAGTGTCCGCTGCTTACTGATTCTCTTCTATCTTATTTATTATTTTCGCAGCTCTGATTTCCAACAGTACAGGATGTCTTACATGCTGACTGGCAAGATGTCTGGCACTCACCGCAGCCGCCTTTTTTCACAGTTTTCTGCAAGCTCTGTGTATTCAAAGTTCTTACGTGCTTCATCACTCAGCCTCCTTACATAATTAAACTTTCTGTATTATAGCATACCTTTCTTCGTTTTTCCATACCTGTTTTAGAAATTTTTTATAGCTTTGTCCACACTTTTTTCAAATTTTTATGCTATAGTTGTACAAGCGCATGAATAATCTAAAGAAAGGATACCAAACAATGAAAAGAAAAGTACTGTTATTGGCAACAGCCATCTGCACCGTCAGCCTTCTGGCAGGCTGTTCCGAAAAGGACGGTTCCACAGAATCTTCCGCCACTGGTGCAAACGCTTCCACAGAATCTTATGAGGAGTATGTTACACTGGGCGAATACAAAGGGCTGGACGTACAGCTTATCAAAGCAGAAGTTACCGATGATATGGTCGATGATGAAATTGACATGCTGCTGGAGGACAACGCAGTTTACACTCCCATTTCAGACCGGGGCGCCGCAGAAGGAGATACTGTCAATATTAACTATACCGGAAAAATCGACGGCCAGGAGTTTGACGGAGGCTCAGCCGAAGACTTTGAGCTGGAACTTGGAAGCGGCTATCTTCTGGACGATTTGGAGTCTCAGATCGTCGGTATGAAATCCGGTGAAACAAAAGACCTGAATGTCTCCGTACCCGCTGATTATATAGAGGACACTGTTGAGGAAGATGCTCCCGATAAAGACGCCGTATTCACAGTTACGGTAAACAGCGTTTCCGAAAAGAGCCTTCCCGAATATTCGGACGAATTCATAGCCGGCGTTACTGACTACAAGACTACCGCTGAATACGAAGAGGGCACCAAAAAAGAGCTTTTAGCGAGCCTCGAAAGCGACAACCGCTCTACAGCCGGAATGGACGCCCTGTCTCAGGTTATGGAGAATTCCACCTTTAACGGATATCCCCAGGAACTATACGATTCATGCAAGCAGGAATATGACGCTATGAATAAAATGTACGCAGAAATGCTCGGAGTAGATGTCGCTGATCTTGACACGGATGAAGAAGAGACAAAAAGTACGATTGAAAGCATTGTAAATGAAAAAATGGTCTGCGCCGCCATTGCAGCAGCTGAAAATATCTCCGTATCCGATGAGGAATACCAGAAGTATCTGGAAGATAACTATGCTCTCTATGACTACGCATCAGCTGCAGAATATGAAGAAACAGAATCAAAAGAAAGCCTTATGAATGAAATACTCACAGAAAAAATTTATAATTTCCTGATAGATAATGCAAAAATCACTGAAATCTCTGAGGATGAATACTACGGTGATGATGAAGATTTAGATGACGAATACTTAGACGAAGACATTGACCTTTCTGATGACCTTCTTCTCGAAACGGAAGATCTTCATGCCGCAGAAACAGAGTCTGAGACTGCTGAATAAACCGCAGTTGTATCTGATTTCATTTTAAAAAGCTCCCCGTGAAACTACACGGGGAGCTTTCTTCGTCTATACTATTCCCTATTCTTCGTTGGAGTTCACTTTACTTGCCCGCGCTGCCACTTCTTTTTCCTGAATATCGTTTGGCGCCTGCTCATAACGCGCGAACTCATAAGCAAAGTCACCGCTGCCGCCTGTCATGGATCGCAGCGTTGTGGAATACCCATACAGCTCCATTGTCGGGATATCCGCCTCAATAATCTGGTTTCCTTTATGGTCAGGATTCATGCCCAAAACACGCCCGCGCCGCTTATTCAGATCGCCCATGACATCGCCTGTGTACCTGTCTGGTACAGTCACTTTCAAAGAAGAAATAGGCTCTAACAATACCGGGCCTGCTTCCATAAATCCTTTTTTGAACGCCTGGACTGCCGCTGTCTTAAACGCCATCTCCGAGGAGTCCACCGGATGATAAGAACCGTCATACAGCACTGCTTTCACACCTACCACCGGATATGCAGCCAGAGGCCCTTTCAGCACTGAATCCTGAATGCCCTTTTCAACTGCCGGGAAGTAATTCTTCGGAACAGCGCCTCCCACAACTTCCTGCCCAAACTCATATGCAGTCTCCAAGTCTCCCAGCGGAGAGAAACGCATCTTAACATGTCCATACTGTCCATGTCCGCCAGACTGCTTCTTATATTTAGCTTCCACATCTGAACTTTTACGGATTGTTTCACGGAAAGCCACCTTCGGCTTGCTCAGCTCAATCTCTAGCTTGTATTTTCCAAGCAGCTTACTCTGAATAATATCCAGATGCTGGTCTCCCATACCGTAAATCAATGTCTGACGGTTTTCAGAGTCATTGACCGCTTTCATGGTTAAATCCTCATGCATCATCTTGGAAAGAGCCTGGGAAATCTTATCTTCATCGCCCTTTTTCTTTGCCGTATAACGCTTATATGTATACGGTGTCGACACCTCAATCCTTCCATAGCGAACCGGCGTCGCCTTTGTGGAGAGAGTATCTCCTGTACGCGCCTTGTCAAGCTTCCCGATTGCCCCGATGTCTCCGGCATGAAGCTCCGGCACCTCGATTGGCTTGCTTCCCTCAAACACGTACAGCTTATTCAGCCGCTGCTCTGCTTCCTTATCAATATTAAACAGTACGTCATCATTTTTGATAACGCCGGAACATACTTTAATCATTGAGTATTTTCCAATGAATGGGTCGACAATCGTTTTAAATACCTGCGCAGATTTTGCCTTTGCAAAATTGTAATCTGCCTCAAAGATTTCATTCGTCTTTGTATTGATTCCTGCTATCTTGCGCTTGTCCGGGCTCGGGAAGTACTGTACAATATCATCCAACAGATTTGCTACTCCGCGAAGCTGAACCGGGGAACCCATAGCCACCGGAACGATATCGCATGCCTCTACGTTCACAGTCAAAGCCATCATGATTTCAGCCACTGAAAACTCCTCACCGCCAAAATAACGGTCCATAAACTCTTCACTTGTTTCGGCTACCGCTTCCAACAGCGCCTCCCTGTATTTTTCCAGATATTCCTCAGAGTATGCCGGAATTTCACATTCTTCTTTATTTCCGCGGTCAAGCCACTTCCTTCCGGCTTTCTTTACCACGTTCACATATCCTGTAAACTTCTCATTCTCACGGATCGGGAAATGGATTGGAGCAATTTTCTTTCCATATAACTCTGTCAAACTTTCTACAATCTCACGGAAACTGGCATTATCCATGTCCATATTCGTAATAAAAAACATACGGGGCAGTTTATACTTTTCACACAACTCCCATGCCTTCTGAGTTCCGACTTCCACACCGCTTTTTCCTGACACTACGATAATCGCAGCGTCGGCTGCCGCTGCCGCCTCCTCTGCTTCCCCCACAAAATCAAAATATCCCGGCGCATCCAGAATATTCACTTTTACATCTCCCCAGCTAATTGGTACCACGCTCGTGCTGATGGAAAACTTTCTTTTTGTTTCCTCTTTATCAAAATCACTGATGGTATTACCTTCCGCCACATTTCCCAGCCTGCTGGTAATTCCTCCAAGATAAGCCATTGCCTCGGTCAAACTGGTCTTTCCTGCGCCGCCATGTCCAAGAAGCACGACGTTTCTGATTCTGTCAGTTGTGTAAACATTCATACTGTTAATCCTCCAATTCTAGTTCTTTGGGAATGAAACTCCGCCACTTTTTAAGTCTATGGCTATATTCTACTAAAATTACTCTCTTTTTTCAACCACTTTATTTCTTTTTTACCAAATATTCATCACCCGCATCTGATATATCTGGAGAAAGTGTACAGATTCTTATATCAAACTCCCGCTTTTTATGTCGATTCACATAGATTTATAAAAGAAATACAAAAAGACCGCTGCAAAATTTTCTGCAACAGTCCTGTTCTTTCTAATATTCTCCTGCTCCGATAATCGTACCGCCGCCAAGCACATAATCCCCATCATAAAATACCACAGCCTGTCCGGGCGTAACCGCCCGCTGAGCCTCCTGAAAAACGCAGCGTATCCGCCCTTCCCCGGCTTTTTCTATCCGACACGGGGAACCTTTGTGATTATAGCGGATTTTTGCCGACACCGCCATCCCATCCTCAAACTCCGGCGCCGCCATCTTATTCAGATTTTCTGCATAAAGCGTATGGCGGAAAATATCTTTATTTTCCCCAATCACCACTTCATTGGTTTTGGAACGAATTTCTGATACAAATACAGGATGCCCCATCGCCAGATTCAATCCTTTCCTCTGCCCAATCGTATAGTGGATAATCCCTTTATGGCAGCCTATGATTTCTCCCGCAGTATTGATAAAATTCCCTTTCGGGACAGCCTGTCCCGTATACTCTTTAATAAATCGCGCGTAATCTTTATCCGGGACAAAACAAATTTCCTGGCTGTCCGGCTTATGCGCCACGCGCAGCCCAATCTGCCCGGCAAGCTTCCGAATCTCATCTTTCGTATATTCCCCCACAGGCATCAGCGTATGGGCAAGCTGAGCCTGGGTCAGATTATAAAGCGCATATGTCTGGTCTTTCGCTTCCGTGGCTGACTTCACCAGTGCCAAACGGCCATTTTCCAGCCTGCGGATACGTGCATAATGCCCTGTGGCAATATAATCCGCTCCGATTTCCAGACTGCGCCTGAGCAAAGATTCCCATTTAACATATCGGTTACAGGCAATGCAGGGATTCGGCGTCCGGCCGCAGAGATATTCGTGAACGAAATAATCCATCACATTTTTCTTAAACTCTGCCTTAAAATTCATCACGTAATAGGGAATTCCCAAATCCTGTGCCACCCTCCTGGCATCGTCTACGGCACTCAGCCCACAGCATCCCCCGTTTTCCTGCTGCGCCGCCTCATCTTCGTCCTGCCAAATCTGCATCGTAACGCCGATGACTTCATATCCCTGTTCTTTTAATAAATATGCCGCCACTGAAGAGTCTACACCGCCAGACATGCCAACTACCACTTTTTTCTTTTTCATGGAAACCCCTTTAATATTCTTCCTCTTCTTCCTCTTCTCCTTCATGGACATCAGATTTCGGCTTTTCCAGGCCTTCTATCTGAATTCCCTTTTTCTCTGCGTAATCCCAAAGCGCCGCATGGATTGCCTCTTCAGCCAGCAGCGAGCAGTGGACTTTTACGGGCGGAAGACCATCAAGCGCCTCCATTACTGCCTTGTTCGTTACCTGAAGAGCTTCTTTGATATTTTTTCCCTTTACCAGCTCTGTCGCCATGCTGCTTGTTGCCACCGCAGCGCCGCAGCCAAAGGTCTTAAATTTTACATCACGGATAATCTCATTTTCATCAATATCCAGGTAAATCCTCATAATATCGCCGCATTTTGCATTGCCTACAGTCCCCACGCCACTGGCATCCTCTATCTCTCCGACATTCCTCGGATTATTAAAATGATCCATAACTTTTTCGCTGTACATATGATTTCCTCCAAATGCATTTTCTCTATTATTTTCTATGCTTCTTCATAAAATCCTCATAAAGCGGCGACATGCTGCGCAATCTTTCCACAATCCGTTTAATCGCATCCGCCACGTAATCCATATCCTCTTTTGTAATCTCCTCGCTCAGTGTCAATCGCAGAGAACCATGAGCAATCTCATGCGGCAGCCCGATAGCCAGAAGCACATGGGACGGATCAAGGGAACCCGAAGTACATGCCGAGCCGCTGGAACCGCAGATTCCTTCCATATCCAGCATAATTAAAAGGGATTCTCCCTCAATAAACTGAAAACTGAAATTGATGTTATTGGGCAGCCGATTTGTCCTGTGCCCATTCAGCCGTGTATATGGAATCTCCCCAAGGACTTTCTCAATTAAGTAATCCCGCACTTCTATCTCATGGGCAGTCCGCTTTCCCATAGAAGTCATGGCGCGTTCCACCGCCTTGCCAAGCCCAACGATACCCGGCACATTCTCTGTTCCCGCCCGGCGCTTTCTCTCCTGTGCGCCTCCATGAACAAAGGAACGTATTTTTACTCCTTTTCTGATATACAAGAAGCCGATACCTTTTGGCCCGTTGAGCTTATGGCCGCTGGCGCTGAGCATGTCAATATGAAATTCATCCACTTTTATCGGTATCTGTCCAAACGCCTGTACAGCGTCCGTATGGAACAGAATCCCATTGGCATGTGCAATCTCTCCGATTTCTTTCACCGGCTGGATTGTACCTATCTCATTATTTGCAAACATAATGGAAATCAGTATCGTATCCGGCCGAATAGATTTTTTCAGCTCTTCCAGTTTTACCACGCCATTTTCATCTACATCCAGGTATGTCACTTCATACCCCTTCTTCTCCAAATACTCTGCTGTATGAAGAATTGCATGATGCTCAATCTTTGTGGTAATGATATGCTTTCCTTTGCTCTCATATGCTTCAGCTGTCGCTTTCAGCGCCCAGTTATCTGCCTCTGAGCCTCCCGCAGTAAAATAAATCTCATTTGCCTGCGCCCCCAGGGCATCGGCAATCGTCTCACGGCTCTTCGTGACTGCTTCCCTGCTCTTACCCGCAAATTCATAAACGCTGGAGGGGTTTCCGTAATCCTCTGTAAAATACGGAAGCATCGCCTCCACGACTTCAGGCGCCGCCTTTGTGGTGGCGGCATTGTCCAGATAAATAAATTTTGACATCTCTATCACTCCTCATTTACAGCCGTTCTGGCATGGCTGTTCTATATTTTTAACTTTCTTACCCTCTTCTACCAGTTGGGACAGCTTGATATCATCCACCGCCCGGGTAATGCTTTCATTAATCTTCTGCCAGACATATTTCGTCACGCACACATCCGCGTCCTCGCATCCTCTGTCGGACTTCAGTCCGTCGCACGCCACGGCTTCCAGGTTTCCCTCCAGGGCACGTAGAATGTCTCCCACAGATATTTCCCCTGCCGGGCGCGCCAGCCTGTAGCCTCCTCCTGCGCCCCGTATGCTGACTACCAGCCCTGCCTTCCTGAGCTTCGCCATGAGCTGCTCCAGATAACTTTCCGAAATCTTCTGCCTCGCAGCAATGCTTCCGATGGATACTGCGGATTCCTCGCTGTAAACTGCCAGGTCTATCAATGCCCGCAGACCATATCTTCCTTTGGTTGACAGCTTCATTCCGCTTCCCCCTTTCAAATCCGAGTATTTTACTGGGATTTATATTCCTGACTATATCACTTCTTCCGTTTCCTGTCAACCCCCGGACACAAATACAAACCGCAATTTGAACTCCGCGCAGCTGCGAATCCTGGCATGGTACAGACGGACAGCTCATATATTTATAGAAACCATTCGGAGCTTCTATCTATGAATCAAAAACGCGTCATTCTTCAAGGGGCATTTGTTCTGACTATTGTGGGATTTGTCAGCCGGATTATCGGTTTCTTCTATAGAATATTCCTATCCCACGCAATCGGTGCGGAAGGCGTGGGCATTTACCAGCTCATTTTCCCGGTTTACACTATGGCATTTTCCCTTACTGCCGCCGGAATACAGACTGCTATTTCAAAAAATGTATCGGAAAAAATGGCTTTAGGCGATAAAAAGGGGGCACGTAACACCTTTTTTGCCGGACTCATTCTAACCACATGCGGTACTCTCTTTGTCTCTTTGTTTTTATATCATGGGGCAGGATGGATTTCCTCTGCCTTTTTAAAAGAAACACGCTGCGAATCTCTCGTCCGCATGCTTGCTTTCGCCCTGCCTTTTGCCGGAATACACTCCTGCGTGGGCGGATACTATTTTGGTCTGAAAAAAACGCACGTTCCTGCCATATCCCAGCTTGTGGAGCAAGCCGCCAGGGTTTCCGCCTCATACTTAGTATATATAATTTTTTTGGAAAAAGGCATCCGTCCTACTCCGGTTCTAGCTGTTATCGGCCTGATTTTTGAAGAGCTTGCCTCTGCGCTCTTCTCTTTAACCGCCGCTGCACTGCATTTTGGAAAAACAAAGATATCCTCTCTTGCTTCCAAATCAAGCCTGCCCTTTACCGGTATTTTAAAAATCTCTCTTCCACTGACTGCAAATAGATTACTCATTAACCTGCTGCTGAGCGTGGAGGCAATCTGTATCCCGCTGCGTCTCCAGCTGGCAGGGCTGTCTGTTTCTTCAGCGCTCAGCATCTACGGCGTGCTTACCGGAATGGCGCTCCCTTTGGTGCTTTTTCCCTCTGCCATCACCAACTCTATCTCCGTGATGCTGCTGCCCACAGTCTCGGAGGCACAGGCCGCCGGAAGCCAGAGACAGATTTCCCGGACGCTGGAGAATACCATCCAGTACTGTCTGATTCTCGGAATCCTCTGTACCGGAATTTTTCTTTGCTTCGGCGAAAGCATGGGAAGAGTTCTCTTTGCCAGCTCCCTCGCCGGAAAATTTATCCTTATCCTGGCGTGGATCTGTCCTTTTCTGTATTTGGGAACTACCCTCACCAGTATCCTAAACGGTATGGGGAAAGCCGTAACTACCTTCTGGCAAAATACTGTTTCCCTGCTCATCCGCATCCTTTTCGTGTGGTTTGCCATCCCACGCTTCGGGGTCGCCGGATATCTCTGGGGAATCCTGGTCAGCCAGCTTCTTTCTGCAGCCCTGGCGCTTTTTGTGCTGTCGCGGCATGTACCTTTTCACTTCGACAGCCTAGGCTGGATCGTAAAGCCTCTGGCCGCCCTCAGCGTAAGTGTAGGAATTATGCTATTTTTCCGTTCCTGCCTGCTGTACATTCCGTGGAAAATACTTCCTGTACTGGAAATGTTTCTTTCTATTTTAATCCTGTGTGCTGTTTATATTGGTATTATGTTCTTTTCTCAGATTTACATACTTTTGCGCGGACGTGGGATAATAAAAGCGTAACAAAAAAGATTACAGGAGGTTTTCTTAATTATGATGACAGAAATTTCAGAATTAGACCTGCAGAACCTTCGCCATCTAATTGGCGGATACAGCACCACCCACTGTAAAATGACAGACTATGCAAACCAGGCCACTGACCAGAGCGTAAAACAGTTTTTCCAGAAATCTGCGCAGTCCGCAATGGAAACAAAACAGCAGCTCATGAAATTCTTACAGTAGGAGGGAACAGACATGGATGAGAAAACAATGGTATCAGACACACTCGCAGGCATTAACGGCGAACTTACCCGCTATGCAGGTATGATTGCACAGTCCGAGAACCCGCAGCTGAAACAGACCTTAAAACAGATCCGCAACCAGTGCGAAACTTCTCAGGAAGAGCTTTACCAAATCGCACGCAGCAAACAGTACTATGTTCCGGCAGCAAAAGCTACGGCTGAAGAAGTTGCCCATGTGCGCAATGTCCTGACACAGGGCTAAGAGCGGAGCAATTTAAATCCTGCAGACAGGGTGTATGGCATATTAGATTCCATATACCCTGTTCTTTTTTTTGATTTTATCTGAATATTTTAAATAATATACTCAATTAAGTTATTAATATCGAAAAATATTTTAAAAATTTTTAAAATAAATCTTGACAAATCCTGTTTTCAGAGTTACAATAAACTCAACAAAAACAAAAGAAACGAAGCAAAACACCAATTTAGGAAATTTGTTCCTGGCAAGCAAAGCCGCTAAGAGTGAAAGCTTTTCGATTCTTTAGAAAATAGGAGGACGGTCCAATGGCATAGTTAAACCCAATCAAATGCAATCTCTCATAAGAGTTTTAAATAAAAACTGAACAAAGAGATTTCGCAGCGTGGCTGAAGGAGGGGATTCCAATGAGAGGCAGAGACCCATAGCCAATTAAAAAACAGACAATAGAAAGAGAGGTTATTAAGTGAAGCTTCTGGAAATTCATTAAAAGGGCTATCTGATTTAAAAGAAAATCAGGTAGCCCTTCTCATATGTTCATTTCTATCCGATTGGCGTACGCTGCCTTTTCTACAGATTTGTATATCCCATCAAAGATTCGTCTACAGCCCTCGCCGCTTCTCTTCCTTCCCGAATAGCCCACACCACAAGAGACTGCCCTCTATGCATATCTCCTGCCGTAAACACGCCGGGAACAGATGTCTGGTATTCGCCCGGAGCCGTTTTTACATTCGTCCTGCCGTCCAACTCCACTTTGAATGCATCTGTCACGTATTTCTGGGAACCAAGAAATCCTGCCGCAATAAGCACCAAGTCTACATCTACTACATATTCGCTCCCCTCTACCGGCGCCATCCTCATCTTCCCGGTCTTTTCATCCTTTTGACCCTGGAGCTTCACCAGCTTCGCTTTACATACTTCGCCTTTTTTATTTTTGACAAACTCCGTAACCGTAGTCTGGTATACTCTGGGGTCGTGACCAAATACAGCAATCGCCTCTTCCTGCCCGTAATCTGTCTTGCACACCCTTGGCCACTCCGGCCAGGGATTCTGCTCTGTTCTGGTATCTGGCGCTTTCGGCATCATTTCCAGCTGGAGCACGGAAGCGGCTCCCAGACGAATAGAAGTTCCCACACAGTCATTCCCGGTATCGCCGCCTCCGATAACCATAACCTTTTTCCCCTTTGCCGGAATAAATTTATGATCCGCAAAGTTACTGTCCAGCAGGCTCTTTGTAACAGAGGTCAGGAAATCCACTGCAAAATAAATTCCAGATGCATCGCGTCCCGGAACATTGATATCCCTGGGATTTGACGCGCCGCAGGCCAGCACCACCCTGTCATACTCTTTCAACAGCCTGGATGCCTTGATGTCCCCGCCCACGTTTGCATTTGTCACAAACTCAACGCCCTCCGCCTCCATAATCGCAATCCGGCGGTCTATCACGCTTTTGTCCAGCTTCATATTTGGAATACCGTAACGCAGCAGGCCGCCGATGCGGTCTCTTCTTTCAAACACAGTCACCTTATGCCCTCTGGAATTCAACTGCATAGCCGCCGCCAGCCCTGAAGGACCGCTGCCCACGACTGCCACCTTCTTTCCTGTCCGCACTTTGGGCGGATGCGGCGCGATGAGTCCCTGTGCAAAAGCATATTCAATAATCGCATGTTCATTTTCCTTTGTCGCCACCGCCTCCCCATTCAGGTTACAGGTACACGCCGCCTCGCAGAGTGCGGGACACACTCTGGAGGTAAATTCCGGAAAACAATTTGTTTTCGCCAGCCGTCTATAGGCCAGTTCCCATTTCCCATGATAAATCAAATCATTCCACTCCGGTACCAGATTATTTAGCGGACATCCCGAAGCCATGCCGCCTATTATCTGTCCATATTGGCAAAACGGTACGCCGCAGGCCATACATCTGGCTCCCTGAATCCGCTGCTTCTCAAGAGGCAGCGCCACATGAAATTCTTTAAAATTCTGAATCCTTTTCTTTGGAGGGATTGTCTCGCTGTTCTGTCTTTTATAGTCTAAAAATCCTGTTGGTTTTCCCATGCCCTCTCCCTCCTATTCTTTTTTGTTCGCATAAAATGCTTCAATCTGCGCCTGCTCACTGCTCAGTCCCTTTTCCTCCATCTGGACGATTGCTTTGAGCATACGGGCATAATCATGCGGAATGATTTTCTTGAATTTTGGCAGATATTCGCTGAAATTTTCAAGAATTTCCTTTCCTTTCGCCGAATTCGTGTATGCCACATGGTCCTTCACCATCTCTTTCAGCTCCAGCACATCATACTTATTCATGAGCTTGTCAATAGAAACCATCTGTTTATTCACCTTCCGATAAAGGTCATTCTCCTCATCCAGTACATAAGCAATACCGCCGCTCATGCCCGCCGCAAAGTTCTTTCCTGTCTTACCCAAAACAACTACACGGCCGCCTGTCATGTATTCGCAGCCGTGGTCTCCCACGCCTTCCACCACTGCTGCTGCACCGGAGTTCCTCACACAGAAGCGCTCTCCCGCCACACCATTAATATACGCTTTTCCGCTGGTAGCGCCGTAAAGCGCCACGTTTCCGATGATGATATTTTCATCTGCTCTATATTTACTGCCCTTCGGCGGGTATACAATCAGCTTTCCGCCGGAAAGACCTTTTCCAAAATAATCGTTGCTATCCCCCACCAGCTCCAGGGTCAGCCCTTTCGGGATAAATGCCCCGAAGCTCTGGCCGCCTGTTCCGTTACATTTAACCGTATAACTGTCTTCTTCCAGGGTATCACCGCAGATTCGGGTAATTTCCGAACCGAAAATCGTGCCGAATGCCCTGTCTGTATTGATTACATCCACCTCTACGCTGCGCTTCTGCCTCTTCTCCAGCGCTCCCCGCAGCTTTTTCAGCAGCACTCTTTCGTCCACGGTTTTTTCCAGTTGGAAATCATACACCTGTGCCGGATCAAAGGTCACCTTATTCTCAAGTGCGGAGTACGTATTATCCAAAATTGCATGCAAATCCACACGTTTTCCATGAGCAGTCTCAATTTCGTCCTTCCGCTTCAGCAAGTCGGTGCGCCCTACCAGCTCGTCAATCGTGCGGACTCCCAGCTTTGCCATATACTCCCGCAGCTCCTGCGCGATAAACCGCATGAAGTTCACTACATATTCCGGCTTTCCCCTGAAACGTTTCCGAAGCTCCGGGTTCTGGGTAGCCACGCCCACCGGACAAGTATCCAGATTGCAGACACGCATCATCACACAGCCCATAGTCACCAGCGGAGCAGTGGCAAATCCAAACTCCTCCGCACCAAGTATCGCCGCAATTGCTACGTCACGACCGCTCATCAGCTTGCCGTCCGTTTCGATGCGCACTTTATTTCTCAGCCCATTCATCAAAAGTGTCTGGTGAGTTTCTGCCAGCCCCAGTTCCCAGGGAAGCCCCGCATTGTGGATAGAACTTCTCGGCGCCGCCCCGGTACCGCCGTCATAACCAGAAATCAGGATTACCTGTGCCCCCGCCTTTGCTACACCCGCCGCCACGGTTCCCACGCCTGCCTCCGAAACCAGCTTCACGGAAATCCTTGCTTTCGTATTGGAACTCTTCAAATCATAAATCAGCTGTGCCAAATCTTCTATCGAATAAATATCGTGATGCGGCGGCGGGGAAATCAACCCGACGCCTGGCGTGGAATGACGCGTTTTGGCAATCCACGGATACACCTTGCCTGCCGGAAGGTGGCCGCCCTCTCCAGGCTTTGCCCCCTGCGCCATCTTAATCTGCAGTTCCTGCGCGCTCACCAGATATTCAGATGTAACGCCAAACCGCCCGGAAGCCACCTGCTTAATGGCAGAGCAGCGGTTCTCTCCGTCCTTTCCCGGCCTTAACCGCTCCAGGCTCTCGCCTCCCTCGCCGCTATTCGACTTTCCATGCAGCCGGTTCATGGCAATTGCCAGCGTTTCATGGGCTTCCTGGGAAATCGAGCCGTAAGACATGGCGCCTGTTTTAAATCTGGTCACAATAGAATCTACGCTCTCTACCTCTTCCAGCGGTACGCCCTCTTTTGGATAGTTAAAATCCATCAGGCTCCGCAGATACCCGGATTCCTCCTTATCCACCATCTCCGTGTAGGTTTTAAACATCTGATAGTCGCCCTGTTTGGTGGACTGCTGCAGCATGTGGATAGTCTGCGGATTATAACGGTGCTTTTCCCCCGCGCTCCGCATCTTATGCCGCCCTGCGCTGTCCAGAGTCAAATCAGCATCCAGTCCCAGCGGGTCAAATGCCTTTGTGTGGAGCGCATCCGCCTCTTTCGCAATATCCTCCAGCGTAATCCCACCCACACGGCTTACAGTATTTGTGAAATACCTGTCAATCACCTCAGGTGCGATTCCAAGCGCTTCAAAAATCTGCGCCCCCTGATAAGACTGAATCGTAGAAATCCCCATCTTGGACGCAATCTTTACAATGCCGTGCAGGACTGCTGCATTGTAGTCTTCCACTGCCGCATAATAATCTTTATCCAGCAGCCCGCAGTTTACCTGATGACGTATCGTCTCCAATGCCAGATAGGGATTGACTGCACATGCGCCATAGCCAAGCAGCGTCGCAAAATGATGGACTTCCCGCGGTTCCCCAGATTCCAGCACGATTGCCAGGGATGTGCGCTTCTTCGTCTTAACCAAATGCTGATGAACCGCCGAGACTGCCAGCAGAGAAGGAATCGGCACATGGTTTTCGTCCACGCCCCTGTCTGTAAGAATCAGGATATCCGCCCCGTTTCTGTGCGCCCTGTCCACTTCCACAAACAAATGGTCAATAGCTTTTTCCAGGTTTGTATTTTTATAGTAAGTAATAGGTACTTCTTCAACCTGAAACCCTTCTACTTTCATATTTTTAATTTTCAGCATATCCGTGTTCGTCAGAATCGGATGCTCGATTTTCAGTACCTGGCAGTTAATGGGCTGCTCATTTAGCAGGTTCCCATCCTTACCTACATACACTGTGGTGGAGGTCACTATCTCCTCCCGGATGGCATCAATAGGCGGATTTGTAACCTGTGCAAAGAGCTGCTTAAAATAGTTAAACAACGGCTGGTGCCGGCTTGACAGCACTGCCAGAGGTGTATCGATTCCCATAGCGCTGATCCCTTCGGCTCCATTTAACGCCATCTGGCGGATAGACGTCTGGTACTCCTCATAGGTATAGCCGAATGCTTTCTGCATCCTTGCCAGTTCTTCCTTACTGTATTCCTGCACCCTGATATTCGGAATCTTCAAATCCTTTAATTTCACCAAATATCTATCAAGCCACTCCCCATAAGGCTGGCTCACCGCATATTTTTCTTTCAGCTCATCATCGTCAATCACACGCCCCCGGACAGTATCTACCAGAAGCATCTTGCCCGGATGCAGCCGCTCCTTCTGGACAACCTTCGCAGGATCGATATCCAATACGCCCACTTCCGAGGAAAGAATCAAATATCCATCCTCTGTAATGTAATATCTGGACGGACGCAGCCCGTTCCTGTCAAGTACCGCCCCAATCAAATCACCGTCGCTAAACACAATAGACGCCGGCCCGTCCCAAGGCTCCATCATAGTCGCATAATACTGGTAAAAATCCTTCTTCTCCTGGCTCATCGTGTCATTATTCGCCCACGGCTCAGGAATCGTAATCATCATCGCCAGAGGCAGCTCCATCCCGCTCATCATCAGGAATTCGAGCGTATTATCCAGCATGGCAGAATCGGAGCCGGAAACATTCACTACCGGAAGCACCTTATGCAGTTCCCGGTTAAAATACTCGCTGGACATGGTCTCCTCCCGCGCCAGCATCTTGTCGGCATTCCCGCGGATGGTATTAATCTCGCCGTTATGTACAATCAAACGGTTCGGGTGCGCCCGTTCCCAGCTCGGATTTGTGTTGGTGCTGAACCTGGAATGTACCGTAGCAATGGCAGATTCATAGTCTTTACTCTGCAAATCCTTAAAGAATGTCCGGAGCTGCCCCACCAGGAACATGCCCTTATATACAATCGTCCGGCTGGAAAGTGAAGCCACATAAGTATCCTCTATACTCTGTTCAAATACCCGACGCACTACATAAAGCTTCCTGTCAAAGTCCAGCCCCGCTGCTACATCCTTTGGTTTCTTCACGAATCCCTGAAGAATACAAGGCATCTTCTCCAGCGCTTTATGCCCCAGCACTGAAGGGACTGTAGGCACTTCCCGCCAGCCCAGAAACTCCAGCCCCTCCTTCTCTACAATGATTTCAAACATCTTTTTCGCCTGGTTCCTTTTCAGCTCATCCTGAGGGAAGAAAAACATACCGATTCCGTATTCTCTCTCAGAACCTAAAAAGATGCCGAGGGATTCGCAGGTTTTGGAGAAGAACTTGTGTGAAATCTGTAACAGAATTCCTACACCGTCACCTGTTTTTCCTTCGGCATCTTTGCCAGCTCTATGTTCTAGGTTTTCTACAATCCGCAGCGCGTTCTCAACTGTATCATGAGTTTTGATTCCCCTGATATTGACCACTGCACCGATACCACAGTTGTCATGCTCAAACTCCGGCCGGTATAAGCCGGGAACTTTGGGCCGCAACGCTTTGTTTTTCGTATCCATACGACCAACCCTTTCTGTCTAAATTTGTATCATACTATACACTTATTTTTTTCAGATGTAAAGAATGACTTTTTTGTGAATTATCTGATTATTTGTTATTTTAAATATTTTTTATATTTTATCAGATTATATTCAGCAGCACCGCCGTAAGATTCGCCGCCATATGGAAAATTATCGGCACATACAGGGAATTCCATTTCTCATATGCCAAAAGCATTACCAGCGCCATAGGAAATGCAAAAAGAATCTGCACCATATTTCCATGATACAACGCAAATATCCCCGCTCCTGCCAAAACTGCAGACCATACAGGAATATATTTTTTCAGCCGCTGGTATATCAGCCCGCGGAATAAGAATTCCTCTGTTATCGGCACCAAAATACCAAGCCCCACTGCCTGAACTGCAAGGTTGCTTTCCAAAAGCCCTTCCTGCACGGCATTTGAAAAGTTCTCCGTCACTGTAAAATAGTCCATGACTGCCGTCAGGCATAGATTCAGCGTAGCGCCGCCCGCTGCCATCAGGGGATATACCCACCGGGGAATACAAGGTTTTCCCGCCGGACATTCCCTTCTGTCCCTGAGGTACAGAAATATAAAAAACGGCAGCGACAATACCGCCGCGACAGCTGTAACCGCTGCCGCATCGGGTGTGCTTCCCTGCAGCGCCAGCGCCACCGCATTCGAAACCGCCATATGTATCAACAACGGAATAAAAATATCTTTTATACCCAAAAACACCATATCTGCCTCATCTCCAATTTGACACCCTGCATTCCCAGGGATATAATCAAAACATCAAAATATATTTTACAGAAAGGAACCGCTATGGATAAATCTACCAGACAATTCCCCCGCAGAGATAAAAAAACTCTGCTTTTAACCTTGCTTATCCTGTTTATCCTTATCCTGTCTGCCGCCGTGCTGCTTATCCGGTATTTTACTGCCGGCAAAGCGGGAACCGCCAGGATTTACCAGGATGGCGCACTCGTCCGCGAAATTGATTTATCAGATATTGCCGCCCCTTACACCTTTACCATAACAAGTACAGACGGCAGCTATAACACGATAAAAGTTGAACAGGGCGCCATCGGGGTTACCGACGCTGACTGCCCGGACAAGACCTGCCGCAATATGGGAATGGTGCGAAGCAGCGCCTATCCTATCAGCTGTCTCCCTCACAAGCTGCTGATTCAAATAGCAGATAATGACAGCGGCATAGATGCAGCAGCCCAATAGACAAAGGAGGCATCCTTATGAAAATCCGCCATATGGCAATGTTAGCCATGTACACCACTATAGCGCTTACCATTTTCACTATAGAATCTTTGCTTCCCGGCCTGGCCCCGGTTTCGGGTATCAAACTGGGACTCTCGAATATCGTCACGCTCTGGCTGCTTCTATACGCTTCCCAAAAAGACGCTTTTCTCTGTCTGGTAATGCGTATCCTTACCGCCAGCCTGATAGCCGGACAGATGGTGTCCTTCGCCTACAGTCTGTGCGGCGGCGTCTTCTGCTTCTGCACAATGGCTGTCCTGTTCCGTATCTTCGGCAAAAAATATATTGTTTTTATCAGCGTCATTGGGGCTGTCTTCCACAACCTGGGACAAATTCTAATCGCTGTAATAGTCCTTCAATCCTTCAGCATTCTTTCTTACCTGCCGCTTTTGACGATAAGCGGCATTGCCGCAGGCACATTTACCGGACTTTGCACGCATTATGCTGCAAAGCGGCTCACAAAAGACCAGGTCTGGCTTCCGTAAATGCTCTCCTAAATATATCTCTTCTTAATTACTGTCTGGACGAATTCTTTATTATTTCTTGTATTGACAAATGTATTCAATATCGTCTCTACGGCTTCGTCAGATTTCATGCTGTTCAGCGCCTTCCGCATGATATATGCCGCCTCCTGCTCTTCTTTATTCAACAGCAAATCCTCCCTCCGCGTGCCGGATTTCTGAATATCAATCGCCGGGAACACACGTCTCTCTGAAAGTTTTCTGTCCAGAACCAGTTCCATGTTTCCGGTTCCTTTAAACTCCTCATATACAACATCATCCATCTTGCTTCCGGTGTCCACCAGCGCCGTTGCCAGGACAGTAAGGCTGCCGCCCTCCCGCATCTTTCTCGCCGCTCCGAAAAACCTTTTGGGCATATGAAGCGCGGCCGGGTCCAGACCGCCGGAAAGCGTACGTCCACTGGGCGGTATCGTCAGGTTATATGCCCGTGCCAGCCTTGTAATGCTGTCTAAAAGTATCGTCACATCCTCATTATGCTCTACCAAACGTTTCGCCCGCTCAATCACCATCTCAGACACCCTCTTGTGGTGCTCCGGCAATTCATCAAAAGTAGAGTAAATAACCTCCACATTATCTCCCGTAATGGCTTCCCTGATATCGGTCACTTCCTCCGGGCGCTCGTCAATCAGCAGGATGATCAGGTGCATATTTTTATCATTCTGCAGAATAGATTTGGCAACGTCTTTCAGCAATGTTGTCTTTCCGGCTTTCGGCGGGGATACGATCATGCCTCTCTGCCCTTTTCCGATTGGGGAAACCATATCTACAATCCGCATGGCAATTCCCCTGCCTTCGCGCTCCATCATCAGGCGTTCATTCGGGAAAATCGGCGTCATATCTTCAAAATTATAACGTTTTGAAGCTTCTGCCGGGCTTCTCCCGTTAATTGTCTTTAAATAAAGCAGCGCACTGAACTTTTCCTGCTGCGTCTTAATCCTTGTGTTCCCTTTCAGGATATCCCCTGTCTTTAATCCGAAACGGCGAATTTGGGATGGAGATACATACACGTCATTTTCCCCCGGAAGATAATTCGCACAGCGGATGAAACCATAACCGTCCGGCATCACTTCCAGAATCCCCTCTGCCTGAATGCCACTGTCCAGATTTGACAAATCCGGGGCGGAACGCTCCTCCGGGTTCTTGGCGTCTGCGCGCCTGTTCTCCTGATTTCTGTTATCTATGCCCCGGCTTTCTACGCCCCTGCTCCCCATTGGCTTTCCTTCCGTAATCCTGTTTTCTATGTTCCCATGCTCTGACACCCCGTTGTCCTGCCCGGATATCCCGGTATTTTTCTGCGTCTCCAGCTTCTCATCCTCTGCCAGCATTCTTTCAATGACATCTTTCTTTTTCAGAGCAGAAATATTTCTCAGTCCCCGGCTCTTCGCCAAATCTTTAAGTACAGTTACAGATAATGCCTCATATTGTTCTCTTGTCATTCTTATATTCCCTTCTTTTTCTATCCATAATAAAATTGCTTTTCATACTTTATAAAGTTTTATCAAATGGGAGTTCGTGTCTGAAACGACATGATAAATAAATCAAATAGAAAGCTTCTTAAGCTTTCTATTTGATTTAGTATAGCATACCCTCTCAAAAAAATCCAGAACTTTTCTTATATACTTGAATCCCCCGGCAAAAAACTATATACTATAGAGAGGATATCAACTATAAAAAGGAAACGGACGTGATACATATGAAAGAAAATCCTACACTCAAAAAAAATACCGGAAAGAACAGTTCCGGAAAGAACGAACCTTCTCGGTTCCTGGCAAATAACAACTACTTCACCATATCAGTCTACGCCATAGCCGTCATATTCATCGGGGCGCTGATTCTCAAACTGCTTGTCTCCTGGAATGGCACCGTGCGGACTATCAAAGAAATCGTGAACATTCTGATGCCTTTCATCATCGGAGCGCTAATCGCTTTTATCCTGAATCCCGCTGTCCGGAAAATCAGCATCCTGATGGGGCGGTTTTTCCATATGAAAGACGGAAAGCTTCGGAAAATCCTGGCAATTGCCATTGCCTACCTTCTGGTTATTGGGTTAATTGCTGTTGTGTTCTTCGGTATCGTCCCGCAGATTGTCAGCAGTATTACGGATTTGGTAAACTACATCCCCACGGCAGTAAATGATACGTATTATTTTATCGACAACCTGGAACAGCATTTTCCTGATTTGGATATGGAAGTCATCAAAAACTCCATCAACAAAGCTCTCCCGGATGTTATTGCTTCCGTACGTGACTTTGCCGGAAATCTGGTTCCTGCTTTATACCAGGTTTCCATGATTGTCGTACAGTGGCTTGTAAACCTGATTATCGCTATCATCGTTTCTATTTACATGCTTTCCGACAAAAAGCCATTAAAGAACTCCCTGAAAGCGGTCGTTTATGCTTTCGTTCCAACGAAGCACATTACTTCTGTCACTGAAATTTTAAAGGAAGCTTATAAACTGTTCAGCAGTTTCATTATAGGAAAAGCGCTGGATTCTACAATTATCGGCTGTCTCTGCTTCCTGTTTATGACCATTTTGCAGCTGCCTTATGCCGTACTGATCAGCGTTATCGTAGGCATCACGAACATGATTCCTTATTTCGGACCTTTCATCGGAGCGGTTCCCGGCGCGCTGATCCTGCTCCTGATTTCTCCGGTAAAAGCTGTCATCTTTGTTATCCTGATTCTCGTCCTTCAGCAGTTTGACGGATTGATTCTGGGGCCAAAGATTCTGGGAGACTCCACCGGGCTGAAGCCCCTCTGGATTATCGTAGCCATCACCATCGGCGGCAGCCTGGGCGGCGTTCTGGGTATGTTCCTCGGAGTTCCGATTGTGGCATTCCTGCGTTATCTGGCTAACCGCTTCCTGACGTACCGGCTGCGCAAACGCAATTTTCTTCCAGATGACAGTGAACCGCTCGCGTAAGAACAGGCAAATACCACCTCACGATGGACACCCCTGCTCCTGGCTATACACATCCCACTACCAGGGCGTGTTACGGACTTTCACCAATTAGATTGCGCCCATACTGGGCGCACCATAGAAAGAGGATGGGGATTAATCTCTCCCATCCTCTTTCTGCGTATCTCCTGTCTGTCTTTTCTGCTATCCCTGAACGTACCAACAGTTTATTTCACTTATTTAACCGTGACTCTTATCTTCTTCGCGTATCCATTTCTGGCGCAGACATAGATAAGGCATTTCCCCTTACCTGCCGCCTTAATCTTTCCGCTTGCAGATACCGTCGCCACCTTTTTATTGGTACTTATATAACGGAACGGCCTGGCTCCTACATTGGAAAGCTGCTTTTTCTTTTTATCCGCCAGAATAACGCTTGCCTTTATTTTTGCCGTCTTTCCTTTTTTCAGCCGATACGAGCTTTTCTTTACTTTTACCGCCTTCGCGTTGGTATATTTTTTATTATTTTTCCCGGCGGCATAGACGGTCATGCTTTCCCCCAGGGTTACTTTCCTGCCGTCCGCCATCCTGTAGGCAAGGACATATGCCTTGTAGCTCTTCTTTAAGTCTAGCGCCTTTCCGTTCACCTTCTGAACCGTGGCTTTTCCTGCCTTTCCGTTCTTTATCGAAGTAATACTTTTTTCGGTAAATTTCCTGTCGCTGTACTGCACATAAATATCATATCCGTCCGCCCCGGCGACTTTTCCCCAGCTAACGCTGATTTTTTTGCCGGACTGGCTGATTTTCAGCTTTCCAGTTAAGGCTGCGGCATTTTTTTCCTGTTCCTCTTTCGGAACAGAGACATTCCCTGCGCCGCCTGTGCCGGAATTTCCCGTTCCGCCCGGCGCGGATTTTTTGGTGGTAAAGCTTGCCGCGCCGCTGGCCGGGGAAGCGTTATGGTTCGCGTCCTCTTTCACCCTTGCATAGAACGTATATGCCGTATCCGGGGACAGACCCGTAAACTCCGGGCTGTCCTGCCAGTGTTCGCCGTCCCTGCTGTACTGGAAATTATCTCCTGCCGCCGTCAGCGTGATGCTGGTGTCCCTGATATTTGTGTCCAGCGCGGTGGGTGCGCCAGGCGCGGCCTGGCCTGCCTTTTCAATTTTCCCTTTGATCGCAGCAGTATTGGAGGCGAGCACATACCTTTCAGCCTTGTCGCCGCTCAGCTCTGTGATCGTGGCTGTAATCGTCTTATTCTCCCCCGCGTCGGCGCTGTCGAAGGCATAGGAAGCTGACACCGTCACGCCGCTTCGGTCAGCTTCCAGCACGCCGTCCAGCGAAAGCGAAAGCCCCGCGCCGTCATATGCGGCCGTACCGTCATAAACCTTCGCCGCGCTGCCCGTGATAACCGGGATGACGGTCTTCGGCTCCACTGTCACGGTAACGTGAAGCTCCACCGACCAGCTCACTTTGGCATGGAAAACATACTCATATTCTCCAATTTCCAAGTCGCCTGGCAAAGCATAAACGTCGCCGTCCCCAAGTTCAACGCCGTCCTTGCACCAGTACCCCTCCAAAGCTTCGCCCCCGGGCGCCACTGTGACTTTCAGTTCTTTGTCTGAGGTCTGCCCGTACGGCACGGTAAAATCCTCCGTTATTTCGGCAGTCCAGGGGGAATCCGTCTGTGCCCCGCAATCCTGGCACGATGAGGTATATTCCGCCGACTTGTTTCCCTCCGAAACAACATATACATTTCGCGCCGCATGGGGCATGTCGGACTGATGTATCCCGCAACCGTCGCAGTTTATATTATGGGTTCCGTCGCCGTTATCGGAGACTTCTTCGTGCGTACAGTCTTTCACCGTCACGGCTCTTTCCAGCATATATTCTCCGCGTTTTCCCGTAATAAGCGCGCCGTCACCGTCAAAATAAGCACATTTATACCCAAGCAGGTCTCCTACGGTTTTGCTTCCGGAGCCGGAACCACTGTCAATGAGGATAGCTGCCTTGTCCCCGGAGAACGTTCCACCGTTCAAGGTGACACTACTTCTGTCATTTCCCGGCATATACAGCCCTGCGCACGGTGTATCCGGATCATCATTCCCGCTCCGGCCTTCCAGTGTTGCCGCGGCAGTGGTGCCTCCGCCAATCACGACATTAATGCTTCTCTCAACAAATATCCCATAAAAAACGCCGCGCAGCGTACAGTTATTTATGTTTGCGCTTCTGTCGTCTGAGGAAATATACAAAGCTGTCCCCCTTTCAGTACCCATCTGCGTCTCATCATAACTGTCTAAGACGTCAACGACGCATCCATTAAGAACTACAGAGCTGTTACCCATAATATATAAGGTGTTGGGCAGATGTATGTCACGAATCTCCCACATTCCGCCCATAACTGCCAGAGAGCGCCCGGAAACCGTATGCCCTTCGCCTTTTAAGACAACGTATTTTGACGCCTGTAAAACCAACGGTTCCGTCGTATCATAAGACACATCCTTTAAAACGGTAAGCACGGCCGTCTTTGTGGCGGCGCCTGCCTCGGCACATGCCTCGTTAAAAAACAGGTAATACTCCGTCTCTCCGTCGACAGTTACGCTGGCTTCCGCCTCTCTGTGACACTTTGAGCAGATTCCGTCCGCCCATTCATGCGCGCAGAGATTTCCCTCTCTTACAGTGACCGTTCCAGAAAGCTCTTTCACGCCCATATTCTCAATGGCAACGCCGTCCGCATCGTAATAGAGGTAACCGCTGCCTAACAGATGCCTTACTGTCGTATTACTTATCCTGAATTATTCACGGAATAACAGCATTAACTGCTGAAACCCGCATAGTTACTGT
>SRZB01000018.1 GCA_004793585.1 Hominisplanchenecus murintestinalis | reverse complement strand
GGTTTAGAGCGGGGGAAAATCCGGAGATAACATCAAAGGATTACCTATCGCTATTGCTTTTAAAAGAGGAACAGACGGCGGCTTACAGTGTGGAAATCTGGAAACGCTTTCGGAAATGGGGCGGTGTCCCGACCGGCATTACCCAGAACGTGAAAGACCTGCTTTCTTCGCGGGAGATTGAGAATATTTTTGAGAACAGTGATTTTATCTACATGCTCAACCAGGCCGCAGGAGACAGGCAGATTCTGGCGAAACAACTGAATATTTCCCCTCACCAGCTTTCGTATGTCACTAATTCCAATGCCGGTGAGGGGCTTTTATTTTACGGGAATGTGATCATCCCTTTTATCGACCATTTTCCGAAGGACACCCATTTGTACCACCTGCTTACAACCAGGCCGGAGGATTTGGCGGAGGATGGGAAATGAGGATAGGGCTGATCGACGTGGACGGGCACCGTTTTCCCAATCTCTGCCTGATGAAGCTGTCTGCTTACCATAAGGCAAGGGGCGATCTGGTGGAATGGCACGATGGCAGAAAGCGGTATGACCTTGTTTATATGAGCAGGGTATTCACGGATACCTATTCAAAAGATTACGAAGGAGATATAAAAGCAGACCACATCATAAAGGGCGGCACAGGATACGGCCTTGACAATAAGCTGCCTTACGCCATAGAGCATATGCACCCGGATTATGGGCTGTACCCGCAGTATGCGGGGACAGCCTACGGCTTCCTTTCCAGAGGATGCCCCCGTGGGTGCGGATTCTGCATAGTCGGGGAAAAGGAGGGAAGAAAAACGGAAGCGGTGGCTGACCTGTCAGAATTTTGGGGCGGCGAAAAAGAGATCAAACTTTTAGACGCGAACATTTTAGCCTGTCCGGATTGGAAAAGGCTCTTAGGGCAGCTTGCGGACAGCGGTGCAATGGTTGACTTTACGCAGGGGCTTGATGTGCGGCTGGTTACGCCGGAAAAGGCAGCGGCATTAAATAAGGTAAAAACAAAAATGCTGCATTTTGCATGGGATAACCCGGAAGATGACCTGATACCGTATTTCAGGAGATTCTTGGAACTGACAAAGGTAAAGGATAAGCGGAAAAGGCGTGTCTATGTCCTTACCAATTATGGCAGTACCCATGAACAGGACTTATACCGCATTTATACTCTGCGTGATATGGGATATGACCCGTATGTGATGGTGTACGAAAAACCCACCGCACCGGAAGAAACACGGAAGATGCAGAGATGGGTAAATAATAAACGGCTGTTCTATTCTGTAAAGGATTTTAAGGACTATGATCCGGGCGATTACAGAAAAAGGGCAGCTATTTTATGTTGAGAGGATGGGGATGTATAAAAATCTACTATTTTGTCTGCTGGAAGGAGGTGAAAGAGGGATATGGATAAAGATACTGCAGCCATGTACGAAACGGAAAAAGCCACGTTATATCACGCCGATTTTTTGAATATTGCAGACGGCTTTGCAGATGGCAGCATTGATCTGGTCTTTACTGACCCGCCTTTTGAACTGGCAGGCGGTGGGATGAAAAATGGGAAGCTGAATTATGAGAATGGAGAAATATTCAGGAATTGCGGTTTCAGTACAAAGTACATTGCTTTTAACAGGTGGATACCGGAAATATACCGGATATTGAAAAATGAACGGTATTTTTATGTGATGACTAATGACAGGAATCTTTTTTCCATCCATAAAGCCTGCACCGACTGTAACTTTAAATTCTGTGAATTGTTAGTGCTGGATAAAAAAATGACGGTGCCTTCTACTTATTATCCCAAAAGGGCGGAGTTTATCCTTATGTATAGAAAAGGGAGTTATAGGAAAGGGCATTTTGCGGGTTCAACGGTTATAGAGGAAAGGATACCGAGAGGAAAAGAAAAGCGCCACCCGACAGAAAAACCGGTAGCTATGATAGAGCATCTGATCAGATGTTCCACGCAGGAAAATGAAGTGTGTCTTGACCCATTTATGGGGAGCTGCTCAACAGGGGAAGCGTGTATCAAGTTAAACCGAAGATTTATAGGCGTGGAAATAGAAAGCAGGTGGTTTAGAACTTCACAGAATAGAATCAAGCAATTATAAATCTTTTTTGAAACGATGGGGATGAATTGATTAAGACTTTTTTAGACAGGGACAATGAAATCAGTTTTTGCAGGGAGGCGTATTTTCTGCTACGCCTTTTTATTATGAAAAGAAGCCAGCAGGAAGGAGGAAAAGAACATGAACGATCAAAATGTGCAGACAGGACAGCTTCAGGAGAATGAAGCGGTTAAACAGTTTTTACAGCTTTTGATGGAGAACCGTCCCGATAAGGGGCAGGACTATTCCATGATGCTCTGGCAGATGGACAACATGATGAACCAGCTTAATTCGGCGTTACATGAACTGCATGATGTGAGGGAACAGCTTGCAAAAATGCAGGAGAACCCGGCAAAGCGCTTTGTATCCCGCATAGCGGATGCGGTGGAGGGCAGGCTTCAGGTGATGCAGGCGTGTCTTGCAGAGATGAAAGAGCGTATTGTGGAGGGCGCAAAGGAAGCTGTGGAAGGCTTTAAGCGCACCGGCGTAAAGGCGTTAGACCATGCAGTTTCCGCGCTTGGTATCAAAAAGGCGATGGAAAGTATACAGAAGGGCATCGGGGAGTCCATTGCGGATGTAAAAAAATCCATAGAGAAGGTGGAGAACCTGGGGCATGAACTGCGGAGTGCAGGCGGGCATATGAAAAATGCGGGCCGCGCCCTGATGGGGAAAGAACAGCAGGTGGTAGACGGCGGGAGCGAGGGACGCTTCCAGGCGGCTGTCCTTTCGCCCCTGCGCATGGAAAAAACGATTCTGAACCAATTAAATAACATGGCCCTTGCCGCAATCGGGAACATGGAGCGTTTGGAACAGGCGGCGGGGCATACGAGGGAGGATGCGATCCCGGAAGCCGGGCAGGAAGAACCGGAAGAACATCCGGAGGCGGCTGACCTGGATGATCTGGAGCCGTCTCCGGATAAAGGGAAAGAAAAACCGTCCGTGCTGAAGGATTTGCAGGAAAAGAAAGCGCAGGCCGCCGCCCGCCCTTCCCCTGCGCCGGAAAAAGAGAAGAAAGTCTATGAGGCAGCGCTATGAGGGGGCAGGAATTTCGGGCGCGGGATAAAAAAGTCCAGAAAATGACCCGTGACGGCCTGACAGAGAAAAACCTGACGGCAGGTACTGAGCAGAGGATCAGCGGCAGGCTTGCGGACGTATCTTTTGGACGTGAAAAGGCGGAAGATACGGCGGCAGGGCACCGCGCAAAAAGCCGGACGCAGAAAACCATGCACGGTGACGGCGTACCTGTGCGTGATACCGGCAGGGCGGCGGAGGGCAGGAACCGGTACAAGGCAGCGCGGCACAGCCCGGTAAAGGAAACTGCAAAGGAAGAAAGGCAGGACAGGGAACCGGCAGCGCCAGAGGAAACAGCGGCACGGGGAGAAACAGCTATGCCCGATATGCCGGAAAACAGGCATATTTTTGAGGCAGACAGGACAGAGGCGGCAGATGTTTCCAAAATCCGGGCGGACAGAAAAAAGCGGATGGCGGCAAAATTCTCCGCTGACAGCGAAAAACCGGAGAAGGCTGCACGGCTGCATTATGAAAAAAGCGAGATACCGCCGGAGGAACGCGCCGGGGAGAAAGCCCCGGAAGGGGAAAAGGCTGCCGGGGAAAAGGGGGCGGCAAAGCCGCGCCGGATAAAGCAGTATGAAAAAGCACAAAGGAGGGTGGAAAAAGCGGAAGGGAAACTGATAAAAGCACAGGAAAACCTCCCGGTCCGTACCCGTGTGCGTCTGCAAAAGGAGCATGACAGTGAATCCGGAAAGGTAAAGCGCCGCCTGCGCTTTGAGAAAGAAACCATCCCTGAGAATGAAAAACCGCCCCTGATAAAAAGGGCGGGCAGGGCGGCCGGACGCACGGCATACACGGCGGCTGTCCTGAAAGTACACCAGAAAATCCGCGAAACGGAAGCGGATAACGTGGGCGTGGAAGCCTCACACAAAGCGGAGTTTGCTGTAGAGAGGGGCGCAGGGGCGGCACTGCGGAAAAGGCGGCATCGTCTCAGGGAAAAACCTTACCGTGAAGTGAGGAAGGCGCAGGGGCGGCTTGCACAGGCAAACATGGATATGGCCTACCAAAAAATACTTTCCGAGAATCCGGAACTGGAGAAAAAAGCCCTGGCGAAGTGGATTCAGAAACAGAAGCTGAAACGCAAATATGCGGCTGCGGCCAGGGAAGCGGCAAAGGAGGTAAAACACACCACAAATGTGCTTTCCGCTGCCGGACAGGTGGTGCGGGCGCTGGCGCAGGCTGTAGCTTCACATAAGGCCGTCCTGGGAATCGTGGGGATCGGCATACTGATCATTTCCATGTTCGGTTCCCTGTTTTCTTCCTGTTCCGCCATGCTTTCCGGCGTACAGTCCGCCGTCATATCCACCTGTTATGTGGCGGATGATACGGAGATCAACCAGAGCGAATTAAGGTATACCGAACTGGAAACGGATTTGCAGATGGAGATTGACCGGACGGAGGAAGATTACCCCGGATATGATGAATACCGCTATAACATCGGGGAGATCGGGCACAACCCCTATGAACTGATGGGCTATCTTTCCGCCGCCTATGATGATTTCACCTATGCCCAGGTGGAAGCGGAGTTAAGCCGCCTGTTCGGAGAGCAGTACCAGCTTACAAGGGAGGAAGTCACGGAGATACGCACTTATACGGATGACGAAGGGGAAGAACATGAGTATGAATGGCATGTGCTAAAGACAACGCTGTCCGTACAGCCCCTTTCGGATATAATCGCGGGGAGCCTTGCGCCGGGGGATGCGTCTAACCGGTACGGGGTATATATGCAGACCTGCGGCAACCGCCAGTGTTACGGCAGCCCTTTTGATTTTGCTTGGATAAGCTATGTCACCAGCCCTTACGGATACAGGGTACACCCCATTACCGGGGAGAAAAACCTGCACAGGGGCGTCGATATCGGCATAGCGGAAGGAACGCCCATTAAAGCGGTACAGGACGGCACCGTGGTATCGGCGGGAAATGCCGGGGACTACGGGCTGTGTGTGGTGATTGAAGGGGAAGATGGTTACTGTTCCCGGTATGCCCACTGTTCGTCCCTTTCCGTAGGCGCAGGGCAGGCGGTAAAACGCGGGGATGTGATCGCCGCCGTAGGAAGCACCGGAAGCAGCACCGGGCCGCACCTGCATCTGGAAGTGACCCATAACAGGGAGTATTTAGACCCTTACTATTATGTGGCAGGGGGCGGGGACGGCTACCTTCCGGGCGGAGGCGCGGCGGGAGGCCCTGATTTTGGAGAAGACCCCGGCGCGGCTATGGGGGACGGCAGTTTTGCAGCTATGCTGGCGGAAGCGGAAAAATACTTAGGATACCCTTATGTGTGGGGTGGCTCGTCCCCTTCCACCTCTTTTGACTGCTCCGGTTATGTGTCCTGGGTGATCAACCATTCCGGCGTGGGGAATGTGGGCAGGCAGACCGCGCAGGGGCTGTATAACCTGTGTACCCCGGTTTCCAAAGAAAACATGCAGCCGGGGGATTTGATTTTCTTCACAGGGACCTATTCCACGGCAAACCCCGTCACCCATGTGGGGATTTATATAGGGGACGGGAAAATGATACACTGCGGCGACCCAATCTCCTACGCCAATATCAACACAAGCTATTGGTCCGCAAAATTCTACAGCGGCGGCAGGCTGCCATAAAAGGAGGGAATTGCACCGAAATGAAACTTGACAGATTAAAGACAGAACTGGAAAAAGCAAAGCAGAAAGCGGCGGAGTGGCAGGCGCGCATAAAGGATATCGAGCGCCAGATTACGGAACAGGAAAACCTGGAAATCGTACAGGCCGTGCGGAGTGTCACCGCCTCGCCGGAGGAACTGCAAAAAATCCTGGGGATGATCCAGTCCATGAAGGAACTGCCCCAAAACAAACTGACCCAGAAGGAGGAAACAGATCAAAATGAAGAAGAATAGCATATGGTACACATTACCGGCGCTTGTGCTTTGCATAGGCGCATTTTTTACGCCTGTGACGGCATACGCAAAAGGGGGCGGCGACACCACGCCGCCGTCCATCAGCGCGGAACTGTCAGGGGATACGCTCCATATTGAAGCAGACGATGAGGATTCCGGCGTGGATGCGGTGTATATCGGCACGAAGCGTATCAACTACCGCGTGGATCATGCGATAGACGTGGAATTTGAGGATTATGCCGGGACGGAAACAGAAACGGTGGGTGTTTATGCCATTGATTTTGCAGGGAACCAGTCGGAGGTGGTAGAGGTAAAGAACCCTCATTATGAGGGTACGGCAGATACGGAAGCGGAAAATTCCGCAGAGCCGAACCCTTTTACCCCTGCGGGGCAGGCTTCCGTACTGGACAATGCCACCGATGGGGACGGCAAGGAGTTTTATACCTTCATCACGCCGGAGGAAAATGTATTTTACCTTGTGATCGACAACCAGAGGGATTCTGAAAACGTGTATTTCTTAAATGCCGTTACGGAGGATGACCTGATGGCCCTTGCAGAAAAAGGGGAAAAGAGCGGGGCGGAGAGCGAGAGCGTTGTGCCGGAAGTGGCTGTCTGCACCTGCACGGACAAATGTGAGGCAGGCATGGTAAACACTTCCTGTCCGGTGTGCAAAAATGACCTGTCGGCCTGCACCGGAAAGGAGCAGGCACCGCCTGAGACAGAGGAACCCGCGAAAGAGGAAACAAAGAAGGGAAGCGGCGGCGCTTTTATTTTCGTCCTGCTTGCGGCCCTGGCAGTGGGCGGAGCCGGATATTATTTCAAGATATATAAGCCGAAGCACGACCTGGATGATGCCGAGGATTTGGATGAACTTCTGGAGGATGAAGATGAGGCGGAAGTCAATGAGGATTCGGACGGACAGGATATGGCAGTGGAGGCAGGAATGGATATGGATGCCGCCGCTTATGATGATTACCCGGAGGACGATGATCCGGACGGGGAGCCGGAACAGGAGGGGATGGAAGAATGACACGCTTTACGGATTCCCCTTATGAATATCTGATGACACAAAGACCCTATGCGGGAAAGGAGGCGGATGCGGGGCCGCCGCCTTATCCGCCGGAAAGCCGGTGCGCCGGATGCCCTTATGGGAGCGGGAAGCCCTGCATAGGCGTGTGCATGAAAGAACTGCTCCCTGCGTCAAAAAAACATGGAAAGGGAGATGCAAAAATTGGGAAAGACACATAAAAAAGCAGCCCTGCTTGCCGTGTTAGCTGCCGCCACCCTTGCGGGGACAGTTTTCGCCCTGTTCCCGGCATGGGAACGGCACAGGTGTGAGGAGAAACAGGAGGCAATGCTTTCCCGGCTGGAACTGTCTGTGCCGGAAATACAGGCTTTTGAGGAACCGTTGGAAACGGTAAAGGCAGCTTCCGTAACAGCGGTTTCAGTGGATAAAGCGCCTGAAACAGCAGCGGAGCCGGAGAGGGAAAAAATATCGGAGACAGGGGAAAAACAGGAAACAGAAAGAGAGGATGAAGCGGCGGCAGAGCCGGTGACAGCAAAAAGGCCGGAGGGGGATATGCCGCAGGCAGGCGCGGAGATCGGGATTCTTTCTATCCCCAAAATTGATGCGAGGCTGCCGGTGACGGCGGGCGTATCAGAAGAACAGCTTAAAATTTCCGAGGGATGGGTCATGCAGACCGCATTGATCGGGAGCGGGGGAAATGCGGTCATTGCAGGACACCGCAGCTATACCTATGGGAAGCATTTTAACCGCCTGGGGGAACTGGAAGCAGGGGATGAGATATTTTATACGGCGGCGGACGGCACGGAAATGTGTTTCGCTGTAAGTGAAATCCTGACGGTATTGCCGGACGATCCCGCTGTGTTTGATGCACCGACAGAGGGGGCTTCACAGCTTACCCTTTATACCTGCACCCCTGTGAAAGTGGCAACGCACCGGCTCCTTGTCCGTGCGCTGCGTGTGGAAGAATGAGAGGAGGAAACCAGAATGAAACAGATCAAAACATTATTGACAGCGGTATGTTTGTGTATATTTTTGTCTGTCCCTATGACGGCGTTTGCAGCGCCGGAGCCGGAACCTGCCACATGGACGGAAAGCATGGAGGGCAAGCCCGCGGATGCCGGGGAAGATGTGGGAAGCGCTAATTATGAAAGAGTATCGGAAGCAAAGCAGGAAACGGGAACGTCCCCGGAAGCAGGGGAAAAGAAGGGAACAAAGCAGGAAGCAGAGACGGGGCAGGCGGAAGCAAAGACGCAGGCCGCCATGAAAAGTTCCGGCACCCTGCGGATTCAGAACGCTGCGGCGGGCACCGGGGAGAGGCTTTCCGGCGCGGTGTTCGCAGTCTATGAAAAGGATGGCGCAAAGGCAGGGGAAGTTACGTTACAGGAAGGGACAGCCTCCCTCTCCCTGCCTGCGGGTGATTATTACCTGAAACAGCGAAAAGCCCCGTCCGGGTATGGCGTGGAACCTGCCCGGATCGTGTTTGCCATATCAAAAGGAGAGATTACATTAGCGGAGGTGACAAGCGAGATCGACCTGACAAATGTAAACCCGCAGGATATTATCCCCAAAACGGGCCAGACACCCCCTGTCCGGGCATATGCCCTTTCCATCCTCTGTTTTGCAGCCGCCCTCCTTTGCGCCGTTAAGCTGCATCGTATGGATGGTGGGAACCGGAAGAAAGGAGGTGCGCGCTCATGGCAGTCTTAGTCCTTGCGGAGAAGCCCAGCGTTTCACAGGCAATCGCCGCCGCACTCGGCGTGAAAGGGAAGAAAGACGGGTACATAGAGGGGAACGGATATATCATTTCATGGTGTGTGGGACACCTGGTAGGACTTGCCAATGCCGACAATTATGAAGCGCGCTACTCCAGATGGGCCAGGGAGGATCTGCCGATCCTGCCTGACCCGTGGAAATTTACCGTATCCCCCGGAACAAAGAAACAGTTTGGGATTATCAAGTCGCTGATGGGACGTGCGGATGTGACGGAACTTGTAGAAGCCACGGACGCAGGCCGGGAGGGAGAACTGATCTTCCGTCTGGTCTACCGGGAGGCAGGGTGCAGGAAGCCGTTTAAGCGGCTCTGGATTTCCTCAATGGAGGATTCCGCTATCCGGAAGGGGTTTGAAAACCTTGCTCCCGGAGAAACGTATGATGCCCTTTATGAAGCTGCCCTGTGCCGCGCCAAAGCGGACTGGCTGGTTGGGATCAACGCGACGCGCCTGTTTACAACGCTGTATCAGGGAAAGACCCTGAACGTGGGGCGCGTCATGACGCCGACACTGGCGCTCCTTACAGACCGGGAACAGGCAATTACCGGATTTCAGAAAGAAAAATTTTATACCGTAGATTTGGACTGCGGTGGGTTTTGTATATCCAGCGGACGGTTTAAAAGCAGGACGGACGCGGAGAAGCTGCGGAAGCTGTGCGTAGGGAAAGATGCCACGGTGAAGCTGGCAGAAAGGCAGGAAAAAACAGAGAAACCGCCAAAACTGTATGACCTGACCACTTTGCAGAGGGAGGCTAACCGGATATACGGCTATACCGCACAGCAGACATTGGACTATATCCAGCTTTTGTATGAGAAAAAGCTGGCAACCTACCCGCGCACGGATTCCCGCTATCTGACGGAGGATATGGCGGAACGCCTCCCTGCGCTCTGCCGGTTGGTGGCGGCAGCCTTCCCCTTTGCATCCGGTTTTGACGGCAGAGTGGAAGCGGCGCAGGTGGTCTGCAATGCCAAAGTCAGCGACCACCACGCGATCATCCCTACAAAAGAGGCGGCAAAGGCAAATTTAGAGGAACTCCCCACCGGGGAGCGCAACATCCTCTCTCTGATCGCGGCGCGGCTTTTATGCGCTGTCTGCCCGGAGAAACATATTTATGCAGATACGGCGGTGGTATGTACCTGTGCCGGAGTGGAATTTATGGCAAAGGGACATACGGAGACTGCCGCAGGCTGGAAAGGGCTTGAAAAAGCATTCCAGGCGGCGTTAAAGAACAGGCCGGAGGAAGAAAAGGCACAGCCCTTTTTGCCGGAATTTAGCGAGGGGCAGGCTGTGGCAGTAAAGGAAGCCGTGCTGCATGAGGGAACCACAAGCCCGCCGCCGCGCTATACGGAGGATTCCCTCCTTAGCGCAATGGAGAACGCCGGGGCGGAGGAATTTGCACAGATCGAGGACGCGGAGCGCAGGGGTCTTGGCACCCCGGCTACCCGTGCCGGCGTGATTGAAAAGCTGGTAAAGGGCGGGTTTGTGGAGCGGAAAAAGAAACTCCTTGTCCCCACTGAGCGGGGCATGGAACTAATCAAGGTATTGCCGGACAGTGTAAAATCTGCCAGTCTGACCGCCGAGTGGGAAGCTGCCTTAAAGGAGGTGGAGCGCGGGGAATGCTCCCCGGAGGATTTCATGGAAGGGATTACCGGTATGGTGCGCAGCCTGGTGGAATCCTATGGCGATGCACCGATCACGGGGAATGCTTTATCCGCTTCCGGCAGGGAGGCGGTCGGAAAGTGCCCACGGTGCGGGAAACCGGTCTATGAGGGGAAAAAGAGTTTTTTCTGTTCCGCTTATAAAGACGCTGTGCCCTGCGGCTTTGCTCTGTGGAAAGAGAACCCCTATTTTAAGAGCAAGCGCAAGGAACTGACAAAGAAGGTTGCCGCCGCCCTGTTAAAAGACGGGAAGGTGAAAATGACCGGGTTGTATTCCGAAAAGAAAGGGATCATGTATGACGCAACGATTGTCATGGAGGACACAGGCGGAAAGTATGTGAATTTCAGGCTGGAATTTGATAAGAAAAAAGGAAAGGCGGAATAGGAGATGAAAACAGAACGGGAATTAAAAAGAGAGGCCGGAGGGCAGCCCCGGAACGGGGATCACCTGCTGGCGGCAGAACTGTCAGCGGAGCAGAACATGAACATGCTTGACGGAATCCCCAACAATGAAAAGCCCCGCGTAAACCAGAATTATGTGATTCTGGAGAGTGAGGTTGTGGGGCATAAAGAATTTGTCCTGGCACAGAACCCCAACGCGCCGCAGCCCTATGTCACATGGGAACGCAACATGCAGGAGGATGAGCGCAGGGGAGAGGAAAATTTCTATTGGGGGAAATATTTCTGCGATCCAGAAGCGGCGGAAAAGAATTTCCATGACCGGGCTGATGGGGAACGGGAGTATTTAAGGGAATACCGCCCGTCGCTCTTAGAAAGCCTGAGAAAGAACCAGGAGGAAATTGCCCGCCCCGTGGCTCCGGCAGGGGGACGGGAGAAAGGGGAAACGGCGTTATGAAATTATCCAATTATGAGAAAGAGACGATCTATTTATTTAACGAGGCAGACCGGGAGGCAAGCGTGTTCACCTATAATGATGCCTTAAAGAAACAGCTTGGGGAACTGTGCAAATCCCATCCGGAGCAGGTGCGCCGGACGGAGGATAACGGCTATGGCGGGATTACCTTTGCACTCCCGAAGAAATGGCTGAAAATCGCACCGCCCCGCGTCCTGTCTGCGGCGCAGAAGGAGGTTCTGGAGCGGATGAACAAAAAAAGATGGGGCTGACGGTTTTTCAGTTACCGCTTCAGCCCCTTTACAATGTCTGCAATGCTGGCAATCTGGCTGTCTGTCAGCGTTTTGATATCGTCGGCAAGCGCCCCGGCCGCTGTGGGGTTGCGGTTTTCCGCGTCAAAGAACTCCTGCGGCGAGATGCCGAAATAGTCGCAGATATAAAAGAAAACCTGCATGGACGGGAGGGATTTCCCGTTTTCAATCTTGTTGATATAGCTTTCACTCTGCCCCAAAGACAGGCTCATATCCCTTGCGGACACGCCTTTCTGGGCGCGGAGCTGCGACAGCCTTTGCCGAAAAAATTCTTCCATTGTGCATCACCTTCCTTTTCCTATCATTGTATTCCATAGGATAGGTATTTATTGGGAATTGTATTCTCTAAAGAACTTGACATATAGAATATAATTCCCTATAATCAGGCTACATATAGATTTTCAGTATATGCACAGGATAAAGGGGGATACTACGATGAGTATGAGGAAGATTTACCGGGAGATCGCGAGGAAAAACGGCGTGAGCGTAAAGGATGTAAAAAGGGATATGCAGGCGGCGATTGCGGCGGCATACCAAAACCCGCCAAAGGACGGCGGCATCATATCAGCTTACCAGAGGCAGGTGCCGCGGAAAGGGGAAATCCCCACGCCGGAGGAATTTATACGGTATGCGGCGGGAAAAGTCCGGGAAAGCGTATAAAACTACAAGCTATAAAAACAGCATAAAATAAGAAAAGCCCATGACAAAGGCAGAGCGCCGGTCATGGGCTTTTTTTCTGCAAAAAAGGAGGGAACACATGGCAAGAAAATTACAGCTTGTCTCGGAACTGGCAAACCAGACCGCCCGTAACATCACGCGGGATGTGGACGGCTGGAAGCAGTACCTTGACACGGCTTCACGGCTATACAAGTATAAGTTTGACGAGCAGCTCTTAATCTATGCGCAGCGGCCTGATGCCACGGCCTGTGCGGAGATGGAACTGTGGAATGAAAAAATGCGCCGGTGGGTAAAAGCCGGCTCCAAAGGGATCGCCTTAATCCGCGGCGCGGAAACCGGCAGGCCCCATCTGGAATATGTTTTTGACGTGGCGGACACAAGGCCCGTGCGCGGCGCAAGAATGCCATACTTATGGGAGATGCGGGAGGAACACCATGCGCCTGTCCTTGCCGCCTTAGAGAACCGCTATGGGGAGGGAAGCCGGAAGGAATTAGGGGGCGGGCTGATGGAGATTGCGGCGAAAGCCGTGGAGGAAGCCTGCCCGGAATACCTGCGCGAACTTGCCTACGATGCGGAAGGAAGTTTCTTGGAGGGGCTTGACCAGTTAAACCTTGAGGTATGCTTCCGGGATACGCTGACGGCAAGCGTCCAGTACACCCTCCTTACCCGCTGCGACCTTGACCCTTCCGATTACATGGAGGATGAGGAACTGGCAGGCATCACGGAATTTTCCACGCCGGCTGTCCTCCACCATTTAGGGAGCGCGGCGAGCACCCTGTCAATGGAGATTTTGCAGGAGATTGGAAAAGTGATCAGGAATTATGACCGGGAGGTAATGGCAGGCCGGCAGAAAAATATCCAGAAAACGGCAGAAAATCCCCTTGCAAAATCCACGGACATAGAGTATACTAAAGTCACAGGGCAGTTTAACACTTTAAAGCGTGAAAGCAAAGAAAGGAGCGAAGATCATGGCAGCACTGACATACATAAAGAACGGGGATTATCAGATACCGGAGCTGATGCTGGACGGGGAGGAAGAACTGGAGGAGATGCCGATCGGGAAGTACGGGATGCTGCGGCAGACCTTCCTCATGGAGAACCATCACGGGACGTACACCTCCATGCTGCTGACGGGGAGGCTGATCCCCCACTTACGGCAGATAGACGGACAGGCGCAGGAGCAGGTAGACCGGACAGTGGCAGAGATGATGAAACAGCAGGGAGTGGACGAGAGCCTGAAAGAACGCGATCAGATGGCGTGGGTGCAGGCAGTCAACAGCCTGACGGCACAGGCGGAGGAAGCGGTGCTTCAGGAGATCGTTTACAGGTAAGACAGGAAGAACAAAAAAATGAGAAAGAGCAGGAAACGGCGGGTGATGAACCCGCCGTTTCTGCGCCCGCATATTTCCAGCTTTCCCTTTTCCCAACAGTGGAGGAACAGGTAGAGCGCATTTCACAGGCAAAAACGGAAGAAAAAACAAAAGATTCCACCGCCCGTGGAAAAAAGCCGGTGCCGGAAGTTCCAAAAGGCGTGATTGGACGCGCGCTCACCAGCGGCGGGAATGAAAAAAACAGCGCCATGCGGATTGCCGCCTTTTACCAGAAATCCCCCTCTGTCGAAGCCGCCGCCGCTTTCCTGCAAAAAGAGTACGGCACAGGAGGCAAGGGGCTTACGGTTGCCGGGGAAAAATACGCTTTATGGTTTGATAAGGAAGGAATAAAGATCGCGCCCGGACGCACTGCCAATGTCCCCGGCGCTACCCTTGTAACCTGGGAACAGGCGGCGGAGCAGGTATCGGAACTTCTGGAAGAAGGCATCTATGCCACGCAGGAAATATTAGATACCGCAAGGGGAAATGAGTACCAGGAACTGGCGGCAAAGCTGTGGTATCTGCGGCAGGATTTAAGCGAAGAAGCAGTGGAGGGCGGTTTCCTGCCGCATGTTTCAGAACTGTACGGGGGATTCCCTGACAGCACGGAAAAGATTGCAGGGCTTTTGGAGGAAAAGGAGAGCCGTGATATTTTTGTTTCCGAACTTACCGATTTTGTCCGCGCTTATGAGGCAGACCGTGGCCTTATGCGTTTCCATTTCCATAACCCGCAGGAGATATTAAACAGCCTTTTCAATCTTGACATAGAGCCGAGGCAGTTCCACGGCACGGAGGGGTTTGAGCCGGCAAAGGGCAGCTTTATCACGGAAGATGAGATTGACAGGATGTTTATGCGCGGAAGCGGTGTCTCCGAGGGGAAAATGCGTATTTATTCGTTTTTCTGCCAGAGGCACGATGCGAAGGAGCGGGCGGATTTCCTGAAAAATGAGTACGGAACTGGTGGCGGTGGGAACATTGGATATGACGAATGGCATGATTCCAAAGGGATAAAATTCACCCGCTGTGATGACGCTTCCGGTTTTAAAGGGTATGACACGGTAAAAATGAACTGGAACCAGGCACAGAAGCGGATCGGGGAACTGATTGATGCCGGAAGATACTTAAACCCGAAAGAAATGGCGTATACCTCCGAGTATGAAAAGATACGGCTTGCGCGGAGCATATACGCCTTTTATTTTTACTGCCCAGGTACCCCGAACCCCAGCAATTCCATTGAATGGGATGTGGATGCGGCGGAGCGGGATTTTAAGCCTATGCTGGATGATGCCAAAATCAGCGCGGCATTGTATGAGGATATGCTGGAATCCTTTGCCACCGTAACGCCGGAAGAAAGCCGCAGTTACGGCATCATGCAGAGGGCTATTGAAGATATGGGCGCATACCAGAGGGGAGAATACTCCCTGTTTACGCCGCTGCCGGAGGAAACCCTGCGGGCGGAAAGGCAGAAAAGGGAGGCGGCAAAAAAGGAAGCAAAAGAGAAGCAGGACGCATCCAGAAAGGAAAAGGAACCTTTAGGGGAACTGGAAGCCGCCGCCCGCGCCCTTGCCAAAAAGCAGAAGAACCTTGCAAAAGAACAGCCGGGGAAAGTGAAAGAAAGGCCGGACGGCCAGCTTACTTTTGATTTTATGGCTGTAAATGAGGAAGATGCAGGGCAGGCGGATACTGCCTCAAGTAAAACCGGTTCTGACCTGGAACAGATAAAGGAGCAGGAGGAAGCCGTCCTTTCCCATTACGATATTGGCTATGGCTTTCTGGGGAACGGCCTGACCGTGTGGAACCGCCTGGAAGAAGAACATGGGGATTATAAGACGGTTGCCCATATAGACGCTGACAGGAGTGTGACATTTTACGATGAAGGTCTGCCGGAGGCCATCAAGGAACAGATACGGAAAGTAGCGGCCGAGACACAGACGAATATTTCCGCCATACAGGAGACGCCTGTATTTTCTACACCAACCCAGGCGGAACCGGAAATACGGGCGGAGGAAGATACAAAAGCGTCCCCTGCGGGGAAATCTGCGGCAGAGTTATACAGGGAAGCGCTTTCCATGCTGAGTGACGTGGTGCGGCAGAGCAGTTTCTATTCTTACCTGCGTGACCGTGAGACGGACTATGACAGCGCAGCGGCAGAACTGGACAATGAACTTGGATTTTTTATCAATGAGATTGTGGAGAGCCAGCCGGATTTATATGATGCTTTCCAGTCCCTTCCCATGTTCAGGGCGTGGATGGTGGAGGATATTTTAGAGCGCACCTATCAGGATGTGGTGACAGACAGAAGGGACGCGATAGAGAGACATGCCGGGGAGCCGGATGCGCCGGAATGGGCAAAGGAAACAGGGGCAGCTTCTGTGCAGAGACAGGCCGCCCCGGAAGATGCGGAACCGATAGAATCCGGAAATACGGACAATCTGCTGACGGAAGAAAACAGAGGGCAGGAAAAAGCCGGCGCGGGAGAGGCGGAGACACAGGATAAGAAGAAGGGCAGGACGTTACCGGAACTGAATTACCGGGCATTTATGCGGCTGTTCCCTGATTTTACCGGCCAGCATTACACCGCTATGCAGTTACGGGCGGGAGAGGCCATGATGCCGCTGCACATAGAGGCTGTGGGCAGCAATGAAATCTCCATAGCACATTATTACCGGCAGAACGGTGATTCTATGGCTGACCCGGAGATGACCTTCCGGATCGACCACGAAAAAGGGACATTGGAGCCGCTTACTTATCAGCAGGACAGCATGGGGATGTACCAGCAGGTTTATCCCGAACCCGGAAGATGGATTCCGAAACTCCGCAAAGATTTAAACCGCTTTGCCAACCAATGGTTCCATAACATCGAAGAACAGAGGTACCGCCCGGAGCGGGCCGTTATGGAGGCAGATGGAGACCGGAAAGAGATTTTCTATCAGGACGGAAAACCCGTCATTAAGGAGGAACCCGCGCCGGTCTTGGAAGGAACAGAAAAAGATACCGGAACCGTGCAGGCAGAAACAGACCTTGCCCCCAATGTGGAGGAATATTTAAACCTCAAAACAGAACATCCGGATAAGCTGGTGGGCGTACAGGTGGGGGAATACATCCTGTTTTACGGCAAAGACGCGGAGGCGGCAGCCCCTGCCCTTTCCGCAAAGCTGCTTACAAGAGAGATTGACGGGCTTGGGGAGACTTCCGTTACCGGGGGCAGGGTATGGCAGGCGGTGGTAAAAGACCTTTTGGAGCATGGGCAGAGCGTTGTCATTGCCAGACCGGACCCGGAGCGTGGGGAAAACGCCTCTTATGAGATTGTAAAGGAGAGGGACGTTGCCGACTACATCCCCCTTGGGATGAAACTGACCATTGACGGGCGGCACATGGAGGTTGACAGCATTGACTATGAAAAAGGGCGTGTCAGCCTGAAAGATTTGGATATGCAGGGGTGGTTTCCGATTTTCCGGGAGGAATCTGTCCCCTTTGTCCGGGAATGTGTGGAACAGGAGTGGGAGAATGATTTAGAACACGGAAATTTCCCGGAAGATATGGCACAGGCAGGGATGGATGCCGGAAGGCAGGCGGAGGAAGCACATACAGCGCCGGAGCCGGAAAAAGACGCCGTTTACAGAGAAGAAGCGGAAACGCAGGTGCCGGACAGCCGGGATATGGAGGAAGCGAAGCGCCTGATCGAAGATTTCTGCCTTGAAGAATACAATGAGGACAGCGTGGATTTTACCAACCTGGAAGAAGTCGGGATTGCCTACGGCACCACGGAAAACGGCGGTTTTGAGGTTCAGGTGAATGTTGACCTGATTCACTTTTCACTCAGCCAGTTTGTGGATGGGAAATGTGTGGAGAAACGGCAGTATGACAGCCTGCGGGAACTGATCGATGGAGAACTGGAATTTCTGGACTATGACCAGCTTATCTATGTAGAACCACATATAGAGGAACAGTTGGAGGCCGGCCTAAATGAAAAAATCTGGCGGGAGGAAATGCAGGGAGCCAGGGAAGGCGTTTTCCCTACGGAACCTGAAAGCGCAGACAGGGAGGAAGAAGAACCCCCGGAGATGGTGGAGATCGAGGGCGGGCAGGTTATCACCGCAGAAACGGTGGGAGTTTACAGCAAGGGGCTTCCTTATGAGATTGTTGTGGAGAAACTCCACACCGGCCCTGACCGCAGCAATTTCCGCATCACGGACGATTCGCTGGGAGAGGGCGGGCAGAAAACAAAATACCAGAATAACATCGCTGCAATCCGGACTTTGAAACAGATTGAAGCGGAAAAACGCCTTGCCACACCGCAGGAACAGGAGGTTTTATCAAAATATGTAGGGTGGGGCGGGCTTTATCAGGCATTTGACGCGGACAACGAAAAATGGGGGAAGGAATACGGAGAACTAAAGGAACTGCTGACCCCGGAAGAATACGAATCGGCGCGCAGCACAGTCTTAAATGCCTACTATACAAGTCCTGTTGTGATTAAGGCAATGTACGAAGCGGTAAAACGCATGGGCTTTACGCCGGGGAATATCCTGGAGCCGTCCTGCGGCATCGGGAACTTCTTCGGGCTTGTGCCGGAAGAATTTGAAAAATCGAACCTTTACGGCGTGGAACTGGATTTCCTGACCGGGCGTATCGCAAAGCAGCTTTACCAGAAAGCGGATATTACCGTGGGCGGGTTTGAAACCACCGACCATCCGGGCGACTTTTTTGACCTTGCGGTGGGGAATGTGCCTTTCGGGGAATACAAGGTGCATGACAGGCAGTATGATAAGCAGAATCTTTTGATACACGATTATTTCCTCACAAAAACACTGGACAAAGTGCGTCCGGGCGGCGTTGTGGCCTTTATTACCTCAAAGGGGACAATGGATAAGGCAAACGGCAGGGTGCGGGAGGCGCTGGCGCAGAAAGCCGACCTTTTGGGGGCAGTGCGCCTGCCGAATAACGCATTTAAAGCCAATGCGGGCACGGAGGTGACGGCGGACATCCTGTTTTTCCAGAAACGGGGCAGCGCGCCGGAAAAGCTCCCGGATTGGGTGAACGTAGGACAGACAGAGGACGGCGTACCCTTAAACAATTATTATCTGCAGCACCCGGAGATGGTGCTGGGCAGGATGGCTTTCTGGGAGAATATGTACGGAAATGCCACGGAAACGGCATGTATACCGCTTGAAGGGGCCGACCTGAAAGAGCAGCTTGCAGAGGCGGTAACGCATATCGGGACACCGGATCAAGAACTCCTGCACATGGACGCGCCGGAGCAGGAAGGAAAAGAAAAAGAGGAAACCATACCGGCAGACCCGCAGGTACGCAATTTCAGTTTTGCCGAAAAGGACGGGAAACTCTATTTCCGGGAAAACTCGCGCATGAAGCGCATGGAAGTCGGGAAAATGCCTGCCGCCCGCATCCGGGGCATGATCGCGATCCGGGACAGCGCAAGGCAGCTCATAGATTTACAGCTTAACGGTGCGGATGATGCACAGATCGGGAAAGAGCAGGAGCGGCTCAACACACTCTATGATAATTTCCAGAAGAAATACGGCCTGCTTAACAGCGCCGGGAACCGCCTTGCTTTCCGACAGGATTCTTCTTACCCGCTGTTATGTTCCCTGGAGGTATTAGACGAGGAAGGGAATTTAAAGCGCAAGGCTGATATGTTCACAAAGCGGACAATCCAGCACCGGCAAAGCGTTACAAGCGTGGATACGGCGGTGGAGGCGCTGGGCGTTTCCATCGGGGAGAGGGCCTGTGTGGATTTGGGATTCATGGCATCCCTGATGGGCGGGAGCGATAAAATACCGCAGATCATTTCAGACTTAAAGGGCATTATCTTCAAAGACCCGGACAGCGGCCCGGCTGTCATTTCGGAGGAAAATACGGACTGGCAAAAGGGCTGGCAGACTGCGGATGAATACCTTTCCGGCAATGTGCGGAAAAAACTGGAAAGGGCAAAAAAAGCAGCGGATGAATACCCGGAATTTGCCGCCAACGTGGAGGCACTTGCTGCGGTGCAGCCGAAAGACCTGACTGCGCCGGAAATAAGCGTCCGCATCGGCGCACCCTGGATAGATACAAAATACTATAAACAGTTCCTGTTTGAACTGCTCCAGACACCGGGGCGGCTCCAGAACGGGAGAATAGACGTGATGTATTCAGATGTGACAGGGGAATGGAGGATAAAGGGAAAATCGGAGGACAGCATCACGAACACCCGCGTCCACACCACCTACGGCACAAAACGGATCAATGCCTATGAGATTTTTGAAGCCAGCTTAAACCAGAGAAGCGTCCAGATTTTCGATACGCACACGGATATAGAAGGGAAAGAAACCCGTGTGCTGAATGAGAAAGAGACGGCCATCGCACAGCAGAAGCAGGATGCCATGAAAGAGGCTTTCCATGACTGGATTTTCAAAGACCCGGACAGGCGCGCGGATTTATGCGGCATTTACAACAAGCTGTTCAATTCCACCCGTCCCCGTGAATATGACGGGAGGCATATCAATTTTATCGGGATGAACCCGGAGATAAAGCTGGAGCCGCACCAGAGGAACGCGGTCGCGCGTATCCTGTACGGCGGTAATTCCCTGCTCGCCCATGTGGTAGGTGCGGGAAAGACTTATGAGATGATAGCGGCGGCGATGGAGAGCAAGCGGCTCGGACTATGCAAAAAATCCATCATGATTGTGCCGAACCACCTGACGGAACAATGGGGCGGCGATTTTTTAACCCTTTACCCCGGCGCGAAGGTGCTTGTGGCCACAAAAAAGGATTTTGAGCCGAAGAACCGCAAAAAGTTCTGTGCGCGGATTGCCACCGGCGATTATGACGCAGTTATCATTGGCCATTCTCAATTTGAGAAAATCCCTATTTCACCGGAGCGGCAGGCGGCCATCATACAGGGGCAGATTGACGAGATCGTGGATGCCATTGCGGAAGCAAAGGCAAACAGGGAAGAAAAATTCACGGTCAAGCAGATGGAAAAAACAAAAAAGAACCTGGAAGCTAAGATTAAGAAACTTTATGACAAGAAAAAGGATGATACCGTTACCTTTGAGGAGCTGGGCGTTGACCGTCTTTTCGTGGACGAGGCGCACAGTTTTAAAAACCTTTACATGCATACGAAAATGCGTAATGTTGCGGGCATCAGCCAGACGGACGCGCAGAAGTCCAGCGATATGTTTGCAAAGTGCCGCTATATGGATGAAATCACCGGCGGGCGCGGCGTGGTCTTTGCCACTGGCACCCCGGTAAGCAACTCAATGGTGGAACTTTATACCATGATGCGCTATCTCCAGTACAGTATGCTGGAGGAAGGATACCGGGACAGCACGGGGAAGGTGCGGAGCCTGAAACACTTTGACAACTGGGCGGCGACCTTCGGGGAGCAGGTGACGGCGGTGGAATTAAAGCCGGAGGGGACGGGTTTCCGCTTAAAGACCCGGTTTGCGCGTTTTTATAACCTGCCGGAACTGATTAACCGCTGGAAAGAGGCTGCTGATATCCAGACGGCGGATATGTTAAAGCTCCCGGTGCCGGAAGCGGAGTATATCACAATACAGACGGAACCCAGCCAGGCGCAGAAAGCGATGGTACAGTCCCTTGCGGAGAGGGCGGAAAAAATACGGAAGGAGAAAATAGACCCCCGGATCGACAACATGTGTGAGCGATACGTTACAGCTACAAACCACGAGGAAAACGTGACAAAAGCTGTGGCTGGTGTGCAGTAGTTAAAAACACATCAGGATAACTGATAATCTGAGAAGTGGAATGATGGAGCAACGCCCAGAAACGCTTCCCTTAATACCCCGTTGGGCGAGTGGATAAAGTTCACGGCCTACAGCACGGAGAGGACGGCTGAAGTATACCCAAACAGGCAGAGCTGTGGAAAGGCCGGCAGAGGTGCCGGCTGTATATGACAGGTCGGAGGTCTATATATAGTCATGGTTAGAATGTCTGAAAAGACTGACATATCTGCGAACGTACAAGTCTATATGTCGCATAGATAGAAATGTCTATTCCACGGGCGTGGAGCCAGTGAGGTAAAGTAAAAGTGCATGTTATGAAATACCTTATGCCGTTACAGGCGGCATCAAGCTGGCAGGCTTAAAGCAGAACCTAAAACTATATTGAAATCCTTGAAGTTTTTTTTTCAGGGATTGGGATAAGATTATCGGAACGTAGTAAGTTACCCGACGCCTGCCCATTTGCAGGTGGTGATGACGAATCATATAAGCGTCTTTGCGGGTGATGAAAGTGGAGGCACAGTACTGATGATACACGCAATAATAAGGCGTGAGGAGGGATAGCCTCCAGTCAGTAGTCAGATTTGCAATAGGAATTATCACCATAGGTTCGAGCAAGACAAAAAGTTTGCTCCGAAAGGAGTGATGTTCTATGACAAAGAAACTGAAAAACAAGAAGCTAAGGCACAACGAATACTACGATATGCAGGATATTTATGACGGGCTGTACCAAAAGAGCAAAGACGGCGGGAAATTCAGGAACCTAATGCAGTATATCACTTGTGAAAACAATATAAAACTTGCGTATAGGAACATCAAAGACAATGCCGGGAGTAAAACGTATGGCACAGACGATATGAATATCAAAGATATTGAGCGAATCGAAGTAAGCGAGTTCGTGCAGATTATCCAGCGTAAATTTAAGGATTACCAGCCAAAAGCAGTAAAAAGGGTAGAAATCCCAAAAGAAGGGAGCGACAAAACAAGGCCGCTTGGAATCCCCGCAATGTATGACCGCCTGATACAGCAATGTATCTTGCAGGTTTTGGAGCCAATCTGTGAAGCAAAGTTTTATGAACACAGCTATGGGTTCCGCCCAAACAGGAGTGTGGAACATGCTATCGCCCAAACGCACAGGAATATGCAGTTATCCAACCTGCATTACTGTGTGGATATAGACATACAGGGATTTTTCGATAACGTCAACCATTCAAAGCTGTTAAAGCAGATTTGGACAATGGGGATACAGGACAAACAGTTATTGGTGATTATAAGGAAGATGTTAAAAGCCCCGGTTAAAATGCCGGACAAGACGGTTTATTATCCGATGAAAGGAACACCGCAGGGCGGCATTTTGTCGCCGCTGCTGTCCAATATCGCGCTGAATGAACTGGACTGGTGGGTCAGCAGCAACTGGGAAAACATGCCGACAAGGTATGAATACTATACAACCACTTCCCAAAACGGCACGGTAAGCAGGAGCGGCGCAATGGAAGCATTAAAGAAAACCAATGTAAAGGAAATGCGGATTGTGCGGTATGCGGACGACTTCAAAATCTTTTGCAGGAGTTATGACGCCGCCGTCAGGACATTCCATGCGGTGAAAGGCTGGCTGAAAGAACGGCTGAAACTGGACATTTCATCTGAAAAATCAAAGATTGTAAATTTGCGGAAACACTATTCGGACTTTCTTGGGTTCAAGTTAAAGGTTCATCGGAAAAGGAATAAATACACCGTTGTCAGCAGTATGAGCGATAAGGCTGTAAAGAAAGCGGCAAAGAAGCTGGTGGAGCAGATAAAGCGCATACAGAAGCCGGACAGCGGCAAAGAGCAGTATAAGATGATACAGAACTACAACTCAAAAGTCATGGGCATACACAATTATTATAAAACAGCTACCCGGATATGCCTTGACTGCCGGAAGATAGCGTTCCAGACAACGGCTGTGTTTAAGAACCGTATGAGGAAAAACTATAAATCCGTGAAGTATTATAAAAAGCGGAAAAAGAGAGTGCCGAACATATCAAAAGCTGTGAAAATGAACTATGGGAAAAGCGAGCAAATCCGATTTATAAGCGGCTATGCAGTAGCCCCGGTTGGGTATGTACAGAACAAAATCCCTAAGTGTAAGAAAAAGTCTGTCAATAAATACACAGCGGAAGGGCGTGCTGAAATCCACAATAATTTAGGGATAGACACCTTTACGCTGTTGAAACTCATGCAGAACCCTGTCAGCAACAGGAGCATACAGTATGCGGACAACAGGATTTCACTTTATGCCGGGCAGTATGGGAAATGTGCAGTAACAGGGATAAAACTGGAATACAGCGACATCCACTGCCACCATAAAACCCCACGCTGTCAAGGCGGTACAGATGAATATAGAAATCTGGTAATCGTGCATGAGGACATCCATAGGCTAATCCATGCGACAAAGCAGGACACAATATCACAGTATATTTCCGAATACAAAGACACCATAGATTTACGCAAACTGAATGAGTTGAGAAACTTAGCTGGAAACACAGAAATAAGTTCTTTGGATAATACTATTGCAATCTAATTATTGATGGAGCGCCGTGTGATGGGAAACTGTCATGCACGGTGCGAACCGGGGGAAAGCGGCGAGAACTGTAAAGCCAGTTCAGACCGTTACCTATCGGTATTGAAGATAACGTCGGACGGGCGCAAGTTAGCCCTAGACCAGCGCATTATGAACCCGCTGCTTCCTGACGACCCCGGAAGCAAGGTGAACGCCTGCGTGGACAATGTATTTAGAATCTGGCAGGAAAGCGCGGAAACAAAGGGCACACAGCTCATCTTTTCAGACCTCTCCACGCCGAAAGGGAGGGCAGAGCCGAAAAAGGAAGAAGCAAAAGAGGGTGCAGAGGGAGCGGAAGCTGAGGGGGAAGCCGCAGCAACGGAGGAAGAAACCATCATGGAGGCAAGCGTCTATGAGGACATCCGAAAGAAGCTGATCGCAAAGGGAATCCCGCCGCAGGAGATCGCTTTTATCCATGATGCCAATACAGAGGCGCAGAAAGCGGAACTGTTTGCAAAAGTGCGAAGCGGACAGGTGCGCGTGCTTCTTGGCAGCACACAGAAGATGGGGGCCGGAACCAACGTGCAGACAAAACTCGTGGCATCCCATGACCTGGACTGCCCCTGGCGTCCTGCGGATTTGGAGCAGCGCGCCGGGAGGATTGTAAGGCGCGGCAACGAGAATAAAAAGGTAAGGATTTTCCGGTATGTCACAAAGGGCACCTTTGATGCCTACACCTGGGGGCTGGTGGAGTCGAAGCAGAAATTTATTGGCCAGATCATGACCTCCAAAAGCCCGGCCCGATCCATTGAGGATGTGGATGCCACTGCCCTGTCCTATGCGGAGGTGAAGATGTTAGCCACGGGCGATACGCGGATCAAGGAAAAAATGGATTTGGATATACAGGTGACGAAGCTGAAAATGCTGAAATCAAACCACCAGGCGCAGCAGTATGAGATGCAGGATAAAGTGCGGGGATATTACCCCAATAAGATAAAAGAAACCCAGCTTTACATCGACTGCCTGAATGCCGACCTGCCGGTACTGGAGGCGCATCCGGCCAAAGAAGATGCTTTTTCCATGACCGTTATGGGGACGGCATATACGGAGCGCAAGGAAGCGGGCAAGGCAATCGTGGCGGCCTGCCGCCTGATGGATGACCCAGGCAAGGAGATTGAACTTGGGGAGTACCGTGGTTTTCCCATGAAACTGTGCTTTGACGGCGCGAAATTCAAAGTGACCATGAAACAGCACCTGACCCATACGGCGGAACTTTCCGATGATGTGGTGGGGAACATTACCCGTATCAACAATGCGCTGGAGAAAATCCCCCAGAGCCTGGAACGCCACAAGGAGAATATGGCGCGCCTGCACAAAGAACTGGAAAGCGCGAAAGAGGAAGCGGAGAGGCCCTTTGCACAGGAGGCGGAACTTCTGGAAAAATCCGCGCGTCTGGCAGAACTTAACACGGTGCTTGACAACGAGGAAAAAGGGCGCGGCGGGGAACCGGCGCGGGAGACGGAGGAAGAGGAAGGGCGGGAGGGTGAAAAACCCTCCATCCTGAAAAGTCTGAAAGAATATGAACGGCCTGCGCCGGTATCCTACGGGACGGGGCGCGGGCAGGATAGGGAGGCGATCTGATGCGCAGGAAGGAAGGGCGCACCATCGGGCTTTATTTTAAGGTAAGCCCGGAGGAAATGGCCCTGATTGAGAAAAAGATGGAGCAGGCGGGCACGAAGAACAAACGGGCTTACCTGCGGAAGATGGCGGTGGACGGTTATATCGTCCACCTGGATATGGGGAGCGTGAAGGAGCTTACAAAACTGCTCCGCTCCCTGGCCGCAAACACAAACCAGATTGCCCGCCGCTGTAATGAGACACGCAACCTTTACGCCGAGGATGTGGAGGATCTGCGCAAAGGCTATGCGGCGGCACAGGCGGGGCTTCTGGAACTGCTGCGGAAATTTGCAAGCCTGTAAAGACATGCGGGCGCAGGGGATAACCTCTCTGCGCCCACTTTTTTTGATTTGGAGGTGATAGGGATATGCCGGGAGTGACGAAAGAACAGATTGCACGGGCGAAGGAGTGGGATTTGCTTTCTTATTTGCAGGCTTTTGAACCGCAGGAATTACGAAAATGCGGCGGGAGGGAATACCGGACTGTGACCCATGACAGCCTGAAAATTTCCAACGGCAAATGGAACTGGCACAGCCGGGGGATCGGGGGCAGGACGGCATTAGATTATCTGGTCAAGGTGCGCGGCATGGATTTTGTTTCAGCGGTGGAGACGCTCTGCGGGGAACGGGGCGCGGCTGTCTGGACGCCCTCTGAGGTTCCTCGCAGAGAGAAACCCGAAAAGCCGTTTACACTGCCGCAGGAAAACCGGTGCGGGACGGCGGCAGTGTCCTATCTGCTGGGCAGGGGGATTGACGCGGAAGTGATCAGCCAGTGCATCAGGGAAGGGATTCTGTATGAATCCCGCGGCTATCATAACTGTGTCTTTGTGGGAAAAGACAGTAAGGGGAAAGCGCGTTATGCCTGCCTGCGCGGGATATACGGCACTTTTAAAAATGATGTGGACGGGAGCGATAAGCGTTACAGTTTTTCGCTGCCCTCTGCGGAGAAAGACAGCCCCTATGTTGCCGTGACGGAAAGCCCCATTGACGCGCTTTCCGTAGCGTCCTTACTTAAAATGCAGGGGGAGGACTGGACGAAGAACCATTACCTTTCCCTGGGCGGCACGGCTCCCCGTGCGCTGCTTGGGTTCCTGCATGACCATCCGGCTGTCAACTGCATCAGCCTGTGCCTGGATAATGACAGGGCAGGGCTTTCCGGCATGGAGAAAATCAGGGAGGCGCTAAAGGAAGATGCAGAACTTTCCCGGCGCGTCAGGGTGGTAGTGGATAACCCGCCGCCTGATTTTGGTGGGAAAGACTATAATGAACTGTTACAGAAAACAGCCGCCAGGTATGCAGCGGCAAAAAGGGAAAAGACAAAGCCGGGCTGCGGCATGGAAAAATAAAAAGGAAGGGGGATACGGATATGGCAATTTCTGACCTGCTCCCACGAAAGGCAATGGGGAGCAAGACGCGGGGGCAGACACTCCATGACCGGCTGGACTATGACCAGAAAAAGGAAAAGACCGAGGATGGGGAACTGGTATCGTCCTATATGTGCTGCCCGGAAACCGCCGCTGAAGAATTTGAGATGAGCAAGCTGATCTACGAAACGTCCACCGGGCGGAGCCAGCCGAAAGACAGGGATATCATTGCCTACCGTATCATCCAGTCCTTCAAGCCGGGGGAGATCACGCCGGAGGAAGCGAATAAGCTGGGGTATGAACTGGCTATGAAGTTCACAAAAGGGAAGCATCAGTTTGTTGTCTCAACCCATGTTGATAAAGCACACATCCATAACCATGTGGAATTTAACAGCACCAATTTAGAGTGTGACGGCAAATTCAATAATTATAAAAATTCCGCCTTTGCCCTGCGCAGGCTCAATGACCAGGTATGCAGGGAACACGGCTATTCCGTGATCGAAAACCCGAAAGCAAAAGGGCAGCGGTATCAGGAAAAAGCGGCGGCAAAACGGGGACGCAGCTTTAAGGAAAGGCTACGGCAGACGATTGACGGGGCGCTTCCCGGATGCAGGGATTTTGAAGAATTTTTATCCCGTATGCGGGCAGAGGGATATGAGATCAAGCGCCGGGGAAAGTCTTTGGAGTTCCGTGCGCCGGGGCAGGAGAATTTCACCCGTTCTTTCCGTCTTGGGGAGGATTATACGGAGGCCGCATTAAAGGAACGGATCGGCAAAGCCCGTACCGGGACGGAGACAAAATCAAAACGCCAGACAGCAGCAAGGAATGTCAACCTCCTTGTGGATATCCAGGCAAAAATGCAGGCAGGAAAAGGGAAAGGTTATGAACGGTGGGCGAAAGTTTTCAACCTGAAAGAAGCGGCAAAGACTTTAAATTTCCTTGTGGAGAACGGCGTGGCCGATTATGGGGAACTGGCGGCACGGGCGGATGCTGCCGGGGAAAAATTTGATGCGCTTTCCGTCCGCATCAGGCAGCTTGAGGGGCGCATGGCCGAGAACGCGCAGTTAAAAACGCACATCATCAATTATTCCAAAACGCGGGAAGTTTATAAGGAATATAAGAAGTCACGCCACAAAAAAGAATACCTTGCCGGACACGCGGAAGAAATTAAAAAGCATGAGGCGGCAAAGGCGGCCTTTGATGCGCTGAATGGAAAGCCGATACCAAAAGTGGCACAATTATCTCAAGAATATGCCGCGCTCCTGGCAGAGAAAAAAGAGTGCTATGAGGAATATAAGGCGGCGCGGAAAGAAATGGTAGATTACCAGACGGCGAAGCATAATGTTGATATTATTTTAGGTCTGGAACCGCAGGAAGCAGAGAAGAAAAAAGAAACGGAGCGCTGACAGTAAAAAAAGAGGAAAACCGGAGGGGATTGCCCTTTTGGTTTCCTCTTTTTTTATTGCTCTTTTTCAGGAAATGGCGGTTGCGGGGAATGGTATCATTTTTCGGAAGGCTGGGAATTTAGCATTGCCTCCGCTTTATTTGCGCGTTCATGTTCCCGCTTCCACAATTCCTCATTGATCTCTATGTTCTTGCCCCAGGAAAGGAGCGTTATAAAGAGGGCAGTCCGTAAATCTTCTTCGGGAATCTGTGCGACGGCGGACATAAGTTCATCGCGGTCGGTTATCCCGGATAACGATTTGAAATCTTCATAAGTGAACATGTTTTTTCCTCCCATGTATGATAGGTTTTATTATAATGGCGGGCCGGGAAAAAAGCAAGAAACCGCAGACTTGATTCTGCCTGTGCTATAAAAGGAACATAAGTTTTTCCTTCCTGCGCGGAGGTGCGGGAAGCAGCGACCGCATGGGAGAAAACTCAGGCTGTGCATGAGTGGAAAGCCACGCCGCAAGGCGTGTTCGCAAAAGAACGAAAGTGATTTTTGCCGGGGATTGGGGTGTCCCCAACAAGCATAGCGAGGCACCGTAAGGTGCCGGAGCGGGGATAGCGATATTCGTAAAGAATATCGTTATCCATTGCTTGCCACTGCTAAAATTACTGGTTATAAAAAACCCGTGTTCATTTTTGAACCCTCTGAACCCACTCATATTTTCAGCACCACATCTACATAAAACTCCGTTCCGCTGTTGGAAGCCTGTGCCGAACCGCCGTACTTTTCTGCTGCTGCTGCAATGGCAGCAAGCCCGATCCCGTTTCCGCCGTGCTTCGTGGAACGGTAGCCGTCCTTCCCTTTCCGCACCCTGCCGTCAAAGTTGTTGGTGGAAACGATGTACAGACTGCTTTTATGGCGGATTTCCGTGGTCAGGCAGAAATACCGCCTGCCCTCCGGCACGGTAAGGCACCCGTCGATGGCGTTCTCTATCAGGTTCCCGAACAGGGAAACGATGTCAAGTTCATTGGCAGGCGTAAGCTCCGGCAGTTCAATATGCCAGTCTGTGTCTATGCCTGCTGAAACAGCTATCTCGTGATAGTGGCTAAACAGCGCATTGAGGGCAGCGCTGGCACAGTAATTTGAGGGTGCATTTTCCGCAAGGCTGACCTCGTATGTCGCAAGATGTGTCTGGATGCTGCCGATGTCCCCTTTTTCTGCAAGGGAAGAAAGCAGGCGCACGGAATGGCGGAAGTCATGCCGCAGACGTGCAGTCTGACGCATATGCTCCTGCAATGTCCGGTACTGGCGTGCCTGCATTTCAAGAAGCTGTGTGTGTTCCTTCAGCTCGGCGTGTTCCAGTATAACGCTTGTCCCCAGGTAAAGGAGCACATAAATTGCTGTAAGGATTGCAAACAGGCAGCCCTCCAGTAGCAGGAAAAGGGAAAACATACGCCCTGTATGGAGGGTGCTGTAGGACTGGGGGACAGCCGCTATATTGAAGAACAGAAAGACAGAGGACAATATGACGGTGGAGTACCATATCTTTGGAGTGTCCAGACAGTCGATAATCCTGAAAAAAAGCCCGCAGGCAGGCTGTGCGAAAGCGGTGGCAACCAGACAGGAAAGCACAAGCCGGAAAAAAGCCGCTTCCACAGAGAAGTCCGCCGCACCCGACGCCGGATGAAGAAAAGCGTCAAAGGCATAGGCGAACTGTGCCGGAAAGGTATGGACGGCACAGACACCCACATAGACGGCAAGGCATTTTGGCAGGCTTGCTGTCACGGTGCAGCGGTATGGGAAAAAGAACAGGATGAGGGACGGCAGGAGGATGATATTTACATCAATCCGCAGTAAGACGCTTAAAGCGGAGCAGAGAAAAGCATATGGGAGCAGGACAGCCATGAATAGTGCGGCTGTCTTACGCAGGGTGTACTTCATCTGGTTCTTCATTACATAATAGCAGGATGCCCCCGAAGGAAGCAGTACCAGAAGCACCAGCAGCGCCGATAACCATTTTTCCATATCCATGTTCAGTCCCCCTTCCTGATGCCTTCCGGCACAGGGCGTCCGGCAAAGTGTGCCTGACGCTCCCGTATCTTCCTGAAATTGTAATCCCTCGCCGCCTGTTCGATTTTCAGGCGGTCCCGCACACGGATTGGCAGCTTTGCGCCGTTTTCCAGCACACAGCAGTTGTCCGTAAATTCAAGGATGCAGCCAGCGTTTACCATGATACCCTTATTGACGGCAAGGAAGCGGGAATCCCCATCTGTAAGCATTACAAATTCCGGCATGGTCATGCGGCAGTGCAGGGTTTCCCCGTTTGAAAGGGCGATGTCAAGATAATGTGCGTCCGTAATGACGGAGGAAATCTCGTCAAGGAATACATGAATGGTTTTCCTGCCGTTTATTACCTCTATGTATTTTTGCAGTGGGGGAAGCATTTCCAGAATGTCCCCAAGGACTTTGAATATACGCTGCGGGGAGAAAGGCTTGATAATATATTCAAACGCATGGCAGGAGAAGGCGTCCGGCATAAAGTCCGAGCTGGAAGTCAGAAACACGAGGACACACCTGTTGTCCATGCTCCGGATTTTTTGTGCGGCGGCAACGCCGTCCATGCCGTCCATGTAAATGTCCATAAAAACGGCATCAAAACAGCCGCCTGCAGAAAAGCTGCCGTCCCCGAATGCCTTAAAGAAGCCTTCCGCATTCAGGAATGGGACAGTTTCCACATGGCAGTGGCGCTGTGCGCCAAAGTCGCAGACAAGCCCTGCCATTTCGTCCAGATAGTTCTGTTCATCATCTACTAAAGCAATCTTCAAACTGGTTTCACCTCAAATCCATAAAAAATCAAATATAATCATACAACAAAAAAAGACATTTTTCAAACCTGTCAAGACCTGATTTATAAAATCTGCCTGACGTTCTTGCCAGAAAATTGACGTTCCTGCCAAAAGTCTTGTTTTTTTTCGGAAATCTATTATAATAAAGTGAAATTTTTTGCCAAAGGAGGTTGACAGGATATGCCGGAATGCCTGATAATTAACAGACAGACAGACAGACAGACAGACAGACAGACAGACAGACAGACAGACAGACATTATAAATCTGTCTTTTTGCCGTATCTTTTTATATATCGTGTTATTAAATATAAGACCGCCGGAGGCGGGGATTTCCTGCGGGGCTTTTATGCCCTGTGGAATGACCCGTTCCCCGGCGGTTTTTTTGCGTCTTTAAACAGGATAAGGAGGAGTGGGATATGGATGCTGTCATCTATACAAAGAGCATACCGGAATATGAAATGCTTTCCGGGATACTTGCGGATGAACTGTCAGATGTTACGGTAAGCCGGGGCGTGATTGACAGGGAGTACCATCTTGAGCGGGAATATGATGTTGTGGTAGTGGGCATAAACGGCGCACAGGGGATGGAGCTGGTGTGTAAATACCGGGAACTGTATGGAAATACGCTGGTGATCTGGATTACGGACGATCCCTATTTTGCAAGGGAGGCGATACGGACGCATAGTTTCGACTTTATCGTGCGCCCGCTGGAGGAAACGAGGTTCAGGGAGCCGCTTAGGAGGATAAAGGAAGGAGATATTGCCATATGGCAGAGATGGTCTGTGAAAGCCCCGGTTTATCAGGATATCTGTGAAGGAAATGTTTCGGAACGGAGGGAAATTCCTCTGCCCCCGCAGGGGCAGGAGCATTTTTCCTTCGGAAAAGCAAGGAGGAATGGAACGATATGGAAAAGGATAAAGGATTATTTTCTTTCAGAAAACACCCTGTAGGGGATTTTCTGGATGAAAAAGAGGGAAGAAAACGAAAAGGGGGCAGGCTGCGTCAAAGCATGGGCTTCCTGATGGCGGCGGCTTTAATATTCAATACGCTGCCTGCCAGCGGGCTTGCCGTGTCTGCTTCGGGCAGGGAAGCGGGGCTTTGTGAACATCACACGGAGCATACGCCGGACTGCGGTTATAGGGAAGCACAGCCGTGTACCCATGAGCATACGGAAGAATGTTATAAAACTGTTACGGAGTGTGTGCATACGCATACGGACGGGTGCTATCCGGAAACGGGGGAAACGGAGGAAAGCATGGGAGAGGGAAATGCTACGCCCTCTGATGCAGGGAATCGGGAGCCGTCACTCTGTACCCATGTATGCAGTGAGGAAAGCGGCTGTGTCACAAAGGTGCTGGACTGTCATCACGAGCATGACGAAAGCTGCGGTTATCAAGAAGCGCAGGACTGCGGCTATGTCTGTGAAATCTGTAATGGCACGGAGCCGGAGGATACCGGGGAGAATACCGAAGATACGGGAACAGATACCGCCAAATGTATCTGTGAGACATTATGCACGGAGGACAGCATCAACGGGGACTGCCCTGTGTGCGGTGCTGATGATGCCAGTCTCTTAGACTGCAAAGGAAAAGCGCCGGAAGAAAATACGGAGAATCAGGAAGATACAGGCATCTGCAAACATCATCAGGAGCATGATGCGGACTGCGGCTATATACCAAAATCGGAGGATGGGGAAGGCAGCCTGTGTACCTATAAGTGCCGCATCTGTCCTGTTGAGGATTTGATTGCTGCCCTGCCGGATAAGGTAACGGAGGATAATGCAGAGGATGTGCGGGCGCAGCTTGAAGAAATCCTTGTTCTCTATGGGGAACTGAACGAGGACGAACAGGAGGAGATTGACCTGTCTCGTTGCTACGAACTGCAAGAGGCACTTGACAATGCCAACGCACCGGTGCAGACTGCGGAAGAAATTAACATATCTCAAACTCTTAAAAATATATTAACCGCAGAAGACGGCGGCTGTCCGGGGCATACCTTTACCGGCACAGGCCAAGCTGCAATGATTTCTGTGGAAAGCGGCACCCATAATGTGACGTTTTCCGGCTTAAATATTTTCGAGGCGGCATATGTAGGCATCGCCCCCAACGCGACCATGAATCTGACCTTAGAGGGCAGCAATACAATAAAGGGTTCTGAATGTGGAATTTATGTACCGAAAGGAGCAACCTTAGTAATTACCGCAGAGAGCGCAGGTTCATTGGATGTTTCTGGACCATATAGTGCTGGCATTGGTGGTTCACTTTATGATTTAAATAATAATGACGGCGATATTGACTGTGGAACAGTGATAATCAATGGCGGAAACATCACAGCTACTGGTGGAAGTGCAGGTTATGCGTCCGCCGGAATTGGTGGTGCAGCGGGGGATTTTACTAACGATGGTAAGGGTGGTAATATCACTATTAATGGCGGTAAAGTGGTTGCAAAGGGAGGCTTCGATGGAATCTCCGATGCTCCCGGTATCGGCGGTTCAACAGAAGCAAGCAGCGATGGCTTACTGACTCTCAGTTCTGCCAATGTGCTGGACAGCAATACAATTCTTGGCTCTAAGGGAACCTATAATATTAAATCCGCACCTACAGCAGACATGATTTCTGTTCCTTCGGATATGCACTATACCTCGGCGGACATGGCGGCGGAGATTAAGGGGAAAGTAACCCTTGCGGGGAATGTTACAATCTGCAATCAGGATTTTACGGTGGATACGAGTGGCTGGATATTGAGTGTTACAAAAGTATCTGATATGGAATATACTGCCACTTATACCCATGCAGACAAAGGAACTATTTCAAAAACCGTCATAATTCTTCCATGTATCCACAATAACGGTGCGGCGCTTACCCATCATGACAGGGTGGAAGCGGATTGCACACATACGGGGATTTTGGAATATTGGGAGTGCTCTGTTTGTGGAAAGAAATTTTCAGATCAGGACGGGCAGAACGAAATTACAGATACGGAAATACCGATTGCCGCCCATACACTTACCCATCACGAAAAGGTTGATGCGGACTGTACGCAAACGGGAACTTTAGAGTATTGGGAGTGTTCTGTATGTAAGAAAATATTTTCGGATAAAGACGGGCAGGCGGAAATTACAGATATAATTATTCCGATTACTGACCACACACTGATTCATCATGCAGAACAGGGGGCAACCTGTACAGCGGCAGGAAATAAGGAGTATTGGGACTGCTCTATCTGTGGGAAGAAATTTTCAGATCAGGACGGAAAGACAGAAATTGCAGACGCTGATATTGTAATTGCTGTGAAAGCACATACGCTGACTCACCATGAAGGGCGGGAAGCAGGCTGTCTTACAGACGGAAACATAGAATACTGGAGCTGTGACGTATGTAATAAGCTGTTTTCCGATTCTGACGGGAAACAGGAAATAACGGATACAAAAATTTCCGCCAAAGGGCATGAATACGGGGCATGGGAGAGTACCGGAAACGGGACGCATACCCATAGCTGTCAGAGGTCTGGCTGTGATTCCACGGAAACAGAAAATTGTACCGGCGGTACTGCCACCTATACGGAAAAAGCCATATGTACAGTATGTGGAGGTAAATATGGAGAACTGTTGAAAGATGCGGGTGCGCCGACAGGGGAAATTAGCATAAGTACAAACCACTGGAACAGCTTTTTACATACGATTACTTTCGGGCTGTTTTTTAAGAAAACGGAGCAGGTAACGATTACTGCACAGGATAACGAATCCGGCGTGGCTTCTGTATCTTATTACATATCAGACGGTGAGCTGACAGAGGACGAAGTAAAAGCGCTGGACAGTTGGACAGCCGGAAATACAGACAAAACAACCTTTAGCATCAGCCCGGATCAATCCTGCGTGGTTTATGCAAGGATTACGGATAATCAGGGAAATGTGACTTATATTTCTTCTGACGGCATGGTATTCGATGGCACATCTCCGTCCATTACCGGCGTTACGGACGGGGAAACTTACTGCACATCTCAGACGGTGACGGTCACAGATGATAATCTGGAATCTGTAACCGTGAATGGGAAAGAGCAGGCTTTGTCAGACGGTAAATTTACTTTAGGCGCTGCATCCGGCGCACAGACCATTGAGGCGGCTGACAAAGCAGGGAACATTACTACAGTAACAGTTACGGTAAATGCAGGGCATGATTACAGTACAGATTGGAAGTCAGACGGAAGCAGCCACTGGCATGAGTGCGCCTGCGGGGATAGGACAGACACCGCCGCCCATATAAAGGATGGCGGAAGCGTGACAAAGCCCGCAACAGAAACAGAAACCGGCATCAGGACGTATAAGTGCAGCGTCTGTGGCTATGTGATGCAGGAGGAGATGATAGACAGACTGCCGCCGTCTCATACGCATAACTACGGTACAGAGTGGAAATCAGATGCAGACAGCCATTGGTATGAATGTTCCTGCGGGAATAAGTCAGAGCTTGCATCCCACATAGAGGACGGCGGGAGCGTGACGAAAGCGCCGACAGAAACGGAAACCGGAGTCATGACGTATAAGTGCCGTGTCTGCGGTTATGTGATAAGGACAGCGGATATTGATAAACTGCCATCGTCCCACACACACAATTACAGTACAGATTGGAAATCAGATGAAAGCAGCCACTGGCATGAATGTGTCTGCGGGGATAAAACAGATACCGCAGCCCATACAGAGGATGACGGGAGTGTGTCAAAAGCGCCTACAGAAAAGGAAACGGGGGTTATGACTTATAAGTGCAGTGTCTGTGGCTGCATCATGCGTACAGAGAGCATAGATGTACTGCCGCACACGCACAGCTATGGAACGGTTTGGAAGTCGGACAGCAGCAGTCATTGGCACGAATGTACCTGTGGGGATAAATCGGACACCGCAGCCCATACAGAGGACGGCGGAAGCGTGACAAAAGCACCAACGGAAACGGAGAAAGGTGTCAGAACTTACAAATGTAGCGTCTGTGGATATGTAATAAGGACGGAGGATATAGCGAAGTTACCGCCAAGTTCCGGCGGTGGTGGCAGTTCCGGCGGAAATGGAGATAACGGCGGTAGCGGTGGCAATTCCGGAGGGAATGAAAATAACGGCGGCTCCAGTGGCAGTGATGAAGGGCAGGGCAGCGGCGGTAATGGCAGCACGAATCCTGGCAATGGAAATACTACGCCGCAGCCGTCTGTGACGCAGCCCACGGACACAAATACCAATCCGGGGAATGAAACCGCACCGGGGACAGGGACAACGCCAGTGAATCCGGGTAGTGGAAATACAGTAAAGCCGGGAACCGCTCCGGTCAGCGGCACAGGAACACCCGCACAGGGAACAAAACAGCCATTCATCAAGGGAGCGGACGGCAAGATCGGCTGGGATGTGATCCGTGCCGAGGAAGAACAGGCGCAGGAAGGCAGCACCATCAACGTGGATATGAACGGCTCTGTGGTGGTTCCGGGAGATATTTTTGACAGCATTAAGGGGAAGGACATCACCATCACCTTTGATATGGGCAATGGCATACTCTGGAGCGTGGACGGAAAGAGCATCACAACGGATAAGGCGGGCGACATTGACTTTTCCGTAAAGACAGAAACAAATGCCATCCCGGTGGATATCGTGAACAACGTCACCGGGGAGCGTTACAGCATCCAGATAAGCCTCGCCTATGAAGGGGAGTTCGGCTTTACGGCGGTGCTTTCCATAGAGCTAGGCAAAGAGAACGCCGGATATACGGCAAGTTTGTATTACTACAACGAAAGCACCGGGGAGCTTGAATTTATCTGTTCTGACGAAGTCGCAGAGGACGGCACCGTATCCCTTGCCTTTACCCATGCGTCAGACTATGTGATTGCGATAGATGGGGAACAGGAGGAAGAAAGCGGCAATGCCACCGAGCCTGAACAGCCGGATACCCCGGATAAAGACAGCACCGGGCAGGCAGAAGAAAGCCCGCAGGCGTGGAGACCGTGGTGGCTTATCGTGGTCGGCGCGCTGGTGGTCATCATGGGGATCGGTGTATTCTTTGTGGTGAAGAAGAAAGAGGAAGACAATTGATGATATCCCTGAACCGTACATGGAGTAACAGAATCTGGTTCCAAATAGGACAGAAAGGTGGCAGAACAGAAACATTTATATTGTGATAACGATAGAAGGGGGCAATTATGGAACGATGGATATTGATAGTATGCCATGAAAGACCACAGTTGGCTGACCTTCAGGGAGAATGGCAGAAAAAAGGCATATCCGCCCGCATCGTCCAGGATGCGGGGGAAGCAGCCGGCGAACTGTCAGGGAATACGGATTATCTGCTGGTTATTATATTTTCAGACGGACGGCAATACTTACCGCCGTTAAAGATTATAAGGGGATTGATAAAAGCCCCGATCCTGATCTTAGACCGGCAGTATGACAGTACAGAAAAAACGGCTGCGATTAAAGCAGGAGCGGATGAATACATTAAGTGGACAGACAGTTATCTGGAGGAAACCATTGCCAGCGGCCTTGCGCTGATCCGCCGCTATACGGAACTGAACCAGACAAAGCAGCAGGCATCCAGCATTATTTCAAGGGGGAATCTGTTTATCAACGTGGATTACCACGAGGTTATCATCAATTCACAGGAAACGGAATTCCCCCGGTATGAGTTTAACCTGCTCTGCCTGCTTGCATCCAGTCCGGGGCGGGTATTTACAAATGAGCAGCTTTACCGTGACGTATGGGGTGAAGATTACCTGCGGGATGCCGACAATGGGCTCCACTCCTGCCTGAACCGGATACGCAGGAAACTGGAGGATGCAGGCTGTACCTCCTGCCGGATTGAAAACATACGCGGCGTAGGCTACCGGTTTATTCAGGATACTATATAAGACAAAAATGGTATAACCCTTTCGGTTATGCCGTTTTTTTGTCGCAATTTGCGTTATCTGCTTATCTTTTGATAACCCGGCGATTATCTGTTGACAAAATCACCGTTTATAATTCCTTTTATTACAAATAAGCAGGGAAATCAGCGAAAACTTTAGGAACTAATATCATTTCCCGTTGGTAAGGGGAATATATTGGGAAGTCCGGGGAAAGAAACAGAAACGAAACAGTTACATAGAAGCGCCGCAGTCCTTACGGGGATTGCGGCGCTTCTGTTATCGACAAAAACCCCCCTGCATATTTATGAAATACCAATAAAATACAAAAAGCATCCCGCCGTGCCTGGTATCTTCCGGGCGCGGCTTTTTTTATGTCTTTTTTTGCCGTGTGGTGTCGCTTTCCCACGGTGCCGTTCCCCGCCCTCCGGGATTCTGGAACTTATTCATTTTCAGGATTTCGGAGGGAAACCATGCAGGAAAAAGATTTTTATTTATACATAGATGGGCAGCCTGTACCGGTGAGCAGGGAAGTGTACCGGGAATATTACCGCGCCGAGGACAAGGAACGTTATTTTATGGGGAAGCTGAAAAAAGGGCGTACAAAAGTCAACCCGGAAACACAGGAAATACAATACATCCCCAGCCGGGAACTGTCCTATGAGCAGCTTGCGGAGCAGGACTGGCAGTTTACCGCATCCGGCGATTCCGTGGAGGACAGGGTGGTCAGGGCCGCAATGATGGAGAAATTGCAGGCTGTATTGCAAAGCCTTTCCGCAGAGGAACTGGCATTGCTTAACGAACTGTTCTATCTGGAAAAGACGGAGCGGGAAGTGGCTGGGATGTATGCCGTCTCACAGAATACCATCCATTACCGGAAAAACAGGCTTTTGGACAAGCTGAGAAAAATGATGGAAAAATAATCAAATTCTTTTCTATCAGGATGCGGTTTTAGTCCCTTACATTATGAGGGGGTTCTGCTCCCTCTTACGGACATTGGAAAATAACAGGGTGAATCTCTGTTCATAACCAGTATTCAAGTTTCTCCTGCTGTGCGGGGCTGTAAAGCAAGCGGCCCAGGCACGGGCGCGATGACTGCCTGCGGGCGCGGGGAGGATAAAGGAGGGAAGCTGTTTTCCCCTTCCTGCCTGGCCTGCCCCGTCAAACAAGATGACTTCAAAGGCACGAGCGGCAACCCGGAGGGCCTGTGACCGGCGTGTGGCAGCGCCGGGACCGCCATGAGCCGCCAGTAAAGGAGAACCAGCATATTCCCGTACCGCAGGGTGAAAGGGGGATACTGAGGGCATGGCCTGGGCAGCTTAGTCACCTGCCGCCACCTGCTGTTGGTATCATGGCGCTTATGGAGCCGCAGGCGGCTTGGATATTCCCGTGCCGGGGGTGAGCAGTAAGGCAGTCCGGCTGCCTGACAATACGGCACAAGACAGGATTTTTTGATTTTTATGGGAACCGGCACCGGACAGGGAGGATATAACGTGTCTGTCCGGGCGGTTTTCCCTTTCCTATCTCCGGCAGGTGTGAAAAAGCATCTGCCGGATTTCTTACGGGATGTAAGACCTGGCACCGCAAGCCTTTTTTCGATGCGTTTTGATGAATGGGCGGCGTTTGCGGCGCAAGGTGTTCCATTCCGCTGGTACAGGGGAGAAAATCTCCCTGCCGGTTTGGGGACAGGATAAGCGTGGAGTTATGCCGGGCATGATGACAGACATTCAGACAAGCAGGCTTTGCATATCTTGAAAGGGAGGTGTGGTCTATGGGCACGATCCAAAACATGGATTTTAAACAGATGAGGAATGTGGATGTGAGGACGGTGGAAAGGGAAAGCCTGGCTGACATCAGCAAAATACATATTGACCCTCGGATGCCCCGTGAGCAGAGGCTGGCGGATTTTGTGCGTCAGATTGGGAATCCGTACTGTTACCGGTGCGGGAAGGTTGTGGTAAAAGTAAGCTTTGCGGAAACAGACGCAACCCTGGAAGATCGTCTGGAGCATTATCTGAAAACACTATAGGAGAAAGATATGAATCGAATACGGTTTATCGGCAATCGGGCTTGACTTTAGCACTTTAAAGTGCTATATTCAAGGCAATAAGCATAACGGTGAAGCCCATTGTGAAAAGTTTTACTGAGGATTTTTTACAGGATGGAGGTTCACCATGAATAATTTAACAGAGAACAGGATATACCGCGCTGCCCTTTATGTCCGCCTGTCCAAAGAGGACGGCGATAAAGAGGAGAGCGACAGCATTGTTAACCAGAAAGACCTTATCAGGAGTTTCCTTGCGGATAAGCAGGATATCCGTATCTGCGCCGAGTGTGTGGATGACGGGTACAGCGGGGCTAATTTTGACCGCCCCGATTTTAAGCGGATGATCCGTGAGATCGAGGCGGGCAGGATTGACTGCGTAGTGGTCAAGGATTTGTCGAGGTTTGGACGTAACTTTGTGGAAGCCGGGCGTTATATTGACCAGATTTTTCCGGCCCTCGGCATCCGTTTTATTGCTGTCAATGATAATTATGACAGCATAAACGGGCGTACATCTTCCGATAAGATTTTAATTCCGTTCAAGAACCTGATAAACGATGCTTACTGCCGTGATATATCCATTAAAGTCAGGAGCCAGCTTGAGATCAAAAGGAAGAAGGGGGATTTCATTGGCTCCTTTGCCGTATATGGATACCTGAAAGACCCTTCCGACCGGCATAAGCTGATTGTTGACGATTATGCGGCGGCAGTCGTGCGCGACATCTTCCGCTGGAAGCTGGAAGGGGCGAGCCAGCAGAGGATCGCTGACCGGCTGAATGGGCGCGGGGAACTGTCACCAATGGAATACAAACGGTTCTGCGGCCTGCAATACAGGTCGGGTTTTCAGGTCAATCCAAAGGCGAAATGGACGGCTGTTGCCATAGGGCGGGTACTCCGCAACGAATTTTATATCGGCACATTAGTCCAGGGCAGGCGTACAACGCCAAACCATAAGGTGAAAAAGACCATACAGAAGCCGCGCGAGGAATGGATACGGGTGGAGGACAGCCATCCGGCGATCATAGAAAAGGAAGATTTCCTTGCCGTGGGGCGTCTGCTGATGCAGGATACCCGTGTTGCGCCAAAAGAGGAAAACGTATACCTGCTTTCCGGGCTGGTGTTCTGCGGCGACTGTAAACAGAACATGGTGCGCAACAGTGTGTGCAGGAATGGGAAAACCTATGTGTATTATATGTGCGGCAACAACCGTACAAATAAAGCCTGCTCCAGCCACCGGATCAGTGAAGCCGCTTTAGAGCAGGCGGTGTATTTATCATTGAAAGAGCATATCGCTAACATCCTGGATGTGGAAAGGATATTGCAGTGTATTGAGACGCTTCCAGTCCATCAGGAAGAAGTGCAGAAGACAGATGCGCAGCTTATAAAAAAACAGGAAGAGATCGCCCGGTATAGCAGATTGAAAACAACGCTCTATGAATCCCTGTCTGATGGCCTGATCAACAAGGCGGAATACCTGGAATTAAAAGCAGGCTATGACATAAAGATTGCTGACGCACAGGCAGCCAGTGAAAAGCTGAAAGAGGAACTTGAGTGCCTTTTGCAGAACCGCACCGGAAGCAGCCTGTGGATAGAGCAGTTTAAGAAGTACCGTAATATTACAGAACTGACACGGCATATCACAGTGACACTGATAGACCGCATCATGGTCTTTGAGGACTGCCGCATTGATATACGTTTCCGCTACCAATACGATTATGAGCGCGCGCTGGAACTGATCCGGAATATGCAGGAACTCTGCCCGGCAGATGCCGCATCCTACGGAAAGGAGGCGGTATGACATGGCAAGGGTGAGCAGGAAAGCGGCTGTCATGGAACAGGAGGCCGGGATAATTTCAAAACCGGAGAGGGTCTACAGCACGGCAGTTTATGCCCGCCTGTCCGTAGAGGACAACAACAGGGCTGGTGACAGGGAATCCATCACGATGCAGAGGTATATGCTTGAAAAATATGTAGAAGCCCAGGCCGATATGCGTCTTAGCGGCGTATTCTGTGATAACGGCGAAACAGGGACAAATTTTGAACGCCCGGAATTCGAGCGCCTGATGGACGGGATACGGGGCCGCATGATCGACTGCATTGTGGTAAAGGATTTATCCCGGTTTGGACGCAACTATGTGGAAACAGGGTATTATCTGGAAAAAATATTCCCTTATCTTGGCGTCAGGTTCGTGGCAGTCAATGATAATTATGACAGCATAAAAGATAAGGGCGGCAACGAACTTGTCATTTCCCTGAAAAACCTTGTGAACGACCTGTATGCAAAAGACATATCGCAGAAAGTCAACACTGCGTTGGAAACAAAGCAGCGGAAAGGCGAGTTTATCGGGGCATTTCCCCCGTATGGGTATCTGAAATCCCCGGAGGATAAACATAAGCTGGTGCCCGACCCGGATGCGGCCCCGGTAGTCCGCGAAATCTTCCAGTGGAGGGCGGACGGCGTTGGCATCAACATGATTGCCCGTTATCTGAATGACAGGAAAATCCCCTGCCCGGCCATGCACCACTACCTGAACGGGCGTAAGAAGAAAAAGCCGGAAGGGGCGGGGGCGATCTGGCAGGGGCAGATGATAAAGCAGATCACAAAGCACCCGGTCTATGTGGGCCATATGGCGCAGGGAAGGACAAAGAAGTCCCTGAGCAATGGGCTTCCAAAGACGGAGGTGAAGAAAGAGGACTGGATTATCGTCCATAACACCCATGAGGCAATCATCAGCCAGGATATTTTTGACCGGGTGCAGGCTGTCAGTGAACAGCGCTGCATGGAACACCGTTCATTAAGGGGAAAATACCCATCCACGGAGAACGTATTCAGAGGGCTTGTAGTGTGCGGGGACTGTGGCACAAAAATGTCACGTTATAAGGGTGTTTCCGCCGCTGGCACTGTAAGATATACATTTATCTGCCGTGTGTATGCGGAGAACCTGTCCGGGCAGGGCTGCACAAAGAAATGCGTCGGGGAGCCGGAACTGAAAGAGGCGGTATTCCATGCCCTGCGCATTGAAATAGAAGCGGCGCTGAAACTGGAAGATTTGCTGAAACGGACACAAAAAAAATCCGGCTTCAGGAAAAAGCAGGAAGCGCTCACGGAGCAGATCAGGCTTTTGAAACAGGACATAGGCCGTAACACCACTTACAGGTCGGCATTGTTTGAATCTTTTTCCGACCATACCCTGACGGAACAGGAATATATTTCCTTAAAGCAGGAATACGACCGGAAAGCAGATTCCTACCAGAAAGAACTTGAGGAACTGGAGCGGGAAGAACAGGACTTTTCTAAGACCATTTCCCCGCAGAACCATTGGATCAAAGCACTGAAAAAGTGCCAGACAGAGGAAACAGTTACACGGGAAATGGCAGTGGAACTGATCGACCATATCAAAGTGACCGGCTATAACGAGATTGAAATCGTCTGGAATTTCAAAGATGAGTTCATCCGGCTGGAAGAAAAGGCGGTGGGGATATGATGGGGACAGTTGCCCTTTATATGCGCCTTTCCAGTGAAGATGCAAACGAGGGGGAAAGTTTTAGTATCAGGAACCAGCGCGACTTACTGCACAATTTCCTGAAAAGCCGCCGGGAATTTGACGGATGCACAGTCATGGAATTTTGTGATGATGGCTATACGGGGACAAACTTTGACCGCCCCGGCATCCAGAAAATGCTTTCCATGGCCGGGAACCCGATCCAGTGCATCATTGTAAAGGATTTTTCACGGTTTGGAAGGAACCTGCTTGATGTGGGCGATTACCTTGACCAGATATTCCCCTTCCTGGGTGTCCGCTTTATCGCCGTCAATGAGAACTATGACAGTAAAAACAGCATAGGAAGCTCCGTCAGCCTGGATGTGTCCCTAAAAGCAATGGTATATGAAATGTATAGCCGTGACATATCGGAAAAAATACGCTGTGTGCAGCAGGCTAAAATGAAAAAGGGTGAATACCTGTGCGCGATTGCCTTTTATGGCTATAAACGGTCGGCAGCCCAAAAGAACAAACTGGAAGTTGACGGGAAAGCGGCTGATGTTGTGCGGCGTATCTTCCAGATGGCCGTGGACGGGATAACGCCTACACAGATAGCGCTCAGGCTAAATGCGGAGGGGATTCCTTCCCCGCTTGTTTACCGGAGGGAAAACCACACGGACGGGCTGCGTGGATGGAAAGTGTCTGGTGACATTTCCTATTGGACAAGGGAGAATGTCAGGCGCATTATTTCCGATGAGCGCTATACGGGGTGTTTGATCAGCAGGAAGCGTACAACAGTAGATGTTTCCAAAAAGCAGACGGTAAAGGTTCCCAAAGAGGAATGGATCGTGGCAAAGAATACCCATGAGGCCATCGTGACAGAAGAAACATACGCGCAGGCGCAAAAAATTTTAAAAAGCTGTAAAAGGAAGAAAACGCCTGCAAAACCAAACCAGCGGTTCAGGGGACTGCTAAAGTGTGCCGTATGCGGCCGGACATTGGAACGTGTAATCTGTAAAGAGCCGTATTTTTGCTGCCCTACCAGAAAAACCGTGCCGGATGCCCTGTGCAGGCGGGTACATGTGGATGAGCAGGATTTGGAAACGGCATTGACAGCTTCGATACAAAGCCGGGTCAGGCTGCTTCTGGAAGCAGAAGTGGAACATGAAAATGAAAACCTCCCTGATGCGCTGGAAAAACAGATTCAGGAATGCCAGACAGCGATAAGCCGGTGCAAGGCAAAACAGGCAGACGCATTTGAAGATTATGCGGAAGGGCGCATTACGCGGCAGGAATACCTCACCCGTAAAGCAGAAGCGGCCAGACAGCATGATGATATGACAGCTTCGTACATGGAACTAAGTGCAAAGCGGGTAGAACTGCAAAAGGCGGCAAATTCCGCAGAGAAAATGGATTTAGGGCGGTATGCATGTGTGGGTGAGCTGACAAGGGAACTGCTGACAGAACTGGTCAGGGAAATCCGTGTCAGCGGAGAGAATGATCTGGAGATTGTCTGGAATTTTAGGGAGTAGAACCAGGAGGAACAAGAAATGAACTTAGCGTTTGCAGATACGATGGAGGCTGACAGGCAGGACAGAGCCTGCGGCTTGCTGGTATCGTTAAGCCTGCTGGCAGACACGGCGAGACGCCGTGCTGCCTGTAGTGGCAACAGTCATGTACGGCTTTTATACCAGAGAGAATTGCATTATCATTATGAACGGGTTGTTCTTGATGCCCTGCGGCTTTTAGGTGTGTCCATAGGGAATACGGAGATTGCCAGTGAGACGAATGTAGACCGCATATGTAACCGGGGGCATCAGGCCCTTATGGAGATTCTGGAAGAGTATGAAGATTACTTTGATAAGGAAGTCGAATAGTGCATTGTAGACGAAAAAGAAAAATAATTTTTTTATGTATGTCTTGACACAAGCAAATCCTGTCTATATGGGAAAAATTGCTTATGGGCGGCGTAAGACGGAGAAAATTGAAGGGACAAGGAATGAGTTCCACATTGTAAAGCAGGCTGAGGACGCATATGAGATTTATGACGGCATACACGAAGCAATCGTTTCGGAAGAAATGTGGTACAAGGCTTATGCAAAACGAAAAGTCACCGGCATAAAACATGAAAAGACGCACAGCATGGGGCATTACCATATGCTGTCGGGATTGGTAAGATGCCCGGAGTGCGGGGCTAAAATGTACGGGGTTGTGAACAGGAAGAAAAAGAAAGGCTCCGATGAATTTTATAAAGATATGTGGTATTATAAGTGCAAGAACCGTATCAAGGTTGAGGGAAAGCCTTGCATGTACAAAACCAATATACGTCAGGACCAGCTGAATTTAGAAGTGGCTGCACTGATAAGATGGATTGTCAATGAGTGGCATTTTAAAGAAAATTATGCATCAATGGTTGTTGAGATGGGGGACAACCCGCTGGATGGACTGTTGGAGGAGGAAGAACGGTTACACGCAGAGCGGAAGAAAGTGGAAACCAGAAAGAAAAAGCTGCTTGCTAAAATCGGAAATATGGATGCTGACGATGATTTATACGATGAACTGTGTGAGGACTATATGAAGATTGTGCGAGATTTGACGGAGCAGATAGGTAAAATAGATGCAAACCTTGTACACAACCGCATGCTCAAGGAGAATGCGCAGAAAATGGAGCTTACGATGGAACAGCATTGCAGAGTGTTAGAGGCGATGTTTGATAATTTTGAATTGTTGACAGAAGAAGACCAAAAGACATTAGCGAATATATTTATTGAGCGCATTGAAATTTTTCCGAATAGGGAGGAGCATGGCAGATGGCTGAAGTATGTAAGATTTCAATTTCCTTTGGAACTTAACGGGGAACGTTCTGACGAGATGTGGTTTAAGGATTCGGCGGATGAGCTTACAGAGAATGATATACCAGTTTCCTACCCAAGCGAACAACAGTTGAGACGGTCTGTTTGCTGTCAAGGAAAGATAAATAAAGGCTAAAAAGTGGCGTATTTCCGGGCTTTTTGTAAGGTTGGTATCATCGTAAGAAGCCTTGCGGAAAGCTCGGTTTTCTTGTATGGAAACATATCTACTTTTCGGTCTGACTGGAGAGAAATTGAGTACCGGAGAATAGCGGTAGGGTTTAGGCTGTGGATTAGATGTCAGAGGTTGTGGCACTAGGATTGTTGTCAGAGCCGACCGCAGTTTAAGCCACTCGATACTAAGGGGCAGACTTGGCAGTGGAATAGATGACAATTAAAATTTCCAATCAGTCTATTGACAAAGGTGCAAAATAAGAATAGAATATAATATTCTACATAAAGGAGGCGGTGGCTTTGAAGGTATACGCAGTTAAAAAAGGAAATAAAATTGGTATTTTTGAAAACTGGTCTGAATGCCAAGCTGCAACCAAAGGATTCTCAGGTGCGGAGTTTAAGAGCTTTACCACCAGAGAGGAAGCAGAAGCGTATTTAGAGGATAGAGATGTTTGGGTTGAACAGGTTGAAAAAGATAATGCGGAAGGATACCTTGTAGCCTTTACGGATGGTAGTTTCGATAAGGACTTAAAAAGATACTCATATGGAGTTCAATTTATTTTGCCTGATGGAAGTCAGTCCGATATTTGCGGATATGGAAGCAATCCTGAGTATATAGATAGTAATAATGTTATAGGTGAAATTTTTGGAGTGATAAATGCGCTTGATTGGGCAGTATCCAATAATTATGAAAAAATAAAAGTATATCATGACTATGAAGGTCTATCAAAATGGATATCGGGTGAATGGGAGGCAAATTCTAAAGTTGGCAGAATGTATTTAGGCTTATTTAATGCCAAATTCAAAGATGTTCTTGAGGTCCTTTTCGAAAAGGTTCCTGGACATAGTAATGTGGTATATAATGAAAAAGCAGATCAATTAGCTAAATCAGCTTTAATAGATAAAAAGAAGGTTGCTGTTAAAGGTGACAATTGGTTTTCAATCCCGTATTTTAAACAGGATGATTTCGATGCGTTTATAGAGATTATTGAAGATTCAGACGAGAACATAACACATACTGTTGTATCTAATCCATATAAAATTATATATAAATTTAAGTTGAATTCAGATTCCGTAACGGTAACTTTATTTAAGACGGGACAGCATAAACTCTTATTACAAGGAAAAAACAGTTATTTGTTTCAAGTAATAACTGCTATAATTATTGAATTATATGATGGCAGTCAAGTAGAACAAATTTTGGGAAACGCATACCGGATAAGTATAAAAAAGGATGTTGTTGCAGATACGTATAATGAAATTGAAAAAGGATTGCCTCAAAATTATCCTATCGGAATTAAACGTTTAATTAAACAGTCAATAATTAATATGACACATTACATTGAAAGTGAAGAATATTCTATGTATGTATTCCCTGCACTTAGAGCATTAGAGGGTCATATTAAGTATTTGATTACAGAAGCAGGTGGCACTGCTGGAAGACAATTCAGCTGTTTTGGAATGGATAAAACAATAATTCCAAATCGATATGTTGTTACTGAAAATTTTGCAGATAGAAGTAAAAACAGAAGCATTGAGAATTGTTATAATTACTATAAATCTCAAAGAGATACGGATTTTCACTTTGGAGATATTCTTGGGGGCGTAGACAACACGAGATTCATAGAAACAAAAGAAGAGGCAGATGAAATTATAAAAAACTGTATAACGTTAATTAATACGGAGCAGTAATTAAGGAAAGGAGGGCCTGTCATGAATGAATATACGATTATAAAAACAAATGTAGAAGACTATGACAGACTGGTCCTTTGTCTTTCATTTGAAAGTCTTCTGACATATATAAAAAAGATAGAGCAGACTCTTGCAAAAGATAATGTAGATGAAAAAATATTGATTGATCAATTGTTGATTACGGGAAACGGAAATAATCGATTTATGAGCTTTTCTTTCTCTCATGGAAGGTTTGATATAAAAACAGCCCAAGTAGTTAATCCAGCAGAATATTACAGAAAAGAAACTGTTGAATGGTTACACAATAATTATCATTACGTTGAGCATTCAATACTAACAACTGAACAAAGACAAAAGATAAAGGATAACATTGTCTTTTAACAAAAAAGAACCCTCCCAGCCATCATGGTCAGGAGGGTTTTGCACATCTATGAAGTTATGCATCAACATCAATGCTGACGCCGGATTTTAGTTCCACGGTGGTGTGGTCATCCCAGATGGTGATCTGCTTGATCCAGCGTCGCACCAGTGAATCATCGAATTCTGTAAGATAGGTGGTCTGTTGCGAAATGTAATCCTGCAGGTCGTTAATTCTCTTTATCTGTTCATCTCTTGCGGCTGTATCAACGGTTGTTTTCTGGCGGAGTTCTCGGAGTCTGAAGATTTCATCCGCTATTTCATCGTAGTCCTCTTTGCTGTTGGCTTTTTGAATGAGCTCCTGTTGAAAGGCCATCAGTTTTTCGTCAATGCTGTCAATAGCTGTTGCCTGTGAAGCTCGGATGACTGCGGCAATGTTAAGCTGGAGCTGCGTCTGATAGTTACTTTTGTCACCGAGCATTTGATTGATGGCTTTAACAACAGCATCCTGAAGGACTAGCTCATTGATGGTTCGAGCGTGGCATTCAAGCCCGGTGGATTCTAACCTGCTGATGCAGCGCCAGACAATTGATTTGACGCCACGGTTGTTCCAGTGAAGCCTTCGGAACATTTCACCGCATTCACCGCAGATGACGATTTGGGAGAAGCAGTGGTTGCAACTATAGCTTCGTTTCTTGCCGTTGGCACTGGTTTTTACCACTCGCCTGCGGACCAGTTCTTCCTGTACCTGCAGATAAATGTCCTTCGGAATAATGGCTTCGTGGTCGCCTTCTACATAGTATTGAGGAACAAGCCCGTTATTTTTAACTCTGGTCTTGTTAAGAAAGTCGGTGGTGTAGGTCTTTTGAAGCAGGGCATCACCGATGTATTTCTCGTTTCGGAGAATTTTGTTGATGGTGCTTGTGTGCCACTTTTTTCCTCCGGCACCGGTAAGAATACCGTCACGCTCCAGACCTGCGGCAATCTTGTCCATACTTAAACCTTCTAAATATTCTCGATAAATACGCTTCACAGTTTCAGCCTGTTCTGGATCAATGACTAAATTCCCATCTGCGTCCTTTGTATAGCCAAGGAAGCGATTGTGGTTGATTTGCACCTTGCCTTGCTGGTAGCGATATTGTAAGCCCATTTTGACATTCTGACTTAAGGACTGCGATTCCTGCTGGGCCAGAGATGCCATGATGGTGATAAGGACTTCACCCTTGGCATCCATTGTGTTGATGGACTCCTTTTCAAACAGAACCGGTATGTTCATGTCCTTGAGCTGCCTTATGTATTTCAGGCAGTCCAGTGTGTTTCTGGCAAATCGGCTGATGGATTTGGTAATAATCATATCAATGTTACCGGCTTTGCAGTCATCAATCATACGATTGAATTCTTCACGCTTTTTAGTGTTGGTGCCGGAGATACCATCATCAGCATAAATTCCGGCAAATTCCCAATCAGGATTTTTCTGAATATATTCTGTGTAGTGCTCGACCTGAGCTTCATAACTTGTAGCCTGCTCATCGCTGTCTGTACTGACGCGGCAGTACGCTGCGACTCGGAGCTTTGGCTTTTCTTCTTCCTGCTTTCTGGCGTTGCTTCCAACCTGTCGCCTTGCAGGAATTAACATTACATTTCCCATTATTTACTCTCGCTTTCTATGAGGCTGTATAGATATTCTGCCTGCTTGACGGGATTGTCATAAAGGGCAGCAACCTCACCCATATGGAAACGGGTAGGTATCTGTAGCTTCCTCATTTGTGTTTGCTTATTATTTCGTCCGAGCTTTATTGCTCGGCGCTTACGTTCCTCCTGTGCTTTTTGATAGGTATCTTCATCGATAATGGCAGGATAGAAAATGTCTCCAAGATAATGGGCGGTTTCCATCAATCGCTTAGCGGTGCCGTGATAAGTTTTAATTCCGGCAGCAGATGCAGCCTTTGATAAGGACATACCACTCAGATAATTTTTGTAAAGCTGTCTGAGCTTATCTGCAGCCGGTTGATCAATAACTGCGATGCCGTTTTCTATCTTATAACCAAATGGTGTATGGCCCATCTAATCACCAATCCTTTCTGTGAATGTCAGACCGCATTTCATAACAAACCTGATTTCATTTCTGCTCATGACTTCAATGTGATCTGCGTAGTTTTCAAAAAGCTCCTCGCTGTAGGCTGTAAGCATATCGGTATGGGACACAAAGTGTAGCAGAAGATTCGTTTCCGTAACCTTGGCTGCGTCACCGGTCATTCCGATGGTAATTGCTTCAATGTCAGAGCGATATGTCTCTGCCTGCAGGAGGAGTGCATTTGTTTCTTGATTATATAGAATCTGGTCGATATAGCCCTGTGCCATCAGCTTGGTTAATGCTTCACGTTGCTCACTGTTTTGAGCGATGAGTTGTTCCAAGTGCTGAATGCGATGAATGGCCTCGTCGCCAGATGAGTTTTCAAGTACTTTGAGATAAGGTGTAAGTATCAGGCGATAGCCATAAATGAGCTTGTTTAGCATTGTAATAAATGCAGCTTTGATCTCATCATCTCTTACATATTTCATATGGCAGGATTCCTTATTCTTCAGGTGCGTATTGCAGGCCCATGCGACATACTTGTATGTGGTGCAAGAGTGTATCCTGCGCTTGAAGGTGTCTCCACATTCTCCGCAGATTATCTTTCCGGAGAAAGCATAACGTTGCTGATATTTATCACTGCCTTTTTCAATACCTTTTTCTGCGGCTCGTTGATTAACCAGAGCATTCGCTGCGTCGAAGTCTGAATGACTGATAATCGCTTCGTGATGATCCGGAGCCATGTACTGGTCAACCTCACCATAATTTGTGTGCCGATTGAAGTTTTCATCCGTATATGTCTTTTGAAAAATGACATCACCGGTATATTTTTCATTGGCAATAATGCCTCGAATAGTGCTGGAAGTCCAGTTGGCATTTTTCTTGGACGGAACCTTTTCTGCGTTTAGTTCATCGGCAATAGCGTTTGTGCTTTTTCCTGAAAGAATATCTGCAAATATCCTTTTTACGACAGCCGCCTGATCTGGATTGATGATCATATTTTTACCATCCCAATCGTAGCCGTAAGGAGTGTAGCCGAGTTTGTAGGTTCCATTTTGAAAGCGGCGCTTCACCGACCATTTCGCATTTTCGGAAATGGATGCGGATTCACCTTCAGCCATACTGCTAAGAATGGCGAGGAAGAGTTCACTTTCCATTGAACCGGTGTTTATGTTTTCCTTTTCAAAATAAATAGGAATCTCCAGACTTTGAAGCTTTCTCACTAAAGCCAAGCAGTCCGTCGTGTTTCGAGAAAAACGGCTGATGGATTTGGTAATTACAAAGTCGATTCTCCTTGCTTCACAATCCGTAATCAGGCGGAGTAGTTCTGGACGTTTTTCGGCTTTGGTACCGGTTATACCTTCATCAAAATAGAGACCTGCGAACAGCCAATCCTCACGAGAATTGATGTATTGTTCATAGTGGCTTTTCTGAGCCTCAAGACTTTCTAACTGAACGTCACTACCTGTTGAAACACGACAGTAGGCGGCAACTCGGAGCTTGCTATTTATGGCGGTATTCTTTTGTACACCGTCGATTTTGGTTATCTTCTTCACGGTAGTTCACCTCCCTTCGTTAGTGTCACATATTAGCTCTGAATCCCTTATATATCAAGGAATTTTGGGCATAATCTCAACCCAAAATGGGGAGAATGTTTTACGGTTTATTTCAGTTAATTTGTTGAATTCCGACAAGGAAATAAGTCCAAGCGCCAGTAGTTTTTCTGAGACCTTTTGCGCCTGCAAAAAGTCATAATCTTGTTGAATATCAGACTGATGTATTGGCTTCGGAGAAGTAGAACCCGGCATTGAAGCTGTAATGTTTTCTTGCATATTTTGCCTCCAATCTGAGGAAGTTCCTCACTACTAAATGGAGGCGAGATGGCAGTTTGGCCGAAAAAAGATAAATAAAAAAGAGGGCCTGCAGGAGATAACTCCCACAGACCCTGTGATTGATATGCTTTATATCTTTTTCGCAAAATCCAGAGAGATCCATCCGGCTCCGGATTTCAGTTTGCCCCAGAGGGTAGCACCTTCGCCTTTTGATTCCTGGACGATTGTAAAGATGCCTTTGCCGGTGAACTGACCTGTTTTACCATAGTTGGTACCCGGCCCCTTGCGGATATTCAAATTGGCAATGTCTATCTGAACCTTATAAGAAGTATTTGCAGCAGGTGTTTGGGTCGGCTTTGCAGCAGTTGGATAAACGATATTACCAGAGGCATCGAATACCTTATATCCGGCATTTGCATCTGCCTTTTTCTTAGCATTGGACAGCACCTTGTAGGCACCAAGCTGACTCTTGGAATCAGACCAAGTTTTGCGGACACGATACATTTGTGAAGTAGAAGCAGTGCCGCCGCCGGAAGTGGTTTTGGAAAGCTCAGAAGTAACCTTAGCGGCCAGATCACCGAGTCTAGAATATAGCCAGTTACCGGGACAGGACTTGTTCGCAAACCATCTGTGGACCGTCAGCACCATTTCATCAGACTTCGGAGCATAATTTAAAGTCTTATTTTTGTCGGCAAGCCACAAGAGTTTCTTTTTTCCGTTACGCTTGCAAATGTCAACGCAGAGCTTGATCAGTGAGTTATAAACAGCACTATTCATTGTATACGGCTCAGACATATCACTAGCGCACTCGATAGTGACAGCACGCTGATCATTGGCATTGGAAGAAGAACACCAACTGCGGTTCTTTTCCTCCACGCAAAGAGAGATACGACCGTCCTTGCCAATGCCGTAATTGCAGCTTGCTTGTCTGGATGGGCTGGTAAAGCAGCCGCAGATGCTCTCGCAGGACAGCTGACCCACCACGCAGTGTGGCGTGATGCGGTCGATACTATGAGTACGCTGTCCGGAGTGATTCGGACTAAGTTTGGTATAAGATATCAGTTTACTGTTTGTGTATGACATGTTAGTTTTCCTCCTTTGTGCTTCGATCATGAAGCTGTTCTAATACGGTTTTGATTTTCTCTGGGACTGGAAGTCCGAGGTGGGCAGCATTTTCAAGTAAGCTGACGCCCTCATTGGAAATGTAGAAAAAGATGACTGCAGTACGAAGCACACTGCCAGAGCCAATGACATGAATGTCGAGGATGTTGGCAATGCCAACGAGCAAGAAAATCAATACCTTTCTACAGATACCTTTGGAGCCAACTTCACTGGAAAGCGTGTGATTGGCAATTGCACACATGACGCCGGTGATGTAGTCGATAACAACAAAGGCAATAAGAGCGTAGAGTAAGCCATCACAGCCTCCGAGAAAATAGCCCAGCCAACCACCAATGCCAGCAAAAATAAGTTGAATTGTGTTCCAGAATTCTTTCATTGATAAGTACCTCCATTTCTGAAATTAGATATAAGAAAAGCAGCTACCATCTGATAGCTGCGGATAAAAATTAAGCAGTCCTTTTCCACATGTAACATGTGATGTAGGGCTGCAGATTGTTGTGCGCACTGCCGGAACCAGATGCGGCAGTAGCACCAGAGATTGTATGTGAATGTGAGCCAGCACTTGTTGTGGTCTTGTTGCTGACTGCTGTATAACCGGATGTGGCATCAATTAAAACTCGATTGCCACCACTGGTTCCCCATGAGGTTTTCTGGTTCTTCAGATCATGAGTATGTCCACCGGCACTGGCTGTTGCCAGCGTTCCTTTTGCATGAGTATGAGAAGGCATTTGTGCTACGGTCAATGTAACGGTAGAAGCACCACCGGTCTTTTCGACTGTAGCAAAGTTGGTATCATTTGCGTTGACACCAACCGGAACTCGACCTGTTCCCCAGGCAACCCAAGTGCCTCCAAAATAGGTGGATGGATTTGTATTCTTGACGCTCATGTAAATGCTTCCTACTGGATAGATAGTACCGATTGCCTGTTTGACATATTCACTCAATAGCTTGCCGTAGACCTTTACATCCCATTTCTCAGATACTTCAAAGCAGTTATCTGTTTCTGATACCTTACCAACAGCCACGCCTTTACCACCGCTCTTGAAGTCCATGACAACCGATGCCGTAGATACGATGTCCGTGATGCTGATAGTCGTGAAAGCATCTGTTAATTTGTATTTGACTTCATAGGATGTTTCGGTGGAAATCTTACCGCTGCCAAAGGTAAATGCTGTACCGGAATTGAAGCTGGCAGAAGCGTTGGTCCATGTGCTTGTCCCGGCTACTCGGTAGTAAGTGGAGCGAGTAACTGTATTCTTGGAAATGCAGGACGCAAAGCTATAGGATACCGTTGCCTTGATGTAGGTACCATCATCCGATATAGTTCCACTGCTGTTGCATCGCTGCGAGTTGTAAGAGCTAAAGGAAGGCACACTGTAGGTGACGACAGTAATTGATACGGTGGCTACAGCAGAGGTTCTTCCTCTGGAATCCGTAACTGTGGCAGTAAAAGTAATCGTGCCAGAGCTATTTAAAAATCCAGTCGTGAGAGTGGAAGCAGTACCGGAGTAGCCTCCACCACTAATACTGTAGGATTTTATGGTAGAACCATAGCTTCCGGCAGCACCATTGATTGTGAGAGTAGCCTTTGATTTCGATTGCACGTAGATGCCCCATGTGCTTGGTACATCACCGTCGATACGGCTTGCAGTCAAGCTGGAGATGGTAGGCTTGACTGAAGCAGGAACCGTTAGAGTCAGCGTACAAGTTTTCGTACCAATCTTGGTGGAACCATTGTAGGTGTCGCAGGTAATTGTACAAGTTCCACTTGTGGTACTCGGTATTTGGTTTGCCAATGCGAGAGCAGGTGTCCACGATACAGATGTGGAAGTAGTCTTTGTTGTGATGGTTCCAGTAGCACTACCAAAGGAATAGGTCAGCGTATGGGTGAATGAGGAAGATGCCCTTGAAATAGAAATTGTTGTGGCACTTCCCATATTCACTGATGTTGACGATACCGAAGATGCTCTTGGAATCGTGTTCAGAGTATGTGTTCCACTTGCGTATACATTGACTGCATAGCTATAGACACCGGCCTCGCAGCTTAATTTGAAAGATTTTGTACCATCTGCATTATGACTGATCTTTAAGGAGCCGGAGGCCACAATGGTTCCGTTATAGAGCTGAATACGATTATCGGTTGAGGTGGAGTAGACGGTTGTACCGTTGATAACAGCCTTAAAACCACCGGACATGACCCAGCCACTTCCTGAGCCTGAGCCTTTCAGCGTCCATGTAATGGTAGATGTATTATTGGCAATATCCTGGCTGGATAGCGTCCACGATAAGGTGACAGAACGGCCTTCTTTTGTGCCAGTTGTAATACTTCCGCTGGAAGCCATAATGAATCACTCCTTTATGATGCCGGGCCTCTCCACTTGATAGAGAGGTTACCGTTGTTTCTTGGGATAAAATCAAACCATCCTCTGGTCTCATTACCAAGGGATAGCTTGTTGCGAATCTCTGCATTGGTGATAACCAAGCTGTTGTTGGAGATGTAAGCAATTTTCTGACCGTTTTCTTTGAAGGCCAGTTCATTGTTGGAGAGTTCAGCAGTGAAGGCATTTCCTACTTTGCCAAGCTCAATAAGAGCTCCTTTGAAGCGAATATATTCTTCAAGGAGCTCCTGGTTAATTGCGATATTGTCCTTCAGCTCATCTGTGATAGTGGAGAAGTCCATACGGATTTCGCTACTGTTTTGAGTAATCGTAGATTGGAAATCCTGCTGGATAGTTGCCATTTCCGAGCGTGAGATATAGTCTTCACGGACAGCAAGACGAATCTGCTCTGAGGATTTTGAAATCTCCGAATAGCACTCACGCACATTTTCCTGAATGGCTGCGATGTCATCCTCGTATCCGGCAACATTCTGGAAAGAGGCCTGACAGGAAGTGATAAGTGCCATAGGACCACCTCCTAGTTAGAAACATCACACTGCAGTGTCAGCAAGCTGTCGATATCGGCAGCAGACAGATAAATGACCTTTCCAGTTTTGCTAAAGGTGACTGCATTGCCGTCTTTGTCCTGAGCATACCAGTTATAAGTCAGTGACTGTTTTTCGGTGGCATCCACCCAAGCACTACCGGAATATTTCTGAAGAGTGACCGTTTTAGCTGAGTGACTGATTTTATACCAAAATGCACCGGCTGCAGGATTAGAAGGCGCTGTTTCACTGATTGGACCGAGAAGCGCATCTACTTCCTGTTGGTTGGTACGGACGATAACATATGGGCAGACACCGCCCTGATTATTCTTTACTGTGAAGCCTCCGATGGAAAGAAGTTCAGATACATACGGATCTGATTTATCTTCGACAGTGATAACATCTACATAAGATTTACCATTGTAGGTCATCGTGCAACGGTAGGACTGAATGTTTACGATGTCGCTTCCAGATACCGTCAAGGTAGTGGAGGTCGCATCGGAGATATTTGTCCATTTGCCACCGGTGTATTTTGCCCACTGATAAGTAGCACTAGTGATAGCAGTCGTTCCGGAATAGGCAGAGATTGCAAGTGATAGGCTGCCGGACTGGTTCATCACGATAGTGCCGTTGGGCGCATAAACGGAGAAGACAACAGCACTGGTGCCATTACTTCCTCTGGTGGACTTAGCCCATGTAAATTTCTTCACAACAGTTTTACCGGAAATGGTAAAGGTCAAATCAACCGTTCCATTAACCACGCTTTCTCCACCAAGGGTAGCAGATGCAGCAACTGTAAGGACGACGGAACCAGCAGCAGAGGCAGTTGCCGCAGTGTTAGTTTTCAGCGTCATACCAGAAGGCAACGTTCCAACCGAACAGGTGCAGGATGTCTGTGTGATGCCAACATAGCCGGTGAAAGGAATCGTGATATCCAGTGCGGCAGTTGCTGCACCGGTAGCAGAGCAAGCAATCGTTTGTGCTTCATTCCCCAGAATAATCGAAAGACCGCCTGTTCCAGCTGCACCCGGAGAGCCAGGAGAACCCTTGCTACCGTCATACATCTTTGTAATTGAAATGGTGTCATAGACATCTGCGTCATCGGTAAGCAGCTTGATTTGAGCGACATTATCAATGAATACGGCATGTGTAGGTTTTACTACGAGAGTTCCGCCTGTGATGCTGGTGTTGTCAGAAGTGGTCGGATAATCGGCCCATGCACTAGAACCGTTTTTGTACTGCCACTTGGAAATGGAAACACCCTGTACCTGAGCACTCAGCGTTGCCTGTGATGCTCCGACCAATGCAGAGGAAGTGTTGTACTTGAACACATAGGTGTCAGCAGTCACATAAGCGAGTTTTGCATTCTCGGCATTTCGTACCAGGGTGTAAGTGATATCAGAGGTAATATTGACTGTGTTCTTGGTCTCAGAATCGTAGTAGCTGATATAACAAATGTAAGTAATCATACCGGTGGACGAGGAAGCCAGCACATTGCTGTTGACTTTCAGAATTCCTCCGGTAACTTTCTCATTCGAATTTAGTGCGGTTTCAGCGCCGCTACCGTCTTTGCGTTTCCAAGTGATGGTCAAACCGGAGGCGTTCAGAGCTACGTTCGTCTGATCAAGGAATACGACTGGTGTCAGTGTAAGATTGATACTGGCCCAGCTTGGTGCATAGGTGTGAGGCAGCACATTTGGGTCCTCACTTTGCGTCTTAGGCAGATTGGATGTAATATAAGCCGACAACTTTCGTTGATCTGTAATATCCACGAACGTCTGCTGGCTGGAAGTTAAGATTGTAGGCATTTACTGGCCCTCCTTTATATAGATACTTCACAGTAGAAGGATGCGTTGTCTTGTACATCCTCTGTGGTTACGATGATTGATTTTATTCCGATATGATTCGAATCCCATATGGCATCGGCTTCGTCATTTCCAGACTTTCTATGCCAGACGAAAGCTGTATCCGGAAGCGATGCCGTAATGTCTTTATCCCATGAATAGACCTTGCAGAAAAGCCGACTGTTCTGGCCTTTGTCCTTAAAAATACTGACACCATCAACAATGAGCTCTGTGCGATACATTTTGGAGGATGCAATGCCATCGACCTTGCCAGAGATACCTTCAATGGTGGCAGTCTGTCCGAGTAGCTCATCCTCGATAGCAGAGAGGTTTTCATTCTGTTTGGCTGATATGGAAGTCAGCTTGATACCACTGGCTCCAATGGTTATGGTGTTCCCAGACGGATTCAAGTAATCTACGGTCTTGCTCATGCAGGCGTAGCGTCCATCAATGCCATGAGGCGGAGATAAGCAGTTCACAAACTGTCTGGCATGAATACTTCCGATATCAGCACCGGTGTCTGATTCATCCACGATGGTCAGTTCCATGCTGGTGATACCGGCAATAAGCTCTGCAAGACGAGCCTTTGCTTTGCGGAGTAGATTTCCCGGAAGCGTGACATCATCCCAGACTTCTGTGGCCCAGATCCAGCCAATTTCTTTTACAGCAGCATCGTCATAGATATAATTTAGCCCGTCGTTTACAGAAGTGATATCAACACGTTCATCGGACTCGACTTCGTTTCCTTCTTCATCAGTTGTCTTTTTCTTTGCTCCAAGTGGAATCAGAGCAGTGATGCGTTCGGTATGATCACGGGTGATTTTGACATCCGTTAGGTTCTTTCCGTATTCCACAGACTGCACAGAACGAGTATTGAACTCTGCAAGGTAGTCCAGAATTTTTTCGGATTCTGTATAGCGGACCATCAAATAACCACCATGTGTATTGATCAGCTTACTTTTGATAGCATCCAAAGTGCAGGAATACTCTGAGTTGCTATAGCTGATATAGTCATTGTTATCTGTTACTGTGATATTTCCCAGCTTAAAACGCTTCTTTTCTTCGACTGCCTTATTGTGGACAGAGAGAAAATATTCCAAAAGACCTTTGAGTGTTCCTTTATAGGAGAAAGGCGGCTGCTGGCTATCCTTGAGATATGCCAGAGCCGATTCGCAGGTCCAAGTGTGGGTATTATAAAAATCACTACCGTCGTTTAAAGCACGACCTTCAAAGACTGTTGCATCACCTTTTTTGCAAACAATAGTGGAAGCCATCGGGAGGATGGAATCCAAATACGGATGATTAAATGGAGCGGACAGTGTCAGGCTGTCGATGTTTTCGGCATTTTCGGTCATCTTTGCTTCTGTAATAGCAAGCTGGGATAACTGTGGATGATAGAATAGCTGATCGTCTACGAAAATACGAAAGATACTCATAGGCGGCCCTCCCTAAATCGAAAGGTAGTAGTGCCTGATCCTTGGATTGTGACTGTATTTCTGCCAGCTTGCAGTTCAAATTCAGGAAGCGTCCAAGTGCCTGCGCTAAGTGATTTCCTGAAAGAATCACTGCCGATTGTCCAGCTGAGAGCTGTTTCTGTTGAGATTGTAATAACGGGAACAACAGGCATAAAGTCATTTTCGATAATGAGCGTACCGGAGCCAGTCAGATTAACGATTGTCTCTTCATTGTGGTAACGATAGGAATCTGCATCTTCACAGGAAATCATGAGCTGGCCTCTACCTAAGAGTGGATCATATTCAGATGAAATCTCTAAAGTACCAATAGCATATAGCTCTGGCTCCTCGCTGGTCGATACTTTTATGAGCTGACCAGCATAGCGGTTTGCCATTTCAGCGACCATCTGATCGTATCTCTTTCTTGTTCCAAGCATGGAAAACGTTAAAGAAAAGCTCCGAGGCTGATAAGATACACGCCCCAGAGCTTCTGTATAACGAATGGGAGAGTTCCTTCCTGGCACCACAATTGTATTGGATTGCGACTGTGGCACTGGAAAAGAGACAGTTTCTCGGAGCCAGCCCATAGAAGCGACTGATGTTCCGTTTAATTTAATATCAGGTGTCATAGACTGAGCCTCCTTTGTAGCTTTTGAGCTTTGCCGAGCTCACCATCGATTGCCGGGAGCAGATGGCCAACAAGTGTACCGTCCTCAAGGTAGATGCCCTTACTGGAATTATCTGCAATGACTGCCAGATATTTTTCCATTGCACTGGTATTGAGATGACTGGAAATCATCGCTTTCAGCTGTTTGTAGAAACCGGCGAGAGGAAGGATAGCTTCTGCACCGGCTTCACCTCCAGCCATCAAAGAAGATCCGTTCATTCCAAAGATAGTAGGACTAGTCATGATACCGCCTTCCTTGTACCAATCAATAGAAAGATGTGGTACAGAAGGCGGAGCGATGGACAGTTTTCCAGTTACTTTGAAATGTGGCAGCTTGATGTGCGGAAGAGAAATCTTCATGCCGGAGAAAAATCCCTTGATAGCATCAACCACACTTTTGACTTTGTTTTTAGCTGCCTCGATAGGAGTAATGATGGCGGATTTTATGCCGTTCCACACGGAAGTAGCAGTTGATTTGATTCCATTAAAGATGCTACTAACTGTACTTTTTACAGAATTAAATACTGTTGTGACAGAGCTTTTGATGGCGTTAACCGGAGTTGTAACAGCGGTTTTTATTGCATTCCATACGGTGGTTGCTGTGTTCTTGATAGCATTGAACACAGTCGTTACGACAGACTTGATGGCATTTACCACTGTGGTCACCACTGTCTTTATCGCATTCCACACAGTAGAAAATACCGTCTTGATGGCGTTCATCACAGTGCTGATCACAGATGCCACTGCATGAATTACAGTTATTACCTTGGATTTAATAACATCCCAGACTGAGATAATAATTTCTTTGCAGTTCTCCCAGATAAAGCGAAATGGAAGTGTAATAATATCAAAAGCAGCACTTAAAATGGAACCTATCGCCATGATACCGACGGTTACGACATTTTTCAGTGTCTCCCAGATGTTGGTAAAGAACGTAGCAATACCATTCCAGATTCCTTCAAAGAATGTCTTGATATTCGTCCAGACTTCATTCCAGCTAGTGCCAAACCATCCAAGGACGACATCTGCAACGCCCTTGATAACATTGAGAATGTTGGTAAAGAAGCTACTGATTCCGTTCCAAATGGAAGAAAATATATCCTTTACACCATTCCATGCCTGTGACCAGTTCCCGGTAAAGATGCCGATAAAGACATCCAGAATTCCGGTGATTACACCAGTTACTGTGGAGAGAATATTTGCAATGTAGTTAAATACTCCTTCAAAGATTGGAGCGAGAACCTGACAAAAACCATCCCATACAGTCTTTAGAACATCCACGATATCAGTAAACTGAAATCCCAGAGCATTCAGCCTGTCAACAATACCCTGACAAAAACCGGAGATAGTATCTTTGATACGGTTCCAAGTCCCGATAATTGCATCCCGGAAGCCCTCGTTGGTTTTCCAAAGGTGAACAAAGGCAGCTACCAAAACGGCAATAACAGCAACAACAGCCAACACGGGAGCAGAGATGCCACCAAGTGCGGCACCGAGTTTTCCAAGAACGCCGGTTCCACCTTGAATGGCGATCTTCAATTTGCTAATACCATTTGCCAGCTTCACAAAGCCCTGCATAGCCACACCAATTTTCGAGATGGCTGTTCCGATGATGACAAGCAATGGACCGATTGAGGCGACCAAAAGAGCAATGGTAACAATAGTTCTCTTGGTGCCTTCATCCATTTCGTTAAGTTTATCTACGAAACCTTGCAATTTCGATACGATGGAGCGGATAGCAGGCATCAGGATATCACCAAAAGAAATGGCAAGCTCCTGAAGCTGAGACTTTAAGATAGTAAGCTGACCGGCAAGATTATCCTGCATAGTCATAGCCATTTTTTCAGCTGATCCGTCACAGTTATCAATTGCAGAGGAGAGCTTATCAATATCGCCTTGGCCAGCATTCATCAGAGCTAGGAAGCCGGACATGGCATTTTTGCCGACGAGTGATTCAGCGGCTTGAGCTTTTTCGGATTCTGTTAAGTTTCCAAAAGCAGAACGACAGTCAGCTAAAATATCAGAAAGGTCACGCATGGAACCATCTGCGTTGGTAGTGGCGATAGTGACATCTCCGATGGCCTTACCACTGATTTTTACATCACCAGCAAGGTTGTTCATAATAGTACGAAGGGCGGTACCAGCCTGAGAAGACTTGATACCGGCATTGGCCATGAGGCCGATTGCTTCTGCAGTATCCTCAGCGGAGAAACCAAGTGCACCAGCGATAGGAGCACAGTACTTGAAGGTTTCACCCATCATGGATACATTCGTATTTGCATTGGAGGATGCTGCAGCAAGGATGTCTGCAAAATGACCGGAGTCCTTTGCAGAGAGTCCGAAGGCAGTCAAGGCATCGGTTACGATGTCAGAAGTTGTTGCTAAGTCCTCACCAGAGGCAGCAGCAAGGTTCATGACACCCTCGATACCATCCAGCATATCTTCAGTTTTCCAACCGGCCATCGCCATGTAGTTCATAGCTTCTGCGGCTTCTGTTGCGGAGAACTTAGTTTTAGCACCCATTTCACGGGCTTTATTTCTGAGAGCATCAAAGTCCTTACCTGTAGCACCAGAAACAGCAGCTACCTGACTCATTGCAGAGTCAAAGTCAGCTGCTGTTTTTACTGCGGCGACACCGACACCACCAATTACGGTAGTCACGCCCATCATCTTTTTGCCGGCACCAGCGATGGAATTACCGACGGTCTCCATCTTTTGACCAGCCACATCTATTTTAGAAAGCGCAGTGTTTGTAGTGGCAGCTTCTTGCTGCAGGCGTCGTAATTCTTCCTCGGTCGCTACGATCTCACGCTGAAGAGCGTCATATTTGTCCTGACCGAGTTCTCCATTTTCCAACTGTTGCTTGGCCTGCTCCTGTGCTACCTTGAGTGAATCCAACTTTTCCTTTGTGGCTGCGATGGCATCTTTCAAGAGTTTTTGCTTTTGAGAGAGTAATTCCGTATTGGAAGGGTCCAGCTTCAAGAGGCGGTTGACGTCCTTCAGGGCAGACTGGGTAGAGCGAATTGAAGTATTGACCGACTTTAAGGCTTTATCTAGGCCAGTCGTATCGCCACCGATTTCAACAGTGATACCTTTGATTCGATTTGCCACTTGTACGTCACCTCCTTAGAATTTGTCGAAGTCCTCCTGTGTTGCGATTTGCTGGTATTTCACATCGTCATTTGCTTTTTCTGTCCAAATGTCCATCACCATTCCAATGGTTAAAAGGTCAAGGTCTCTGATAGAGATACCGATTTCAATACAACGCAGGAGAAACAACGGTGTGGTCATTTCCCGGCTACTGCGATGAAGTTTTTTTTAGATTCAATTTCTGTCTGAAGATTCATGCCCCAGAGTTCGAGAATTTCAGGAAGTACCTCATAGATGGAGAACATCTCAAATTCATCCAGCCACTCTTCAATGGTTGCCGGAATACTGTGGTCAGCATGGTAGGCCATGATATAGGCCACGTTCTCGAAAATCTCCAAGTCTTCGATCTCAAAGGATGAACCATCATCAGAATTACCCTTATAGGATGATTCAAGGCGTGAGAGGTCTTTGAAGATATCACGCTTGAATTTTGCACGGTAGAGTCTGGGAATAGTAGCGGAGGAACGGAATTTGACCTGCTTATCACCGATTGTAATTGCTTTTTCTAACATGTCTTACGTCCTCCTTATCCTTCTGTCTTAGGTACCGGTACATAAACCTGCTGGTACCAGTTTTTATAAATTTCTGCATCTGTCGCATCACCGGTGCGGCTCTTGACGAGACCATCCTCTCTAGGATCAGCGGTAAGCGTGAGCTTTTCTTTACCCGGCTCGATGGTATCCTCTTTAGTCTCAGATTCAATGGAAGGACGAGAGGAAGTGCAGTTGTAAAGCACATGGCGAATGCTTCTGACATCACCGTCAAACTCAAAGAGCAATGCGAACTTCTCCAGTTCGGTGATGGTTGCATTTTCAATAAGCACGCCATTGTTATCAAGCTCTTCTTTCAGAATTTCTGTACGGAACCATTCCGGAATGAGTGCGATTTCCAAATCACCACTGTAACCGTTGTTGGCAGTGGAACGGAAATATACAATACCATCGGCATAGAACGGAGAACTGTCACCCTCGGCATCCAAACTGATGCTGACTGCACCGGGAATAGCCTTCGGCTTGGCGTAGGTAAAGGAGCCGTCCTCGCTACGAGTGAGCTTGGCGGCATGAACATTTTTCAGGTTATATTTGACTTTATTACCCATGTTGATTAAACCTCCATTTCAAATGTGTAGAGGACTTCATAGAGCTTCTCGCTCTCAATCCAGACCTCTGTTTTGTTATAAAAAATGCCGTGCTCATCAAGCACAGCTTCCAGTGTTGCTTCCAATGCCGGGTCCTTGCTATCACAGTAGAGTTCAATATGAACCTCGTTGATTTTGTAATAGGCACGGCCATCTGCGGAGAAGTTGTCGCTTCCCGGAAGCAGGTAGCAGATGAATGGTGGATTTGGCGACTCTCCTTCAACAAAGTGGTCATAGGCAAAGGGAAGGGCCATCTCTGATAAAATTTTCAGTAATCTATCCATTTTTCAGACACCTCTCAATCTCAGATTCCAGTTCTTTGATACCGGATTCTTCGGCAGGAGCGATGTGGGAACGACCGGATACACGGCCACCGCCACGCTTGGCGTGACCAAATTCCAGAAGATGAGCCAACTGATAACGATTTCTGGAATACACAGTGACCTCCAGCGATTTGGAGGTTTCCTTTGTGTTCTTCACAGACCAGCTCTTGCTGTAGGCACCGGTATCTTTGGGAGCGGAACCTTGTATCTGCTTCTTTACAGTGTTACCGGCTTTTTTGACAGCAGCCTTCATATCTACTGTTGCAAGGTCAGCATATTCGGTCAGTTCCTTCATAACAGCTTCGGCAAGAGCGTCAATTTTTACTTTCTGGGCCATGTCACCGCCTCACTTTCTGACAGGAGAGTTTGATGCATTTTCGCTTAAAATTCATATGGTCTACTGCCAAAATATCGTATAGTTCACTTCCAAACTGTACTCGATATCCAGTAGAGGTAAGAGCAGCAGCTTTCTTACAGTAACGGATCGTAAAATCAATCTTGGAATCATCTACGACAAGACCAGCATCGGTGGATTCCTTTCCAGCTTCTGCACTAACGGTGGCATAGCAGGTGTAGTAATCTTTCCAAGCGTTCTTTCGATTTCCAATTGCATCGGAGATGACTTCATTCTTCTGAATGTAGATGCGAACATTTAGCAGCTCAATATTCATCAGAAAGCCTCCTTTCTGGAACCGAAGAGAAGAGAGCGCAAAGTCAGTGTCAGAGCATGATGGTCAGCTTCCTCACGATGTTCGTAGAGGTAGGCTACCGCATAATAGACAGCAGGCTTTGCATTCTCACTTTCTTCAAAGACATCTTCATTCTGCCTTGTAATATCCATGCAGAGGCGTGTAGCTGATGTGATGAGCGTCTCGATGAGAAAATCGTCATCATCAAAATCCACTCGGAGATACTGCTTCATTTCTTCTAAAGTGACAATCATCGTTTATCGCCTCCAATCATAAAAGGAAGGCAGCGTCTCATAAGAGAAGACGCTACCTTTCATGTTTAGCCCTTAGAAGAACCACTGAGTTTCAAAATCTGTACTGCTTCCGGAAGAATCAGCTTGCCATCGACACGTTCCTTTGCTACATAGCCAATCATACCGTTGCCTGCAAAAAGCTCAGTGAGTTGCTTGAAGGAACGAGTACCACGATCACCAATGTTGTAATAGCTGTAATCACCGAAAGCGATAGCATTCTCCGGTGCATACGCAGAGGTATGAACGGCATAGCCAAGTACCTTATCCGGTTCACCGGACTGATAGGAAGGCTGCCAGATGTATGCACCATTGTTGTCCTTCAGCTTGCGGAGCTGTGCCAACGTCTTATCATTCATGATGAAACTTGCATTCTTGCGATACGGACGCTTAAGAGCGTATACCAGGTCAAGCATATCATCAGACTTGATCGCAGCAGAAAGCGTACCTGCTACCGTGCCGCCGCCAGTCGCAGCGAAAAGGCCGGTCGGTTTGCCGGAACCGTCACCGTTGAGGAATGCATCCTCCTCGGCATTTGCCAAAGCCTTGCCAAACTGATCGATGATGTAATTTTCAAGACCGAAGGCATTATCATAGAGAAGTTCTTCGGTGACCTTGATAGCTACAAGGAGTTTGTGCGCATCCAAAAGGATCTGACTGAAGGTCGCATCAGAAAACTGAAGTGCGCCACCTTCCTCAATCCATGCAGCCGCAGGTTTCGTAGCAGCGATGTTGATCTTATGCTCACCGGAAGTCGTGATAGTGTGTCCAAGACTTCTCATGATGTTTTCTTCGGTAAGAACATCAATCAAACGACTGTCATATTCCTCCGGTACAAGGTAGCCGCCGTCAGCGTCCACACCTTCTTGCAGAATATTAGATACCTGACGGAAGTTGGTGCGGAGTGCCTGAAGCATACCATTCTTGTATTCATCAGAAGCACGACCAGTTTTTGCAGATTTATCGGTGGCAGAATTACCCGGCTTAGAAGTGAGAGGCTTGTTTACCGGCATATTAAGCTCGGCCTCCAATGCTTCTTGTCTTTCAAGACGAGCAATTTCTTTACCAAGATCGGCGATTTCCTGTTCCATTCTGGAATAAGTAGCATCGTCCTCGGCAGTAAGAGTACCTTTCTCGGTACGGTGAGAATCGAGAAATGCCTTTGCAGCATTCCACGCGGTATTGCGCTTTTCACGCAGTTCTAAAATAGTCATAGTTGAATACCTCCATTAAATGTATTGTTTGATTAGGTCAAGACGCTCCATGAGAGAATCCACAGAGCGTTCCGGTGTTTCAGGCTTCTTAATGCGGCACTTTGCAGCCAGCTTATCCATAAGAGAATTGGTCACCGCTGCACGAGAGAAGAGCATCGGGCCAGTCGCATTATTTTTTACAGGTGTTTCTGCAGGCCCTGCCAGGATTCCGTCGGCAAAACCCATATCGATAGCTGTGTGTGCATCCATCCAGGTTTCTGCATCCATGAGATGAGAGAGCTTAGCACGGCTCATGCCCGTTTTGATTTCATAGGCGTTGATGATGGATTCCTTGACTTCATCCAACATGGCGATAGCCTTTTGCATTTCAGATGTATCTCCCATAGCTACAGTCATCGGATTATGAATCATAAGCATGGAAACTGGTGATACCAGCACCTTTGTGCCAGCCATAGCGATGACAGATGCAGCGGAGGCTGCAATGCCATCAATCTTCACAGTGACATTGCCGGGATATTCCATCATCATGTTGTAAATCTGAGCTGCGGCCACGCAGTCGCCTCCCGGAGAGTTAATCCAAATGGTGATGTCTCCGTTTCCAGCAAACAGCTCATCTCGAAAGAGCTTAGGTGTGATATCGTCATCAAACCAGCTTTCCTCTGCGATGGTGCCGTTTAGAAACAGTGTCCTCTCCAGTGTCTGTTCCTGTGTCTCCTGATTGATCACCGTCTGATTCTTCCACTTCCAGAACTTCTTCATCGTTCTCGTCCTCCTTTCCGTCAGCAGTGGTCGCTGCGAATATTCCTGCATCCTCCAGCTTGGTCATGTTTCCGTTGATGAGATATAAGTCACCACCAAGTTCCGGTGGGATGAGGTCCAGGTTTTCAAGTTCACGGATATCGTTTGCAGACATCCAGCCATTCTGTCTTGCAGTGGCGTAACCGTTCATCCGGCTTTGATAATCACCACGCAAGAGACCGTCGACATTGAACTTTACAAAATAAGCAGCCTTCTCTGTTTCAGATAGAAGAGCTCGGTTAATGGACTGCTCCCAACGGACAATCCAAGGTTCCAAGGTGTACTTCACAAATTCGAGAGATTGCTGCTCAATATTAGAAAAGCTCGACTTTTCCAGATCACCGACCATATGGGGTGGCACCCTGAAGATTCGAGCTATTTCATCAATCTGAAATTTTCTTGTTTCCAGAAACTGTGCCTCATTTGGGGAGATGGAGATAGGCGTGTATTTCATGCCTTCTTCCAAAACAGCTACCTTATGAGAGTTGTTTCCAGAGAAGCCGTTGGTCCAGCTTTCTCTGACAGATTCGGGATTTTTTACGGTGCCTGGATATTCCAGAATGCCTCCCGGTGTGGCACCGTTTGCAAAGAACTTAGCACCATATTCCTCGGTCGCAATTGCAAGACCGATAGCGTTTTTAGCCATAGCAATAGGAGAGTAACCGACCAGACCGTCAAAGCCAAGGCCTGGAATGTGGAGTACATCTGATGACTTCAGGATGACTGTTCCGTTTTTCATAGTTGGTGCATCGGAATCCTGCATTTGATATTGGTAGTAGAGGTGCCCTTTATTGTCACGATCCACACTCATTCGATTGGCCATTAGCGGATAGAGTGCGATGACTTCGCCTTTGCCATTTCGGATAATTTGCGCATAGGCATTTCCATAAAGAAGCAGATGCGTCATCAAGGTTTCCCGGAAGACAAAGGATGTCATTTCCGGATTTGGCTCATCGTGTATTAATCGATATAATGGATGCTTGATAGCTTTTTCTTTGCTGCCAGAGTCCGTGTATTTATAGACATGGACCGGAAGCCCAGCGATGGACTCCGAAAGAATCCTGACGCAAGCATAGACTGCAGTCATCTGCATGGCGCTTCGTTCATTGACGGTTTTGCCGGAGTTGCTTCCACCAAAGAGAAAGCGGTAGGCACTGCCGTTTGTACTGTTGGTGGGCTTGTCTCTTGAGTGAAACAGTCCTGATAAGAATCCCATAAATATTCCTTTCTGCCGCAAAGGGCGTATAAAATTCAAAGTTTTGTCATAAAATAATCTATGCAAATGCTTGCAATCGCAAGCAAAAGCGAATATAATAAAGAAAAAGTCCAGCTAATAAATGTCAATAGCAAAATGAGAAAAATCGAAATTATTTTTAAA
>SRZB01000017.1 GCA_004793585.1 Hominisplanchenecus murintestinalis | reverse complement strand
GAGTGGGCATGCAAGCCTGCCCGTTCGGCTCGTCACTCGCGCAAACTACAACTAAATACGCTCAGGAGAGCCTTCGCGCATAAGTTTCCGTAAATCGTGGATCTCACCTCTGCTAAGGGCGTCCCCCAAATGTCAGCTTAGGGATATATGGCAGGCGCCCCGGCTGTGTGACGGCTAGCGCTACGTACCGCGTGTGGCTGCGTGGACTTTCCTGATACATGCCGTGGTAAACGGGACTTCGTATGCGCTTAACCGCGTAATGTGTCGGCCAGACGCATGGTGGTTTTGCATGAGCGGCTTCATGAACTGGCGGCTGTGCAAGACGTCATGGCTCTGTGTACCATCACGCTATTGTATGCAAATGCTGCTTCACCAGTCAGTATCATTAACCGTAGCAGACGGTTCGCGCAAGCCGCATATGCCTGGTGCGTAGAGCGAAACAGTGTAACCATGTTTTACGACATTTGCTGCACACACCGGGAACGCTAACGGGGTTTTCAGCGCGCGCGTTCCGTGCACTGAAAGTCGCCAGCAGTTTTACCACAACCGGAACAGTCCGTGTAGCTGTACAGTCCCGTAACGCCAGCCGTCCGTAGTTTCGCCATAGCCAGAACAGTTCTCACAGCCGTACAGTTCTCACAACGCCAGCCACCGTCCAGCCGGGAAGCCTGCCGCATATCCCTAAGCGGACACTCAGGAGACGTTTTTAGCGGAGGCGAAATCCGACGCTTACGGAGACTTATACGCGAAGGCTCTCCTGAGCGTATTAGTCGGAGTTAGCGGCTAGTTTGCCGCAACGTTGTCTCCGTCCGTGTGGGATATGCGGCAGGCTTCCCGGCGTACGGCGTAAACATGGGAACTTTCGGTTCCGCAGACTTCCGGCGTAAACACAGAACACTATCGGTTCTGTAACTGTCTGGGGTGAGCAGTAAACTCCCCGACAAACCGCAATTTGCACCCCGGCTTTACCCTTTCATCTTCGGCTGGAACACAAGGCTCGCCAGATAACTAAACACCAGCGCCGCGGATATCCCTACTGCGCTTGCAGTAAATCCTCCCATATAGATTCCCATGAAACCGTCTTTATCAATGGCTTCTTTTACACCCTGCCAGAGCACATTCCCAAATCCAAGCAGCGGCACGCTGGCTCCGGCCCCGGCGAACTCTTTGAAGGGTTCATACAGTCCCAGCGCGCCAAGAACCGCTCCGCCGCACACGAGGATCACCATAATTCTCCCCGGCATCAGCTTTGTCTTTTCCATTAAAACCTGCACAAGCGCACAGATTGCACCTCCTACAAGAAACGCATAAATATAATCCATCTTTTTCCTCCTAGCAATGTTCTATCACTACGCCATGAGCGATTCCCGGTACGCTCTGCCCCTCGTTAAAGCTGACCGTAGACAGCAATGCGCCTGTAGGGACAAAAAGCACCCGTTTCCAGCTTCCTTTTTCTATTTTGGGTAATATCATGGATGCCAGCGTTACTGCGGAACATCCGCAGCCGCTCCCTCCGGCATGGGTATCCTGGGTTTCCCGGTCAAAGATTTCGATGCCGCAGTCCATATGGACGCCGCTGATATCAAATCCCTTTTCTTTCAGCAAATCTATGAGTATCCGCTGTCCCACATACCCCAGATCGCCTGTGATGATTTTGTCATAAGCGTCCGGCTGGCGATTGAAATCCATCAGATTCTGGTAAATCGTGTCACAAGCTGCCGGAGCCATACATGCCCCCATGTTCATAGAATCTTTTACTCCATAGTCTACAACTTTTCCCGGAGTGACCCCGGTGATTCTGGCATGTCCGCCTTTTACTGCCAGAACGAACGCCCCGCTCCCTGTGACTGTCCACGTTGCCGCCAGGGGACGCTGATTTCCATAATCCAGAGGAAAACGAAACTGTTTCTCCGCACTGGCAAAATGGCTGGAGGTAACTGCCGCCACATGGTCTGCATATCCGGCATTTACCGCCATAGCCCCAAGCGCCAGGGATTCCCCGCAGGTAGAACACGCCCCGTAAAGCCCGAACATGGGAATGTTTGTATCCATTACTCCAAAAGAAGTGGCGATAAGCTGCCCCAGCAAATCCCCTCCGAACAGATACCGTATTTCCGAAGGCAAAAGTTTCACTTTTCCCAGAGCTGTCTGCAGCGCTTCTTTCTGCAGTGTACTCTCTGCCTTTTCCCACGAATCCTCCCCGAACATAGCGTCCTCACATATCAAATCAAACTTGTGTCCCAGGGGCCCTTCCCCTTCTTTCTTCCCTACCACCGAAGCCGCACTGATGATATGCGGCGCGCGTTCAAACTGTATGCTTTGCTGTCCTGTCATCTGGCTCATTTTCTCCGCACCTTTCTCATTGTGATACTTTTTGTGTAGTATTTCCGTTTTTTTCAAAAAAATACCTCACAGGAAATTGTGAGGTATCTGCCGTTTCCGGCTGGTAACTATTCAAATCTTTTATAAAATGTGCTAATTCAAAGCATTATAAACCATACGTGAAATCTCTGCTATACAGTTGTAAGCCCTGCCCGGATTGTTGGTGTTGCTAAATACACATATGATATATGTTGTCTTTTTTCCATATACGATTGCCACGTCATTTTGGATCGTCCCATCTTCCCCTGTCTTATTTGCTACCTGGATCCCGTATGGAACACCTCGGGGAATTTTCGTCCGTATTGTCTGCCTTTTCAGGTAATTCAGCATTTTCTGCGAAGCAGCTCTGGAAACCATTTTCCCGCGGTATATCTTTTCCAAAAGCATCCCGCAGTCTGCCGCGCTGGTTTTATTTCCTTTTGGCCCGCTTTCGTCCCCCACGCCGCAAGGTCTGTATTGCTGTGTCTTTTTATATCCGTTCGCCTTGCAGAATTTATTAACCGTCCCTTTTCCCAGATATTTATAAAACAAGGTATTAAACGCGTCGTTGCTGCTAACTGTAATCATACTGTTAATCAGGGATTCTATAGATGAGTTCATCGCAAGTTTTCCCTTTTTTGCCTTATCATATGCCGCCGCCATAGCATACAGCTTAATCGTACTGGCAGAGAAAAAGGATTTCTTATTGATAGTGAAGCTCTTCTTCGTTTTTAAATCCTTCACATACACTGACCATGCCGTAGAAGCCTTCTGCCCATTTGCTGAAATCGGGCAGCTGCTCTTTATGTACTTCGACACTTTCTTCTCAAGTCTCTCCATTTTAACCGTGGCACTTGATTTTCTGACTTTTTTCGCCGCCTGGGAAGTCATCGGCGCCTGGAGAGCCAAAATCGCCAGCAGCACAAAAATCAACGTTTTTACTTTCCATTTCATTATCTTCACGCCCCTTTCCTGGTATGATATAGGTTCCAAAGCCATGCTTTTTCATTCAAGCATGAAACGCATGACCTTTGAACCCTGGTATCATGTAAATTATAACATTTTCTATATGATATCTCAATCTTTTTAACAGTTGTCCCTCCCGAAAAATTATGCTATACTTTTTTCATTATTGAATACGAGGAGCTTATCATGTTAGTATCTGTTGTTATCCCCTGCTATAATTCTCAGGATTCCATCCGCAAAGTGGTAGAACTGACCATAGCAGAATTTCAAAAAATGCCGCAGTACACTTATGAATTTATTCTGGTGAATGATTACTCCAAAGACGGCACTTTCATAAAAATTAAAGAGCTTTCCGAACAGTATCCCTGCGTCCGGGGCATCAACCTGGCGCGGAATTTCGGACAGCACAATGCGCTGATGGCAGCGCTGAACTATACAGACGGTGATTTTATTGTGGGAATGGATGACGATCTCCAGACGCACCCTTCCCAGATGTACAAGCTGCTGGACAAAATTCAGGAGGGGTATGACCTTGTTTATGGCAATTATGCCAAACGCAAAAATCCCTTCCTGAAAAATCTTTCCAGCAAGTTCAACAAAGTGACCTCCCGTATCCTGCTGGGACGCCCCAAGAACATCGTATCCAGCAATTACTGGGTAATCACACGTCTGGTGCGGGATGAAGTTGTCAAGTATACCAACTACAATCCTTACATAGACGCTATTTTCTACCGGGTCACCAGCAATATTGCCGATGTAACGATTGAGCATCACCAACGGGAACAAGGTTCTTCCAATTATACATTCCGCAAACTGGTACGGCTCTGGATGGCATACTGGAATTTCTCTGTAATTCCGCTCAGGATTTCTTCTCTGCTTGGCTCTCTTTTTGCATTCGGGGGCTTCATAGGGTTCGTAGCAATCTTAATCCGCCAGCTCATCGCTCCCAGTTCCCAGATGGGATGGGCTTCGATTATGTGCGCCATGCTCTTGTTCTTCGGCTTTGTCCTGCTGGTGCTGGGAATCATCGGCGAATACCTGGGAAAAATTATGCTTTGTATAAACAATACTCCCCAATATATCATACGGGAAACTGTAAATATCACTGATAAAGGCAAGGAGGACACCGATGCGTAAGCTGTTGGTTCTGGGCGCCGGCGTCTACCAGGCTCCCCTGATAAAAAAAGCAAAAGAATTAGGGCTATACACAATTGCCGCCAGCTATGCCGGAAATTACCCGGGACTTGCCCTGGCAGATGAAGTGTGGGCGGTAGATACAACAGATGCGCAGCAACTCACCGCACTGTCCAGAGAAGCGCATATTTCAGGTGTATGTACTTCCGGCACCGACGTGGCAATTATCTCTTTGGGAACCATCTGCGAAGAACTGGGACTCCCAGGCGTTTCTTTAACCTGCGCCCGGACAGTTACGGACAAATCTCTGATGAAACGTACTTTTCTGGACAGCGGGGTTTCTACTCCGGAAGCTTTTCCGGCTGCTTCCCTGGAAGAAGCCCGGGATATTTTCCAAAAGCTTTCTTCACCTGTCGTCGTAAAAGCAGTAGACAGCTCCGGAAGCCGGGGAATTACCCGGGTAAATTCCGAAAAAGAGCTTCCTGCAGCCTGGCAGGCAGCCAAAAATGTTACAAAAAAAGATTATGTGCTGGTAGAGCATTTCATAGAAGCAGAAGAAATTGGCGTAGACGGTTTTATCTCAGACGGAAAAATCCGTTTTTTACTTCCTCATGGGAAATTTACCCACACTGCGGGCGGCGTCACGCTTCCTGAAGGGCACTGCTTCCCTTACTTCTGCACCCCTGAACTGGAATGCGAAATCCTGCTCCAGATGGAACATGCCATTACCGCCGTCGGCATGGATAACTGCGCGGTAAATGCCGATGTCCTGATACGGGACGGACATGCCTATATTCTGGAGGTTGGCGCAAGAGCCGGCGCAACCTGCATCCCGGAATTAATTTCCACTTACTGCGGTTTTGACTATTACAAGCAGATGATTTGCCAGGCTCTTGGCGAACCGCCTGATTTCACCATGAAACGTCCGCGTCCCTGCATGGCAAAACTGCTGTTTTCCCGCTGCGACGGAGTCTTGACAGATATTGATGAATCCCGGCTTGACGAGCTTCGCCGCCGCTGCATCGCGCTCTCCCTTGATTATCCCGTGGGGACGCATGTGGAAAAGGTAGAAAACGGAACAAGCCGCATCGGGCATGTCATCTTAGAAACGGCAGATGAACAGGAACTTGACGAAATGATGTCCCACGTACGGCAGACAATAAAAGTGAACGGAGTTGACCTCGAAACCTTATGGAACGAATGAAAAATTACATGCAGCTTCATCTGAATATCCTGCTATTTTCACTGACAGGCATCTTCTCCAAACTTGCCTCCATACAGTACGGCAAATATGGTCTTTCCGGGCGGATGTTTTATCTTTTCCTGTTTCTGATGATAGCAAACTGTGGAATTTACGCCCTTGCCTGGCAAAAAATCATAAAGAAATTCGAGCTTTCCACAGCATACGCCCACCGCAGCGTATATCTAATCTGGGCGCAGCTCTGGGCCGTGCTGATTTTCAAAGAATCCTTGTCCTGGAATAATCTTTTTGGAATGCTTATAGTTTTAATCGGAGTATTGGTGGTACAGAAAAATGAGTAGAATATTTATGCTATTGATGTTTGTGGGAACCTTCTTTTCCGCATCTTCACAGATTTTACTAAAACAAAGCGCAAACATAGAACATAAAAGTGGAATTTACGAATATCTGAACTGGCGTGTTATCACAGCCTATTTCATCTTTTTTGGAGTGCTGCTTCTGAACACTTATGCCTACACCCAGGTACCGTACAAATACGGCTCCATCATCGACACTTTCACTTACGTGTTCGTACTGCTTCTCTCCCGTTTCCTGTTGGGTGAGAAAATCACGAAGGGAAAACTTGCAGGAAACCTTATTATCATTGCAGGAATCTTAATATACTCCCTGTAATCCCAAACACAGAATACGTGCGTAAAAAGCCCCGCAGAAAACCATGTTCTCCGCGGGACTTTTCTATACCAGAAAATCCTTCAGCCGTTTACTCCTCGAAGGATGCCTCAGTTTTCTCAGGGCTTTCGCCTCTATCTGACGGATACGCTCCCTTGTCACGTTAAACTCTTTCCCCACTTCTTCCAGTGTACGCGCACGCCCATCCTGCAGTCCAAAACGCAGCCGTACCACCTGGCGCTCCCTGTCAGTAAGAGACTCCAGAGCGTTGCCCAGCTCTTCCTTTAACATGGAAAACGCTGCAGAATCTGCCGGTGAAAGCGCAGAATCATCCTCGATGAAATCTCCAAGATGGCTGTCATCTTCCTCACCAATCGGGGTATCCAGAGATACCGGATCCCGGGAAATCTTCAGCACTTCACGCACACGCGATACCGGAACATTTAATCTCGCTGCCACTTCTTCCGGGGTCGGTTCTCTGCCAAATTCCTGTAAAAGCGTTCTCGTCATACGCAGGGTCTTATTAATCGTTTCCACCATATGTACCGGGACACGGATGGTTCTTCCTGTATCCGCGATGCCTCTTGTAATCGCCTGGCGAATCCACCAGGTCGCATAGGTGCTGAATTTATAGCCTTTTGTATAGTCGAATTTATCAACCGCTTTCATCAGCCCCATGTTCCCCTCCTGAATCAAATCCAGGAACGGCATACCACGGCCTACATATTTTTTCGCAATACTGACTACAAGGCGCAGATTTGCTTCTGTCAAGGCTTTCTTTGCCTCTTCGCTGCCTTCTTCCACGCGCTTTGCCAAATCTACTTCCTGTTCTGTGGTAAGCAGCGGCACATTTCCTATTTCTTTTAAATACATACGCACGGGGTCTTCGGTACTGACCCCCTCCAGCACATCAACATCATCAATCAGCTCTACTTCTTCTTCCTCTACGAGAAGGACGTCATCATCATTATCAATGAGCAAGTCTTCCCCGCCATTTTCCTTCACGCCATTTTGCATGATATCTATATTGTGCTTTTCCAGAAACTCCAGAATGAGATCCATCTTCTCCTCGTCCAGTTCCATCCCGGCAAAGGCGTCGTTAATCTCACTATACTCCAGTATATTTTTCTTCTGTTTCGCCTTGTCCATTAAGGCCAGCAGTGTTTTAGTAAATTGTTCTTCCTGCATCTGATCCATAAACTTTCTCCTATCAAACCTTCGCTTTCTGCTTCCACACTCTCGGAATTTCACGGTTCTCCGATATGTTACAGTTCAGCTTACCATTTTTGACAAGAGCTGTCAACTTATGTATTCAGAGATTTTTCAAAATACGTCTGGAAAATACAAGAAACGCCCCCAGGAAAATGAAAATGTCCCCAAGATTAAACACGATTCTACGCAATCTTTCATATTTCGCACAAAAACTGAAATAATCCACCACGTAATGACGCTTTATCCTGTCGAATACATTACTTAACGCTCCACCAAGAACAAATGCCAAGGCGGCCTTGTATACATATTCCCCTTTTCTCCTCAGCAGCGCGGCAAATACAACAGCTGTCCCAATCGTAATTCCGACGGAAATCCCAGCCACAAATTGCCGTTTTCCTTCCATAAAGTTCAACATAGCTCCCCGGTTATGGGATTTCTGGAGCAGAATGCGCCCACCCCAGATTTCCTGTCCGTAATCGTCCGGTTTCTTCTCTATCCACCATTTTAAAAAGCAATCCGCTGCAAAAATCCCGCCCATGATGAAAAGGTAAATCATCTTATCCCTCCAATGCCGGTACTCCCCGCATTTGAATCCGCGGTGCGCCTTTTCCCTCTATATACTCTTTTGTAATCGTGACGCTCCCTATATTGTCATCCTTTGGAATCTCATACATAATGTCCAGCATAAACTCTTCGATAATCGCCCGTAATGCCCTGGCGCCGGTATCCTTCTCCCGTGCTTTTCTGGCAATTTCTTTTAACGCGCCATCTTCAAAGCTCAATTTCACCTCGTCCAGCTCCAGCAGCTTCTGGTACTGCTTCAAAATAGCATTCCTCGGCTCCCTGAGAATCTTCACCAGCATCTCCTCTGTCAACTCCTGCAGTGTAAAAATAACTGGCAGCCTCCCGATAAACTCCGGAATCATTCCGAACTTCCGAATATCCTCTACAGATACCTTTTCCAAAAGCGCAGGGTCATCGTCATATTTATCTTTCAAATCCGCCTTGAATCCTACGGACGCCTGTTTGTTCAGCCTTTCTTTTATAATATCTTCCAATCCGGGAAATGCTCCGCCGCAGATAAACAATATATTTTTTGTATCCACAGTAGCCATAGGTACCATAGCATTCTTGCTGGCTGCCCCTACAGGCACTTCCACTTCACTTCCCTCCAAAAGCTTCAGCATTCCCTGCTGCACCGACTCGCCGCTCACATCCCTTTGGTTCGCATTTCTTTTCTTTGCAAGCTTATCAATTTCATCAATAAAAATAATTCCCTGCTCTGCTTTCTCCACGTCATTCCCCGCGGCAGCCAGCAATTTGGACACTACGCTCTCAATATCATCGCCAATATACCCGGCCTCCGTCAGAGACGTAGCATCTGCGATCGCCAGTGGCACATCCAAAAGCCGCGCCAGCGTCTTTACCAGATAGGTTTTCCCGCTTCCGGTAGGTCCTATCATCAGCATATTCGACTTCTCAATCTCAATACTGTCCACCGTATCCGTCGCAACTCTTTTATAATGATTGTACACTGCAACAGAAATCACTTTTTTCGCGTGTTCCTGCCCGATGACATAGTCATCCAGGCTTTCTTTAATCCTGTGAGGCGCCGGAATCGCTTTGATATCCAGAACTTTCTTCGGCTCCTCTTCTTCCTTCTTCTTTTTCTTCTTAACCTTCTGCTTTTTGGGAACCTGATTTGCCAAATCCCCTAAATTTATCATGCCAATATTCGGCATATTGGGAATCTTTGACCAGTCAATATTTGCATACGGCGACTGGCCTCCTCCCATAGAATCAAAAGCTTTCTGCATGCATTCCGCACAAATATGAATGTTTTCTGCAATGCGTATCATTCCCCCGGCTCTGCTCTCCGGACGGCGGCACATAAAACAGACGTCCTCGAACTCATCCTGCTCTCCCTCCTCTTCCATATCTGCCACTTCTTCTATAATTTCATCATCTATTTTCTTATCATCCGACATGTCGCTACTCCTTTTCCCCTCTTACGGGCTATGCTCATAAATACAGGATATTCTCTCACTTCATCTTACTATATCCCAGAAGTCCTATTCTATTGGTTCTGCCGGAATAAATATCCGCTCTGCCTCGTGCGGTTCGGGCTTTTTCGCCCGCTCCACTGCCTCCTCGCAGAAGAAATCCTGCGCAGATACCAGCGCTTTTCCCCGCTTATCAATTTTCTCATACCTGCCGTCCGGCTGGAGCACGGAAGCTTTCACATTATCCGCCAGCTGTACATCCAAAATGTGGCGCGCCTCTTTTTTCAGTTTTTCGCACTCTACCGGAAAAAGGATTTCCACGCGCTTGTCCAGATTTCTCGGCATCCAGTCCGCGCTTCCCATGTAAATCTCTTCCTGGCCGTCGTTCAGGAAATAAAATATACGGGCATGTTCCAGGAAATTCCCCACAATGGAACGCACGGAAATATTTTCACTGATTCCGGGAATTCCTGTCTTTAAACAACAAATACCGCGTATAATCAACTCAATCTTTACCCCTGCCGCCCCCGCTTCATAAAGCGCCGCAATAATCTCCTTATCGCACAGGGAATTCATCTTCGCAATGATATGCGCCTCTTTTCCCTCCCTGGCATTCTGGGTTTCCCTCTCAATCAGTTTCTGAAAACGCTTCCGCAGCCAGATGGGCGCCACAATCAGCTTATTCCAGCTCTTAGGCTCCGAATATCCCGACAACATGTTAAATACCGCCGTAGCGTCTTCCCCAATCGGCTCTGCACATGTCAGCAGCCCACAGTCTGTATAAAGCTTCGCTGTAGAATCATTGTAGTTTCCCGTTCCCAGGTGAACATAACGGCGTATACCATCCTCTTCCCTCCTGACAACCAGCGTAATCTTGCTGTGTGTTTTCAGCCCTTTCAGCCCGTAAATCACATGACAGCCCGCTTTCTCCAGCATTTTTGCCCAGATAATATTATTTTCTTCGTCAAATCTTGCTTTCAGTTCCACAAGCACCGATACCTGCTTTCCATTTTCAGCCGCTTGTGCCAGAGCTTTAATAATCGGAGAATTCCCGCTGACGCGGTAAAGCGTCTGCTTAATTGCCAGCACATCAGGATCTTTCGCCGACTGTTTCACAAAGTTCACTACCGGGTCAAAAGTCATATACGGATGGTGCAGCAAGATATCTCCTGTACGGATTTGGGTAAAAATGTCATCATCCGTCATCATCGCAGGCACCGGCTGCGGCTGATACTGCGGTGTTTTGTATTTGTCAAATCCCTCCATTCCGTACATTTTCATCAGAAATGTCAAATCCAACGGTCCGTTGATATAGAAAATATCCGGGTCTTTGATGGCAAATTCCTTCTTCAATATTTTTAAAAGGCGTGCATCCATTCCCTCTTCTACTTCCAGACGGATCACCTCGCCCCACTGGCGTTTCCTCAACTGCTTCTGGATCTCTTTCAGCAAGTCAGCCGCTTCATCTTCATCAATCGTTAAATCTGCATTCCTCATGATACGGTACGGGTGGGCGCAGATCACATCATAATTCAGGAAAAGCTTCCCGATATTTCTCTCAATAATTTCTTCCAGAAGGATTGCACGGCGCTCTCCCTCCTTGCCCCGGGGCAGCTCTATGATACGCGGCAGCCCGCCCGGCACCTGTACCGTGGCAAAATCATATTCGCCTCCTTCGCCTTTTTCTGAAATCAGCGCTCCGATGTTCAGCGATTTATTTCGGATAAGCGGAAACGGCCGGGAAGAATCCACCGCCATGGGCGTCAGAACCGGATAGATATCTTCCTCAAAATACCTGTCCACAAAAGCTTTTTGCTCCTTTGACAGTTTCTCATGCTCTGTAACTACTTTCATTCCCTGCTGTTTCAGCGCCGGGATCAGCGAACGGTTATATGTGGAATACTGCAGGTTTACCAGTTCATGAGTAGCTGTCAATATAACATCCAGCTGCTCCGATGCAGTCAAACCTGCAATATCTTTTTTTGTATATTTCGCATGAACCATGTCCTTCAGGGAAGCTACACGGATCATGAAAAATTCATCCAGATTAGAGGCAGTGATACTTAAAAATTTCAGCCTCTCAAAAAGTGGGATTGATTTATCCCTGGCCTCATTCAGTACGCGTTCATTAAAACTCAGCCAGCTCAGTTCCCTGTTCCTGTAATGCTCAGATTTCAAAAAATCTGCCTTCTCTAACATAATCCCCTGCCTCCTTATCCTGTTTTTTTCTTCTTAATCACCGGACGTATACTGAACACTTCCCGGAAAAAGTCTGCCTTCTCAGGAAACAGCCCTTGCTCCAGGGAAATATCCTCCGGGGTCTCGACCCGGATAACCAGTTCTTCCTCCCCCAGCACAATCCTGATATTTTTAAGCTTCTGCCGATGGCTCCGATCCAGCGTATTTGCCACCCGCAGGATAGCCGTCAGCTTGGCAATTGTCAAATACTCTTCCTTTGTGATGCCCCCCTCGCCGCACATCTGCTCAAAATCTTCAAATTCCAGCGTGTTGTACCGCACGATATTCGCGATGATTTCCCGCTCTGAGTGGGACAGCCCGATAATTTCCGTCGCCATAATGATACTGTAAGAACACTCTGCCACATTCGCAAGGCTGATATATTTCCCACATCCATGAAGAATTGCCGCAATCTGCAGCAACAGGCGCTTCCTGGCGTCCAGCCCGTGAAGTTTCTTCATTTTATCAAAAATCTCCAGGGAAACTTCCTCCAGCATACGGATATGGTTTTTGTTGCACATATAACGTTTTGCCATATTTCTCGCTGCAGCGATAATGTCCCCTTCAAAGTCATGTCCTGTCTTAATAATCTTATTCTGCGCCGCATACTCATATGCGATACCGTCGCTCAGATGAAATCCCGGCAGCCACACCGTTTCCACGCCGCATTCTTCAATAATCCATTTATGAATAACCAGGGACGGAATCAGCATGTGCACACTCTCTACCGGAACATCCAGCCGTTCTGCCGCCTCGTCAAGCGAATACTCTGTGACGAGTGTATACAGCTCCATAAATGCTTCCCTTGTCATAGACGGTTCCTTTGCCACATCACGCAGGTTGTCCCCCACCACAATCAAGTTCTTAATTTCCCGCTCCTTTAAGTACATTTTCTTAAAGCTCGCCAGGTCACTGTTTACCAGCTCATCAATCACCCGCTCCATGTGCGTGATATTCCTTCCGAATGATTCAACCCGCTCCCGCAGCCGCAGGTTACCGATACGGATATTCTGGGTACTGATCAGCCTGTCTTTATCAAACAGGGAAAACTGAACGCTCCCGCCTCCCACGTCAATAATCGCCGTACCTTTCTGGATAATCTTGTTAAACTCATTTTCACTGGAAGCGATGGATTTGTAGTCCAGGAAGCGCTGTTCCGAGTTGCTGAGCACCTCGATTTTCAGCCCTGTCTTTTTCTCAATATAATCCAGGATAATTACCCGGCCTTTCGTCTCCCTTACCGCACTCGTAGCGCACGCACGATAAGCGTCCGCCTTATATCCTTCCATAATCGTCTTAAAGGACTGGAGCAGGATGCACAGGCTCTCTATTTTTTCCATGCTGATTTTCCCGTCCGCATAGGCTTCCTTTCCCAGCTCCAGAATCTGCCGCACACTGTCAAGTTCCCGCATACCTTTCGATTTCGACAGCTCAAAAATTTTCATCTCTACTTCATACGACCCAATGTTAATCGCCGCAAATATCTTGTACTGCATGAAATCCCTCCTCTTCCTTTTTATTTTTCGCCATCTCCCAGGCATACCGCCCCCATCCGGCTTTCTTCTCCTAACAGATATACGGCTACCGCTGCCCCAGCAAAAAGTCAATAAACTGCTGTGCCGACCTGCCGGAAAGTCCTCCGTGGCTCAGTTCCCAGCGGTTCGCTTCCAGCAGAAGTTCCTCTTCTGGCATAGACACTCCGTGCCTTTCAGCTAATACCTTAACAATATTCTGGTACTCTTTTTTATCCGGCGCGCAGAAGAAAATCTGAACGCCGAACCTTGAAACCAGGGACAGCTTTTCCTGCACCGTATCAGAAGCGTGGAGCAAATCACGCCTTCCTTCTTTATCGGAAAACTCCTCCTTAATCAGATGCCTCCTGTTTGACGTGGCATAAATCAGTATATTTTCCGGCTTTTTCTCCAATCCTCCCTCAATCACTGCTTTCAGGTATTTATATTCTGTTTCAAATTCCTCAAACGACAAATCATCCATGTAAATAATAAAGCGGTAGTTCCTGTTCTTAATCTGGGAAATCACATCATTTAAGTCCCGGAACTGATGCTTGTAGACCTCAATAATCCGGAGTCCCTGTTCATAATATTGATTCAAAATGCCTTTTATGCTGGAAGATTTTCCCGTTCCGGCATCCCCGAACAGCAGACAGTTATTCGCCCGCCTTCCCTGCACAAAAGCCTCAGTATTGGCAATCAGCTTTTCTTTTGCAATCTCGTACCCAACCAAATCGTCCAGATGGACATGGGTGATATTCGTAATCGGCACAATCTCGGCGCCTTCCTCTGTATGGGCAATGCGGAATGCCTTATGCAGCCCCAGTTTCCCTACGCCAAAGTCTTTATAAAAGGACTCAATATACCCCTTAAACTCCCGGATATCTGAAGCCGCCCCCAGCTTCCGGCTCAGCTCACAGATGCGGTCGCGGATTCGGTGGTTGAATACCCTGCTCTCTTCATTGGCATTCTGATAATTGGAAATCACCGGATAAAGCTGAAATCCAAGCGCATCCTCCAGAGCCGCAAAATCATAGTCATACCATTGCTTAAACAGTTCAAAATCATGCTCAGCCAGTCCATTCACGCTTCCTTCCACCGCGCCCCTGATTTCGCATGCCCTGCTGAATACATTCTCATCATTCACCAGCAAATGGGTAAGGTAAGCATGCCACAGATTTCCATAGAATCCATAGCCGGCCGTGCGCTCAATCAGCTCATAAATGCAGGAACAGTAATCCCCGAGGGCAGTGTTCGTCTCCCAGTAGATCCAGTCATCCTCCTTATTGTACTCGTCATACTGGAGCATTACGCTCTCCATCTTTGCTAAAAGCTTATCTTTTTCCACAGACCTGTACAGGACAAGCTGCTCTCTTTTTGTCATTTTTCTCATATCGACATCATCCTTCGTCTTTCTTAAATAATTGTAACATTTCAAATTCTTTCACCCTCGCTAATAATTCCCCAGGATTTTCATGTTTTTTGCCTCTTCACGAATACCCCGGAGCGCATTCTTCACCGCACTGTCATTGAGATTCCCTTCAAAATCAATGAAAAACCGATATTCCCAGTTCCGCTTCTCTATAGGACGGGATTCTATCTTTGTCATGTTCAGGTTATTATAAATAATGTGCGAAAGCATATTGTAAAGACTTCCGCTCGTGTGGGGCTGCTCGAAGCAGATGCTGATTTTATCCGCATCCTTGCGGAAAATCCTCTGATTTGTGATGATAATAAATCTGGTGGAATTTGCCTCATTCAGATAAATCTTGTCTGCCAGCACCTGCAGGCCGAACTGCTCCCCTGCAAACGCGCTGGCAATAGCCGCCTGGCTCTTGTCCCCTTCCTCTGCCACCCGCTTTGCCGCTACCGCAGTATTTTCCAGCGGAATCTGTTTCCAGCCCCTGTGCTCTTCCAGGAACGGTTTGCACTGGGAAAGCCCCTGAGGATGGGAGTAAACCCTTTGAATATCGGAAAGCTGCGCCCCCGGCAGCCCCAGAAGCTTATGCTCGCACCGGATAATCTGCTCTCCGACAATATAATTCTCAAATTCTACCAACAGATCATACATATCGTTGACGCTGCCCGCCGTCGAGTTTTCGATCGGCAGAACCGCAAAATCCGCGGAACCTTCCGCAATCGCCTCCATAGCGTCCCGCCACTGCTCCACATGGAACGATGTGATATCCTCACTAAAATACTGTTTCATGGCCGCCTGGCTGTAAGCGCCCTCCACCCCCTGATACACTACCCGTACCTTTGAACGCTCAATCTCATCCACCGCAATAAAAGGCAGCCGCCCTGCCACGCCGTTTTCCTCCAGAAGCTGGTACTGCAGCTTCCGGCTCATCGCCATAATCTGCTGGAACAGCTCTTCTATCCCATGCCGGTTGAACTCACTGCGGGTCAGCCCTTTCACCGTATCGATTTTCGCCTGCTCCCTCGTCCTGTCAAATACTTTCTTCCCGGTCCGGATTTTATATTCCGCCACTTTCTGGCAAATATCCATACGTTTTTCGAAAAGCTCTACGATTTGCCTGTCAATACTATCTATCTCATCCCGCAATTCCTTTAAATCAACCATGTAATTCTCCTTCCAGCTGTTTTATCGTCTTATTTAAAACCGGATGCCTCATATATGGGGCAATCTGCGCCATCGGTTTCAGCACAAAATCCCGGTTCTGCATATCAATATGAGGAATATGCAGTTCTTCCGTATCCAGCACCAGATTATCGTAAAAAAGAATGTCCAAATCCAGCGTCCGCGGCCCCCAGCGCAGCGTCCGCACCCGCTCCGCTTTCGCTTCAATCTCATGGAGCAGCTCAAGCAGTTCCTCCGGCGTCAGCAGCGTACGCAGTTTAAGCGCGCCATTCAGGAACTCATCCTGCTCCGTAACACCATAGGGCGCCGTTGCGATAAAGTCCGATACTTTCTCCACCCGGCATCCTGCGCTCTCATCCAGTTCCTTCACCGCATTCCGAAGATACGTTTCCTTCTCTCCCATATTCGAACCAAGAGCGATATATGCCGTGTGCCAGCCGCGGGTGATTTCCACAGATACCGTCTCTAAGGGGAGCCCTATCGGAGCCCACGGCTTCTTTACTTCCAGCGTAATTTCTTCTATCTTCTCCCATTTTTGCAGGATTGCTTCCGCCAGATGTTCCAAAACCGCCTCCAGAAGTTTATAGGTATGTTCCTCCATAAACTCCCGGATAAAATGACATAGTTCCCCATAATTCACAGATTTTTCTAAATCATCCGCCTTCCCTGGCGCCCGCGTATCCACAGATAATATGGCAGAAAACAGAAATTTCTGCCCCAGCACATTTTCCTCCGGAAAAACCCCGTGGCGGCAGTACAGTTCTAAATCTTTTATCTTAATCTTGTCCACTCCTGCATCCTCTCTTTCTTCGCGTCCGTCCGTTCCCGTCTATACAAGAACCCTTTTTGTAACAGTTCAGCCCAGGACTTTGCACTTGCTGCAAAGTCCGTGAGAACGCGTAAATTCAGCCGGAGAATCCAGCCCTTTGCGAACAGCAAACTTTAAATGGGCTGGATTCCGTAATAGTGAAGCCGTAGGCTGAACTGTTACCCCTTTTTCCCGTTAGCGCTTCTGTCATTTTTATCACCCGGAAATTCTCTTTCACATCATGGACGCGCACGAATGCCGCACCTTTCAGCACACCGAACACCGTCGTCACCAGCGTCCCTTCCACTCTCTCAGATGCAGGCAGATCCAGGGTCAGGCCAATTACCGACTTTCTGGACGTCCCCAGCAGGATGGGATAGCCCAGTTTGTGCAGCTCCTCCAAACGGTTAATCGCCTCCAGATTATTTTCATACGTCTTTCCGAATCCTACGCCGGGATCCAGGATAATCTTATCATCTGCAATGCCCGCTGCTGCCGCTATGTTCAGCGTCTCCCGCAAATCTTCCAGCATGTCCGTCATAAATTCCCTATAGTCCGGCTCCTTACGGTTGTGCATCAGGCAGCAGGGTTTACCGCTCTTTGCGATAACCCCGGCCAGAGCGGCGTCCCATTTCAGCCCCCAGATATCGTTTACCAAATCTGCCCCTGCTGCCAGCGCAGCTTTCGCCACGCCGCCTTTATAAGTATCTACAGAAATCGGAATATCAAAATTCTTTTTCACCATCTCGATATACGGAACTACTCTGGAAATCTCCTCTTCTTCAGCCAGCAGCGTATACCCCGGCCTGGTAGATTCCCCTCCGATATCAATAATATCCGCCCCGTCCTTTATCATCTCTTCCACATGCCGTTTTGCGGCGTCAAAATCATTCCACCTTCCCCCGTCCGAAAAAGAGTCCGGCGTCACATTCAGTATTCCCATAATATATGTTCTGTTTTTTAAATCAAACTCTCTGTTCCCTATCTTCATGCTGCCCTCCATGCGCTTCAATATCTCAAATATAAGTTCTTTTTCTCATCGCTCCAGTCACATTCTGCCTCTGCCCGGCATCCAAAACATCCCCTGGACGCTTTGTCCCCCCGGTAGAGCAGTCCTGCCAGGCTGTGCTCGCTTTTTACCGTTCTGTCCCGGTGCCTGGCAACTGCTTCCAGAATATCCGCCCGCTCCTCCTCAGAAAACCCGCAGTCCGTCAATATTTGAGCCGCAATGGGAACTCCGGCTTCCTGATGGGGCGTTCCCTCCATATACTGGATATGCCGTCCTACATCGTGAAGAAGAGCGGCCGCATAGATCCGCTCTTTCTCTATCTGCAGGTTTTCCTCCAGATTAAAAATATAGGCCAAACGTGCCACATCCAGAAAATGTGCCATGTCATGGCCGCAAAAAATACGCCCTGCCTCCAGCCTGTAAATCTGCTGAAGGCAGTCTTGATATGTATGATTCTTTAAAATCCTGTTCACTCTCTCCATTGGTTACCTTACCATTTGATAAAATGTATTCTGCAATTCGGGATTCCCTTCAAAAACTCCCCGTGTGGCCGACGTAACAGTCTTTGACCCGGGTTTCTTAATCCCCCGCATTGTCATACACATATGCTCTGCCTCTACCATTACCATCACGCCCTTTGGATTCAGATGCTCCATAAATGCGTCTGCTACTTGTGCCGTAAGCTGCTCCTGAAGCTGCAGCCTCTTTGCATACACCTCCACCGTCCGCGCAATCTTACTCAATCCTACCACTGTCCCATTCGGGATATAAGCCACATGCGCCCTACCGTAAAATGGAAGCATATGGTGCTCGCACATAGAATAAAAAGTAATATCCTTCTCCAGCACAATATCGCTCTTATCCACATGGAAACGCTTGCTCAGATGCTCACCCGCATCCTCATACATACCTCCCATCAGCTCCATGTACATCCGCGCAATCCGATCCGGCGTCTCTACCAGACCTTCTCTGTCGGCGTCCTCTCCGATTCCCTCAAGAATCAGCCTGACGCCTTTCTTTATTTTCTCCTGATCTATCATAGCTTCCTCTTTCTGACACATTTCCCGCGCCATCTTGGTTCATTTGAAAATTTACTTCCTGACTTTTCCTTCTAATGCCGCATCCTGCATATTTCCTGCGCTTTTTATAATCTCTACCGCCCTGGCTGTCTCTCCCAGAAAAGAAAGAGAGCCAAAGGCAAGGATAACGTCCTCCCGCCCGGCCATTTCCAGGCTTTTTTTTACCGCTTCCAAAATACTCTCCGCTGCCTCTGACGAAGGCTGATATTTCCGCACTGCCTTCAGAAGTTCTCCTGCCGGAAGAGCTCTATCATTCCCAGGTGTTTCCACCGTAATCACATGTGCCGACAGCGGTACGGTAGTCCTTACGATTTCCTCATATTCCTTATCCCTGAATACTCCCATTATATAGAATAAACGTTTATTTGTAAAATACAATTCCAATGATTTTCTGAGGATTCTTGCCGCATCACGGTTATGCGCGCCATCAATGATAAATACCGGCTCCCGCCCCACTACAGTAAACCGTCCTCTCCACCGGGTCTTCTGCAGCCCCTGCCGAAGCTGCCCCTCAGTGACAGGATAGCCTACACTATCCAACGCCTTCACGGCTTCCACCGCAAGCGCCGCATTCTCCACCTGGTACATCCCTCCTAAGGAAATTTCCAGGTTTTCATATCCCCCATAAGAAAAATACTGCTTTTCGTATCCATATCGGATATCCGAAAGCCGTGCCTTTTCTTCCATGAACAGACGGCATTCCTTCTCTTTTGCCCTGCGCCTGATGACTTCCATCGCCTCCGGCTCCTGCTCTGCCGTGACGACTACCGTATCCGGCTTTATGATTCCCGCTTTCTTTTCAGCGATTTCTCTGAGCGTATCTCCCAAAATACCTATATGATCCATGCTGATAGGGGTAATCACTTCCAACAGCGTCGTCTTTACCACATTAGTGGCGTCCTCCAGCCCCCCGAGTCCTGTCTCCAGCACCACGATATCGCACGCTTTTTCCCTGAAATACAGAAACCCAAGCGCCGTCTCTATCTCAAATACCGTGGGATGCGCCCGTCCTTCCTGCACCATCCCTGCCGCCGCTTCGGCAATCCTTCCTGTCAGCCTTGCCAGCGGTTCTTTCTCTATGTACTCTTCATTTACCTGTATACGCTCCCGATAAGAAAACAATGTGGGGGAAATATAACGCCCTACCCGATACCCTGCCTCTTTCAGTACCGTAGACAGATACGCCAATACCGAACCTTTTCCGTTTGTCCCTGAAATATGGATAAATTTCAAGTCGTCCTGGGGGTTGCCCAAACGTCGCAGCAACTCCCCCATATTCTCAAGACCAAGTACACTTCCGTATTTAGCCGCATCTGCTAAATATACTCTTGCCTCTCTGTAATCCATGATGTATGCCTCCAAAAATAAGCATGTCCTCTTTATCGTTAAATTATAGTATAGAATACTGTTTTTTTCAAGATACCGACGAAGATTAATCGCTCTTTCCGTAACAGTTCAGCCTTCCGGCTTCACTGTTACCTCTTTACCGACTCATCCTTCCATCAAATCCCCTGCTAATATCCCTTCTTCATTCCTTGTCATCTGGATTGCCTTATGTATAAACGGAGTACGCTCTCCGAAATTCAATCAAATGAAGTTTCCATTTATCCTCACACTGCCGTTCAAAAATCATATGGTCTACTCTTTTATACATGGATTTCATTTTTATTGTCTGAAAAAACTGAAAATCTGTTTTTTTCTTATCCACATTTGCAATACATAAATTATCTTCCGACGCCAGCTTCACCTTCAAAATGCTTCTTCCATGATTCTGTCAAGCGCATCGTTAAATGTGGGGACTGCAAATCCATTTTTACCGCAAGGTAATTCCTCCACCTTTGTCCCTTCTCCTGCATTTGACTTTAGCTGATATACCTTAACTTCCTCTGCCTTTAATAAATCTCCTGAATCATATCCCAACTCACTGCATATCCTCTCTGCATCTTGGCGCTCCGACAAACGAATCATATTGTTGATGTGCTGCAAAATAATATCGCTATGCGTAGTAAGCGTCATTTTCACCCCTGCGCTTGCCAGCTGGCATATCACCCTTGCTATCTTCTGCTGGAGCTGTGGATGCAGGCACATTTCCGGTTCCTCATAAAAAAGCCCTTTTACGCGCTTTTTATGTTTTAATATTAAAATCAGGGGGGAAATCTCTGTAACAACTGCTGAAACAATCCTGAGTGGAATCCCTTTTTCCTGGCCTGCCGGAACATATAAAACCTCTTTGTTCGGCAATGTACTCATCTCAACTGTGCCTTCTGCCATGTAGTTTTCTAAGTATTCAGCTATCGCTGCGGCTCCTCTATCCGCTTTGCTGTCAAAAGACAGATCATTCATCACATCCAAAAACTGGTTAATCGGCCTGATAAATGGGATCATCTCTTCCTGCTGTACTCCGATATTAAACGCTGCATTCCTGCCTGCTTTATTAATAATGTCCTTTGTAAGCATAAATCCTGTTCTGGCTGCAGGGAGATAAATATTTTCATATATTCCATTCACTTCTCCAATAGAAATCTCCATTGCCAGGCTCAATATCATACATATTATAAGATTGTTTTGATATCCCCATTCTATTTCCGATAATTTTATAGTATATTCTGTGCCAGTGTTATTTTTAATCCTCAGACTGTCTAACTCCTCGCTCCCCCATCTGTCTTTGAGTTTTGTAAATGTTAAGGAGATTTTGTCTAAATCTTTTAATTCTATCTGTAAATCTTTAATTTTAACATCTGAACTGTTAAAAATCTTTTTCACCAGATTGTCTTTATTTTGCCGCAGGCCTTCCCGCAAAAAAGCTTGCAACTCTTTTTCTATCTCACATACCTGAGCGATATGTTCCCCCTGTTCGCACGCCAACGCCACCTGCGCCCTGATCCATCCTATCAGTTCATGTTCTAATTTTGTTTCTTCTCTCAATACAGAACTGATTAATTCTGATACCCCCAAATTCTGGATTCCCCATAAGAGCGCCATCAGATAGCTTTTTCCACTGTTATTGTCACCCACAAAAAGAGTGAGAGGCGAAACTTCTATCTCAGCGCTTTTTATCTTTCCATATTCCAATACTTTCAATTTCCATCCCAATGTTCTATACCCTTCCTTTTCCTATATCCTTATCATGAATCTTAAAAATCAAATTCTTATCTTCTCCATCTATCTTATCAAATTAATTATATGTGCTTTTATATTCTTTTACAAGGCAAATTCTTATAGCTTTTTTAAATCCATTAGCAGCCACATGCGGCAATGGAATTTAACAAGCCAGCCGCGCATACCTCCCCATGATACGCTGCAGCTGGCTTGTTTCCGCTGGCTGTTCCCTATTTATCCAGAATCTCTTTCAGTATCTTATTCACCACTCCCGGGTCTGCTTTTCCCTTCATGGCTTTCATCGTCTGCCCCACCAGGAAACCGATGGCTTTCTGCTTTCCGCCTTTGTAGTCGGCCACGGACTGGGGATTCGCCGCCACGATTTCTTCTATCGTGCCGCGCAGCGCCCCCTCGTCTCCAACCATCTTCAGCCCTTTTTCTTCCACATACTGTTCCGGGTCGATATCTTTGTCAAATACAAATTCAAACACTTCTTTTGCCACCGTATTATTGATGGTTCCCGCTTCTGTCAGTCCTATCAGCTTCGCCAGGTTTTCAGGTGAGAACCGGATGTCCTCCGCATCCATGCCGTGCTCCTTTAAGAGACGCATCGTCTCCACCATCAGCCAGTTCGAAACTTTTTTCGGACTTTTACAGAGTGCAGTCGTCTCCTCAAACATATCCGCCATCCGCTTTGCAGAGGTGAGGATGCCCGCGTCATAGGCCGGAATCCCATATTCTTTCTGGTAACGCTCCTGTTTCTCCTCCCGCATCTCCGGCTGCCTGTCCCGTATTTCCTGAATCCATTCATCACTGATAACCACCGGAGTCAGGTCAGGGTCAGGAAAATAACGGTAATCCTGGGCATCCTCTTTCGAGCGCATCGCATAGGAAGCGCCTTTCGTATCATCCCACCGCCTTGTCTCCTGTACCACCTGTTCCCCGGATTCCAGCAAATCAATCTGGCGGTTTTTCTCCCCCTCAATCGCATGGGTAATGGCGCGGAAAGAGTTCAGGTTCTTCATCTCCGTCCGAGTTCCAAAGGCTTCTGTCCCCACCTCACGCACAGAAAGATTGACGTCCGCGCGCATCGAGCCTTCCTGGAGCTTGCAGTCCGAAGCGCCCAAATATTGAATCATCATGCGAAGCTTTTCCAGATAGGCAATGACCTCCTCCGCGCTCCGCATATCCGGCTCTGAAACAATCTCAATCAGCGGCACGCCGCTCCGGTTGTAATCCACCAGAGAACAGTCCTCCCATTCATCGTGGATGAGCTTCCCCGCATCCTCTTCCATATGGATTTCATGGATTCGCACTGTCTTTTTCCCTTCCGCCGTCTCAATTTCGATTCCGCCGTCGTGGCAGATTGGCAGATAGAGCTGGGAAATCTGGTAATTCTGCGGATTATCCGGGTAAAAATAGTTCTTTCTATCAAATTTGCAATACTGGTGAATCTGGCAGTTCGCCGCAAGCCCCACCGCCAGGGCATACTCCACCACCTGCTTATTCAGCACCGGAAGCGAACCCGGCATCCCGGTACACACCGGGCAGGTATGAGTATTTGGCGCTCCGCCGAACGCCGTAGAGCAGGAGCAGAAAATCTTCGTTTTCGTGGCAAGCTCAACATGAACTTCCAGTCCAATCACTGTCTCATATTGTTTGCTCATCTATTTTCCCCTCCTTTCCGCCAGTTCCGGCGCTTCGTATTTCCTCGTACACTCAAAGCTGTAGCCTGCACGGATCATCTTCTTCTCCTGAAAGCAGTCCCCGATCATCTGCAAGCCAATCGGCAGCCCCTTCGAATCCTTCCCGCATGGAACCGTCATGCCCGGAAGCCCTGCCAGATTCACGGAAATCGTATAGATATCTCCTAAGTACATCTTCAGCGGGTCGCTTAAGGATTCTCCCAGCTTCGGCGCAGTCGTCGGAGCCGCAGGCCCCAGAATCACATCATATTTTTCAAATGCCTCGTCAAAAGCTTGTTTTATCAAAGCTTTCGTCCGCAGAGCTTTCAGATAATAAGCGTCATAATATCCCGAACTCAGCACAAAAGAGCCAAGCATAATCCTGCGCTTCACTTCCTCTCCAAATCCCTCGGAACGGGACTTTTTGTACATGTTGTGGAGTCCCTCGTATTCTTCCGTGCGATAGCCGTATTTCACTCCGTCAAACCGCGCCAGGTTCGAACTGGCTTCTGCCGCCGCAATCACATAATACGCCGGAATCGCATATTCCACCAGACTCAAATCAAACTCCTCCACGACAGCTCCCTTTGCCGCCAGCGCCTTTGCCGCCGCCAGCACAGCCGCTTTCACTTCCTCATCCAGACCTTCTCCCAGATAGTCCCTGGGGATTCCAATTCTCATGCCCTGCACATCATCCACAAGGGCGGAGGTAAAATCACAGTCCTCCCGTTTGAGGGAAGTACTGTCTTTCCTGTCATAAGAAGAAATCGCTTCCAAAACTGCCGCGCAGTCGCTTACATCCTTCGCAACCGGCCCAATCTGATCCAGAGAGGAACCATAGGCAATCAGCCCATAACGGGAAACCGTGCCATAGGTCGGCTTGATGCCCGTCACCCCACAGAAGGAGCTAGGCTGGCGGATAGAGCCGCCTGTATCGGAGCCCAGGGCGTAGAAGCACTCATTCGCCGCCACCGCCGCACAGGAGCCGCCCGAAGAGCCGCCCGGCACATGCGCCGTATTCCACGGATTTCTGGTAACGCCAAAGGCTGACGTCTCGGTGGTGCTGCCCATCGCAAACTCATCCATATTCGTCTTTCCGAGAAGCACTGCCCCCGCCCTTTCCAGATTCCGCACGGCCTCCGCTGTGTAGGTCGGCTTAAAATTATATAAAATCTTCGAGCTGCACGTAGTCAGCAAATCCTTCGTGCACAGATTATCCTTGATGGCGGCAGGAACTCCAGCCAGGGCTCCTGTCAGACTTCCCTCATCAATCTGCTTCTGTACTTCTTCTGCCCGCCTCAACGCCCCCGCCTCATCCACGGTCACAAAAGCGTTCACCGTTTCGTCCACCGCCTGAATCTGCTCCAGCGCAGCTTTCGTGGCTTCCACAACGCCAATCTCTCCTGTTTTTATCTTCTTGCCCAATTCCAGAGCTGTCAAATTTCTGATATCCACGTATTCTGCCTCCTGTGCTCTCTATTCTACCGTAATCGGAACCACATACGTCCCGTCTTTCTGTTCCGGCGCATTTTTCAGCATATTTTCCCTGTCATCTCCATTTTCCACCACATCCTCCCGGAATACATTGTTCACTGGAAATACATGCGACATCGGCTCTACGCCCGTGGTATCCAGCTCATTGAGCTTATCAATATAATCCAGCATCCTGCCCATATCCTTTTTCGCCTGCTCCCTTTCCTCCCCGGAAAGCTCCAGCTTTGCCAGAATCCCTACATATTCTATCGTTTCATCTGAAATAACATTTGCCATCCCGCTTCCTCCTTAATCACGAACCTTGATATGAACCTCACGAAGCTGCTGCTCCGTCACAAATCCCGGCGCGCCGCACATCAGATCCTGCGCGCTTCCACTCATAGGAAATGCGATGACCTCGCGAATATTTTCTTCCTCACACAGCAACATAATCATCCGGTCAATGCCAGGTGCCATTCCCGCGTGGGGCGGCGCTCCAAACTGAAACGCATTGTAAAGCGCCCCAAACTTCGCCTTCAACGTTTCCTCATCATATCCTGCGATTTCAAAAGCTTTCACCATAATATCGATATCATGGTTCCGCACCGCACCAGAGGAAAGTTCCACGCCGTTACATACAATATCATACTGATACGCCAAAATGTCAAGCGGGTCTTTCGTATTCAGGGCTTCCAGACCTCCCTGCGGCATGGAAAACGGGTTGTGCGTAAATCCAATCTGCTTCGTCTCCTCATCGTACTCATACATTGGAAAATCATTCACGTAACAGAAGCGGTAGGCCTTTTTCTCAATCAAATCCAGCTTTTCCCCAAGCTCTGTACGAATCTGTCCCGCATAAAGATTCGCCCTGCTCTCCTTATCCGCAATAAAGAAAATCGTGTCGCCTGCTTCCAGACGCGCCAGCTCCCTCATCTCGGTTTTCATCTCCTCCGGGATAAATTTATCAATTGGGCCTTTGTAGGACAGATCCTCCATCACTTCCAGATATCCCAGTCCGCCCATACCAATCGACTGGGCGAACTTCAGAAGCTTTTCATGGAAACCCTTCGACATCTCCGCATGTACCTTAATCGCGCGGACAGTCTTTTTATGGAAAGGCTTAAAGCTGCATCTCTGGAAAAATTCTGTCACGTCCAGGATGCGCAGCGGATTTCTGAGATCCGGCTTATCCGTGCCAAACTCCAGCATCGCCTGTGTGTAGCTGATGATCGGAAACGGCGCTTTCGTTACCTCATATCCTTCCGGCGCAAACTTCTCAAATGCCGCCGCCAGTACTTCCTCGCCTACGGCAAACACGTCCTCCTGCGTGGCGAAGCTCATCTCGAAGTCAAGCTGGTAAAACTCTCCCGGCGAGCGGTCTGCCCTGGCATCCTCGTCCCGGAAACAGGGGGCAATCTGGAAATACTTATCAAACCCCGACACCATCAGAAGTTGCTTATACTGCTGGGGCGCCTGCGGCAGCGCGTAAAACTGCCCTTTGTATTTTCTGGACGGAACGATATAATCCCTGGCTCCCTCCGGCGAGGACGCGCACAGGATCGGCGTCTGGATTTCCAGAAATCCCAATTCCGTCATCTTCTGTCTCAGGAAGCTGATAACCTTTGAGCGGAACACGATATTATCCTTCACTTTGCTGTTCCGCAAATCCAGAAAACGGTATTTCAGCCTGACGTCCTCCCGGACTTCCTTCGAAGTCATGACCTCAAAAGGTACCTGCTGGTACACCTTTCCCAGAACCTCCACCGTTTCCGCCGCCAGCTCGATCGTCCCCGTTGGAATCCTCGGATTGTAGGTCTCCTCATCCCTCTTTCTGAGCATTCCCTTCACCGTCACACAGGCTTCTCTTCCGATATCCTTAAGCAGTGCATCATCGTGAAGCACCACCTGAAGTTCCCCATACATATCCCGCAGATCCACAAAGGTAATCCCGCCGTGGTCGCGGATATTTTCTACCCATCCGGCAACTCTTATTTCTCTGCCCATATCTGCTTCGCTGAGCTTATCAAATGTCACGTCTCTGTAAATGCCTTCTTTCATCGTCATTCTCCTCCGCTTTCATAAATTTTCTGAAAACAAAACCGCCGCAAAGGTACAGACACAGTATCGTTCCATGTCTTTTCCGCACCTTTGCAGCAGTTTCTATGAATTCCGGGATACATAGAAAAAGCCCCGGAATATTTTACTATTCCGGGACGGATATGATCACATCATCCGCGGTACCACCCGCATTGCAAATGCTCTTGCATTTACCTCTCTATACGCTTAACGCGCGTCCACGTACTGACCTACTTACTCACCTCTGCCCTGCTTCCAACCACACGGCACACTATTCTCTTCGACCAGTCGGCTCCGGAGTGTTCCCTGTCTGCCCCTTCCCTTAAACAGCGCTCTCAGTCAGCGGCGCCGTATTCCTGTCAAGTTCCAAAGCAAGAGTCTCTTTCTTCGCCTTTATTTTATGTCCTGTATCTTAGCACAGTTAAAAAAGGATTGCAAGGGGGTTTTTCAAAAATCACTGATTTCCCCTTTAAAACAGACGGAAACCAACCCGGATTCCCCCCCAGTCCGGCTGGCTCACAGGGTCTATTTTTGAAAATACGCTGATGGACACATGGTGTGAATATTAACGAAACGCTGCCAGCATACTGGCCGCTGCGCCAATGACAATCGCATGCCGCTTCCATGTCAGGCTCAGATATCCGATAAATTCACGGATGAGTGCGTTTAACGTAAAATACCACTTTGTTTTCGCCCCAAATCCCACGCATTTTATCCCCTGCTGTCTTGCCAGTATCAATGCCCGGAACACATGGTAAGCCGTCGTAACAATGATAATTTTGGAGGCTTTTTTATCCATCATGTTTCTTGAAAACAAAAGGTTTTCTTCCGTTGAAACAGACTCCTGCTCCATCAGGATTCGATTCGCGTCCCCTCCATGCTCCGCCGCATACGCCGCCATAGCCCTGCTTTCGGGAATATCCTCCCCTGGTCCCTGTCCACCGGACATGATTACTCTCGCCCCTGGGTTACAGCGCATCAGTTCCATCCCTTTTTCAATCCGCGCCGCAAGCAGCGGCGTTACTTTCTCTCCAAGAATCCCGGCTCCCAGCACAACAATATAGTCCGCATTTCTCCTCTTTTTCAGATGGACAAGATTGACAATAGCAGACAGAGAATACATAGCCATCAGGGACAATACATAGACTGCCGCAAAGCTGATTACCGTATACAGTCTTGTCCCCCATGTATTCCTTTCCAACCCTCTAACCATAGGCCAGACAGCCAAATAGGCAAACAGCAAAACCGAAAACAGCATCGACAGCATATTCGCGGGTTTCATTCCCTCATGCCGGATCATCTTGATCCCCTCAACAAAAAAGATAAGAACCAGAATACCCGGAAATGCGATGATGCAAAGTACCGCCAAAATGAGCAGGATATTCAAAATCCAAATCACCAGTTCATGCGACGCCAGCCATCCGGCATGTTCCGATAAAACGAACAGCGCCAACACAGCCAGGCATATCATCATGACAAAGAAAGATACCCCACTCCATAAAGTCCTGGGTTCACGTATCATGATTCCTGCAAAGATACAAAACGATATCAAAAATATAATAAGTGCAAACTGCCACATAACTACCTCTCTTTATGGTAAATCAGCCTTTCGGCATAAATTATATTGTTTTCAGAGAATCACCATAATACACGGCAACCTCCTTTTCTATCTTCTGAAATTCAGGAATATAACTTTAAATAATCCTCCCTGCCAGTTCCTTCGCGGCATTTCCATCATAAATATGAGCCATATCATTTCTTTCTCTGAGCATTTTCAGCCAAAGCTCCCCATCAAAAAGGGGATATACGGAATAGGCTTCTTTGATAATGCTCCTGGGGAAACCAGTTGCAGATGCGGCGCTCCCCTCATAAGCCAGCAATTCTTTCAGAAGCTTCCATCCCAATTCAAACTGAATACAGAATTTGTCAATGATTCCGCTGATGATAAACTCATTGTCCAGCATCTCTTTGTCGGCACGTTCCAGTACACGAAGATTTGAAACATAATTATCAAATTTCTTCATATAAAACTCTTCCTTCCTCCTGAATGACTCTGCGCAGCTCCTCCTGAATCTTCCCATCCAAATTGATTACATCATATTTCAAAGGTGTCAATGTCTCTTCCTCGACATCCAGAGCAAAACGCAGAATATCCCCACCGCTCACGGCAAGGTCGATATCGCTGGCACGTTTATAATCCCCTCTCGCCCTGGAGCCAAACAAAATCACTTTTTTAACCCCGCAATTATGCGCTACATTACAGATTTCCTTTATTAGCGTTTCTTTCAGCGCTGTTTCTTTTATCATTCTGACCTCTCTATCTGCACACTATTGATTCCTTATTCTTTAGAAGTTTTTTCATATACAATCTCCCCTGGTTTTGCGAATCATCCGCGTATATTTCTGTTCCGAATCCTGAAAGACTTCTATTCTCCCTTCTCTTATTATCTGCTCAATCCTGAACGCATACCACCAATCCCCTACCTGGAGCGGATATTTCCCCAGAATATCCCCTATCAGCCTGGCTTCTTTTACCGGCGTCTCTGTAATCTCCCTTAAAATCAGAAAATCATAAAAATCCTCCGGAACTCCAACTAACTCCCCATTCACTACTGCACGCAGGGGACTGTTATCTTCTGACAGTTCTGTCCATTTACAGCCAAACATTCTCCGCTCAGCCTCTGACAGACGCCTCTGATATTTTAAGAAAGAGCTGAATTTCTCCGCTTCTACATTCCCCCAGCTGTGATGCACAACAATAACGCCGTCTGACCGTACTGTATATTCGGGCATTTCGACGGCATATACCTCATTACCCATTCCGTTCATCTGCCTGCACAGCCAATATAGGCCGCAGAGTGAATACGGCGTCCGGCTGTACCAGATGCGTACCTGCTCCCCTTTTTGTATAAAATCCATCAAGCGGCGGTATTCACGGATATTTCTTTTAATTCCTTCTTTCAGTTCTTCTCTGAATTCCTGTGAGTTGTCCCACCCGCTCTGCAGATACATCGATAAAATCAGCTCCTGGCGGTATTCGCTGTCGAAAGTCTCCCGGATATTACCGATATCCAGCATATAGGCAAGGCAGATCACTTCACCCGCATGTCCCGGAATTGGTATCCATGCTTCCCTCGGTGGCAGCAAATCCGCGTTTCCAAAAACGGCCGTCGGCCCGGCTTCACCGTTTATGACTGTCTTCCGGCTTTTCGCACATTTCATAGAACCGGCTTCACTTTCCCCAAACATGACTTCTATCATCTTCTTCTCCTTTAAAACAACTGCAGACACTTTCAGGTCTTCCATTCTTTTTCCTGTATAGAATACCATAAAAAGTTTAACAAATAAAGAAAATATCCTGCATGCCTTTACACGCATTTTACAAAAATACGGTATGAAAGCTTACCATTATGGTGTATTCTATAATAAGAATACCATCTGCCCCACGGACATATCCTGTGGGAGCAAGAGCACAACTGGAGGTTTTTTATGATTTTTTGTGTTGAAGATGACAGCGGCATCCGTGACCTTATGATTTATACATTGCACGCCTCTGGCTTTGAGGCAGAGGGTTTTCCCGATGCAGGCGCGCTGTGGGAAGCCTTACGGCATACTACGCCGCAGCTGATTATGCTGGATATTATGCTGCCCGGCGAAGACGGAATCCACACGCTCAAAAAGCTGCGTTCACAGGCTTCTACCGCCAATATCCCCGTGATTATGGCTACGGCAAAAGGAACCGAATATGACAAAGTCATCGGCCTTGATTTAGGTGCGGACGACTACCTGGCAAAACCTTTCGGAATGATGGAAATGGTATCCCGCATTAAAGCCGTCCTGAGGCGGACAATGCCAAAAGAGCCTGTAAAAACGCTGCTGATCGCCGGGCTTGAAATGAACCTGGACAGACATACTGTCACATCAGACGGAAAGCGGGTAGAACTGACCCTGAAAGAATACGAACTGCTGCATTTGTTTATGGAACACCCCGGCCTTGTTTTTACCCGGGAGCAGCTCATGGAAAAAATCTGGGGAAACAGTTTCGTCGGCGAAACACGGACAGTTGACGTCCATATCGGAACACTCCGCACGAAACTCGGAAGCTGCGGAGAATACATCAAAACTGTCCGCGGCGTCGGTTATCGAATGGAGGCAGGACTATGACAAAACAAATTTTCAAAGCTGTCTGCCTGGCAGCTATTGCTGTATTTGGAGCATCACTTGTTATTATCATGGGCGCACTCTACGGATATTTTTCTGAAATGCAGATGAAACAAATCCGTATACAGTCCGAACTCGCAGCCCGCGGTGTTGAGAATAACGGTCTTGCTTATCTGGATAGTTTAAAAGACGAGGAATACCGCGTCACCTGGATTGCTGCCGATGGCACGGTAAAATACGACAGCAGGACAGATGGCCGGACGATGGAAAATCATCTGGAACGTGAAGAAATCAGGGAAGCGCTCTCAGGCGGTATCGGGGAAAGCGCCCGCTATTCCTCTACCCTGATGGAGCAGCAGCTTTACTGTGCCAGGAAACTCGCAGACGGAACTGTACTCAGGCTTTCCGGCACACAGTATACCTGGTGGACGCTGGCTTTGGGAATGCAGCAGCCGATTCTTCTCATAGCATCTTTCGCGATAGGTTTCTCTCTATTCCTTGCTTTCCGTTTTTCCCGGAAAATCGTAGAGCCTTTGAACAGGCTTGACCTGGATAGTCCCCGGCCGGAAGATATTTATGAGGAACTTTCTCCTCTGGTTTCCCGCATCGGCAGCCAGAAACGCCAGTTAAAAACACAAGCGGAGGAAAAGGCAAAAGCGGAACAGATGCGCCGCGAATTTACTGCAAACGTATCCCACGAGTTAAAAACACCCCTGCAAAGCATTTCCGGCTGCGCGGAACTGCTTCTTGGCGGTATGGTGAAACCTGAAGACGTCCCCAGATTTTCCCGGCAGATTTTCTCTGAATCCCAGAGGATGATTGTCCTGATAGAAGACATCATCAAACTATCGCATCTGGACGAAGGCGCTTCCGACATGCAATGGGAAAATGCCGACCTCTATGAGCTGGCGGAGCGCACAGCCGCCACCCTCATGCCCGCCGCCGAAAAAGCAGGCGTTTTGCTTCTTCTCACCGGAAAGAAGTCTGTACTGTACGGCATTCCCCAGCTTCTTAGCGGAATCATTTTTAATCTCTGTGATAATGCCATCAAATACAACCATCCCGGCGGAAATGCCGTCATCCATATTTCAGATGATGAAGATACTGTATATCTGTCTGTCAGCGACAATGGCATTGGGATTCCGCACGAACAGCAGACCCGGATTTTTGAGCGCTTCTACCGGGTAGACAAAAGCCATTCCAAAGAGGTTGGCGGCACAGGGCTGGGGCTTTCCATTGTGAAACATTCCGCAAAGCTCCATCATGCCGAAATCCGCCTCCAAAGTACACTGGGAAAAGGTACGAAAATTACTATTTCTTTTCCCAAAAGACACATTGTACAGCTTCTTGCCGACAAATAAACCTCTGCCTTTCCAGTTTGCTTTTGGCAAGGGCATTCTTTTTACATTGATTTTACAAAACCTCGATTTCAGATTTGATATTCCTCTGATACACTGTCAATGTACAATCAGATGTCCCGCAGCCGGCATAGCTGCGGGAACGGAATGACATCATCGAAAATTTATGGAGGATTTTGAAAATGGACATTTTTCAGGCACTTACCATGCTGGGAGGGCTTTCCCTATTTCTTTTTGGCATGAATATCATGGGAGAAACCCTGGAACACAGCGCCGGTGACAGATTAAAAGCTACTCTCGGCAAAATGACTTCCGGACGTGCCGCCGGATTCCTGACCGGATGCGGCGTAACTGCCATAATCCAAAGTTCATCGGCAACTACCGTCATGGTCGTAGGTTTTGTGAACTCGGGTCTTATGACTCTCCGCCAGGCAATCAATGTCATCATGGGCGCAAATGTAGGAACCACCATCACAAGCTGGATACTGTCTCTTGGCGGGATAGACAGCAGCAGTTTGTGGGTAAAGCTGTTAAAGCCTTCTTCTTTCACGCCTATTTTAGCCTTTATCGGTATCATCCTGTATATGTCCTGTAAGGAAGGCAGAAAGAAAGACGGCGGAATGATTCTGCTTGGCTTTGCAACCCTGATGTTCGGCATGGACACCATGTCCTCAGCCGTAAGCGGTCTTGCTGACATCCCGGCTTTCCGCCAGCTCTTTCTTATGTTCACAAATCCGCTCCTCGGCGTACTGGCAGGCGCAGCGCTTACTGCAGTGATCCAGTCGAGCTCTGCCTCCGTAGGAATCCTGCAGGCGTTTGCAGTCACCGGGCAGATTTCCTACGGCGCAGCTATCCCCATTATTATGGGACAGAACATCGGCACCTGCATTACCGCAGTTCTCTCGTCCATAGGTGCGACAAAAAATGCAAGAAGAGCCGCCTTTGTCCATCTGGCATTTAATGCCATCGGCTCCGCCATATTACTGGGAGCTTTTGTCCTGGCAAAAACTCTGTTTGCCCCGGCGCTTTTAAACAATGCCGCTTCCGGTTTCGGAATCGCCCTGAGCCATACCGTCTTTAACCTTATGTGTGTGCTGATTCTAATGCCGATGGCGCCCCTGTTGGAAAAAATGGCTATGAAAGCTATCCGTGATTCTCATGTTTCTGACAAAGCAGGGGAACGTTACTGCTCACTCCGTTCCCAGTAACATCTAAATCATATCTTACCCGTCTGAACGATTTTTAGGAAACATCACCGTTACAGTAAATAAATCTGCATCAATTTCCACCCGGAGGCTGCCGCCGCAGACCTCCGTAAAGCTTTTTGCAATGGAAAGCCCCAGGCCGCTCCCTCCGTCAGTACGGCTTGCATCCCCGCGCACAAACCTCTCAGTAAAATCCAGCGTGCGCTCCAGTTCCCTGCCGGAAATATTTTTAATACGCACTGCTGCCTGCCCCTCTTCCTCTTCCACATCCAGATAAATACGGGAACCTGCCAGGGAATATTTTAAGGCATTTTGAATCAAGTTCTGAAATACACGATAAAGTCTCTGTCCATCAGCCTGTATAAATATAGGAAACTCCGGAATAGATACTTTCATAATAAATCCGCTCTGCTCAACCTGCGCATCCATATCTGCCAGCGTCTGCTGCACCAGTTTCCCCAAGTCCAGTTCGTCTATTGTTACCGGGAGCTGCCCTGATGTGGCCTTGCTGATTTCAAACACATCCTGCACAATCGTCCGCAGGCGTTCTGATTTTTCACCCAAAATCCGTATGAACTCCTTCACATGCTCCGGCAAATCCGCTTCCTGTTTCAGCAGTTCTATATAACTTATAATGGAAGTCAGCGGCGTCTTGATATCATGGGACACATTCGCCACCAGGTCCACCTTCATCTGCTCGCTCTTCATCCTCTCACGCAGCGCCGTATCCATCCCCCGCTGTATCTCACTCAGATTTTCAAACACTTCTTTCATTTCTGCATCCTGCGGCAGTATTGGAAAATCTTCTAAATTTCCGTTCCTGACCTCTAAAATCCTGTCAGACAACGCTCCGATATCCTCCGCCAGCTGTCGGTTCTTCTCTAAATATAAGAAACTGACTGCCACATTTAATAAAAGAACAACTGCAATAAAAAGAAGAACTCCGATGTACTTGTCCTGAAAATACCAATTTTCCATATTTCTCATTCCAGCCAATGCCAAACAGCATATAAGGAATGCCAGCCCTCCACTGAGCATCGACAGTCTCCCGCGCCTCACAATCCTCTTCTGCAGCGAATACTTCAACTCACGCGTTCGAACTCCCTCTATAATCGGTTTTCTCTGCTTTCCCCTGTTTTCCCGCCAATCTAAAAACAACAGATAAAGCAGCCAAAAACACAGCGGAAGCATCATCCTCTTTAGGGCAAACAAAATACCGACAAAAAAGAACAGCAGCTTCACTTCCAGGAAAGTTCTTCCCAAAAGCCCGGAAATTTCTTTCTCTGCGCAGCGTTTTTCTTTTCTCCAAATGAAAGCGATAACCAGCAGCAACGCTGAAACAGCCAGCAGCGCGCAGCCTATCTTAAACTGTCTCTTCGATGATAGAAAGTTCTCACGTATGGAATATAGCCTATCCCCATAGTTGACAGTTCCATTTTTCCCGTAATCTTCCTCTACATAGAGTTTTGGTTCTTTTGCAGCCGCCATAAAAATAATCGCTTGCTTCGACTCCTCATCTATACTGAAGTTTGTATAACCAGGAACAAACCAACGGCTGTCCGGCATATATACGCCATTTCCATAAACATCTTCTTTCTCCCCATCTTTAGAAATCTGCACTTTTCCATCTCTGTTCCTGTTAAACCACAGAGAAAAATTATATTCGTCTGCAGCGAGCGATCCCTCGATCACATCTCCCTGAAACTGTTTTCCAAGCTTGTCCTCAAATTCTTCAATGTTTGTATACAGCAGCCTATTATTCCAGATTACAGCATAGAGGAGATTTTTATCCCGTTCCATCCTCTCCATATATTCATCCAGGCTTTGCTCCTCAGCCCAGGCTGTATCCGCTTCCTGCTCTTCTTCCTGGATTTTCTGCCGGAACAGATACTCTGCCTCTGCTTCCGCATCTTCTGCCGTTTCTTCCGCTATGGCGTCTGACACTTCATAAGCGCCCTCCCACGGCCATGATTGCTGTGTATCATAGCCTTTTTCCGTCAGGCTTCCGTACTTCCATCGCTCACCGTCATTCGCCACACTCAGCAGTTCCTCCAGCTTCGCTGAAATATAACGGCGGAATTCAGCGCTTTCCTGGTAATCACTTTCCGTTCTCCACACTTCCCCCTTCGTTTCTGCAATTAGTCTCCCCAGCTGCCACACGCTTTCAATCAGAAGCGTCACCCCGAGAAAAAATGCTGCAAAGCTAAGAATGATTTTCAATTTTTTCCATTTTGTATCCAATTCCCCACACCACCTTTAAATATTCAGGCTCTCCCGGATTGAGTTCGATTTTTTCCCGGATATGGCGAATATGCACCATCACCGTATTTTCAGGCGCAAACCCCGGCTCCTCCCAGACCCTCTGATAAATTTCCTCTGCCGGAAAAATCCTTCCACGGTTCCGCATAAACAAATCCATCATTTTCGTTTCCGTCGCTGTAAGCTTTACAGGTTCCCCGTCTACATAGAGCACACGCTCCTGTACCCGATAGCAAAGCCTCCCATTCCAGATTTCGTTTTTCTCGCCACCGGCATGGATATCACCCAAAAGCGTATAGCGGCGCAGATGGCTTTTCACACGTGCTATCAGTTCCTGCGGATTAAAAGGCTTTGACACATAGTCGTCCGCCCCCATAGAAAGCCCCAGCACCTTGTCTGTATCCTCCGTCTTAGCGCTTAAAACAATAATCGGCAAGTTCTTCCGCTCCCGGATTTTCATGATTGCAGACAACCCGTCCAGCTTAGGCATCATGACATCCATAAGGATAAGCTGTATCGGCTGTTCCGCAAGGATACTCAGCGCCTGCATACCGTCATAAGCCTTCCGTACCCGATACCCCTCCTTTTCCAGAAGCAGTTCGAGCGCACGCACAATTTCCCTGTCATCATCCACAACCAGTACACATTCATTCATATCTGTCTCTCCTCTAAACTCACAGGCATCCAGAGCTTTTTCTGCCTTTCCTTCGGCCTGGTACTATTCTAAAAATACTTTCTTATAAGATTCTTGTCGTATTTCTTATAAATATCTTAAAACAACTCTTCAGTATCTTTGTTCTATTATACTTCATATCTTCTGAAAATCAACGCCCCTGAATCACTTTATTTCTTGCAGTCCCGGTACAGGCAGGTATTCATATTACCTGGCTTAATTCATTTTTTAAGTAAATGCTGTTGCCCTGAACCTATTTATATAAAGAAGATAAAAAAGGAGACTTTCAGTCCTCCAGACTAAAAATCTCCTCTACCGCCCGCTCATATTCCGCCGCACTCTGGGCTTTCTTAATTTTTTTCCAACATTTTTCCCCGTATTCAAAAGAAAGGTTCAAGTAACTCCAAAATTCCTTCATCTTAAACACAGTATTCTTATCTCCGGACATAATCTCCTGATACGTATGATAAATTTCATCATGAAACGCCCGCAGGGTTTCCCTGTCCGCCGCGCTGCCTTCTACTTCCCCGACAAGCCCCGGATTTTTCAGAATTCCCCTGCCAATCATAACCGCCGGCACTTGAGGAAAAGAGTCATGAAATTTTTGAATATCCTCCTCCATGCACAAATCGCCATTGTAACATAACACATTCCTGCTATTTCTGCACGCATCCTTAAACACTGTCATATTCGGACGGTTTTTATAAAAATCCTGCCGGATGCGAGGATGGATAATCAGCTCTGACAGCGGATATCTGTTGTACACCTCCAGGATTTCCTCAAACTCTCCCGGCTCCTGAATCCCTATTCGTGTCTTTACAGAAATTTTCATCTCCAGACTGGAAAAGACCTCATCAAAAAAACGGTCTAATTTTTCTATGTCCCTTAAAAAGCCTGCTCCTCTTCCTTTTGAAACGACTGTTCCTGAAGGACAGCCTAGGTTCAGGTTTACTTCTTCATAACCGTACCGTTTCAGCGCATTTGCCGTCCGAACAAAATCTTCAGCGTTGTTTGTAAGTATCTGGGGGACAAGATTCTGCCCGGCATTATGTTCAGGCAGAATCTCGTTTTTTTCTTTAAAATTAAAATCTTTATGGGTATGCGGAACAAGGAACGGCGTAAAATATTTATCCATAGGACGAAAATACTTATGATATGCCTTCCGGAATACCCATGTGGTAATCCCCTCCATAGGAGCAAGATAATAATACATATTTAGAACCCCAGATCCTCAAGAATTTCCTTTGCTTTTGCCACGCAGTTCTCACATCCGTCCACTGATACGGTTTTGTCAGACAGGTTCACCTCATAAGTAAGCTCTGCCTTGTCAAACGCCTTGCTGATTCTTTCCACACACTTTTCGCAGTGCATATCCTCTACTTTTAATACTGTCATTTTTGCTTCCTCCTACATTAATTTTCTAATTGTTTCACACAGCTCATCGACTGCCGCCTCATTTCCTTCCTGAATATCCTTTACCACACAGCTATGGATATGGTTGGAAAGGAGGACTTTATTAAATCCATTAAGCGCCGACTGGATGGCAGACACCTGATTCAGAATGTCCACGCAGTAACGCTCTTCCTCCACCATGCCTTTAATCCCCCGAATCTGCCCCTCAATGCGATTTAACCGATTCATCAAATCCTTATATTCCTTCGTTTCTCTGTGCTTGTGCTTTTCACAGCAATGTTCACCCATATGCCTTTCCTCCTGCCGTCTCGTCTTTCTCTCCTATCATACACCAAATCCCTCTACAGCTTCAACCTTTTTAATCGAAGTGCATTGCTTACTACAAATACAGAACTAAAAGACATGGCAAGCCCGGCAAGCATCGGATTTAACAGAGGACCTCCAAAAACATAGAGCACGCCCGCCGCCACCGGAATCCCCAGGCTGTTAAAAATAAATGCCCAGAACAGGTTTTCCTTAATGTTCCGAATCGTACACTTGCTTAAGCGGATGGCCTTATATACATCTTTCAAATCGGATTTCATTAGCACAATATCACTAGATTCCATAGCAATATCGCTGCCGTTCCCGATTGCCGTCCCGATATCCGCCTGCGCCAGGGCCGGAGCATCATTGATACCATCCCCTACCATCATGACGCGCCTGCCCTGTTTTTGAAGTTTTTCTACCACTTCTGCCTTATCCCCCGGCAGCACCTCGGCAATCACTTCGTCTACATGCACCTGTTTCCCGATATACTCTGCCGTTCTCCTGTTGTCCCCGGTGAGCATATAAACCCGTACCCCCAGTTTTCGGATAGCGTCAATCGCTTCCGCGCTGGTAGGCTTTACGGTATCTGCCACGCTGATGATTCCGAGAAGCTTTCCTTCTGCCGCCACAAACATAGGCGTCTGCCCCTTTTCGGCAATTTCATCCGCCGCCTGCCCCATGCTGCCGCAGGGGACTCCCAGTTCCTCCAGCATCCTGGCATTTCCGATATGGATTTCTTTCCCTTCCAGAACCGCCCGGATTCCTTTTCCCGTCAGGCTCTCGAACTGCTCCGTTTCCTTTAATTCCATCCCTTCTTCCCGCGCTGTCTCCACAATCGCCGCCCCCAGCGGATGCTCCGACGGCACTTCACAAGAAGCAGCCAATGCCAGAAGCTCTCTCTCCTGCATCCCCTCTGTGACAATCCGGACAACCCGAGGCTTTCCTTCCGTAACTGTTCCTGTCTTATCTAAAACTACGGTATCTACCAGATGAGTTCTCTCCAGAGCCTCTCCGCTCTTAATCAGAATGCCGTTCCCGGCGCCCACGCCTGTTCCTACCATGATAGCCGTAGGCGTTGCCAGCCCCAGCGCACAGGGACATGCAATGACGAGAACGGAAACAAATGCCCTGAGGACAAATGCCAGCTCCTGTCCTGCTACTGCCCAGGCTGCAGCCGCCAGCAGTGCGATAACGATAACTACCGGTACGAAATATCCTGCCACCTGATCCGCCAGCTTTGAAATCGGGGCTTTCTTTCCCTGGGCGTCCTCCATCAGTTTAATAATCTTTGAAAGAGTCGTATCTGACCCCGTCCGGGTGACTTCTATCTGCATCGCTCCATTATAGTTCATGCTTCCGCCGATAACTTCATCACCGATTTCCTTTTCCACCGGAATGCTTTCTCCTGTCAGCATAGACTCATCCACGCTGCTGCCGCCCTTTACTACGATACCGTCCAGGGGTATCCTTTTCCCGGGACGTATCAAAAGGATATCTCCCTTCTTCACCTGCTCCGACTTTACTTCACGCTCCACGCCATTTTCCACCAGAACCGCCGTATCCGGCGCCAGCTCCATCAGCTTCCGGATAGCTTCGGAAGTCTTTCCTTTGCTGCGTGCTTCCATATATTTCCCAAGCATAACCAGCGTCACGACCACCGCCGCCGACTCATAGTACAGGTTTTCCACATGCATATGATCTGACGGGATCAGAATCGTATTCACCAGGCTGTAAACGAACGCGCTTCCCGTTCCGATTGCTACCAGGGAATCCATATTCGGATGCCCTTTCAGCAGTGTCTTGAATCCTACAACATAAAACTTCCGTCCGCAGATAAGTACCAGCACTGTCAATATCAGCTGTGCCAGGGCATAATTCAGCGGGTTCGTATGCATCCCTAAAAACGCTGGAAGCGGGAGCTTAAAAGGCAGCATATGTCCCATGGAAATATAAAGCAGCGGCACTGCAAATATAACTGCAAATACCAGTCTCCTTTTCATTATATGGAGCGCCTCTTCCTTTTCTTCCTTCTGCTCCGCCGCCCGCTCCTCCACAAAAAGCTCCGCCCCGAACCCGGCTCGATCCACCCTGTCTATAATGGCTTCCGGCGTAAGCTTCGTCTCATCATACTCTATCGTCATCTTATTCGTCGCCAGGTTCACTTCACTGACGGCAACCCCGTCCATCTTCCTCGTCACACGCTCCACTGCGCTGCTGCAGGAAGCGCAGGTCATTCCTTTTATTAAATATACTTCCTTCTTCACAAAGTCCCTCCTCGCTCGTTTTTATATACCCATAGAGGGTATATGTATATATTAAAATCAAAAGAAGAATTTGTCAAGAAAAACTTTTTACCGCGAAAATCCGGCACGTTTCTATTCTATCTGCCCTTTATCCGTTACCGGCTGTCAACTTATTCTTCCAATTGCTTTTTCAGATACCGCCCCACTACATTTGCAAAGTTCCCGATATTCCGAATATAAGCGAAATCTTTCCCAAAAATCCTCCTTTCTGCCTGCAGATCCTGCTCTTCCCCCACGAACACGCCAAGCACCGCTGTTCCCTGGCTGCGCAGTTTCCGCACCTCGAAAGCCGTATCTTTCACGGCAAAATCCCCAAAGTACGGCTCGGGGTTCCTGCTATTAGGGCGGTTTACGATGATATCATTCGGCCTTCCGTCGCTAAGCACAATGAGTATCTTATGTTCCTCCGGACGCTCCTCCAGTCCCAGCGCCGCCGCGCGGATAGCCAGCCCGTCCCGGTTATTCGAGGAACCATAAAATTCAAAAATCCGCTCGTCTGCTTCCGCTCCCTCGTCGTATTCCCGAAAACGGCGCATCACTGTATAATCCCAAAAGGTACAGAATCCCATGACCCGGTGGGGAATCAGCACCCCGCTGAGCGCCCTGCTGATAATGAATGCCTGAAGCGCTACCTGGCTCTGCCTGGCTCTCTGAGAACCGCTGGCATCAATCAGCACATCCACCACAAAATCCGCGCTGTCCCGCCGGAACTCCCGTTCAAACAGTTTCCGGCTGTCCGTCCGTCCTATCTTCCAAAGCCTGTTCGGAACAATTTTCCCATATTCCCCCAGGCTCACCTCGCGCTCGCTCCGAAGCAGAAGAGAACGTTTCAGAGTATCCCGCAGCAGATCAATGTTCCGCTTTGCCACCCGGTAATTCTGCCGCCAGGTACGCAGATTGATTTCTTTTGTTTTCCGCGCATACTCTGACTGGGAATTCACCCGAACCATATTTGCCAGAATCCCATCCGTAAAGTACAGGGTACAGTCTCCGTGAAGCCCTCTGCATACTTTATAATTTATCCGTTTCTGTTCCTGCCCGCTCAGATAAGAACGTCCGTAGTTCAGTTCGATATAGGAGTACATCTTCTCTATCGCTTCTTCGTCCAGAAAAACCGCGCCGCCCTGCCCCCGCTGCCTCTCTTCCTTTTCCTCCTCGGAAAACTTCGTCATGGAATCTGCCATACGGTTCAGATAACGCTCAAGCTGCTCCTCCCTCATCTCCTCATCCAGATAGTCCTGCCAGTCAAAGGTCTTTAGCTGCTCATTCGTCACGGCCAGCACGGTTTCGAGATTTCCGTGTTTTCTCTCAAATCCCCTATCGATATGCGTATTGTAAAGCCTGTCCACCACTCGGATCAAATCCATTGTATCCGCTGCTCCCTCCAGCGCCGCAATACTTTCCGCCGCTTCCCGGACACGTTTTTCCGCCAGCCTGTTCCCTGTCACGTACCCACGCAAAACCGCCAGCTTCACGCTCCCCATAAAAGAAGCCGCCAGCTTCTCAAACTCCGTATCCAGGATGTCCTCAAACGCACGTTTTCGGATATCCGGCACACCTATCCGCTCCTTTGCAATCTTTGGAAATACCGCACTGTCTACACAGAGCTGCCCAATCTGTACCAGCGAAGTCTCTTCTGCTCCCAGATACACCTTTTTTGCCATATACAACCCAAACAGGTTCTTATCAAAATATCTGGAAAACGCCCCCTGTTTCACGGCGTCATAGATGGAAATATATTTTGACTTAAAAAAGGAAGATACATCCGGCTCTGTGTCCAGCTCATAATCCCCGCTCACTGTCCACATAAGATTCCTGATTCGGTTCTCCACTTCCATCTTGTAACATTCATCCATATATATCCCTGCCCTTCATCAGCTGTTTCACTTTGTATCACAAATCCTCTGCTTTACGCCCTGTTCCGGCAGTCTCAAAATACATCCCCCGCTGTCCAGGAAGCCGGAATTCTCGTCATAACAATATCTTCTATCATTTCACGTTCAAAAATGTCAAAGCATTTATTCGTGATTCCCATGTTGATGGCTTTCTGTGGGCAGATGCCGCCTTTTATAACTTTTACCGCCGCCAGCAGCCCCCTTAAATCCATAGGCTTTGTAGAAATCTCACTGTTCTGCGCTTTAAGCTGCAAATCCAGAAAAAGCCCTGAAAACTGCTCCAGAGCCCCCGTCTTTATCTCTGGAAACGAAGTCTTTAGAATCCGAGCCAAAAGCTCCTCCGTCAAAGGCGGCATATTGATAACCAAAAACCGGGAAACCAACGCTTCATTCAGCTCTTTTGTCCCCGCATAACCATAATTCATCGTGCCGATAAACCTCGCCGCCGGATGCAGCTCGATTTTGTCATACCCCGGCACGTCAATCACTTTCCGATAGTCCAGCGTAGCATGAAGCACCGAAACCGCGTCATTTTTTGCCATATTAATTTCATCCAGGATACCAAAACCGCCGTAAGACGCACACTGGTACACCGGCCCTTTGCGCAGCTTTACTTCATTGTCCTCAAACGTGTCCGTCCCTATCAGCGCACTGCTGTCCGTATTCACATGAAAAGAAATATTATAGACCGGACGTCCAAACAGATACGCCAGATTCTCTGCCAAAATATTTTTTCCTGTCGCCTTGGATCCGCTCAGCAGAATATTTTCTCCCTGTAAAAGTCCTGCAACCGCCATCTCCAGGATTTCTTTCCCGAAAAACGGCATTTCCGGCTTCGCCAGCCTGCTTTTCACCTTTTCCTGCACCGGATATCTTTCCTGAAATCTCTGAATTTCTTGTATCAAAGATGGGCTGACGCCCTGTTTCTCTAAAAGTTCCTGTCTGTAATCACTCATCATTTCCGATTCCTTTCTTCCCTATATATATTCATTATAGCACGCATTCTCCGTCAAACCCAGACCAAACACTTTAAAAAATTCCCAACGCAAGCAGGACGCATACCTTTACAAGATACGCGTCCTGCTTGCTTCTTCATTTTTATAGCCTCTTTATCCTCTCAACCGCCGCTGCCGTGTTTTCATAACTGCCAAATGCCGTTAACCGGAAATATCCTTCCCCGCTCGGTCCAAAACCTGAACCCGGCGTTCCTACTACGTTAGCCTTCTCCAGCAGGTAATCAAAGAATTCCCATGAAGTCATCTTATCCGGTGTTTTCAGCCAGATATACGGCGCATTCACGCCGCCAAAGACATCATACCCCGCATCTTTCAGGCCTTCGTAAATAACAGCCGCATTTTTCATATAATATGCTACCTGCTCTTTCAGCTGCGCTTTGCCTTCTTCCGAGTAAACCGCCTCTCCGGCTCTCTGGATGATATACGGCGCGCCATTATATTTTGTCCCGTGGCGTCTCGCCCACAGAGAATGTAACATCACATCCCCGCATTTCAAGTCCTTCGGGACTACCGTAAAGCCAAGACGTGTTCCGGTAAAACCGGCGTTCTTTGAAAAGCTGCGTAGCTCAATCGCACAAGTTCTGGCGCCTTCGCACTCATAAATAGAATGCGGTACGCTTTCTTCCATAATATACGCCTCATAAGCAGCGTCAAAGATAATAACCGCCCCTTCCTTATTTGCGTAGTCTACCCATGCCTGCAGCTGTTCTTTTGTGATGGTCGTCCCTGTAGGATTGTTTGGAAAACACAGATAAATAATCCCTGGTGTTTCCTCTGGCAGCTCCGGCACAAAGTCATTTTCTGCCGTACACGGCATGTAAATCACATTGCTCCATGTTTCCGTCCCTGTATCATAAATCCCGGTACGCCCCGCCATAACGTTCGTGTCTACATAAACCGGATATACCGGGTCGCACACTGCGATTTTATTGTCCACACTGAAAATTTCCTGAATATTTCCCGAATCACATTTTGCTCCGTCTGAAACAAAAATTTCATCCGCAGAAATATCGCACCCACGCTCTGCATAATCATTTTTTGCAATTGCAGAACGGAGGAACTCATATCCTAAATCCGGCGCATAGCCGCGGAATGTCTCTGCGCTGCCCATCTCGTCCACCGCACGGTGCAGGCTGTCAATAATCGCAGGAGCCAGTGGCTGTGTCACATCTCCAATACCCAGACGGATAATTTCTTTGTCAGGATTTGCTTCTGAAAATGCCGCCACCTTTTTTGCAATGTTCGAAAAAAGATAACTTCCTGGTAATTTCAAATAATTTTCATTGATTTTAAACATTTTTCTTCTCCTCTTCCTGCTTTTCTATACTTCAATCTCCCCATCAAATACCACTGCCGCAGGACCTGTCATATACACGATATTCTCCTGCTCGTCCCAAAGAATTTTTAAATCGCCGCCTAAAAGCTTAACTGTTACTTCCCCGCTTACATGGCCATTTAAAATCGAAGCGACCGCCACGGCGCACGCGCCTGTCCCGCAGGCCAGCGTCTCGCCGGAACCGCGCTCCCATACCCTCATCTCCAGCGTATGTCCATCAACCACCCGGACAAACTCTGTATTGACTCTGTCAGGAAAACACGGATGCATTTCGAACATGGGGCCAATCTTCTCTATTTCCAGATTTTTCACATCATTCAAATAGACCACTGCATGAGGATTTCCCATAGATACACAGGTCATCCTATATTCCCTGCCATCCACCATAATCGGCGCGTCCAGCACTTTATCTCCGTCTGCGAGAACCGGTATCCCGGATGGGGACAATTCCGGCGCTCCCATATTGACTCTTACCTGAGATACTTTTCCCTCTTCCACAGTCAAATCGAGATATTTTATCCCGCTTTTTGTTTCTACCTGGATGCTTGTCTGCTCCGTCAGTCCATAATCATACACATATTTTCCCACACAGCGGACGCCATTCCCGCACATCGCCCCTTCCGAGCCGTCCGCATTGTACATCTCCATGCAAAAATCAGCTCTCTCCGAAGGCTTTATCAAAATCAGCCCGTCCGAACCAATTCCAAAATGCCTGTCGCTCACCCTGACAGCCAGTTTCCCTGGATTCTCTACCTTTTCTTCAAAACAATTCACATATACATAATCATTTCCTATTCCCTGCATTTTGGTAAATTTCATCCTGCGCTCCTCTTCTCTTTCTTATTTATAAATCTCCATATCGAAAACTTGCGGCTCCTTGATATATCGCCGCCATATGTCAAAATTTCATAAGGCTGAACACCATCTGCGCCGTTTCCACCAGCGTATTTCCGCTGTCCATACTGCACTTCTGTATATAGCGGTGCGCCTCTTCTTCCGTCAAATGGTTCCGTTCCATCAAAAGTTTCTTTGCCTTATCAATTATTTTCCTCTCCCCTTCACTCCTCTGCCTGGGCATTGCTTTCCGTTTCTTTCTCTGCCGCAAAATAGAACCCGACATCATTTCCAGTGTATTCACCAAATCGTGGACTTTCAACGGAAGCTCCAGAAACACAATATCCCTGCTCTGACACTCTTCCAGTATCCGCGGGGATGCCGCCAGCAACATCTGCATATTCACTGGAAGGCACTCATAAAGTTCTGAATACAACATATCCTGAAACCGATATCCGCAGAGAACGATTCCATCTGACAGATGCTCTGCAAGCTGAAGCGCCTGGGAGCCGCTGCTGCACACTCCCGTTACTTCATAACCGTGCCGTACCAGCAGATTCCTGATATTTTTCGCATCCTCTAATTTCGGGAAAACCACAATGATACTTATCAAGGAACCACCTCCCTGTTTTTATGTCCAAATATCCGCAGCTTCGGCAAAGCTCCTGCTGAGCTGCCCGTCAGATTCTATATAAATACTGTTCCAGTTCCCATGCCGATACATGCCTGCTGTACTGCGCCCATTCTTCTTTCTTTGCGCGGATATAATGCCCGCATAGATGCTCTCCCAAAACATTTTTAATAAATTCATCTTTCTCCAATTCCTGAATAGCCTCCCAAAGGCTGCTTGGCAGAGATTCTATTCCTGCCGCCTCCTTTTCCTCAGACGTCATCTCAAAAATATTTTTGTCTACGCTTTCCGGGGGCATAATCTGATTCCGGATACCGTCAAGCCCGGCTGCCAGACATACTGCCAGCACCAGATAAGGATTTGCAGACGGATCCGGGCACCGCAGCTCCACACGGGCAGATTCTCCCTGCCTGGACGGAATACGGATAAGCGGACTTCTGTTTGTCGCCGACCAGGCAATCGAAGCAGGGGCCTCGAAGCCTGGCACAAGCCGTTTATAGGAATTCACCAGTGGATTAGTGATAGCTGCCATTCCCTTGATGTGCTTCATAAGCCCTCCGATAAAATAGTATGCTTCTCTGCTTAACCCCAGGCTGTCAGATGGGTCCGCAAAAATATTCCTGCCTTCCCTGGACAGTGACATATTCGTATGCATGCCTGAACCATTTACCCCTTCTTTTGGCTTTGGCATAAAGCTGGCGTGAAGGCCGTGACGCTTTGCGATTGTCTTTACCGCCAGTTTGAATGTCATGATATTATCCGCAGTCACCAGCGCTTCATCATACCGGAAATCTATCTCATGCTGCGCCGGCGCTGCTTCATGGTAAGACGCCTCGATTTCGAAGCCCATATCTTCCAGCGTCAGTACCATGTCGCGCCTGGCATTCTCTCCCAAATCTACCGGACCCAAGTCAAAATACCCTGCTTTTTCATGGGTAACGGTAGTCGGCTGCCCTGTATCATCCGTATGATAGAGGAAGAATTCACACTCAGGTCCCACATCAAAAGTATACCCCATATCATCCGCCTCTTTTACCGCTTTTTTCAGAATATAGCGCGGATCTCCCTCAAAAGGCTTTCCATCCGGCCGGAATACATCGCAAATCAGCCTGGCCACTTTCCCCTGTTGCGGACGCCACGGAAAAATGGCAAAGGTATCTAAATCCGGATGCAGGTACATATCCGACTCTTCAATCCTTACAAACCCTTCAATCGAAGAGCCGTCAAACCTGCACTGGTTATCCAGCGCCTTGGCAAGCTGGCTGGAAGTGACCGCTACATTTTTAAACGTACCGAACATATCAGTGAACTGGAGACGAATGAACTCAACATCCTCTTCCTGTACCAGTCGTAAAACATCCTGCTTGGTATACTTCATAATAAATCCCTCCTATAAAAAGCGCCCTTAGCCAACTCCTCCGCGACAGCGCCAAAACCACTTTTACATAGTTTTGGTTAGCGCCTGCAGAGACAGACTAAGAGCGCCTTTGCTCAAATCTTATCCATGTACCTATATTTCTAGCCCAGGAATGCTGCTCTCCTTACATATTTAAAACCTGACGACCAGGCCTCGCCTACGACAACCCCATTCTGACTGGAAGAACAATGTACCACGATAAGACTTCCATCATCATTTTTCCCAATCACCATGCCTACATGGTTCTGATCTCCCGCTGTCGGCGGCGCGTAAAATACCAGGTCTCCCGGCTTCGCCTCACTGCTGTCTATCATTTCCGTGGCGTTCCACTGTGTTGTGGTATGGTTCCCGATTCCTCCGTCTGTCCCTCCCAGGCCATTATAATACGCCCAGCATACAAACCCGCTGCAGTCCAGTCCGTACCCACGGGTAGTCCCCGTAGACCTGCTTCCGCCTGCCGTAACCGTAGCATCATCGCCCCATCTGGGATCCCAGCCAATCGCATAGGACTTTCCGCCCCAGAAATAGCCTACCTTTCCCACCAGGCTGCATGCCGCTACGGCAATTGCCGCTCTCGCATCTGACACATCGCCGCTCACTTCACTTACTTCGCCTCTTACGAATCCCTTTGCTGCTGTCGCAACTGTACACAGCTTCTTGCATTCCTCATCTGTATATTTTGTAAGGACAGCCTTCTCCTCATCGCCTAAATTCTTCAGCTCCGCGTAATCATTTATATCCAGGGAACAGATCTCTGCTTCCAAATCTACTTCCTTAGACAGCTTCTTTGTGATAATCGAACCGCTTCGGACATTCATAAAGAAAAATATCTTTTCCAATTCCTCTTTTGCCCCGGCATTTAGAACCACTTCCTGCTTTCCTGTCTGATCACGCATCCGGAGAATATAGACCGCCAGCACATCCTGCCAGTTCTCTCCCCGGAACTCTTCCGGCTTATCCAGCCATTGGCAGAAATCCTCCTCAATCTCCTCCATCACCTCTGAAAAGCCTTCCTCAAACGTAAGATGGTAAACCGTGGACAGCTCCTCTAAATAAATCGCATTTCCTGCAATGACATTTGTAGTTAAATCCGCATTTGCATCTGAATGATCTTCCGGCTCCTCCACGTCCTCCGATGGAGAAATGGTCTTGATTTCATTCTTCCTGTCTCTGTCCTGTTTTTCCCTGGCGGCGTCATCCAATTCATTCTCTGTCCCAGGCTCCGTACTGCTGTCAGTTTCCGTTACCGGAGTGGTCTCCGGTTCTGTAACAGATATGTCAGAGTTACTTTGCACCTGTGTCTGCGGTTCCGTCTGCATACGTGTCTCCGACTCACTCGCGGATTCGGTCTGCGGTTCCGTCAGTTCTTCGGTATCGCTTTCTGTCAAATGCTCCGTACCCGATTCTGAATTCACTTCCTGGGCTTTCTCCGTGGCATCCGTCCTTTCCTCAGCGGCAAATGCCACCTGAGGCAGCGTCATAATCATAGCGCCTGCCAGTGCCAAACACCCCATCGTCTTCCTCAATCTCTTTAAATTCATATGTACTCCTTATTTCTGTACGTCCTGAAAGCTAATCTAATCCAAACAAAACTTCTTATCCATTATAGCATTTTTTTCCCAGAATGCAAGGGAATCGTAAAAATTTCACGGCGGCTTTTCTTTGGTAACTTTTCACAAATTTCTGCTTTCCGCAAAATAACACTTGAAGGTTACCTTAGGTCACCTTTTATACTATGTTTATAGAACCCGAAAACAGCCAATACTGTAACCATACAGGTTTACAGGCTCTTCGGAAAGGAGATTTTACAAATGAAAGGAATTATTTTAGCAGGTGGTTCCGGGACGCGGCTTTACCCGCTTACCATGGTGACTTCCAAACAGCTTCTGCCGATTTACGACAAGCCTATGATTTATTATCCCATGTCCGTACTGATGAATGCGGGAATCCGGGATATCCTGATTATTTCTACACCGCAGGATACGCCCCGTTTTCAGGAACTTCTGGGCGATGGCTGCCAGTTCGGCGTCCATCTGTCCTATGCGGTACAGCCCAGTCCCGACGGTCTGGCACAGGCATTTGTCATTGGCTCTGACTTCATTGGGGATGATACCGCAGCTATGATACTGGGCGATAATATTTTTGCCGGGCACGGACTGACGAAACGCCTGAAAGCTGCCGTAAAAAATGCTGATTCCGGAAAGGGCGCTACCGTGTTTGGTTACTATGTGGATGACCCGGAGCGTTTTGGAATCGTAGAATTTGATACCGACGGAAAAGCAGTATCCATTGAGGAAAAACCGGAAAACCCCAAGAGCAACTACTGCGTTACCGGCCTGTATTTCTACGATAACCGGGTTGTGGAATATGCGAAAAACTTAAAGCCCAGCGCCAGGGGGGAACTGGAGATTACCGATTTGAACCGCATCTACCTGGAAAACGGAAACCTGAATGTGGAGCTTTTAGGACAAGGCTTTACCTGGCTGGACACCGGCACGCATGAAAGCCTGGTGGACGCCACCAATTTTATCAAAACCGTGGAAACTCATCAGCACCGCAAGATTGCCTGCCTGGAGGAAATCGCATACCTGAACGGCTGGATTACAAAAGAGGACGTGCTGAAGGTATACGAAATACTAAAAAAGAACCAGTACGGCCAATATTTAAAGGATGTCCTGGACGGAAAATATGTGGATATCCTGCGCTAATCAGAAAGGAGACTTTATTATGACTATTATCGTAACCGGCGGAGCCGGATTTATTGGAAGCAACTTTATTTTTCACATGCTGGACAAGTATCCAAGCTACCGGATAATTTGCCTGGACTGTCTGACTTATGCCGGAAATTTATCAACTCTTGAGCCTGTTATGGACAATCCGAATTTCCGTTTTGCAAAGATAAGCATTACAGACCGGAACGCCGTATATAAATTATTTGAGGAAGAACATCCTGACATCGTAGTAAACTTCGCTGCTGAAAGCCATGTAGACCGTTCCATTGAAAATCCTGAAGTTTTTCTCGACACTAACATCAAAGGAACCGCCGTTTTGATGGATGCCTGCCGCAAATATGGCATCCAGCGCTATCACCAGGTTTCTACCGATGAGGTATACGGCGATTTGCCGCTTGACCGCCCGGATTTATTCTTTACCGAAGAGACGCCGATTCATACCAGCAGCCCTTACAGTTCCTCCAAGGCGGCCGCCGACCTTCTGGTTCTGGCATACTACAGGACTTACGGGCTTCCGGTATCTATCAGCCGCTGCTCCAACAATTACGGTCCTTATCATTTCCCGGAGAAACTGATTCCGCTGATGATTGCCAATGCACTGAACGACAAACCCCTTCCTGTATACGGCAAGGGTGAAAATGTGCGTGACTGGCTCTATGTGGAAGACCACTGTAAAGCCATTGATTTGATTATCCACAAAGGACGCGTAGGTGAAGTCTATAACGTCGGCGGGCACAATGAAATGCAGAATATTGATATCGTAAAATTAATCTGCAAAGAGCTTGGCAAGCCCGAAAGCCTGATTACCTATGTGGCGGACCGGAAAGGACACGATATGCGCTACGCTATCGACCCCACAAAAATCCACAGTGAACTCGGCTGGCTCCCGGAAACAAAGTTTGCAGACGGTATCAAAAAAACCATCCAGTGGTATCTGGACAATAAGGAATGGTGGGAAACTATCATTTCCGGCGAATACCAGAATTATTACGAAAAAATGTACGGTAACCGTTAAGGAAGGAGGCATCTGTTAAAATGAAAGTATTTGTAACAGGCGTCAAAGGACAGCTTGGATATGACGTAGTAAATGAACTTCGAAAAAGAAACCATGAAGCCATCGGCGTGGATATTGAGGAAATGGACATCACCGACGCCGCATCCGTAGATACCGTAATCCACAGGGCAGCTCCGGATGCAGTCATCCACTGCGCGGCCTGGACTGCCGTAGATGCAGCGGAAGATACAGAAAATCAGGAGAAAGTACGCCTGGTAAATGCCGTGGGGACAGAAAATATCGCCAAAGTCTGTAAAGAATTGGATATCAAAATGATATATATTTCCACAGACTATGTATTTGACGGTCAGGGAACTGCCCCCTGGCTGCCGGACTGTAAAGACTACAGCCCCCTAAACGTCTACGGAAAGACAAAACTTGCGGGTGAACTGGCTGTGTCGGAATCCCTGTCAAAATATTTCATTGTCCGAATCGCATGGGTATTTGGCAAGAATGGCAAAAACTTTATCCGCACCATGCTGAGCCTGGGTAAAAAATACGAACAGCTCCGGGTTGTCAGCGACCAGATTGGAACCCCCACCTATACTTACGATTTGGCGCGGCTGTTGGTAGACATGGTTGAAACAGAAAAATATGGGTATTACCATGCAACGAATGAAGGCGGCTACATCAGCTGGCATGATTTCACTGCTGAAATCTTCCGACAGGCCGCAGCTATGGGGCACAAGGAATATGAACGCGTCGCCGTAACCCCGGTAACTACCAAAGAATATGGCGTTTCCAAAGCGGCAAGGCCATTCAACAGCCGCCTGGACAAGAGCAAGCTTACAGAAAATGGTTTTACGCCCCTTCCTGATTGGAAGGACGCCCTGCACCGTTATTTAAAGGATTTTAATTTTGAGGAAATATAAGTGTAACGCGGCAATTGCGTTAGAAAAGAGGAAAAAATGGGACAGATTACAGTAGAAAAAAATGTGGGCGGCATCGAAGGACTGTGCGTCATCACTCCCACAGTCCACGGAGATGCCCGTGGGTATTTTGTAGAGACATATAACCGGAAAGATATGGAAGAGGCAGGGCTTACCACGGAGTTTGTACAGGATAACCAGTCCTGCTCCACCAAAGGCGTGCTCCGGGGACTTCATTTCCAGAAAAACTTCCCACAGGGAAAACTGGTTCGCGTTATCAAAGGCTCTGTCTTTGATGTAGCAGTGGATTTGCGCAGCGGCAGCAAAAGCTACGGAAAATGGTTCGGCATTGAGCTTACAGAAGAAAACAAAAAGCAGTTCTACATTCCGGAAGGCTTTGCACACGGATTCCTGGTGCTTTCCGATATCGCCGAATTCTGTTACAAATGTACAGACTTTTATCACCCCAATGATGAGGGCGGCCTCGCCTGGAATGATCCGGAAATCGGTATTCGCTGGCCGCAGCTTACCGGGACTTATCCGGGTTGCGCTTCTGCCGAAGGCTATCATCTGGAGGACGGAACCTCCCTAAATCTCAGCGCAAAAGACCAGCTTTGGGCCTGCCTGAAAGATACTTTTAAATTTTAATTTTTCGTGCGCAGCCATAACTGCGCACTTTTTTCATTGGAGGAATATCATGGAACTTGAATTGAGGAATATTCATAAAAGCTTCGGGGACAAAAAAGTCCTGGAAGGAATTTCTTTTCACACTACCGCAGGCACGGCATTCGGCCTGCTGGGAAGAAACGGCGCCGGAAAAACCACTACGATACGGATTTTGATGGATGTTTTTCCCTCAAACAGCGGCGAAGTACTTATAGACGGAAAACCCATTGACTATCATGCCGTTGGCATCGGATATCTGCCGGAAGAAAGAGGGCTGTATCCAAAAAAGAAAATCTTTGACCAGCTTATTTATTTCGCACAGCTTAAAGGCATGAACCATTCAAACGCCGCGAAAGCTGTGGACTACTGGCTGAACCGCCTTGGCATGGCAGAATACCGAAACAAACGCCTGGACACGCTTTCAAAGGGCAACCAGCAGAAAATCCAGCTTATCACGGCGCTTGCGCACAACCCTCAAATCGTTATTTTAGATGAACCGTTCTCCGGGCTCGATCCGGTCAACGCCATGCTTTTAAAGGATGTTGTAAAAGAAGAAATCGCTAAAGGGAAAATCGTACTCTTCTCCAGCCATCAGATGAATTACATTGAAGAATTCTGTGATAAAATCGCAATCTTAAACAGCGGCAGGATTGTCCTGCAGGGCGACCTCCACGAGATAAAAAGGAACTACTCCCGTGACCGCCTTCTTGTCTGCTCTGAAAATAAAGCACAGATTCTCGCAGACCTCGGCTCCTGCTGCACAGAGAATTCCGATGGAAGCCTGATGGTTCAGATGGCCTCGGCAGATGCCAAACAGGATATGATGAAAAAACTGACAGAAACTTACGACATTGACAGCATCCAGGTATTTGAGCCGTCTCTAAACGATATTTTCGTGGAATATGCCGGAACGCAAGAGTAGGAGGAACGATTATGAAACAATTTAGCACAATCTTAAAATTTGAACTGAAAAGCTACTTTAAAAATAAGATTTTCGTGGGCGTCACTGTCTTTCTTATGCTGCTCATTGCGGGTGTAATGTTTTTCCCACGGATTTCCGCTATGCTGGAGAAGCGGGATTCAGAAATTGCTTCTGAACAGGAAAACAGCGCTGCGGAAATTGCTGACGGGCAGGAGACAGACAATTCCTCCGGAGATTCTGTCATATTCGTGCTCACAGATATACCGGAATATGAGGATATGATTCATCAGGCTTTTACAGAAGCGTTTCCGGACTACAGCGTCGTAACCGCCGAGGAAGACTTTGCCTGGATAAAGGAAAAGGTTGCAGAAGGATGGGCAGAATGCGCCTTTGTCATCCATGATTTGACCTCCTATACTTATTATGTAGACAACCTTTCCATGTATGATTTCAACACGGAAACCGCAGATGAAATTCTAAAGAATCTCTACAGTATCAATGCCATGTCTGCACGCGGCATTTCCCTGGAAGAAGCCGCAGAGATACTTACTTCCCCGGTTTCCCACGAGACGGAAAGCCTTGGAAAAAATCAGGCGGAAAACTTCTTCTATACTTACATCATGATTTTTTCACTGTATATCGTTATCCTGCTCTACGGACAGATGGTGGCAACCAACGTGGCGACAGAAAAAAGTTCCCGTGCTATGGAGCTTCTTATCACCAGCGCAAAACCCGCGAGTATGATGTTCGGCAAGGTCATCGCATCCTGCCTGGCCGGCCTTATCCAGCTGACTGCAGTTTTCGGCTCCGCTTTCCTGTTCTTTAACCTGAACAAATCCTTCTGGGCTGATAATACAATCATTACTTCCATTTTTGATATGCCCCTTGAACTGCTGGCGTACATGCTGATTTTCTTTGTCCTGGGCTTTTTCATCTATGCGTTCCTGTTCGGGGCTATCGGTTCAACAGCGTCGAAAGTAGAAGATATCAATACCTCCGTGATGCCGCTGACCATCCTGTTCGTCATCGCCTTTATCGTTGTAATGTCCTCTATGTCCAGCGGATCCGTAGATAACACCCTCATGCTTATCTGCTCCTATATACCGTTCACCTCGCCTATGGCCATGTTTACCCGGATTGCCATGAGCACCGTGCCTTTCTACCAGATTGCCCTGTCCATCGGAGTTCTTGTGGTTTCCGTTTTTGGCATAGGCATATTCTCGGCAAAAATCTACCGGGTAGGTGTCCTGCTCTATGGGACGACGCCAAAAATCGGCTCAATCCTAAAGGCGCTAAAAAAAGCCTGACACTGTTTTCACGTATTTACAGAGCAGGCATACAATAGAGAGACGACACTGAGAAAGAAGTCTCTCATGGAAGAAAAAAATATGTCTTATTCACCTGAGTGTAAAGAACAGAAACATGTTCATGAAATCGTTGGCAGTACCGCCACGGTAGGCGACTGCCGCGATTGCCATAACCATCGTTTCTGCACGGTATCCGGCGAGGCAATCCGTGAAGGAAAAAGCCATGTTCATGAAGTAACGTTCCGCACAGATTTTGCAGATGGCCATTTTCATGAATTCTGCGGCAAATCCTCATGTGCTATCGAAGTGGGCGGCGGAAAACATGTTCATTTCGCAAAAGCCTACACGGACTGCGAGGACGGACACAGACATGAATTCCAGGCGGCGTCACTGATTGACAGCCCGCTTGATTTCAAGTGCATGGATTAATTTAAAAAAGCAGGCGGGCAAATCCCGCCTGCACAGGCTATAAACAAAGTTCCTTCAAACGATAGCAAAACGCATCGTAATCTCAAATCCTTTCTGCCATTCTGTCCGGATATGCAGGGTAATCTTCAAATCATCCGCAATTTCTTTTGCAAGATACAGCCCCATGCCCGTTGCCTTTTTCCGCATCATCCCGGTGTCTCCGGTAAAACCTTTCTCAAACAAAAACGGCACCTCGCAATCCCTGACGCCAATTCCATTATCTTCGATGCGGAAAAAAATCCCCTCTTCTTCCTTTCTGGCTTTTATCCAAATTTTAGGCGTCCCTGCAGCTCTGCAATATTTAATAGAATTGCTGATGAACTGGCTCACAAGAAAGTCCAGCCCTCTTCTGTCAGATAACACAAAAATTTCTCCCACATCCTTCTCTACCTGAAATCCTCTTTCCTGCAAAAGAGGATGGTAGTCCTCAAGCACTTCTTCACAACACTCTCTCAAGGAAAGTTGTTCAAACAAATAGTCTTTCCCTACACTTTTCAAGCGGGCATAATACAACATCTGATTCACATGCTCCTGCATCTGATTCCTGACATAATCCAGTTTTCGGCTAACTCTCTCCGGAATCTCCTCCCGGTGGTTATCCATTAGAAATGTCAATAGTGAAATCGGCGTTTTGATTTCATGCGCCCATGCTTCTGTATATTCTTCATAGTCTTTAATCCGCCCTAACAGCTCTTTCTCCCGCGCCTGATTCTCTTTCAAAACTGAAGCAATGCTTCGTATCATTTCCCCTTCCTGAGCGCTGACCTGCCGCAGAACTGCTTGTTCCGCAAAACTGTCTCCATTTTCCAGAAACTCAAGAAACGCCTGCTCTTTCCGCCTCTCAGCCCGGCCAAGTATCCACAAAATGACCAGAAACAACAGGACGCTTCCTAAAACTATTGCAGTTGCCAGAATCCGGAACGCCCTCACATCCGCAAGCCAGAGAAACAGCGCCGATATAACGTCTGTCCCCAGCAGCAGTCCCAGCCATAGGGCATACTTTCGAAAATATTTTATAAAATGCTTCACTTTTCTCCAGTACTCACCTGAAAATCTTTGCATTTCCTGCTCTCCACTCTTATCCATCTTTTTACAAAAACAGCTTATACACCTATTCCAGCTTGAAAGCTTTACTCTTCCACATCTGTCATCATACGGTAACCAATTCCCCTCACCGGCTCTATCCTCTGACCGACGCCCAGATTTTTCATGGTCTTTTTCAGGCGGGTAAGATTCACCTGCAAAGCATTTTCATCAATATACTCTGCTGTTCCCCACAGCGCGTCGCACAACATCTCTCTCGTAACCGTCTCATCCCTGTGCCGCAAAAACATTTCCAGCAGCTTTCCCTGATTTTTCGGCAGAATAACCGATTTATCATAAATATACAACGTATATGTCTGTTCGTCCAGCAAAAATCCCGGTCCTTCCAACAGATTTGCCCGCCCTTCATAACGGCGCAGCAGGTTGGACACTCTTGCCAGAAGCCGTTCTTTCCGGCATGGCTTTGTCAAGTATTCATCCGCTCCCAAATCAAGCGCGTGAAGCTCGTCCTTCATCTGATCTCTGGATGTCAGCACCAATACCGGAAAAGTACTCTTCTGTTTCAGTTCCCGGCAGATCTGAAAGCCGCTGATTCCCGGCAGGTTCAAGTCCAGAAGCACAAGGTTTGGAACTGCCTGCATAATTTCCTGTGGCGCATGAGAAAAGTCCGTCACTGACATCACCGAATATCCGGCTTTTTGAAAGATTTGTTCCAGCTCTTCGCGCATAAACGGCTCATCTTCTACAATCACAATCTTTTTCACAGACAGTCCCCCCCTTCTATTCTTCCCGTTCCGGCTCCATCAGCGTAAGAATATACCGGCTGCTGGCTCTGGAAACCGCCTTCAGATAACACCATTCTATCACACAAAGCAGGAAAATCATAGCCAGTGCAATCACCAAAAGCCCTGCCGTCTCATTTCGGATGCTGGAAGGCAGCATCCCACGGAACAGCGCGCGCACACCAAACAGGCTGCTGACTACCGCCGCAAGCGTAGGAAGCCCAAAATACCACCGTATCTGGCTTCTGGCAGAAGCACACAGCATCTCATAGCTGCTTCCCAGCCGGATTAGTGTCCGGTAACGTTTCCCTGTCTTCTGCTGCTGCATTAAAAACTGTACCCCCAGAACTGTATTCGCTACAATCAGGAAAATAAACGCCAAATACAGGGTTAAATAGCTGGCAGCTACCACATAAAACAGCTGACGTCCCATATTCTGAAGATAGCTTTCATACACAAGCCCCGTTTCTCCCAACTCCGCATTTACTGCTGCAATCGCCTGCATCAGCCCCTGATCCTCCACCAGCTCCGGCGCCAGAACCGCATCCCAGTAAATATCATATTCTCCCCCTGTCAGATATTGAAAATCCTCATCCGGCACAATCAGTGCAAAAGACAGCGTAATCGAACTGTCAACCACCAGATTACGGCTCTGTACCTTTCCCGTCATATGCCAGACGTCTCCCGCCATCTCTATTTCCGGTTCCTGGCTCAGAACCCGGTTCATAAGCTCCGCCCGTACTGCGTTTGTAAACTCTTCATCCATATAAACGGAGGCCTGATGAGACTGAAGCTGGATTTCTTCAAGCCCCGCCGCCCTCAGCAGCCTGTTATAGCCTGATAGGGAAATGACATAAGGATAATCCACATACCCCAGATTATTCAAAAGTATCTCTTTTTCCTCTGAATCTTCTTCCTTCGTTAAAAGCTCCATAACATGAGGCATCCTGACAGAAACATCCTGATTTCCTGCGTGTATGTGGCCAACTCTCATCTCAAAAAGCTCTTTAAAGCTGTCTGACAGACCCTTCTTTTTTAAGATTTCAGGCACATTCTCACTCTCCCGCACGCTGAACGTGTAGTCAAGCGTATGGACTTCGCCTGCGCTCCGCCCCCATGCGATAGCTACACCATAACCAAAAAAGCACATCGCCGCCAGAATCAGCAGGGAACTGACTGCCAGGGATACAGACTGATGAATCACCTGCTCCTGTAGCTGGCGGAACTGAAATACACGTAATTTCTTTTTTCCCTGCCGTCCCGCCAAAAACCCCAACGCTACCCGCAGCCCATAAAACAAAAGAAACGTACCAAGAATTCCCAGAAGCATCGTGAGCCCCATTTTTCCCATAGATGTCCAGGAAATCCCACAAATCGCCAGGCGGTAAGCCATTCCCAGCAGCAACATTCCCAGCGCCAGCGCCATAAAATAAATTCCTGCCGGAAGCTGACGCTTGGCACCGTCCGGCGCAGGCGCCAGGAGTCCGCCGATTTCTTTTCCGGCAATTTTCCCGCTCAGCAGGACAAACGCCAGGCATTTTATCAATAAAAACCCTGCAATCGTCAGCCCAACCGCTTCCAGAGAAAATACCGACTGATGACCCAGGATACCGATTCCCACCAGCCGGGCAGTAATCAGGCTGATCAGTTCCGAAACCAATACCGCCGCCGGAAGCCCCAGCGCCAGAGACAGAACACTGCTCCACAAATCCTCCGCCATCAAAAGCAGGAACAATTTCGTCCTGCGCATCCCCAGCATCAGATAAACCCCAAGCTCATGGCTCCTCCTCTCCAACTGGTACTTGCTGGCAAAATAAACCAGAAAAAACAAAATAAACAGCGTCACGCCATAGAATGCCGGAATCAGAGCCATCAGTTTATCCACCGCATCACTTTCCATCTTTCTCAAAAAAACCATAACGTCCTGTTCCGCCAGGGACAGAATAATATAAAAAGACACAATCGATACCAGCAGGGAAACAAAAAACAGACCGTTTTCTTTCCTGCTCCGCCTGCTGTTCCGCCGTACTAAATCAAAGAACATTTGCGCTTCCCCCTCCCAGCTGTGCCATAACATGCAGAATTCTTTCATAAAATTCCTGCTGCGTCTCCTCCGGAAGCCTCCGTCTCAGTTCATGAAATATTTTCCCGTCCTGAATAAACAAAATCCTCGTGCAGTAACTGGCGGCATTCGAGTCATGCGTTACCATCAAAATCGTAGAATCCTGTTTCCGGTTCAGTCCGGACAACTTTTCCATCAACGTCCTGGCATTCCGGGAATCCAATGCTCCGGTGGGCTCGTCCGCCAGAATGATTTCCGGGTTTAAAATAAGCGCCCTGGCCGCCGCCACCCGCTGCCTCTGACCGCCCGACATCTGCGCCGGAAACTTATCCAGAACATCCTCAATTTCCAGATAGCCTGCCAGTTCCCCCATCCTGCTCCTGCTTTCTTTTTCCGGTATTCCATGCAAGGAAAGTGGAATCAAAATATTTTCCCTCCCTGTTAAATTATCCAGAAGCTCAAAATTCTGAAACAGATAGCCTACCTTCCTGCCCCTGTACTCCGCCAGTTCCTTCCCTTTCAAAGATGTAATTTCCGTCCCTCTCATAACAATGTGCCCCTCTGTGGGCGCTATCACAGTCGCAATACAGTTTAGCAGAGTAGACTTTCCCGAACCGCTGCTTCCCATAATTCCCAAAAACTCCCCGGATACCACCTGAAAAGTAATCCCATCCAGAGCTTTTGTCTGGCTTTCACGCTTTCCGTAATATTTTCTTAACGCTTCAATCTCCAATATTTTCTGGTTCATCCAAAGCACCTCCTTGATCTTCTGCCTGTATCATAGCATAAGACGTTTCGAAAAAACACTTACAATGAATGAAAGGAAACATCTCCCGTACTACAGTAAATAATGGATTTATGTGCAAAGTATAGGAGCAGCTTGCTTTTCATTCTGCAAACTGCTCCTAATGATTCTCAAATTCTTTAACTATTCTGTTTCTTAGAACTTCCCTTCCTTCGCCGCTTCCTCCACGGAAACAGCTACGGCAACAGTCATACCAACCATCGGGTTGTTACCTGCCCCAATCAGGCCCATCATCTCTACATGCGCCGGTACAGAGGAAGAACCTGCGAACTGTGCGTCGGAGTGCATACGTCCCAGAGTATCTGTCATACCATAGGAAGCAGGGCCTGCTGCCATGTTATCCGGATGCAGGGTACGTCCTGTACCGCCGCCGGATGCTACAGAGAAGTATTTCTTGCCTTTCTCGTTGCACTCTTTTTTGTAAGTGCCTGCTACCGGATGCTGGAAACGTGTCGGGTTTGTGGAGTTACCTGTGATAGAAACGTCTACACCCTCTTTCCACATGATAGCAACGCCTTCCGGAACGCTGTTTGCGCCGTAGCAGTTTACTTTCGCGCGAAGTCCCTCTGAATAGGATTTACGGAATACTTCTTTTACTTCATTTGTATACGGATCATACTCTGTCTCAACATATGTAAATCCGTTGATTCTTGCGATAATCTGAGCAGCGTCTTTTCCAAGACCGTTCAGGATAACACGCAGCGGTTTCTGACGAACCTTGTTTGCTTTCTCAGCAATACCAATCGCTCCCTCTGCTGCTGCAAAGGACTCATGGCCTGCCAGGAATGCAAAACACTCTGTATCCTCTTCCAGAAGCATCTTACCCAGGTTTCCATGACCAAGACCTACCTGACGGGTATCTGCAACGGAACCCGGAATACAGAAAGCCTGAAGCCCCTCGCCGATTGCTGCTGCTGCGTCTGCTGCTTTCCTGCAGTCTTTTTTGATTGCGATAGCCGCGCCTACGATGTATGCCCAGCATGCGTTCTCAAAACAGATTGGCTGGATTCCTTTGATCTGGTCGTATACATTCAGACCAGCGTCTTTTGTGATTTTCTCAGCTTCTTCCAGAGAAGCGATTCCATAACTATTTAAAACAGAATTGATTTTGTCAATTCGTCTTTCATATGATTCAAATAAAGCCATTTCCCGTTACCTCCTCTACAATTATTCTTTTCTCGGGTCAATAATCTTAACAGCGTCTGCTACACGGCCATACTGACCTTTTGCCTTTTCCCATGCAGTGTTCGGATCATCACCCTTTTTGATGAAATCTGTCATCTTGCCAAGGCTTACGAACTGATAACCGATAATCATATCATCTGCATCCAGGGCGATACCGGTTACATAACCTTCTGCCATTTCCAGATAACGAGGGCCTTTCTTCAAAGTTCCGTACATTGTACCAACCTGTGAGCGGAGTCCTTTTCCAAGATCCTCCAGGCCTGCGCCTACCGGAAGCCCGTCCTCTGAAAATGCACTCTGTGTTCTTCCGTATACAATCTGAAGGAACAGCTCTCTCATAGCGGTGTTGATTGCATCACACACCAGGTCAGTATTCAGAGCCTCCATAACTGTCAGTCCCGGTAAAATCTCAGAAGCCATAGCTGCAGAATGTGTCATGCCTGAACATCCGATGGTTTCTACCAGAGCTTCCTGAATGATTCCTTCCTTTACATTTAAGGTCAGCTTACATGCGCCCTGCTGAGGAGCACACCAGCCAACGCCATGTGTCAGACCGGAAATGTCTTTAACTTCTTTTGCCTGTACCCATTTTGCTTCTTCTGGGATTGGAGCAGCGCCATGATGAACGCCCTGTGCCACTGGACACATTTCTTCTACTTCACGTGAATAAATCATTTTAAGACTCCTTTCAATTATAAATGACTAATGTATACACCGGACATGAAATGCCCATGTCATACTTGCTTTTATTCTCTCACAAATCGACAAATTAGTCTAGCACTTTTTTCCTTTCCTGCTATACTTTCCGCTTCATCTGCCGGATGCGTTTTTTCTCTTCTTTGCCAATCCTGCGTGATTCTGTAATCTTCTGCAGTGCTTTATTATAGGTAAAATCATCCAGGCTGTTTTCCAGCAGATACGGCATTACCTGTTTCGGAAACCTCACATAATAAATGGATATCGTCCACGCCACCGCCATTTTTACATAGTAATCATCATGCCTGACCCCATCCAGCAGTTTCAGCGCCTCGTTTATCCAAGCCTCATCCATATAGTAATCCAGCAGCATCACTGCGCCAAACCGGATGACATATGCACTGTTTCCTGCCAGGCATTCTTGGATAAATGGCCACATCTCTTCTGTATACCTGCTCATTGCTTTCAGGCTGCTGCAGAAACTGTCGCACACTGCCCAGTTATCAATTTTCGGCAGAAACCACCTGATATAAGAAATCCGCTCCTCAAACTCCATCTTGGCGCAGCCAATCACCATCCCCTGGAGCATGGCCTCTTCATAATATTTATTCTGAGCTGTCTCCAGATATGTCCTCCAATCCTCTTTCGACAGCTCCCTGGCAAGCTTTCTGAGCGCCGGAAGACGGACGCCCAGCATTGTTTCCGGATTGATATTTGGTATCAGCCTGCTGTTAAATTTCTGGTATTCCGGCTCTGCCAGACAAAGCAGTTCCTCTCTTACATCTATTTTCATCTGCCCTTCCTTCGTACCGTCCATACCTTCTGTTATCATTCTTCCAGTTCTGCCAGATGCTCCTTATATCCGCTGTCCATCACACTCTGGAATCTTGCATTTTTCTTGTCATTTGTTACTGCAGTCTTAGAACGGTTAATCGGCTGCTGGGTTCCTGCCCCTGCCACACAGCCGCCCGGGCATGCCATACCCTCCAGCAGATAGCCGTTCAGTTTCCCGGCTTTTGCCATCGTCAGCATTTTCCGGCATTCCCTCAGGCCTTCTGCGCTCTGAACCTTGACTTCGCGGGAGGGTTCCAGCTTCTTAATACAATTCACTACCGCAGACGCCACGCCCCCGCTAATGGCAAACCCTTTCCCGTCGCCGCTCGCTTCCGTAAAGAATTCCTCTGACGGCAGGCTGTCAAAATCCATTTCCTTCGCCGTAAACATCCCCATGACTTCCTCAAAGGTCAACACAAAATCCACATCACTGCGGATGCTTCTTCGGCTTGCTTCCAGCTTTTTCGCCGCACAGGGACCGATAAATGCAATCTTACAATTCGGATGCTCCTTCTTTACCAGCCGGGCAGTCAGCACCATCGGAGTCAACGCCATAGAAATATAAGGCGCAAACTGCGGAAAGAGCTTTTTCGCCATTACCGACCACGCCGGGCAGCAGGATGTGGCCATAAACGGCTGCTTCTCAGGTACATCTTTGATAAACTCTTTCGCTTCCTCAATCGTGCATAAATCCGCGCCTACCGCTACCTCCACAATATCCTCAAATCCCAGTCCTCGAAACGCCGCTTTCATCTTATCCGGCGTAAGCTTAGGCCCAAACTGCCCGGAAACTGCCGGAGCCACGATTGCATACACCGGAACATCGCTCTTAATCGCCTGAATCGTCTGGAAAATCTGGCTCTTATCCGCAATGGCCCCAAACGGACAGTTTACCAGGCACATACCGCAGGAAACACATTTATCGTAATCAATATCCGCCCTGCCAAATTCATCGCTTCGGATGGCGTCCATCCCGCAGGCTTTCGCACAGGGACGCTCCAGTTTCGTAATTGCTCCGTATGGGCATTCCTGCACGCATTTCCCACATTTTACACATTTTTCTTCATCAATAACAGAACGTCCATTCACAATCTCCACCGCATTTTTGGGACAGACTTCTTTACACGGATGAGCCAGACAGCCCTGGCAGGCATCTGTAACAAACACCTTATTATCCGGGCAGGAATGACAGGCGAATTTAATAATGTTTACCAATGGCGGCTCATAATACTTCTCCGACTTCATCGCCTCATCCAGCCCCTCGGAAATCGGCGCCTGTTCATCTGCTTTCCTCCATGGAAGCCCCATAGTAAGCCGGAGCCGCTCGCCTACAATCGCCCGTTCCAGAAATACGCTGTCACGATAAGCTGCAATCTCTCCTTTGATAATCTTGTACGGCACTTCCTCGAACTTTGTATAATCTCCTCCTTCATACGCGAACCGCGCCACTTCTGTAAAGACCTGGCGCCTGATTTTATTTACAGATGTATAAATTCCTCTCATAGCTCATCCTCCATTTGAAGCTTTTTGTTAAAACATGTTCACTGACAAAACTTTAACATACTTTCAATCAGAGTACAAGCTTTTCTGTACATACAAATTTGCCCATATAAAATCCCCCGGCAAAAACCAGGGGATACTGCCCACTAACAGCCAAAAGATATTTCTATTCAAACCTCACAATCTCTTTCTTCAGCCTCTTCATAATTTTCTTTTCAAGCCTTGAAATGTAAGACTGGGAAATCCCCAGCAAATCCGCAACCTCTTTCTGCGTCCTCTCCTCCCCGTCCAGAGTATTCAGCCCAAACCGCAGTCTTACAATGGTCTGCTCTCTGTCCGTAAGTTTTCCGATAGCTTTCATCAGAAGTTTCCGCTCCACCTCTGTCTCCATATCTTTATAAATCACATCCTCATCTGTTCCCAGGATATCTGAAAGCAACAGCTCATTCCCGTCCCAGTCCACGTTCAGAGGCTCATCAATCGATACTTCCATCTTTGTCTTGTTGTTCCTTCTCAAATACATTAGAATTTCATTTTCGATACACCTGGACGCATAAGTGGCCAGCTTGATATTTTTTCCCGGATTGAATGTATTGATTGCTTTTATCAGCCCTATTGTACCTATAGACGTCAAATCTTCCACGCCCACTCCCGTATTGTCAAACTTTTTCGCTATGTAAACCACCAGCCGCAGATTATGCTCAATCAGCATTGTCTTTGCCTCGCTGTTATGGTCTGTCTCAAGATTCTCGATGGCCTTTGCTTCCTGATGGGCTGACAACGGCGGCGGCAGCACCTCGCTCCCTCCTATATAGTGGATATCATTCCCCCGCCCCATCAAAAGGCTGGGCAGTGTCGATACGACACGGAATTGAAAATGACGCGGCATTGCAACTTTGATTACCATAAGAATCCCTCCTATTCATCCAAAAGCTGGGGATGAAGAATCAGCTGATACTTTCCATCCCGGTTCACAGGCTCTTTACTCACTGCAATCACCGGTCGCTCCAGCCGCTGTAAGTCTTTTTCCCGCCTGATGTTCATATAATCTAATGTCATTCCCGGCAGCAGGCCGCTGCTTTTTCCAATAGAATGGAACGGAATATAAAACATTTTTGCATCCTTATCCAAAAGCCCCCTGGCAGCATCATAAGCCAGTATGCTTACAGGCTTTCCCGTAAGCGGGTCTTTCAGCTGGTTTCCCGTATCCCTCAGAGCCCTGACACATACGGTTTTTCCATGGAAGCCCAACGTGACATCATAAAAATTCTGTGTCTTGAATTTTACACCTTGATATCCTCTCAAAAATACCGTGAGTACTCCCGCGCTCACAAACGCCGCTGTCGGAACAGAAAATGAAAACTGTGCAGACACCGCCTGGAAAATCCCCCCTGTCAAAAATGCAGTACAAGAAAAGCAGAGGAGCCCTTTTGCCAGCAAATGTTTCTGCGAGATGCCATAAGCAATCCTGACCATCAAAACTGCCGTCAATACATATCCGGCAATCATCACTGCCGGAATCCCACGAAACGGGCTTACCATGAGCATACATGCTCCCAAAGCTCCGGTAAATGCTGCAAGAAACAGCAGTCTGAAATCTCTTTTCCATTTCAGGATGCTTCCCGTCAGCGCAAGTACGATATAGTCCAGCATCATATTTTCCAGAAAGAATATATCTATGTAAAATTCATAATACACGAAACACCTCCCACGCCCTTATGAAGCACTTGGATTAGGCATTTCCAATTATATGAAATCCAGGAAAAGAAATTTGTCAAATCCGGGAAGCAATTTCTGATTTCTTATCGACAAAATTTTACCGCACCATCGCTTTCTTATTCTTACTTAATCTCACTATATCAGCGCGCAAAAAAAGCCCTGAAACCCTTCACATCCGAAAAATTTCAGGACCGTGCGGACTTTCACAGCGATTTTGCCTTAGCCTAATTTTAAATCTTTCAAAAACTCATATAACTTTTCCACTGGAATCTGCCCGGGCGCCGACATCTCGCCCACACTTCCGAACGTAATCGCCGACCCAAAAAGCTGCCCTGCCAGCCGGCTGATCACTCCCAGTTCTCCCATTGCCATTGTCACTATCGGCGTGTCCTGGTGAAGTTCCTTCATAGCCAGCGTCGCGTCCAAAAGCGTCAATACATCCCTCTCTGTCCTGGGCATTACCGCCAGTTTGGCAATATCTGCCTCCATTTCCTGCATTTTACAGAGCCGCCGCATCAATTCTTCCTTCTTCGGCGTCCTGCTAAAATCATGGTTGGACGCGATCACTTTCATACCCTGGCCATGTGCCGCTTCCACCATCATATACGTGATATCATCCCCGCGGAATATTTCTGCATCAACTAAATCTGGCAGCCCTGTCCTCATCGCCCGGATATTCACTCCCAGATATGTTTCCGCATCCAGACGGACATTCCCCCCTTCCTCTTTTGTGCGGACAGTAAACAGCAGGGGAATATCCCCCAGAATTTCACGAAGCTCCTGCAGTGTCTCATTTACTGCCTGTGGATCCAAAAGCTCTTCAAAAAAATCCGCGCGCCATTCCACCATGTCAAAGGGGTGTCCCTTCAATGCTTCTGCCGATGTACAGATGCTTTCTCTTGTGGACGCTGTAAGAGGGACGCAGATTTTGGGCGTCCCTTCTCCAATCTTCACATTTCTTATTTCTACTATGGCACTCATCGCCTATTCTCCTCTTCTTGTATATGGTATATTTTTCTCTGATAATTTATCATACCACAGACAGCCGGTAAAATCCAGAGACAGATAGCGGCTAAATCCCATAATAAACCACATTTTGAAAGTTCTTAGACAGCAAAATCATTCCGTATCTACCCGGATATTCCCTTCCTCACTCTTTACCTCAAGCTTTCCTTTTGCTTTCTCCCTCTCCAAAAGAATATTATTCCCCTGCTTTTTCCCGTTGACAGATACTTCCCCATACTCTGTCATAAGGCTCATCTGGTATTCTTTTTCTTTTCCTGCCATTGCAAGTTTTACATTTCCACTTTCGCTTGATACCTTTACATCTTTTGCATTCAGTTCGTATAGTTCACATTTCCCATATGCAACTTGAATGTCCGCCGTTCCAAGTTCTACTTTCTTGCCTTCCACATCTCCGCCCTCTGTTTCAAGTTTCATCTGTCCGGTTTTTATGTCCTGTATTCTGATATTTCCACTGTCTCCGCTCTTGATATGGACAAACGTATCTGTTGTCACATTTTGCATTGTGATCTCTCCGTACTCATTAACCAGAGAAAGCTCTTTCCCGCTCATCTCCTCTATTTTGGTATTCCCGGACTCGCTCTTTACTGTCATAATTCCCCCTGAAATTCTGCTCAGGGAAATTTCTCCATACATTTCCTCAAGCTTCATTTCTTCCGCCTGGATATCTGACAATCTGTAGCTCCCGCCCTCCCCTTTCAGGGTCATTTTTCCTACGTCACAGTCCTCCATTTCGACATCCCCATACTCTGCCTGTACTTCTGTATGCCCGCTTGTCAGGCCGTTCACCCATGCGCTTCCCGATTCCATCTTCATCACAGTTTTTTCACATCCTGCTCCATTGATATCCATCTTAATCTTTCCATATTCATTTACCAGGTTTAAATCTTTCAGCTTCGTCCCCCTCGGCACATAAATCCGCACATAGCTCTCCTTACTGTTCACCGTATCTCCCCAGAAAAATCCTGCGCCATACCACCCCGCCTGTTTTACATAATCACTGGTAAAATGATAAATGCCGTCCTTCTTCTCGTTCTTAACGCTAAGAAACGCATCATCATAACCGTATTCCAGATGAAAATCATCCCCCAAAAGAAACTCCACATTTCCTTCTACGCAATTGATATCCAAACTGCTGACGTCAGACAAAGGTACTTTTTTCTCTACAAACGTCCCCCTGATATCTTCTGCCGTCTGAATCCCTTTCTCTGTAATCCAAAATCCCGGAACACCGCCCATCGCAAGTCCCGCAGTTGCCAGGATTCCTCCGCCTATCACCAATATCCCTGCTGTAAGCAGCAAAACTTTCTGATACCTCTTCATGCTTTTTTCCTCCTGAAAATTCTTTGAAATAATGCCCGGATTGCTTTTATCATCCCTTTAAATACTTTACATACAAGAAAAGCGCCTAAAATACTAAGACCAATAAACGCCAGCCCCAGCCCCAGCCCCGTCAGCGCAGATGCCGGCTGAGAAAATAGAAGGATAATTCCACACACCACACCGATTACGCCTCCGGCAAACAAGCCTGCCTCAGCTATCAAAAGCCCCAGGACAACCATCCCTGCGCTCAAAAGCAGCATCCCCACCAACATCAGGATTACAAACGCAAACGGCAGGGCAATCGGCGCCGCGCAGACCCCGAGAATTACCATCCAAATTGTTCCAAGTCCCCTCCGTGCTGACTTTGGCGGTTCATGCATCCTTTCCACCGCCGCATCCATAATAATCTGCGCCGCTACTTCCTTCGGCGTCCCCAAATCAGCAATCACTGTTTTCTCATTTTCCGGTCCCGCATCGTTAAAAAATTCCACATAATAGTCCATCGCTTTTTCATATTCGTCCCGCGGCAGCCTGCGCAGCTCCCTGGATAATTCCCGTAAAAATTCATCCCTGTTCATTCTCCATACCTCCCATCATAATTTCCTCCACTTCCATACGGTATTTCTTCCACTCTTCCATATAAAATTGATATTGCTGTTTCCCTGCCTCCGTAATCACGTAATACTTCCTGTTCCTTCCCTGATACGGCTGGTCATATGTCTCCAGATATCCTTTCTGCTGCAGTCTGCGCAGAACCGGGTACAGAGTAGATTCCTTAATATCCGCCACCTTCTTCACCTGCTGCGAGATAGAATAGCCATAGGCGTCCCCCCTGGATATAATCGCCAGCACAATCGCATCAGTAAGGGTAGAGCCCAACTGATAAATCATACGCGTCCTCCTTATACCTTTCATTTTTATATATATATAATTCATCTATATATTTTTGTTATCTATATTATATTCAATATAATATATAAAGTCAATACCTATTTACACTTTTTTAATACGCAAAAAAAGAAGAGACACCCATCTGTGAATGTCTCTCCCTCCGTATAAATACATCTTACGTTTTAAAATATTTTTTCTTACCTTTAATCTTTATCCATCCAGTCTGCACAATCTCTTTTTTAATATGAAGCAAAAAGGAGCCTGAATTATTCACAGCTGTGCCGTGAAAGTGGCTGAAAGCCACATAGTTACTGT